>JBAYTS010000037.1:0-27351 GCA_041675545.1 Methylotenera sp.
CAAGTCCTTTGACGAGTGACGGAAGAGATCCAGCGAGCGGATTTGTGCGGCATCTGTCGGCAGCCGCCCCACCACCACGATGCAGTTGACCGAGGACACATGGGCATCGGTCAGCGCCTTGTCCTGCGATTTCTTGGTGGCGAAGTGATGCAGCAACTGCGCCCGCTGATCCAACACCTGCGCCATCGACGCGGTCAGTTCCCGGTGCGGCGCATGCAGGTCGCCTCGGTAGGCCCGAGGTTCCACAAGCGTGGTGGAGGGGCGCTTGATCTCAATGAGGGCTAGGTTCCCAGTGAACCGCTGCGCCATTAGGAAATCGACGATGCTCTCGCCGTTGCCGCGGATCGTAGTTCCTCCGACGCTGGCTTGGTCTTGGAACAAGATAACCGGATAGGGGAAGGCCAAGCCGAGGACGAATGGGTTTGCCTTGAAGAAGGTCTGCCACTTCGGCTCGGCCAAGTTCTTCTGCAGCATGGATTCGAACTCGCCAATGAGCTGGGCTAAGGTGACCTGCTCAATTACGGCTTTGAGCTCGAACAACTTTGCAGGCTCCTGGCTGGCGATCTTTTCCGCGTCTTCTCGAACCACTTGGGCCGCGGCTAGACCATCCTTTGCGCTACTATTCGACGCTCGTCTGCGTAACTGAATCAGTTCATAGATTTCGCCTGCCTTGACTTCCGGATAGCGATGTTTGAATTCGTCAGGACGTGCGGCATGGAGCGTCTCGTTGTAGGCGGCCAAGCGACGAGCTTTCAACGAGCTAGACGTCGCCCTTTTCGAGATCGTGTCGATGGCCTTCCGGATGCGGATGAAGCGATCGATGCCGAGCCTGAATGTAGGGAGTTCTGCGCTGGCACCGTCTCCCAGTTCGATGACCAACTCGGTCACGCCGACCATTTTGATGATGGCTTCTGGAATCAGCCGGTATTCCCACTTGAACCCGAGTCCGTATATGGCATGCCGCGCGAAGCCTGTCGGCAGTTCTTTGAGCATCTCATCGAAATCTCCGACCGACTCAGGCAGCCGCCACGGATTGTGCTCTTTCGCGAGGACGGTGATGGACTTGAGATCGTCGTATTTCGGCTCCAGAAACCACGCTCGATGCGCGTCTGCTTCTAGTGGGAACATCGTGAGCTCTAGCGGCGATACTCGAGCGAGCAGCACAGCTCGTTTGGCCATCTTCCCAGTCTCGGACGAAAAAGTCTCGCCATGCGCGTAGAGCTCTACGCAATCCTCACCATTGATGGTGGACGCTTTTAAGGTCACGGGCAACACGTTGGGGTCCCTGTTTTCCCCAAACTCCTCCTCTGGGTCGACTTCGCGTTCAAGTGCCCGCGATCCGCTCGGGTCGGTATCATCGTCCGAATCCCAGTCGAAATCATCTTGGCCATCGTTCTGGTCATTAATCTTGTTGATCATTCCTCTAATCCCCCGGTTTGCGGTTCATCGGCGTGCCTCGTGGAACGGCTGTGCTAAGATCGATAAAGCATTCATTACAACTGTTTTGGTCTCAAAAAAGCCACCTATAATTATCAATAGCGGCCACTCATAATTCTTAAATCAAATTTAGATAAATAGCTAGTTACGACCTAAACTGAAGCTCAGCTTAATCAACTTATATTGAAGAGGAAAAACTGATTCTTAAAATCACTATCAGTTGGTGCAATCCGATGGCAAAAGCCATTACTTGCTTCATCTGACGCGTCAATCAGTGTCTTGAGTAGTTCCAATGTGGAGGTCTGCCCTAAATTTAGTTTGCTTTTGATCCCTTTTAATTGCTCTATTGTGTTTTCTTCCAAGAAGTTAAAATAACTTCCTAGAAGCCCACATATTCCATCTGATATTTGAATGCCAATACTCTGTTTGGAATCAACAAATGAATAGCTAACCAAGCGATCTCTGAACTTGACTACATGATTTTTAAGATCGATTTGCACGGAATCTTCTTTATCAAAAATATGTATGCTGTTCGGGTAGATGTAGATTGGCCTTAAGTACATATCCTTAAAGCTATTAATTAATATGTCATCATCGTTATCTACTAAGAATGCCATTTCTTCAATGGTCGCCCCATGGCGCATTAAAGCAATCACCAGTTTCGTGATGTCCGTTCTTGGTTCTTTAGTAAAAGACTCAAAATGATCGGCCACTTCAGACATGAAGCTGACGTTCTGACTTCTCTTAATATTTGGGTAGTGATACTTTCTAAGCAACTGCGTAAAAATATCTAACTCTATGTTGCATAGTCTGAATAACTCATTTTTTATTTCCAATTGGTAAGGAGCATACTGCAAAATTTCTTCGTCACTCCAAAGAGAGTCCACCAAGTCTACAAGGGACCAATAAAGGATGTTGAAATTGGTATAGTGAATATAGATGTCATTATCAATCAACCACTTCAGTAGCGTTCTAATTTTTTTGGAATTCAGAACTCCTAGAAATGAACCAGTAGCTAGTTGATTGAATTTGATTTCTGTAGCTGACTTCTGTAACACCAAAGACTCAATCAGGGAGTTCGTATCTGGTAGCCCTCTGTTCCTTGGGTGTGCTATGCCGCCCAAAACGAAATTCTTGAATTCTGCATTTGCTCCGTCTTCCGTTAAGTGTAACTTTCGGATATTGTTAGTTTCGTCATAATAGAAAACCCATTCATCTTCGGTGCCATAAAGTGGAGGCCCGAAAAGCTGGTTGACCATGCCATTTCGGAGATTTTCTGCATCAATGATCACTTTTTCCTGATCTTCACAATCTGCCATTGTTCCTCCGATATGGTAATGATGTCTGGACTTAACCCGCTTTATAGCAGAGTAATTGACTTGTTAAGAATCATCATTTTTGCTTCTACCACCGAAACTAACACCTTTAGGGATGCTGGGACCATATGATCCTGTTCTGGCATTTCCTGGAACATGCATTTTCTGCCGAGGAGCCTCTCTCTCGCCAGAAAGCTCAATACCATTAGCTTCAGCCTGCATTCGAACGTAACCACGGAGCATTTTTTCTGAGTATGTATACCAACCTTGACGATTTTCAACCTGCATTAACATTTCGCCATAGCTCTTATCCTTAAGTTTCCGGACATGTTCACTGAATTTAGGTTGTAGAAGTGCTTGGTCGACTAATCCTCTCTTTTGCATAAGTATTTTGTATGCACCGTACATGTCCTTGAGTGGACGATATAACTCATCTCCATCAGCAGTAGACCAAACTACATTTTCATATTGCTGATCCCGATGACTTACCGCTTGATCATAAGGGCGTTTCAGTTCTGCATTGATGCTTTGAATAGCGGTTCTCAGTCCAAGATAATAGTGTTCTGAACTCAATTCAGTAGTAACTTCGTCCTCTATGAATGCTTCCCAAAGCATCTTTTCCATAATTAGATGAATATAGTATGGGAAGCCATCGCTAACAATTGCTATTCGCCAGTTAATATCATTGTTTATAGAAAGGCCAAATGCATCAGCGGCATTGATTACGATTTCACGACGTGCTTCCCATGCCAGTCTAGGTAATTCAACAGTTTCGAGTTGCCTAAATGCAGAAGGGTGCGCGCCAAGTAGGTCATCAAGGCTATGCCCAATCCCAGTGAATATGAATTTTAGATTAATTGATTGATCACCAAGTTGCTTGAGTAGCGCTGCAAATTTGTTTCGTTCAGATTGTTCTTTAATGGTGTCGAACTCATCTAGTACAACTATCGGTTTTTCAGAATGATTCAATGAAATCTGTTTGAGTAGTTCTGCAGCATCGCCTATCGACTGGATTTGAGATGCTACATCTAGTGAACTAATCTCAATACCACCACCCCACCTGAGACCGCGCCACTCTATGCCTATACTTTCATTTCGCTTGATGTTTTCGGTTTTAGATCTGCCTAAAGCCTGATTTGCAATATTCGCAATAATTGTTTTGAACGTGTCATCTATAGAACCAGAAACAAATATTGGTTCAGCTTCTGCGCTTTGGTATTGATAAGCTGCGGTTGCAGCAAGTGAGCTTTTGCCTACGCCACGATCACCGAATATGAATATATGTCGCCCTGGCTGGTAAAGTGCTCGTTCAATTATGTCTATCTCATGGCTACGCCCCATTAGATGTTGAATGCTTCGGATAGGCCGTGATGGATAAACAACATCACTTAATTTCTTGCCGAACTCTTCTTTATCTAGCTCTGGAATTATCACTCACACATCCCTGCAGTGAAATAGTTGTGGTTAGATTATAGAGCACTATGTGTTAATTCTTTAGTTTGCAAAGTCGGCGGCGTCAAAAATTAGCTGCCGAAGCGTACTATCGACTAGTGCTCTTGAATAAAGCAACTGCTTGCAACGTGGATAGTTCTTGCAGCCTCAAAATTCTCCACGCTTCCCATTTCGTTTAATGGAATTAAGAAAAGTACATATTCTATCTAAGTTTCTTTGCTATATCAGAGGGGTTAAGATGGGTGTAGCGCTTGAGCATAGACAGCGTTTTATGCCCAGTTACGCTTGCTGCTTCCATTACATTTAGGCCGATCTCAAATAAACGACTGGCCGCTTCATGCCGAAGATCATGAAATCGAATGTCTGGAATGTTAGCTGCTGTTTTTGCTGCATCCCAATCACTACGTAGCTTTCTTGCTGTTATGTCGAATACTTTTTTTGCACCAATACCCTGTGTTCGTTCCTTGATTATCCTTACTGCAGTGGTTGAGAGTGGGACGGCACGAATTTCGCCATTTTTGGTGTCATTCAGTGTGGCAGAAGGTGTTTTAAAATCTATGTCTTTCCATTCAAGAGCTAGTATCTCACCGCGTCGCATGGCTGTTTCAATTGCAAATTCGAATATGTTTTTGGCTTCACCAGTCAGGTGCTTGAGTAGTTCTTCAGCTTCATTTCCATTAAGTCGTCTGTCTCGTGGTTTACCATTGCTGGGCAGCTCTATTTTCCCACTAACTGGATTTTCAACAGCCTTTGACCAGCGTGTGATAGCAATTTTATATAGATGAGAAATTAGACTAGCGTACTTACGCTTGTTATTGTCACTGCCCCCGATTTCATCCATAAAGGCCAATACGTCTTTAGGCGTAACCATGTAAAAGCTTTTGCTAGCAAGTACAGTTTTTTTGGCTTTGTTTATACGAGTGAGCTCAACAGCCGATCCTTTTTTAGCCGGTGTAACTTCTTTTTCATAGCGTTCGAGAGCCTGTTTTACAGTATATGTACGAGATTCACGTTTTTTTGCCCGAGCCTCAAAGATACGCTTCTCATCGACATCTAGTGAGCTGCCGGCGCGCTGGAGATCTCTCCACGTTCGGGCTTCTTCGATAAAATCGAAGACTTGAGAAACTCGATGGCCAGCAACCATCATTTTCACTTGGAAGCTATATTTACCGTATTGATAAATATTTTTATCTACCTTTTTCATCTGGACTTCGGGTGTTTTCTTGTGTAACATTCGCTATCTTTCGACCTTAGTTGATTAGGTGTTTTCCAGAATTTTCCAGACAATTGACTGGAAAATTTCATAAAACATTATACAACAAGGGTTTAACGGATGTAAAAGAATGGATTTAGGTTCCAGCGCCTTCGGGTGTAAGAGTTCGAGTCTCTTCTTTCGCACCATCATTACTTAAAATTGTTATCTTGCGTTGCCGCATAATACCGCGCATCTGCTCGTTATATACAATTACAGAAAAATTAGGAAATACGGCATGGCTCTAAATGTTGAAACCCTCAGTAAACTCGAACGTAGAATCACAATTAGTGTTCCACTTGAACCGCTAGAAGCGCAAATCAAACAACGGTTAAACCAAGTCGCTCGTACCGCAAAATTTTCTGGTTTCCGGCCTGGAAAAGCCCCGCTAGGTCTAGTTAATCAGCATTACGGCAGCCAAGTGCGCGATGAAGTGTATTCTGCTGCTGTAGAAAAAAGCTTTGGCGATGCCGTGGATGAAAATAAATTACGCGTTGCAGGCTTTCCTAACATTGAGCACAAGCCATTTGATGCCGCATCAGAAGTTTTAGAGTACACCGCTACGTTTGAAGTGTTTCCTGAAGTTTCTTTGGGTGATTTATCTAAAGTAAAAATCGAGCGCCCAGTGATTGAGTTAACTGATGCTGACGTAAAGAAAACATTAGACGTTTTAGTTAAGCAACGAGTGAGCTTCGAGCCAGTTAAACGCGCAGCTAAAAAAGGTGATCGCGTTAACGTTACCCTGAAAGCGTCGATTGATGGGCAAGTGGTAGAATCAACCGGTGACAATGGTATTGATTTGGTGTTGGGTGAAGCTGGGCGCGTAGAGTCGTTTGATGAGCAGTTGGTAGGCGGCAAGGCCGGTACAACCAAGAGCTTTGATATTACCTACCCTGCAGACCACAGCCCAGAGCAACTTGCTGGAAAAACAGTAGGTTACGAAGTGACTTATGTCAGTGTTTCACAACCTAAATTCCCTGAAATCGATGCAGACTTTGCTAAAAGCCTAGGTGTTGAAGATGGCGATATTGAAAAAATGAAAGCTGAAATAAGCGAGAGTTTAGATCAAGAGGTTGCCAAACGCGTCAGCGCAAAACTAAAAGAACAAGTGTTCCAAGCTTTGGTAGATAACGCGGAATTTGAAATTCCTCGCATCATATTAGAGTCTGAAGTTAATCGCATGATGCAAACAACAGAGCAAAATCTGAAGCAACGCGGTGCGGATTTAGGCAATATTACACTTGAGCCGTCAATGTTTGAAGATCAAGCTAAACGCAGTGCTAAATTGCGTTTAGTTTTAGGCGAGTTAATTAACACCAATAGTCTGCATGCAAGTGCCGACCAAGTGCGTGCAATGGTTGACGTGTTCTCACAAAGCTTTGAGCGCCCGGCAGATGTCATTACTTGGTATTATGCTGATCCTAAGCGTTTAGATGAGCCATCTGCATTGGCGACAGAAGAGAACGCAGTTGCTTGGGTGTTGTCGAAGGCTAAAGTAAGTGATAAAAAAGTTAAATTTGACGACTTAATGGGAAATGCTTAAATGAACAATATGTTGCAGTCACAAGCGCAGAATGACTTAACACCAAAAGGTTTGGGTTATATCCCAATGGTGATTGAGCAAAGTGGCCGCGGCGAGCGTTCTTTTGATATTTATTCTCGTCTTTTAAAAGAGCGAGTTGTATTTCTAGTGGGTCCTGTCAATGATATGACAGCCAATTTGGTAGTAGCTCAGCTTTTGTTTTTAGAAGCTGATAATCCAGATAAAGATATTTCTTTGTATATCAATTCACCAGGCGGCTCTGTTACGGCTGGCATGTCGATTTATGACACCATGCAGTTTATTAAGCCGGATGTTAGCACCTTGTGCATTGGTCAAGCTGCCAGTATGGGCGCTTTTTTATTGGCTGCAGGCGCAAAAGATAAGCGATTTAGCTTACCAAACTCACGTGTGATGATTCATCAGCCTTCAGGCGGGTTCCAGGGACAGTCGAGTGATATTGAAATTCATGCAAAAGAAATTTTGTATTTACGTGCCAAGTTAAACGATATCCTAGCGCACCATACTGGTAAAACTGCTGAAGAAATAGACCGTGATACAGAGCGCGACAACTTTATGAGCGCTGAACAATCAGTGGCTTATGGCATGATTGATAAAGTTATTGGTAACCGTAACGAAACAGCATAAATACAACATACCACCACGTTGGTATTGCGTTATTTAATCAGCACATCTAATTCAATAGGACATAATTGATGGCAACTAAAGCCGACGACGATAAATTACTTTATTGCTCATTCTGTGGTAAAAGCCAACATGAAGTTAAAAAACTGATTGCAGGACCGTCTGTATTCATTTGTAATGAGTGTGTTGATTTATGTAACGATATCATCAAAGAAGAAGTCCAGAACACGGACGGCTTGAAATCGACAGAAACTAGCCTGCCTACCCCCCAAGAAATTTGCAAAATTTTAGATCAGTATGTGATTGGTCAAACTCAAGCCAAGAAAAACCTGGCTGTGGCAGTTTACAACCATTACAAACGTTTAGGTCACAACAACCTTTCTGACGGTGGACAAAAAGACGAAGTTGAAATCGCAAAAAGTAATATATTGCTGATTGGTCCAACGGGTTCAGGCAAAACGTTGCTAGCACAAACTTTGGCTAGATTACTTGACGTGCCTTTTGTAATGGCTGACGCTACAACGCTGACCGAAGCCGGTTACGTGGGTGAAGATGTTGAAAATATCATGCAGAAGCTATTGCAAAAGTGTGATTACGATGCTGAGAAAGCCAAACGCGGCATAGTTTACATTGATGAAGTCGATAAAATTTCTCGCAAATCAGAGAATGCGTCTATTACCCGTGATGTTTCAGGTGAGGGTGTGCAACAGGCCCTGCTGAAACTTATTGAAGGTACCGTTGCGTCAATTCCTCCACAGGGCGGACGTAAGCATCCTAATCAAGAGTTTGTACAACTTGATACTACTAATATTTTATTCATTTGTGGTGGCGCATTTGATGGTCTAGAAAAAGTAATTCGCTTACGCTCTGAAAAAGGCGGTATGGGTTTTGGCGCTGAAGTTAAAAGCAAAGCAGATGTGCGTGAAATTGGTGCTGTGTTGCGTGATGTTGAGCCTGAAGATCTCATTAAATTTGGACTTATCCCAGAATTTATTGGGCGCTTACCCGTAGTCGCTACACTGGAATCATTAGATGAAGCGGCACTAATGACGATTTTGACTGAACCTAAAAATGCCTTAACTAAGCAATATATCAAGTTGTTTAAGATGGAAGGCGTTGATTTAGAGTTTAGAGAGTCTGCTTTACTACTCATCGCTAAAAAAGCATTAGAACGTAAAACTGGTGCTCGTGGCTTGCGTTCCATTATGGAGCATGCTTTGCTGGAAATCATGTATGAGCTACCTTCACTTGCTAATTTAAGTAAGGTTGTTATCGATGAGGGCGTTATCCGAGGTGATACAGCACCCATCCTGATTTACTCAGACAAGCCTGCTGAAGAATCTGTAGCTTAGTTATTGTTTGCCCTATAATCTCAGCTTGTTGCGCCTAGCGCTTTAAGCTGAGATTGTCATGTCGCTTATCGCGTATCCTAGTCATCGCTAAATTTCTTTCAAATATTCCGATTTAACGCGCTAAATTAGTGCTTAAATACTATCTGATACTTGAAGTGTAAATAAAACACCCCATACCATATACATACAGGCATTTTATGCTTAATTTTTTAGCTTATTGAGGTCTCCCATGGCGCAATTACTCCCTTCGTACAGCCCAGATGGCGGTTTAATCCCGCTATTACCATTGCGTGATGTCGTCGTATATCCGCACTTAGTTATTCCTCTTTTTGTTGGGCGCTCAAAATCTGTTAAAGCCCTCGAGCTTGCATCAGAAGGCAATAAGCAGATTCTACTAGTGGCGCAAAAATCCGCTAATAAGGATGATCCAGAAGCTAACGATTTGCACGACGTAGGAACCATTGCGACCGTATTGCAAATGCTCAAGCTTCCCGATGGTACCGTTAAGGTGCTCGTTGAAGGTGTGCAGCGCGCTAAAATTATCGACTTTACTGAGACTGAAGAGTGTTTTGCTGCACGTACAGAGTTGATTGAAGAGTCAGTGAGCGATGTAGAAATACAAGCTTTAATGCGTACGGTTTTTGCACAATTTGATCAGTACGTTAAATTGAATAAAAAAATACCACCTGAAATATTAACTTCGCTAGCCAGTATCGATGAAGCGGGTCGTCTGGCTGATACAATTGCCGCGCACTTGACATTAAAGCTTGATGAAAAGCAAAAAATCCTTGAAATGTTTGATGTTGCCGTACGCCTAGAGCATCTGCTACACCTGATGGAAGGTGAAATTGATATTCTGCAAGTAGAAAAGCGTATTCGTGGCCGTGTGAAACGTCAAATGGAAAAAACACAGCGTGAATATTACTTGAATGAACAAGTTAAAGCGATTCAAAAAGAGCTGGGTGAGCAAGATGAAACTGATGAAATGGATGAGCTTGATAAGCGCATTGAAGCAGCACATCTGCCTAAAGATGCGCTTGCTAAAGTGTCCAGCGAATTAAAGAAATTGAAATTGATGTCGCCGATGTCTGCCGAGGCGTCCGTCGTGCGTAACTATATTGATACTTTAATCAATTTACCTTGGAAGAAAAAAACTAAAATCAGTAAAGATTTGATCAAGGCTGAAGCCGTGTTGGACGACGATCATTACGGCCTGGAGAAAGTTAAAGAGCGTATTGTTGAATATCTCGCGGTACAGCAACGCGTTGATAAAATTAAAGCACCAATCTTATGCTTGGTAGGCCCACCGGGCGTTGGTAAAACCTCGCTTGGGCAAAGTATAGCAAAGGCGGTTAATCGTAAATTTGTGCGTATGGCCTTGGGTGGCGTACGTGATGAGTCAGAGATTCGAGGTCATAGGCGCACCTACATTGGCTCAATGCCAGGTAAGATATTACAGAGCATGACTAAAGTTGGCGTTAAAAACCCACTATTCTTACTCGATGAAGTTGATAAGTTGGGACAGGACTTTAGAGGTGATCCCTCTTCAGCATTGCTGGAAGTCTTAGACCCTGAGCAAAACCATACCTTCGCTGACCACTATGTTGAGGTCGAATATGACTTATCCGATGTCATGTTTGTAGCAACGGCAAACTCAATGAATATTCCTGCGGCATTGTTGGATCGTATGGAGATTATTCATCTTTCTGGCTATACTGAAGATGAAAAAGTGAATATTGCTATGCGATATTTATTACCTAAGCAATTAAAAACACACGGTTTAAAAGAGCAGGAAGTGAGTGTTTCAGAGGCTGCGGTGCGTGACATTGTACGCTACTATACGCGCGAGGCTGGGGTACGTAAGCTTGAGCAGGAGGTGTCTAAGGTCTGCAGAAAGGTAGTTAAAGAATTACTGACCACTAAAGCAAAAGAGGGCGCGAAAGCCCCTAAAAAAATCAGTGTTACACCTAAAAATCTGGATAAGTACTTAGGTGTACAGCGTTATGATTACGGTGTAGCGGCTAAAGAAAACCAAGTTGGTCAGGTGACTGGTTTGGCATGGACTTCAGTGGGAGGAGAGTTGTTGACGATTGAGGCTGTATTGTTACCAGGTAAAGGTAAAACTACAACAACCGGAAAATTAGGTGATGTGATGAAAGAATCTACGCAGGCGGCAATGAGCGTCGTGCGTAGCCGTGCAAAACGTCTAGGCATAGCTGATGATTTTTATGAGAAGAATGATATTCACATTCACTTTCCTGAGGGCGCTACGCCTAAAGATGGCCCAAGTGCGGGGATCGCTATTACCACGGCGCTGGTGTCGATTCTGACGGGCATTCCAGTGCGTGCAGACGTGGCGATGACGGGCGAGATCACGCTAAGGGGTGAGGTGTTGCCGATCGGTGGACTAAAAGAAAAGTTATTAGCAGCGCATAGAGGCGGCATTAAAACCGTGCTGATTCCGCAGCAGAATGTAAAGGACTTGACGGATGTTCCGGAAAACATCAAAAATCATTTGGATATACACCCAGTGCAGTGGATAGATGATGTGCTAGCCTTAGCGCTGGCGGCTAAACCAGAGCCATTGCCTGAAACTGATAATATTAAAGAAGATATATCGAAAGATGTTCAACCTACTGATAAGTCTAAGGAAAGTGCCTCTGCTATTACGGAGACAACAAAACATTGAAAAATAAGTGCGACATAAGGCGCATAAAAGCTTGACATAGCCTTTATAGGCTTGATATAAAGCTGATACGGGGATTTTATTCTCCCAATATTTACCGATTCTTTATTTAATAAAACCTTGAGAGGGGATTACACGTGAATAAATCAGAACTGATTGACGAGATTGCAAACGCTGCTGGTATTTCTAAAGCTGCTGCTGGTCGTGCATTAGATGCAACAACAGCTGCGATTACAACAGCAATTAAAAAGGGCGATTTAGTAACATTGATCGGCTTCGGAACATTTTATGTAGGTAAACGTGAGGCTCGTAACGGCCGTAACCCACGTACAGGCGAAACAATCAAGATTGCAGCTGCAAATTCTCCAAAATTTAGGGCTGGTAAAGCGCTTAAAGATGCTGTAAACTAGCATTTTAGTTGGTTATGCAGGGTGCTTAGCTCAGTTGGTAGAGCGTCGCCCTTACAAGGCGAATGTCAGCGGTTCGACCCCGTTAGCACCCACCAAAAACCAACAATTATGTTATATGTGACTAAGCCGTTTCTAATTTTATAAATTGAGAGTGCTAGTAGTTTAGGCACTCTTTATTTTGTAAAAAGCTATTGAGAACTAATGGCTAAAATTTAAAGCGCAAAATTTTAATATGTATTAGCTGTTAATAATACGTTGCAGTTTAAGGAGTGGTAGTTCAGTTGGTTAGAATGCCTGCCTGTCACGCAGGAGGTCGCGGGTTCGAGTCCCGTCCGCTCCGCCAAATAAAAAAGCGAGTCTTAGGACTCGCTTTTTTATTTCTATTTTCAATTAGTTATCTATAAGTGAAAATCAAGTAATTTCGTCTGATTAAGAACTTGTTTTTATTATCTTATGTCATAGGTTTCAGTATTAATATATCAAGTAAACTTGTGATATATTAGCGCCAGCTTTAGTTTGTAATTTCTATTTTGAGACTTTGCAGATTTTTTATTTTTTTACTGGTTAGTGAATATTTAAGAAGAGAATTTTTTATGTTAGATAGTGTCCGCGATGTAGCCAAAGGTTGGGTTGGTAAAACATTGTTAGCTTTAATTACAATACCATTTGCTTTATTTGGAATTGACTCTTATTTAAGTCAATCAGGTAAAAATGTCGCGATTGCTAAGGTGAATGGCACTGATATTTCTATTCAAGCCTATTCTAATGCAATGCAAGAAGTACGTAATCGTATGCAATCAGAAGGTAAAGTTGATCAAGCGCAGCTTGATAGCCCAATCGTTAAATCATTGGTGCTGGATCGACTCATCAATGAGCAGTTGCTCTCTGAGGAGATTAAGCACGCAAAATATGCAATTAGCGATGCGCAACTTGCCACCTATATTACAGGCATGCCAACTTTCCAAAAAGACGGAAAGTTTTCACAAGACTTGTATGATCAAGTGTTGCAACAAAATAATTTGACTCCTACTAGGTTTGAAGCGGGAATGCGCTCAGATTTGTTGGCGCAACAAGCGCAAGATGGTATTGCCAAGCTTGGTTTTATTTCTAATGCACGCGCTGATAATACTTTAAACTTAGTTAATCAGAAACGACATGTCACAGTTGCTGAGATTAAAACTAAAGATTTTATTGATCAGGTGAAAATTGAGCCGGCGCAAGTTACCGCCTATTACGAACAGCATAAAGATAAATTTATTGCGCCAGCACAAGTTAAAGTTGAGTTTTTATTACTGTCTGCAGCTAATTTAATTACAAAAGTAAACGTTGATGATGCTGAAGTAAAAGCTTTTTACGATGAGAATGCGGCGCAATTTCAAGGGAATGAGCAACGTAGCGCCAGCCATATTCTGATAGGTTTTGGCGTGAATGCGACTCCTGAGAATAAACAAGAGGCCAAAGCCAAAGCCGAAGCCTTACTTGCCGCAATTAAAAAGAATCCAAAGTCATTTGAAGAGTTGGCAGTTAAAAACTCTCAAGATCCAGGTTCTGCGGTTAAAGGTGGTGATTTAGGCAGTTTTGGTCGCGGTGCAATGGTTAAACCGTTTGAAGATGCCGCTTTTAGTATGAAAGTCAATGAGGTGAGTGATTTGGTGGAATCTGAGTTTGGATACCATATTATCAAGCTCACAGGGATTACAGGCCAGAGTTCTGATTTCAATGCATTAAAGCCACAAATCAAAGGCGATTTAATGTTCAAGAAAGCGCAGGAAGAGTTTGCTAAGCAGGCTGAAGGCTTTAGTAACATTGTCTATGAGCAGTCAGGTAGTTTAGAGCCGGCAGCCAAGGCTTATGGCGGGCAAGTGCAACAGTCAGATTGGTTGAGCCGCGAGTCAGGTGCTGAGTATTTTAAAAATAGTGACAAACTGATGGCTTTGGTTTTTTCTGAAGAATCCTTAAAAGATCGCCGTAATACAGAAGCGGTGGAGATAGCGCCGAATAATTTAGTTTCTGCGCGCGTGATTGATTACAAAGCCGCCACACCGAGAAGTTTTGATGAAGTTAAAGCTGGGATTGAAAGTTTACTTAAGCTAGAGGCTGCATCTAAATTGGCGCTAACTAAGGGTGAAGATGCATTAAAAGGGCTGCGTGCAGGCAATGCTGTCGATGGTGTTAACTGGATTCCTGAAGTAACGGTTGATCGTAAAAATGCGCAAGGCCTAACCCAATTGGCAATGACGCAAGTGTTTAAAACAGATGTTAGTCAATTACCGGCTTATTCAGGGCTGGCTGACGAAAAACAAGGGTACTTACTAGTTAAGGTTGTTAAGGTAGAGAATGCTGCAACTGACGATGCTGGCGTTGCTAAAGCGGTAAAATCAGAATTGGATGCCGCATTAAACAGTGAATACCTTGCGGCTTACAAACAATCCTTGCGTGAAAAAGCTAAGATTAAAGTTAATCAGCGTTTGTTATTAGATAATGCTGCGAATTAAGTCTTGATAAAATATCTGGGATAAGTGTTACGCACATAAAAAAGCCGATGTAAACATCGGCTTTTTTATGTGCGTAACACTTATGCCTATTTGTGAGTGCTAATCAATTTGACCTGCGGCAGTAATGTTCATTCCGCCATCGACATAAGTAATTTCACCGGTAATACCGGAGGCTAGATCGCTACAGAGAAATGCCGCAGCGTTGCCGACTTCTTCGATTGTGACATTGCGGCGTAATGCGGCATGCTTCTCGTTAAAGCCTATCATTTTGTCAAAGTCTGCAATACCTGACGCTGCAAGCGTTTTAATGGGGCCTGCAGACACCGCATTAACACGGATGCCACGTGGGCCTAGGCTTTGCGCTAAATAGCGTACATTGGCCTCTAAACTCGCTTTGGCAACGCCCATGACATTGTAGTTAGGCATCGTGCGTTCTGCGCCTAGATAACTCAGTGTGAGTAGGCTGCCTTTGCGGCCTTGCATCATCGGGTATGCCGCTTTGGCCAGCGCTGAAAAGCTGTATGAGCTGATGTCATGTGCAATACGAAAGTATTCACGATTGACAGCGTCCAGATAATCGCCATCCAGCGCTACTTTTGGTACGAATGCAAGCGAGTGCACCAGTGAATCCAAGCCATCCCAATGTTTAGCCAGGGCTGGAAAGAGGGCGTCAATTTGTGCATCCTCAGCCACATCACACGGCAGTACAATTTTTGAGTCAAAATCGGCCGCTAAGCCAGCAACGCGTTTTTCATGTTTTTCGAGTTGATAGGTGAAAGCGAGTTCGGCACCTTCACGTTTCATGGCAGCAGCAATGCCGTAAGCGATTGAGCGGTTACTTAATAAGCCCGCAATGAGTACTTTTTTACCAGCTAAAAATCCCATATCTATATCCTATTGTCTTGAATTGAAGCAAGTTGACACTCGCTTGTTAGTCCGTACTTTACAATGCGTCTTATTTGCTTGACCCACTTCGTGGATCAAGTGCATCACGTAAGCCTTCACCGAGTAGATTATACCCCAACACCGTGATTAAAATAGCTAAGCCGGGGAACAACGATAGCCACCAGGCAAACTGAATGTATTCTTTGCCGTCAGTTAGAATGTTACCCCATGAGGCTTGTGGTGCCTGTACACCAAGCCCCAGGAAGCTTAATCCGGACTCCATTAAAACTGCGCCGGCGACACCAAGTACTGCGCTCACAATAATAGGGGTGAGGCTATTAGGGAGCAGATGGGTGAAAATTAAACGCGCATCTTTTGCGCCCAAGGTGCGAGAGGCCGTGACAAACTCACGTTCGTTCAAACTTAAAAACTCTGCACGAACGAGACGCGTGACGCCCATCCAGGAGGTTAGCCCAATCACAATCATGATGTTGATAATTGAAGGCGTTAAAAACGCGATGACCGCTAGTATCAAAAAGAAACTGGGAATGGATAGCATGACATCGACTAGACGCATAATGAAAGTGTCTACCCAGCCACGATAAAAGCCTGCGATTGCACCTAGGATAATGCCAATAGCGGTGGAAATGCCGACGGCAACTAACCCCACCAGTAAAGAAATGCGTCCACCATGTAGCATGCGGCTTAGCACGTCACGCCCTAGGCCGTCAGTGCCCATCCAATGCTGCATTGAAGGCTCGAGCAATATAGCCTTTACATTGATGTCATTAGGATCAAATGGGGCTATAAAAGGGGCGAGCATCGATAATAAAAATACTAGCACGATAATAATAAAGCCAGCTAATGCAAGTGGATTGGATAAAGCTTTTATGAATACATTTTTATTCATATTAACCCCTAGCCACACCACGCCGTACGCGTGGGTCTGCCCATGCGTAGGCGACATCTGCCAATAAATTACCTACCAGTGTCAGTGCGGAACCGATGGTGAGGATACCCATCACTACCGGAAAGTCGCGCATGAGAACGGCGTCGTAAAATAACTTGCCCATGCCGGGAATGGCAAAAATGGTCTCGGCTATGACGGAGCCGCCGATTAAACCTGGTATAGACAGGCCAACAATGGTGATGAGCGGCAGTAGCGCATTTCTCAAGGCGTGGGTATAGACAACTTTGTGCTCATTCAAGCCTTTAGCGCGGGCAGTGGTAATGTAATCTTGTTGTAGCACATCTAACATGCCGTTTTTAACAAATAGGGTGATGCCTGCCAGACCTGTAATTGAAGGAATGATAACGGGTAGAAACAAGTGGCTTAATGAGTCTTTAAGCTTGCCCCAGGTGTCTAGTGATTCGTAATTGAGGCTGTGCAATCCAGAGATGGGGAACCAGTTATTGACCACGCCTAGCCAGTACATTAACAGTAACGATAGCCAGAAACCTGGAATAGAAAAGCCGATAAAATTAAATAGGGTAATGGATCGATCTTGCCAGCCCAGATATTTACGTGCAGCGATGATGCCCAATGGGATGGCTAGTATCAGCGTGATGCCAAGCCCTAACAGGTTAATCATTAAGGTGATGGGCAAGGCTTCTTGAATGAGGCCTTTGGTCACGTTGCCATCTTTATCTGTGGTTTGCCAAAACACAGGTTTTTGATGGCTGGCAAATGATTTTCCAAAGTCTAAAGTGACCATACGTTTAAGCCATAAGCCGTATTGCACAGTGACCGGTTTATCCAGATTGTACATTTCACGTAACTTTTGGCGTGACTCTTCACTGGCTTTTGGGTTAAATGCGGCTTCATTGCTGGTGATGTCACCAGGTGCCAGATGCATGATGAAGAACGAGATGAGGCTAATGCCAATTAGCATTGGTATCATCCACAATACACGTTTAATCAGATATTTGAACATGACTAATGGGCGCTTATTTCGTTTCGGCGTAACGGCGTAGGGATATACCAATCGTGCGAGTTGTGACCGATGCCAGCGGGAGGCGCGGGGTTGTCGATACCTTTCACCCGTTTATTGATGGCGGTTAAGCCGTAGCCAGCAGACAAGTACACAATTGGGCTGTCTCTCAATAATACGCGTGCAAATTCATGATAGATTTTCATGCGCTCATCCGGGTTAAGTTCTAAACGCCCTTGTTCTAAAAGTTTATCTACAGCAGGGTTGTTGTAGCCGATAAAATTAAATTGCCCAGGCGCCTGTTGGCTGGAATGCCAAATGTTAAATTGGTCAGGGTCCAAGCCAAGCCCCCAGCCGAGTACTACGACATCAAAATCGCCGGTTTTAATAAAGCGGCTAATAAAACTTGCCCACTCAATAGCGCGAATTTTAACATCGATACCTACGTCTTTAAGTCTGCGTTGAATCAGCACTGCTGATTTCTCACGCTCTTTATTTTGATTGGTGACGATTTCAAAGGCAAATGGTTTGCCGTCACGTTCTACAATGCCATCGCCGTCGGTGTCTATAAATCCAGCTTGTTTTAGCAAAGCTTTGGCTTTCGCCGGATCATAAGGATAAGGTGTGAGTGCTGGATTGCTCCAGCGTGTGCCGGGTTTGTAAGGTGAAGCAATGTTAATGCCTAGGCCTAGATAAACACCGTCAATAATCTCTTGTTTATCAATGGCATAGTTGATGGCATGGCGCACGCGCACATCATCAAATGGCTTGTGTTTCAGGTTGAAACCCATATAGGTGTAGCTGTTCCCTAGCTCTTTATAAAGTGCGAGTTTTTGCTGTAGCTCGGGGCGTGCAGGGATGATACGTGAGTACTTGATGGGATCCAAACCCATCAAGTCAATATTGTCTGCCATTAGCTCTAGAAATTGCGCAGAGTTATCAGGAATAATGCGCGTGATCAGTTTATCTATTTTAGCTTGCCCCAATACGGAGTTGGCATTTCTTGATAATTTTAAATTTTCGCCATGCGCCCAGTTATCCAGCTTGTAATAATGACTACCAACAGGGTTGCGTACAAAAGTACTCGTGTGTAAATCTTTTCCTTTTAGTAAATGTTTAGGCAAAATATGCAAACCTGCCCAGCTATCAAGCGCTGGGGCGTAGGCTTGATCGTAAGTCACATTAAACGTTAGCGGGTCTGGTGTTTCTGCCTTTTTAACCAGTTGAAAATCTGAGGCGTAGGGGCTGGCTGTTTTTTCGTCGGTAACTGCTTGCCATGTAAACAGCACGTCGGCACTGGTGAGTGGCTGATTGTCTGCCCATTTTAAGTTGGGTTTTAGTTTGAAAGTAATGGTTTTCTGGTCTGCTGAAATTTGCCAGCTTGCAACTAAATCTCCTTCAAGTTCAAGATTTTTGTCATACTTAAGCAAGCTGTTAAAGATATTGGAAGAAATGGCCGCAGATGCAGACTCACCGGCAATCATCGATATTAAGCCACTAGGCTCGCCTGTCATTGCATTGATCAATGCGCCACCAGATTCAATCGGATAATTGATGTTGTTATCAACAGTAGTAGATGCATGATGGCTATTCGGCGATTCCCCACAGGCGGACAGCCATATACAAATAGCGACAACAATCGCGTTTTTGATGAAATGTAGTGTATGACTTGCCATCGGGTGTCGTTAATTACAAGGCATCAGTCGGAATAATGGTGAGTTTATTGCCAGGTTGAATATGATGGCTGACTTTTTTGTTCCAGCGTTTGATATCCGTAATGGCAACGTCGAATTTTCCCGCAATACTATGTAAAGTGTCGCCACGTTTCACGATGTAGATTTGTTTTTTAGTTGCGTTTTTATAGGATGCAGATTTAGTGGTTTTGCTGTTTGCAGTAGTGTTTATATTCAATAGTTGGCCAGCTTTTAGCCGATTACTTTTAAGTGAGTTTGCGGCCATAATCTGCTTAATGCTCACGCCGTAGCGTTTTGCAATGTTCTGCATCACCTCACCTTTTTTAACTTTATGTGTGACGTTATTGCTCACCACTAGTTCATTCTTACTGGCTTCACTGCTATCGGCAACGATATTCTGCAGACTGACCATATCGATATTCGCTGCATTTTGTTGCGACGTTAAAGCATGTTCTTGAGTAAACGTTGTTGATTCATCAGCATTTAGGTTTGTTGCAGCTTCTTTGCTATTAAAATCAGTTTGCTTTCCATTAGGGACTAAAATTGTAGCGGCTGATTTAATTTTATTCTGTGTCGGTAAGTTGTTAACGTTGCGTAGTTTTGTAACATTAATGCCAAACTTATTGGCGATTGCCTCCATGCGTTCACCACGTTTTGCGTGGTAAGTTCGCCAACTTACTAGTGGCTTGTCATAGTTAGCGAGGTTGGTTCTAAATGTTTGTGCAGATAAAATAGGGAGCAGCAAATCGTGATTTTCGCTACTACTGGTGACAACTGGACGTTTGTAGCTAGGGTTAAGTGCAAGAAATTCGTCATCACTTATTTCTGCAAGCCTTGCCGCTAAACGTGAGTCTATCTGTGCGGGCGCGTTTACTTTGGCAAAATATGGTGTGTTGGCAATGGTTTGGATGTCAATGCCAAAGTTTTCAGGGTTGGTCATGATATTTTTAACCGCTTGTAGTTTTGGAACATAATTTCTAGTTTCTGGCGGTAAATTCAAGCTTTCATAGTCGGTAGGTAGTCCGAGCTTTCTATTTTTCTCAATGGCTCGGCCAACAGTACCTTCGCCGGCGTTGTAAGCGGCCAAGGCTAAATCCCAAGCGCCAAACATGGCGTGAAGTTTTTGTAAATAAGTCAGCGCGGCTTCGGTGGCAAAGGTAATGTTGCGTCGGTTATCCACCCACCAATTTTGCTTTAAACCAAAATGCTTGCCGGTAGAAGGTATAAATTGCCAAATACCGGAAGCATTGCTCGTTGAATTGGCTTGCGGGTTATAGGCACTTTCAATCATGGGTAACAGTGCAATTTCAGTTGGCATGCCGCGCTTTTCAACCTCTTCGACAATATGAAATAAGTATCTTTGGCTACGCTCCACCATGCGTTTAATATAATCTGGGCGTGAGCTATACCAGTTTTCATGATTAGCGGTGAGGTTAGAGGTTGACTCGGGCATGGCATAGCCATTTTTGATGCGTTGCCATAAGTCGTCACTACTGATCGTAACAACGTCAGTCGCGTCATTGTTGGCGCTATTGGTATTGGTTTCGACATTGATATTTTTTTCACTGAGGCTAGTATCGAGCGCGTCGCCTAAACGGCCACCGCGCGGAATTTTGTAGCTAGGACTATCATTACGGCGGTTTTCAGTAGGCGCACTCTTGGTAGCAAGCTCTTTTGAGCGGCTTTCATTTACCCCTAAATTCCTAGGCGCAGGTTTGAAAGTATCATCTGCATAAATAACGATTTCATCGCCTAGCACGTTAAATTCCGTATAAGACTCGGCATGCAATAGCGGGCTGTGAAAGTACAGACCCGTCAATAAAATCATTAAATAACTTGGTAGATTAACGCTAGACAATTTGATTGTGATAAAACATCCAATTTTTTTGCAACAATGAAAAATGCGTAGAAATAATTGAAAACCCATAAAAACGCTCTTAATCATAATGTAGCGACATAGTAACGAAGAGCGCGTCGCAAAGTCAAGTAAATAAAAGGCTAATTTACTTGATGTATAGTTTGTATCTTATTGATTAGTAATGATTTCTAATTTCTCTGATCAAGCTAAAAACTTGCAGTAAGCTAGCATTTTTTAGTTGAAGTGACGATTGAATTTCTGTTGAATTGCAACGTAAAAAAGGATTGGTAGCTAACTCTAAGGCAATGGTTGATGGCAGGCTCGGAAGGTGAGCATTTCTTAATTTAAGGGTGTCATGTTGTCGTTGGCGTAGTGCTGAGTTATTAGGTTCAAGCGTTAATGCGAAGCCAATATTGTGCAAGGTATATTCATGTGTGCAGAACACTTGGGTTGTAGCAGACAATGCCGCTAGCTTTTGTAATGAGTGTAGCATTTGCGTAGGCGAGCCTTCAAACAGACGCCCGCAACCTGCGCCGAATAAGGTGTCCCCACAGAACAACCAGGGGTTATCGCTGTGTGCTACATAATAAGCAACGTGACCAAGTGTGTGTCCTGGTAGGTCGATGAGCGTAAATTCAATATTAAACGCAGCTAATTTAACGACATCAGGTTCACAGACTTGTGTATGTTTAAAGTCATATTGCTCGTTTTTCGGTGCAAATATTTCTACATCAGGATATTTTTCTACAAGTGCATTTACGCCGCCAATATGGTCTTGATGATGGTGGGTAATTAAAATGGTATGTAAAGTTAATTGATGCTGGCTTAAGGTGTTAAGCACAGGCAGTGCATCGCCAGGGTCAACCACAATCGCTTGTCGGCCATTGTGAATAAGCCAGATGTAATTGTCCTTAAACGCTGGAATGGGGATAATTTGTAGGTGAGCTTGCATATCGGCTATCATTTGGTTAAGCGCTTTAAATGTCAATTAAAACTTGTAAAGGTCTTTAACGATTTTGTTTGAATGGTAATTACACAATGAGTTCACAAATAAATCTACAAAACATACAAAATGCTCAGTACCAGTGGCTGGATTCTGAGCTGGGGCAGTATTTGCAACGGCAAGAACAGGCCTTGTATGACCAGGCTGTCGTTGATTTATTTGGCTTTAATGCATTGCAAATGGGTTGCTTGCAGATGGATTTGCTGCGTAACTCACGTATTGCGCATCGGTATCACTCGGCAGAGTATGCCTGTGCAACACAGGTGCATGATTTATGTTGTCAGGATGATTTTTTACCCTTTGCTGACATGAGTTTAGATGTTTTACTGTTACCACATCGGCTTGAGTTTAGCGAGCGTCCGCATCAAACTTTGCGTGAGGCAGAGCGGGTGATGATGCCGGAGGGACATTTGTTAATCACTGGATTTAATCCATTTGGTTTTTGGGGTTTAGTGCTGGCTTTTAAAAAACTAGTCTCAAATAAAAACACAGTCGTTAACACTTTTCCATGGAATGGTAAGTTTATCGGGCTCAACCGTTTAAAAGATTGGTTAGCACTACTTGGATTTGAGGTGGTGTCGGTTGAAATGTGTTGTCATGAACCACCTTTTGAGCAAGCAGCCTGGCGTAAACGCTTTGCTTTTATGAATAGGCTCACGGCCCGTTGGTTAACTGTGATGGGCGGTGTCTATTTTATTGTTGCAAGAAAACGTGTGGTAGGCATGACGCCATTAAAACCAAATTGGAAAACCGCGCCGTTAAAATCTGTTTTAATTGCGCGACCTACGCAGCGTAAGCCTACGCAGAATGAGCGCTTAGAACGCCAAGATAATAATGGGCAATGTGAGCAGTAATAAATTATATTTTTAGCTGAGACCTTTGCACGAATCATAATATGACGTATTTTTATCAAAAACATCAACGTTATGTCATTTCGAACGAAGTGAGAAATCCAATATATTCAATAAGATACAAAGATTCCTCTCTTCGTTCGGAATGACAGTTTTAATGTTTTTAGGCTTAAAATCGCTTCGTGCAAAAGTCTCTAGTTGTTAATTTGATGACGTAAGTCGTATTGGTGCAGGTTTTAAACCTGCATTAAAACCTTTCTAATTTCCAGTTCATCCAGCCCTTTACCAATAATCACAATGCGTGAATTGGGTTCTTCTTCACTCCAGCCTTCAAGCAGGGTAGGCGGGTAGGGTGTGAAATGCACCGCATGAATCGCAAGCGGGGCGGGTTGATCTTCGGCATGGATAATGCCTTTTAGGCGCAGTAGTTTTTCACCGTGCGTTTGGCATAACTTTAGAATCACAGGTTTGAGATCGCGCCAATGCAAAGGTTTTGGCATGGTGACAGTGAAGCTTACTATTTCGTCGTCATGTACTTTCTGCGGTAAAGTGCCTTTAGGTAATTTCGCTTGGCTTGGCGCGCGAAGCCAGCGCTGTGGCTCTGCCTGTTTGGTAGCAAGGTCAAACAGCCCAACATCAATGATAAAAGCAGGGTCTAATTCACCATTGATAATTTTATGCTGTGTCGCGCCGGGGTTGATGCTGGTAAGCTTTTGTTCTAACGCTTCGATTTGTTCTGCACTAGCTAAATCAGTTTTAGTCAGTAGTAGTATATCCGCCACAGCCGCTTGTTTTAGGGCTTCTTTATTATTTGCAATTTGTTCTAAGCCATAAACGCTATCGATAGTGACTACTACAGCGTCTAGTCTGTAGGTGGATTCGATTACAGGCTCGTTCATCAAGTTAGCCAGTATCGGGCCGGGGTCAGCCATGCCGGTTGTTTCAATCACTAAGCGATTAAACTCGGGAATAGCTTGCAGAGCGCGCTTAAAAAATAAATCGCGCATGGTGTCAGCCAGCTCGTTTTTTAGGCTGCAGCACACACAGCCTGAGTTGAGCAATACGGTGTTGTCTGCGATTTGCTCGCCTTCAATGGTTTGCGCTAAGTTACTATTGGCGAAAATTTGATCTAACCCTGCATCACCAAGCTCGTTGATGATGATTGCAGAGTCGTGCATAGCTGAGTGGCGTAATAATTGGTTCAGCAATGTAGTTTTGCCTGAACCTAAAAAACCGGTAAGAAGTGTGACGGGGATGCGTTTGTCCATAATATTATTTCGAATGTGTTTTTTAATTGAGTTTTATTTGGAGGCTAAATGTAGATTGTTTACAAGTGAATTTGCTATTACAAGGTAAAATGTGCCTAATTTAGTTATCCAAGCCTAGTATGAACGTATTTTTTGAAGAAGACGGTAGTTTTAAAGTTGCCTCTATCATGACCGAATCGCAGGGGTCTATGCAAATAGAATCTGCAGGTGGTAAGCGCAGTAAAATTAAAACCAGCAATGTATTGATGCGTTTTGAAGCGCCGTTAACAGGCTTTATGGAGGCGGCAAACCTTGAGGCAGAAACGCTAGACCTGGATTTTTTATGGGAATGTTGCGGTGAGCCTGAATTTGGCTTTGAAGCATTTGCTGAAGATTATTATGGCCGCAAACCCACTTCAGTAGAAGCAGCTGCTATTGCGATAAAGCTGCACAGTGCGCCTGTATATTTCAACCGTAAAGGCAAAGGGCGCTATAAAGCGGCACCTGCCGAAATTTTAAAAGCGGCGCTCGCCGGCTTAGAAAAAAAACGCTTGTTGGCAGAAAAAATGGCAGGTTTCATTGCACAGCTCAAAGCACATACGATGCCAGAGGAGTTGATGCAAAAGCTTGATATGTTGCTATACGAGCCAGATAAGAATGCGTTTGAATACAAAACGCTAGATGCGGCAGCGGGTGATTTGCATGTGAGTCACATCAAGCTTTTGCATGCCTGCGGCGCGATTCCATCAATCCATGATTATCACTTAGGCGCTTTTTTACGCGAGTATTTTGCTAAGGGCACGGACTTTACTGCTGAACAAATTGCTGAAATCCCTGCTGACTTAACCTTTGACTTACCGATGGCCGATGTCGAAGCTTTTAGTATTGATGACAGCACGACGACTGAAATTGACGATGCGCTTTCAATTAAGCAGATGGCAGACGGTGTGACGCGCGTTGGTATTCATATTTCAGCCCCTGCGTTAGGTATCTTGATAGGTAGCCCGCTGGATATCGGCGCCATGCAGCGACTGTCAACGGTTTATATGCCAGGCCACAAAATCACCATGTTGCCAGAAACCGCCATCAGGCCGTTTAGTTTGGATGCAGGTAAAATCAAGCCGGTATTATCACTGTATCTGCATGTAGCGGCTGATTTCACAATTACACAGCGTAATAGCAAGGTTGAGCTGATTAAAATTGCCGATAATTTACGCCACGATGCGCTAGAGCCTTTTTTCAATGAAGCAACATTAGCTGAAGATAGCGGCCACCCTTACTGGGCTAGATTATTATTTTTGTTTCAGTTGGCTGAGTCGTTAGAGAAAGCGCGCGGTAAATACGACCCGACAAAACCGCCGCAGGTTGATTACAATTTTTATGTCGATGATGGCATTGTTAGCATTATCGGGCGTCATCGTGGCTCGCCTATGGATAAACTGGTGGCAGAACTAATGATTGAAGCGAACAATCAATGGGGTGCATTATTGGCGGCACATGAAGTGCCCGGATTGTATCGTGCACAAATGGGTGGCAAAGTGTATATGACAACCAAAGCTGAGCCGCATCAGGGTTTAGGTGTGGCTCAGTATGCGTGGAGCACATCACCCTTACGCCGCGCGGTGGATTTAATCAACCAACGGCAAATTATCAGTGTGGTGCAGAATACTGCGCCTGCGTATCTGCCTAATAGCGATGCGCTTACCACCCATCTGCGTAACTTTGAACTCACTTACAAAGCCTATAGCGAGTTTCAAATTCGGATGGAGCGCTATTGGTGCTTACAGTATTTGGTTCAAGAGGGCTATCAAAAAGAAGGTGGGCAGGAAATTCACGCTACAGTGTGGCGAGAGAACCTAGTGCGTTTAGATAACTTGCCTTATATGACCAAAGTGTATGGCTTGCCTGAACTTAAAACGGGCACACGTGTAAGTTTGCAGGTGCAGGAAGTCGATACGCTGATGATGGATTTGCGCACTAAATTTATGCATGTGCTTGAAAGTGAACCAGCTGCGGCTGACTTAATTGTTGCTGATGATGAAGATGAAGCGGAGGCCGCGTAATGTTTCGTGTTGCCAAAAGTTTGTTGCGCGGCTTTAATCATCCGAGTGCTGCAAATGATACGGTAGATGTGAGTGAAATTAACGGCGTGCGTGCACTGCACTTGGGCTCAGCCACGGTGCAAAGTGCGATGCGCATTAGAGACCCGTTCGCATTAGAGCTTACTTATACACGTGCAATCATGGGGTTTTTATTGTTTCATACCAAAGTTGAGGATATGCTGACAATTGGCTTGGGTGGTGGCTCGGTGGCTAAATACGTGTATGCACATTGCCCTGAAATTATAAGTAAAGTGATTGAGATTAACCCAAGTATTATTCAGGTGGCACGTAACCAGTTTCACGTGCCCGATAACGATGCACGACTTGAAGTCATTGAAGCCGATGGTTTAATTTATTTAGCAGAGCATACTGACGCGACAGATGTTTTGATCATCGATGCTTTTGATCGCAATGGCATCCCGCCCAATTTTTGCAGCCAGGATTTTTTTGACCAGTGCGCTAATACATTAAAGTACGATGGCGTATTTGTTATTAACTTATGGGGTAGTGATAAAAACTTTGATGTTTATTTACAGCGTATTGAGCAGAGTTTTAATGGACGCGTGCTGATATTACCAACGGGTAAGCCTGGGAATATTGCTGTATTTGGGTTAAAGCGCGGGTTTGCAGATTTGCGTTTAAACAGCTTACGTGAGCGTGCAAAAACGCTAGAAAAAACACATAAAATTGAATTTCTACAGTTTGTAGAAAAACTGGCAGAGCATAATCAGAGCACTAACAACCGAATTTTTATGAAAAGCGATCGTTAATTTATGGCACAGCAACCCCCTAATCGATATTTTGCAACTTGCCCACGCGGTTTAGAGCAGTTATTGGCAGATGAACTTCAACAAGTAGGTGCTAAATCCATCAAGCCAACTGATGGTGGTGTGAGCTTTGATGGTGATTGGGCTATATGCTATACCGCCAACTTGCATTCACGTATCGCCACACGGATTATGTGGCAAGTCGGGCGCGGTAAGTATTTGAATGAAGAAGACTTATTTGATGCCGCCTATAAAATGAATTGGCCGCAATGGTTTGATGTGAAGCATGACTTTATGGTTAAAGTTACAGGCGTTAAATGCCCATTAAAAAGCCTAGAGTTTGCAACTTTAAAAATTAAAGATGCGGTATGTGATAAATTCAGGCAAGCCGTTGGAAGCCGCCCCTATATCGACACCAAAACGCCAGC
>JBAYTS010000038.1:0-27244 GCA_041675545.1 Methylotenera sp.
ACCTTCTAAACCATGGCCGATGGCTTCGTGCAATAAAATACCAGGCCAGCCGGCGCCTAATACGACCGTCATGCTACCGGCGGGGGCAGGGCGTGCATCCAGGTTAATAATAGCTTGATGCACAGCCTTTTTCGCGTAATCCTGTAACACTTCATCGGTAAAGTAGCTGTAATCAAAACGTCCACCACCACCTGCTGAGCCTTGTTCGCGGCGACCGTTGCTTTCAGCAATTACGCTAATGCCTACGCGCACCAGTGGGCGCACGTCGGCTGCCATTACGCCGTCGTGGCGCGCTACCATCACTACTTCATATTCGCCCGCAATCGATGCGGTTACCTGTGTAATGCGCGGGTCCAGCTTTCTGGCGATAGATTCTAAATGTTCAAGTAGTTTTACTTTTGCTTCAGCTGAAAGTGAGGCGATAGGGTCTTGTGGTAAATACAGTTGCTTCGGTTGTGACGTAATAATAGATTTTGCCGTTTGCTCATTGCCCAAACCGGCGATAGATTTCGTCGCTTTAGCGGCTTCTACCAGTGCTTCCAGATTGATGTCGTCAGAATAGGCAAAAGCGGTTTTTTCACCACTGACGGCGCGTACGCCTACGCCTTGGTCAATTGAGAAATTACCGGATTTTACCTGGCCTTCTTCAAGCCCCCAGCTTTCACTGCGGCTGTATTGAAAGTACAAATCTGCGTAATCAATTTTGTGCGACATCATGTCACTCAATACATTCTGTAGCTTTGCAACGTCCAAGTTAGAAGGCGCTAACAGCGCCTCGGTTGCGGCATCAAAGTGTGAACCTTTGATGAGGCTTGCGCTACTGGGAGTTTCTTGAGTTTTCATGAGTTCAGTTTCAATAGAGTAATAGGGTGCAACATTATTTACTGACAACCTTAATGGTACGATGTTTCAGCGCAGGCAAGCTTTTTCTCAAGCTCTCTTGGTATTTTGGGTTCATTGTTGCCATTACAACCCCGGAGCCACGTGGCAACCTATCAAGCACTACGCCCCATGGGTCAACAATCATACTATTGCCATGTGTTTCACGTCCTGAAATATGGTAGCCACCTTGGGCTGGAGCGATGACGTAACTTAGGTTTTCAATGGCGCGTGCGCGAATCAGGCTTTCCCAATGTGCTTTGCCGGTAGTGTCAGTAAACGCTGCGGGTATGACGATAATATCCACTTCACCCATGGCGCGATAAAGTTCCGGAAAGCGCAAATCGTAACAAATAGACAAGCCTATTTTGCCAAAAGGCGATTTTACGACAACGACCTCATTGCCAGCTTCAATGGTTTTTTCTTCGGAATAATGTTCATTACCTAAATCTAAGCCAAACAAATGAATTTTGTCGTAGCGTGCAACTTGTTTACCTTTGTCGTCATACACCAGACAACTGTTGCGTACCTTATTAGGGAAGTTACTCGCTAGCGGTACAGAGCCGCCAATCAACCAGATTTTATGTTTTTTGGCAATTTTGCTTAAAAAATCTTGAATCGGTCCGGTACCGACTTCTTCACGCACCGCGACTTTGTCGGTTTCTTTGAGCCCCATAATTGCAAAGTATTCAGGAAGTACCACCAGCTTAGCGCCCTGATTTGCTGCGATTTCAATGAGACGCTCAGCCTCACTCAAATTGGCACTTACTTGCGGCCCAGACGCCATCTGGATGGCTGCGATTTTGATAATGTCTTTATTGATTTCTTGTTTGCTTAGTTTAGCTTTGGTGGTTTTTAAGCGGGAAGTAATAGCCATGAGTAATCCAAATAGTTTTTTTAATTAAGTGGTGAGATGTCGTTACTTTGATCATTATTTTTATTATTGCCAGTAGATTTTACCTCTTGAGGCTTATCCCATGTGCCAATAATTTCATATTCAGAAGACGCTATTTTATTAAGTGGGTCTTTTAATATTTTTTGGGCTAAAAATGCCACAGCGCCAACCAGTGGACCACCAGCTAAGGCAGCGAGAGAAACGCTATCACTAATGCGTGGCATCACTTTAACAAAGAGATGTTGCGTTTCTTTTTTTAAATTAGTTTCACCTTTAATCTTAACGTCGGCAGCAGGCCCCGACATCGCAAAGTTGTCACTGCGCATCACACCTTGGTTAATTTTAACGGTTGCGTTAATTTTGTCAAAAGCAAAACCATTGCTAAATAAATCTCTGAAGTCTAATGTTAAGCGGCGCGGTAAACTTTGCAGGCTAAGTAGTCCCAGTAGGCGACCAACCCCTGGCTGCGCTTGCAAAACTTGCCCCTTACGTACTTCAAATTGCAGTTCACCATTTAAACGTGTCGTATCAAATTGACGCGGACTGCCCGGCCAATGCAGCGTACCGGTTAGCTCACCTTCACCATCTTTAATGGTATCGGGGTAGCCAAACCGTTTTAGCGTTTTACCTAAATCTTTGATGTCCCAAGTTAAATTGAGGTAGGTGTTGGGGCTTCTTACCCAGTTGTTCCATTGCCCTTCACCGCTAATTGACCCTTCAGGGGTGCTGAGTTTAAATTTCTGTATATTCCAGTTGTCGTTTTGTGGGTAAGCAATAAGTTCTAATGCGCCTAAATTTTTATTATCCAGTTCAAAGTTATCGGCAACGATATCAAGTGATGGATAGTCTTGGTCGAGCTTAACAAACTGCTTTAAATTGGCATTTAATGCATCACTCTCCAAATTAGTGGATATTTTATGCGGTGCGATATCTGGAATGGTTAGCTTACTTAACCGCGCTATCAGTGTGCCGTTATTTTGACTTTGCCATTGTAAGTCGCCCGAAATTTCACGGCTTTGTATGTTTGCTTGTAAGCCTTCTTTATTAGGTTTGTTAGTGAGGGTGAGTTGGTTTAAACGTCGGTCAAAAATATCGAGCGCGTTGACTTTAAGCGCTATTTTTTGAATAGGCAGTGAAGCTGATTGTTTCGGGGCGCCAGTAAAATTACGCAACACACCACGCCAGGAATCTGCATCAAGATAGTCCAAGTTGCCAGTCACCTGAATGCCTTTTGGCGGGCGTGCTTCATTGTTAATCTCACTAAAATTAACAGCATTACTGTTTAGATTAACGCTGGCGGAATCCAGCTGCATTTTCCCATTGCTTGCACTACGCATTATTTTTGCGCCAACTTTGTTATCAATATTGACAATCAGGGTGTCGGTACTGGCGTCTTGTTTTTTGTCCACGCGCAGGCTAAATGGTTGGCTGGCTGATTTATTAAGCGGTGCTGGTAAATGAGAAGTGATGCCGTTTAAATCAGAGCGTATGCCAATGCTCACACGAGGTTTTTGAATCAAAATGTCGCCTACCCAGTCTGCATTGCCACTGATATATTGTGAGGCCTTGGCAAAATTCTGCTCTTTAAAAATTTGCCTAAGGCCTTCGTCGTTAAGTTTGCCTCGGATGGCTACACGGATAGATTTATCTTTACCTGAGGTTAAATTAAAGGCCACGGGTGAACTAAAAGCGGTGGCTTTGATGTTTTTTGCAGTAAGGCTACTTTCGGTAAACTCTAATACTCCATTGATGTTGCTGAGTGCGGGGATGTCTTCGCTCGCCATTGTACCGTTAGTGATTTGATACAAGCCTTTGTATTTAGACGCTTCTATATCTTGCATCGGAATTTTTAAACCAAGGTTAAGTTTACCTTTACCGCTGGTTTTTAAGTTATCAGTAAAGCCCTGCGTGATTTCATGTACGGGGCTTTTATTCACAAAGTTTACACCTTCACTCACAGGACCTTGAATTTCAGATTCAATGTTAAGTATCGGATAGTCGGCATCCAGTTGTGCAATTGTTGTTTTACTTTTAATGATTTGGTTGCCAAGGATGCGACCAGTATGCGCATTCAGCTCCATGCGCTTACCTTCAAACAGCATAGTTAAACCCAGTTTTTCTATCACGGGCCAGCCAGCGCCATATTCTAAAAGGGCATCACTGATTTTAGCGCTGACTCTAAAAACCCCTTGTGTAGGGTCTGGATTATTTTTACTGTCCACAAATGGAAAGTCGCCCAAGCGACCTTTTACAGTGAGGTTGATGTTTTCAGCGTGCCCAGCCAAGATTGAGGTATCTAGCCAGCGCAGCGTGGTTTCACCTAGCATGGTGGGGTAATAAAATGATGCGAACTTCGCGTTGCCATTGCCAAATTTACCTTGCAAATTAAGGTAGCCGCCTTTAATGCCATCCATCTTGTAATTGGCATCGACTACACCAGACAAATGTGGGCTGCTAATGCTAAGTTTACTGGCTTTAATCTCTGACACTTTATCGCCTATGCGCCAGGAGATTTCTCCACTTAATTTATCCGCAGGAATGGGTCCGCGTAGTATGTCTTTAATGTCCAGTGTGGCATTTTGCGCGTTTAGCTGCAAATGGCCATCTTTTTCATTGGCTTGTATTTCACCTGATAGATTAGTAAAGCCAGGTATTTTTTCATGTGCTTGAATACTTAAATGATTAAATTTGGCACCAATTTGGTATGCACTTGTTTTATCGTGTTGCGCCTCCCAGTGCATTGTTAGGTTATTGAGGATGCCTTGTGAAGCCATGCCGGTAATTTTTTGCAACAACACTTCGGGTAATGGTAGCTGTAATAAGGTGGGCTGAATCAGCGCTAAATCAAGATGCGGCAACTTTAAGTTAAGGGTTTGGTGACCTTGGTTGGTTTGAGCGTAATCAGCATTGATGTTTTGCAAATTCAAGCCATTATTTGCAATAAGTGTCAGCTCATTAACACTCACTGAATGGCCAAAGCTTGTTCTAGCCGTACTTACTTTAGGCGCAATTGAAAAATTAAGTTTGTTTAAGTTGTTCCAGTCAATTTTTCCGGCCAGCTTGCTCAGCATTATCGGCGCGGCACTTGGTTTGAGTTGTAATTGCAGATTTGTAAGACTAACTTCACTCGTGATGGACTGCACCTGCTTACTTGCAAATTTAACGGTGACATCAGCACTGCCGATACCTGATTGCAAATCGACAGGATAATCAAACCAAACTTTAAAAGCGGCTAAATTGGCATCTTTGAGTTGCAAGGTAATATTGCCGCGCCATGTATCAATCTGGCTGACATCATTGCCATAGAGATTGCCGCTCATCACAATCGGATAGTGGCTACCAGTAGAAGGTTGCGCGCTCGCTGTGAACAAATGGTTTTTAACAATGCGCCTCCACGGCGGGCTGGTAATCTCAATATTTAGCTTGTCTAGGCTTAAAGCTGGTGCGTTACGCTTTTCATCAAGCCAAATAACTTTAGCATCATTGATAACAAGCTTATTTTGTCTTAATAACCAGTTAGATAAATCAGGTTTTGAATCACCCTGCATGCTGATGCCGGCTACAAAAATCTCCCCACTGGCAATGCGGCGAATAGTCAGCTCTGGTGCGTGGATAACGAGTTCGGCCAGACGCGGTTCGAGTAAAGGAATGCTGAGCCAGGACAAAGAAATATCCGACTGTACCAGTTGTAAAGCAGGACGATCTTGGAGATCAAGAATCGTAATATCGCTGAGCGATAAGTGTGGATTAACACCGCGCCAATCTGCCTGAATGTTACCGATGGCTACTTTTTGTTTGATGGCTTGGCTGACAAATGTGGCAATGGACGCTTTGTATTGATTGATGTTGGGCATAAACCAGAAATGCAGGCTCAGTGCGGCTATAAGCAGAATAGCAACCACTGTACCAGTGGCCCAAAGTGCCACGCGATAAACCCAAAGCAGAGATTTTTTGACCATTTATTTAGTGGGTTTTATTTTTGTGTGTAAGTAGGTGTTATTTTACTGCAATATCAATCAATACGATTGATATTCAAGGCATTGCGTATGTGAAATTGGGTAAATTTAGGTAAATAACCGCTGTAATAACTAAAGAGATGTAAAGACTATTCTCTGAATCATTTAGAATAGCGGTTTTGCTAAAAATTGGTTGACCAATCGGGCAAATAAATTTTTTGAGATTACTTTCACTTGATTCAGTTTAAACAACTCACACTCACGCGCGGTTCAAAAATTCTCATTCAGGACGCGTCCTTGCAGTTGCACCCTGGCCATAAAGTAGGTTTAACCGGTGCTAATGGCGCGGGTAAATCATCTTTATTTGCCTTGTTGCGCGGTGAACTGCATCCTGAAAAAGGCGATTTAGACATGCCCGCAAGCTGGGTAGTGGCACACGTAGCGCAAGAAACCCCCGCTTTAGCCATGCCCGCTATCGAGTTTGTATTAGACGGCGATGCCGAGCTACGTGAAATTGAGGCGGGGCTGGCATCGGCTGAGGCTAACCACCAAGGCGAATTAATTGCTGAACTGCATCAGCGACTCACTGATATTGAGGGTTACAGTGCTAAAGCGCGCGCAGCTGAGCTGTTAAGTGGCTTGGGCTTTAGTCAAGCTAATTTGCAACAGGCCGTTTCTACGTTCTCTGGTGGCTGGCGCGTGCGCCTCAATTTGGCGCGTGCGCTGATGTGCCGTTCTGATTTGCTGTTGCTGGATGAGCCGACTAATCACCTGGATTTAGATGCGGTTATTTGGCTAGAGGGCTGGTTGCAAAGTTATCGCGGTACGCTAATTTTGATTTCGCACGATAGAGATTTTCTGGATGCGATTGTGAACCATATCGCCCATATTGAGCAACAAACCCTCACGCTTTACCGTGGCGGTTATTCTGATTTTGAGCGTCAACGCGCAGAAAAACTGGCCCTGCAACAAGCCATGTTTGAAAAGCAGCAACGCAAAGTGTCACATTTACATAGCTACATTGACCGCTTCCGTGCACAAGCCACCAAAGCGCGCCAAGCGCAAAGCCGCATTAAAGCACTCGAACGCATGGAAATGATTTCTGCCGCGCATGTGGATTCACAATTCAGCTTTGAGTTTAGAGCGCCAATTGCGGCACCTGACCCGCTGTTGGTGCTGGATGGCATGAGCGTTGGTTACGGCGGTGTGGCGTTAATCAGCAACATCGAACTGACGATTCGGCCAGGTGAACGCATCGGCTTATTAGGTAGAAACGGCGCAGGTAAAACTACGCTGATTAAATTGTTAGCGCATGAGCTAGCGCCGCTGTCTGGCAAGCGGGTAGAAGGAAAAGATCTCAATATTGGCTATTTTGCACAGCATCAGCTGGAGCAGTTGCGTCCTGATGAATCACCGTTGCAGCACATGATGAAATTAGACCCGCAAACACGTGAGCAGGAACACTTAAATTACTTAGGCGGTTTTGACTTTAAAGGCGAGATGGCCAGATCACCTTGCGCGAATTTTTCAGGCGGTGAAAAATCACGTTTAGCGTTGGCTTTGCTAATTTGGACGCGCCCTAATTTGTTATTATTAGATGAGCCAACCAACCACCTGGATTTGGAAATGCGCCATGCGCTCACGCTGGCCTTGCAGGAATTTCAAGGTGGCGTGATATTGGTATCGCACGATAGAGCCTTGTTACGCGCCAGTTGTGACGAGTTTATTTTAGTGGCAGATGGCAAAGCCGAACCGTTTGATAGCGATTTAGAAGGCTATAGCCGGTGGTTAAACGAGCAACGCTTAAAAGAAAAACAAGCGACGCAAGCGGTGCTTGAAAAGCCCAATAAAAATGATCGTGCGCTTAATAAAGCAGAGCGTCAGGCGAGAATTATAGAGCGTCGCCCGTTGCTGAAAGAGCTGGAGCAAATTGAGCGCCATATGGCGCAGTGGCAAGCCGATAAAAAAGCCTGCGATGAACGCTTAAATGATAGCGCGCTTTATACCGTAGTCGATAAAAGTGTATTGCAGCAATTGTTAAAAACGCAGGCGGAATTTGCAGAAAAATTAGAAGCTGCGGAAGAGCGCTGGCTAACGTTGCACGAGTTGCTAGAGGCAATACCAGCGCCTGATTAGCATCCAGTCCTTTGGCAAGCCTAGGGAACGGGTACTCAGGGAACGGTAGGCATTAAGTAATCGCAAACAAGGTAAAACATTTTTTTATTCAAGTTCAACAATAGGATTTATGATGGAAACTCAATACTCACAACGTTTAACACTCATGCATGCCTTATGTTTAGCCGCAACATTGCGTGATGATGAAGCAAAACCCAACACCAATTTAGATGACTATGACCCTTTAACTGCGGCAGATTATCTAAGTTGTTATGTGACGTTTAAAGCTATTCAGGCCGCTGATCGCTCCCCCTTGGCCGAACGTAATGATAATTTTGATATGCTGAGCGTGTATCAAGCCTATGCAATGTTGGCCTATGCGTTTTTTACCACGCCATTAGTACAAGAAGGTGTGACGCCAGACTTTCAAGCTGTGCAGATTACCATTGCAAAAACACTATTTGCCGGGCTACCAGAGGCTGAACTCATTGAAATTATTGAATCAGGTTTTAATAAATTTCAACTGATCGCCGGCACAGATACCGAGCATTGGACCGAGTTTAGGGAAAATCTGGATAAACTGGTAATTTCATTTGTGATAGCAGGTACGGATGATGATAGCCCGTATGGCATGGAAGAGGTGCTGCCAATTTTTGGGCAATTGTTAAGCCAGTTGTGTGAGGCGTTCGAGCGCGTGTAAATAATCCCAGATTTTCCATTAGCGCATCATTCCAATGGGAGCCATTAACGCAAGTATATGATTTAAAATAGCTTTAGAATTGTTTTTGGATAAAGTTAACTGCATCAGTTTAATGTGAAATTTAGCTTGGATTTTTAGCTCAATGATGGCTACTGATAGATAACGCTACCTAACGTCATGCTGAGCAGCGCGAAGCATCCAGTAGCATCACTTCAAAAACCTCTGGATGCTTCGCGCTGCTCAGCATGACGGGGTTTAAGTTTTTAGGCTCTAATGGAAAATCTGGGATAATGGTTAATTTACACGCGGATTAGCTGTACGGTGTTTTTATGCAAATAATTTGTACGCACTTAATGTGTGGCTAATTTTTCGATGGTGAGTGAATAAAATCTACCTTTGAGGTATTTGTAAAAAAATAGCTTTAAAAAATAAACTTATGATCAGTGTGCTTGATAGTGGTCAGCGTTGACCATTTTATTTTCAAGGATTTGATGAACTTGCTCCATTAAAAAGCTAGCAGATTCTCGACCTAACTTAGATTCGCGCATCGCCATGTGCCAACTGGAAATGCAATGTTTTAAATCAGTTTCATTGGCACATGCTTCAATACGCAATTTAATGCTACGGCCCATAATACCTAAATAATCATCAGATGCCTCACTTAAAATAGTTTTTATGGACATGAGCTTTGTCGGACAAATAGAGGGGACTGAATTTTGCGTGTCGAAGAAAGACTGTGTTGTCTGACTTGCGCTTTGACTAGTTGGCTTAGCATTTGGTCGCTGAATATAGCCTGTGGACTCTAATTTTTTTATAGTGTCAATTAACACCTCTTTTTTAAAAAACTTTTCTAATTCGTCCAGGTTGCGTATCCCATTCACAAGTAATAGCACCTGACGCTCTCTAACACTTAATGTGCGCTTGTTGCTGGTGAACTCGTTGTGACCCAGTACGGATTTTTCATACACCATGATGATAAGCCTGTAGAAACTTTTACAGGATGCATATTATTTAAGTAGCGTGACAATAGTGTGACTTAAAAATGATAGTTTTTTTAATGGGTTTTGTGGGGTGGGGGTTTATTCGGCTGGTTAATCAATATGCACACCGGATAAGTAATGCCAATGGTTATCTAAGCGGATAAACTGGCTGATTTCATGCATTCTTTCAGCTTTTCCGCTGATTTTATAGCGAGCCACAAACGCTACCGTTGCGGTTGTTTCGCCAGTAATTTCCGCATGTTTTATCTGTAAACCTAACCATTTAGTAGCGGTGTCATCTGCTAGATTAAGGGCTTGCGGGCGGGTGTTGGGGTGCCATGTTGCTAGCAGATACGCTTCTAACTTTAATACATAAGCGGTGTAGCGTGAACGCATCAGCGCTTCAGCCGTTGGTGCAGGCAAGCCTTGGTGAAATGGCGCGCAGCAAGCTGCATAAGGCTTGCCGCTTTCACATGGACAGTTATTTGAAGGTGCTTTAGGCGATTTCACGCGTTTCTAAAAATTCTATATCCGGGTAGCGCTCCTGTGCCAGTTGCAGGTTAACGCGGTTAGGCGCTAAGTAAACGTATTCATCCGCGCCGTCGAGTGCCACGTTAAAGCCGTATTTATCGGCAATGGCTTTAAGGTCAGCATCTTTACCGCGTAGCCAGCGTGCGGTGTAGCAGTCGTAAGGTTCAAACACCATGTCCACACTGTATTCATGCTCTAAACGGTGTGCGACGACTTCAAATTGCAGCATGCCAACTGCACCTAAAATCAAATCGTTACTTAACAGTGGGCGGAACAGCTGTGCGGCTCCTTCTTCTGCCAGTTGTTTCAGGCCAATTTGTAGCTGCTTCATTTTCATCGGATTTTTAATGCGCGCACGGCGGAAAAACTCAGGAGCAAATGATGGAATACCAGTGAATTTTAATGCTTCACCTTCGGTAAAGGTATCGCCAACTTTAATCGTACCGTGGTTGGGGATGCCGATAATATCGCCGGAATAGGCTTCGTCCATGGTAGTGCGGTCTTGCGCCATAAAGGTAATGGCGTTGTTCACTGCCATTAATTTGCCGGTGCTGACTTGTTTAATCTTCATGCCGCGTTCAAAACGGCCAGAACATACGCGCAAAAACGCAATGCGGTCGCGGTGTTTTGGGTCCATATTGGCTTGAATTTTAAACACGAAACCTGAAAACTTAGGTTCATCTGGCGCAATTAAGCGGCTTGCCGTATTGCGTGCAAGCGGGGCAGGGGATAAGTCTACCACCGCATCCAGCAAAGACTGCACGCCAAAGTTGTTAATCGCCGAGCCGAAATACACCGGGGTTTGTTTGCCGTTTAAATAACGCACTTTATCAAACGCGTGTGAGGCGCCACGCACTAGTTCAATGTCTATGCGCAACTCTTCGGCCAAGTGCCCAAGCAACTCATCCAAGCGCGGATTATCCAAGCCCTGAATCACTTCTGAAGTGCCTTTTTCAGCACGCGGATCAAAAAATGAAATAGTATCAGTATAAAGGTTATAAACCCCACGGAAGCTTTTACCCATGCCAATCGGCCATGTCATCGGTGCACATTCCATGCCTAGCGTGGTTTCAATTTCATCTAGCAACTCAATCGGCGGGCGGCTTTCACGGTCTAGTTTGTTGATAAACGTGATAATCGGCGTATCGCGCATGCGGCATACGTTAAGCAGTTTGATGGTTTGCGCTTCTACGCCGTTTACTGCATCAATCACCATCACCGCAGAATCCACTGCGGTTAGCGTGCGATAAGTATCTTCAGAAAAGTCATCATGGCCGGGGGTATCGAGCAGGTTAATCATGTGCTCACGGTATGGAAACTGCATGACGGAAGATGTTACCGAAATGCCGCGTTGCTTCTCAAGCTCCATCCAGTCTGACGTGGCATGGCGCGAGGCTTTACGGCCACGTACTTCACCCGCAACTTGAATCGCGCCACCAAACCACAACAGTTTTTCAGTCAACGTGGTTTTACCTGCATCAGGATGAGAAATAATGGCAAAGGTGCGGCGGCGGGTGATTTCTTCTTGCAGAGACATGTGCGGTAGGGATTTAAGGTAAAACGCCATTTTACCTTAAATGGGTAGTTCTCGTCGAACGACTCCGTGGCAGACTAAACAGTGAAGGAGCGAAGTAAGCGCTAATTTCTTACACACTATTCTCAGCTAATGTTAAATGCATGGTTTGCTTTTATCGTGCTTATTTAGCGGGCGTATTGATCTAAAATAAATTTGCACATTCCATTAGCAAGCTCTTCTTCACCATAAAATACCTTACCAAGATTTTCTTGCTTTAAAAATTTATACTCATCTTCGTTATGGGTTCTGACGACTATTTTAATTGAAGGCTGCAATGTCTTGGCTGTTTCTACCATTTTTCTGATATCAATTGTGTCTGGTGTTGCGATTACAAGCATTGATGCATTAGCAATATGTGCTTGTATTAAAACGCCAGGTTCCGCTGCGTTTCCAGAAACTGCTGGAATGCCTGTTTTTCTCAATCGTTCTACAATTTCTCTATTTTCCTCGGCAACCACAAACGGAATCTTAGCCTCAATAAGTGAGGTGGCTATTCTTTTTCCAACTCTGCCATGCCCAACAAGCACTACCTGTCCTTCAAGGTATTTTCTTTCGGTGCTCATCGGTAGCTCTGAGTATAAGTCAGTACGTTTTTCATATTGACGTGCTAGTGTTGAAAAGCTTAATACCCAGTTTCTTAAAGGATTGATAATGGAAAAAATGAGTGGATTGAGTGCAATTGAAATTAATGCGCCGGCTAAAATTAAACTCATTCCTTCAGCAGGTAAAAGGCCTAGAGATAGCCCTAGACCAGCTAAAATAAATGAAAATTCACCAATTTGAGCCAAGCTGGCAGCCACTGTTAATGCAGTATTAAGCGGGTATTTAAACGCGAGTGTAATCGCCAAGGCAACGAATGATTTCCCTAATATAATGACTGCTACGACCGCTAATACACTTAGCGGTTTGTTGATCAAAATTGATGGCTCAAAAAGCATACCAACCGAAACGAAAAAGAGGACAGCAAATGCATCCCTAAGTGGTAAAGATTCTTCTGCGGCTCTATGACTAAATTCTGACTCTCGCATCACCATCCCAGCAAAAAATGCGCCTAGCGCAAAAGAAATGCTGAATAATTTAGCAGAGCCGTACGCGATGCCTATTGCAGTAGAAATTACTGATAACGTGAATAATTCCCTCGAGCCGGTTTTTGCTACGTGCCATAACATCCATGGAAGAAATCTTTTCCCTATGACTAACATTAGCACGACAAACCCAGTTATTTGGAGCGCTGTGATGCTTAGCATATAGATCAGTGAAGATGACGAACCGTCAGGGGATATTCCACCGAGAATAGTAGCAAGCGGTGGCATTAAAACTAGTACTAATACGGTAATGACGTCTTCAACCACTAACCATCCAACCGCTATTTTTCCATTCATTGAGTCAAGAAAACCTCTGGATTCTAGGGCTTTAAGTAATACTACTGTGCTAGCACAAGAAAGCGCTAAGCCAAATATTAAGCCTTCACCAATGCTCCATCCCCACATAGAAGAAAGCCAAATACCCATTAGTGTTGCGATGGTCATTTGAAGAATTGCCCCAGGTATGGCAATGCGTTTAACAGCCAAGAGATCGCGAATTGAAAAGTGCAATCCAACACCAAACATGAGTAGCATCACACCAATTTCTGATAATTGAGATGCGATGCTAATGTCTGCGACAAATCCAGGCGTTGCTGGGCCAATTAAGATGCCGGCTAGTAGATAACCAACTAAAGCAGGTAGCTTGCATCTTTCTGCAATAAAGCCAAAAATTAGTGCAATCCCAAAGCCTGCTACAAGCGTAGTGATAAGTGTTGTACTGTGATCCATGCGACTTTTATGTATTTAGATTGATAGACTATTCAGTCTAATAATTAAACTGGTAGTGGCTAATTTAATAGTCACTTAGTGCTCATTATGTCATTTATTTGATTAAATGGTTCGATGGTGTCAAATCTTCTTAACGGCCGCATTGGGGAAGTAGTGGGCTAACGCTTGCTTGTGGATGGCTGTTCACCAGTTGCTAATCAATATTAATGACAATATTTCACTATCGTGTTTATGATCGCTACTTATTTTATTGTTCATGGTTTTCGTCAATGCCGCATGGCGATGCCAATGAGCTCAATCGTAATTCCTAGTCCTACCAGCAACGCGCCAGCCCATGCCTCGGTGGCTAAAAATATCAGTGCTGCACCAACTAACACTAGCAGCACAGATAAAAAACGCCTGGCAGACTTATTTTTTAACATAAAAAAGCCTAACGATGCCAGTGAACACGTACTGAGCTTTCACCTGAAACATGGTCCACTTTTAAATCACCTTGATAAGCGTGGCGCACTGCCTCGCCAATACCGCGCGCGAGATGGGTGTCGGTTGTTGTGATTAACAAAGCGTCACCCTGCCGTTCAATATTGATGATGCGTTTGAGCGGGTGCTCGGCGCGCTCGTGTTGCTCATGGTTGTTAATCAAGCTAATAATCTCTTGAACATGGTCTTTAAAAAACGGCCCATCCAATGTCACAAAACCAGCCGGAAAATTGTCGTTGATCCGATGGCAAGCGGGGCAGGTTTCGCGGTCTGCACTGGTAGAGACTTCACCCCATTGCCAGCGCCCTGCATGGTACACCGCACCGCACTGCGGGCAAATGGTTGGCTCCGACAGCTTGCCTTTAGCCTTATAGGCATCGGCGTCCCGTTCAAATAGCGGACGTTCATAACCGGCAGATTGCGCATTTGAAGGCGTTTTATTGATACTCATGGTGTAAGTCCTTTCGTTTTAGTTTTAATTTATCTCAGATTTTTCATTAGCCAAAACTCCGTTCGCCCTTCACACTTTTTTAGCCAGTTTACTGGCTTAGAAAATTGGGGAAGACCTTTACGGTCTGAGTCTGTCGAAGTTCGACAAGGCTCTCCTGAACAAAGTTGGAGGGCTCACCATGAATGGTTTTTGTATCATTTTCATCTAATGGAAAATCCGGGTTTATTCGCGTAGCATGTTCTAAGGTCGTTTGTTGGTTTCATTTTTCTGTTCACGGCTGATTAACTTGGTCAGCGCCCCAAATTCTTTTGCCAGCAATAGCAATAAATCATCCAATGTCACAATACCTAGCAGTCCGCCTTCATTATCAACCACCGGTAGTCGTCGAATACCTTTGGTTGTCATGAGTTTAATTGCCTCAAAAATACCCGCGCTCTCTCTGATAACGGTGACGTTGGCGGCCATAATGTCACCAGTGGTAATGACTCTGCAATCAAGCTCTGTTGCCACCAGCTCTATCACTATGTCACGATCGGTGACGATGCCTACCGGTACTGATTTCCCTTTATGATCTTCAATCACAACCACATCGCCTACGTGATATTTACGCATGAGTGTGGCCGCATGCAACACATTGGCGTCACGTCGCACAGTGATTACTTCACGATTACAAATTGCTCCGATAGTCATGGTTATTTCCTTTTCTAATTATTGAGTGAGTAAACTTCAAGCTACTTCTAATCTGTTGCATATAAATCTCGCCTAGTCAGCGGTAAATTCGGCAAACCGTTCTTTTTACGTTCAGCCAGAATCTGGTAGATGCCAGTAGAGCCTTGCTCAAACTGCAAGGCACAGCCAGTCATATAAAGCCGCCAAACACGGTAGGTGCGCTGGCCTACAAAGCGCACGGCCTCATCACGGTGTTCTTCAAGGCGTTTTACCCAGTGCCGCAATGTGAGCGCATAGTGCGGACGTAAACCTTCTACATCAAATAATTCAAAATTTGCTTCTTCCATCTTGAGCTGGATATTGCTGACTGTATCTAGCTCGCCATCCGGGAACACGTGGCGATTGATAAACTGGGTAGAAACGCCTTGGTTCCAGCCTGGGGTATCGGAAGTAATGCCATGGTTTAGAAATAGGCCGCCAGGTTTAAGCACCCGATGCACTGTTGAAAAATAGCTACTTAAATTCTTAAGGCCAACATGTTCAAACATGCCGATACTGGATACTTTGTCATAGCTTGCCGCTAGCGGCAGGTCACGATAGTCACGTAGCTCAATCGTGACCTGGTCTTCTAATTGCAGTCTTTTTACCTCTGCACAGGCATATTCATACTGGTTACGGCTAAGCGTAATGCCATGGGCTTTTACACCGTAGTATCTGGCTGCCCAGCACACGAGCGCGCCCCATCCGCAACCAATATCAAGCAGGCTTTCATTTGCCTGTAGGCGCAATTTACGGCAGATATAATCAAGCTTATTACACTGAGCGCGCTCTAAATCTTGCTCCGGTGTTTCAAAGTAGGCGCAGGAGTACAACATGCGTTCATCCAACCAAAGCCGGTAAAACTCATTTGAAACATCGTAATGAAAGGCAATTGACTCAATATCGTTTTGATTAGTCACATTGGGTGATTTTTTAGTTACAGTTAGCTGCTGTAGGCGTGGCTTGAATTTTTGCTGCCCTAACGCAAGCGCGTGGCATGCCATTAACAGCTTTTCATAGAGGGGGAGTTTTAAGTTCTCAAGGTAATAACGTAGCTCCACTGCAGCATTAAAATCCCCCGTTACTTCAACCTCGCCATCAAAATAGGCCTCAGCTAAACGAACCGGATCACGGAACAAAACCAAATGACGTAATACGCCAGGGTGCAGAACCCCCAGCGTAAATGCAGGTGATGCATCATCGCCAATATGTAATACGCTACCGTTCCATAAACGGATTGCAAACGCCTCTCTATAATCTCTGAATAACCGGCGCAAAATACGGTGAGCAAAACTCATGCTATTTTGACCCTTACCCGCCTTATATTCTGAGTTAGTTTGCATGGACATCACTTGCTCAGCTTTTTGCCGGACTTCTGACGAGCAGAACAGGTACATGGCTAGTTCGGACTACGGTTTCAGCATCGCTTCCCATTACCAGCCGCTCAATGCCGCGCAAACCATGTGTACTCATTACGATCAAGTCAGCCGGCCATTTTTTAGCTTCACTCACGATAAACTGCGCGACGGCCTCACCAACGGACTCTCTTATTTCTGCCTCGGCGGTGGTCAAACCTTCTTTTTGGGCGGCATCTACCGCCTTTTTAAGTATCTTTTTGCCGTTTTTATTTAACTCCTCGGCAATCTCAATCACATTTAAACCCGCGGTAACATCCATCATCGGATAAAAAGTATCAACCACATGTAAAAAACGAAGTTTGGCATTTTGGTCTTTAGCCAGTTGAATGGCCTCAACCATGCCGCGTTTTGATGACGGACTGCCATCTACCGGGCAAAGAATTTGTTTGTACATGACAGTATCCCTTCAAAAATACAATACGAAACAATGGCGTTAAATGTAGTAGTTTATGTTGCAATAACGCATGATATAATTAACGGCGACTTGCGTAAATTTGGTGTGACATCTTCATCTGGGTAACCCAGAATAATCGGTACAACCACAGAAAACTCATTTGAAATACCCAGTGACACTTCTACTTCAGGGTCATTCACTGCGGGTAAGGCGCTACCAATGACGCATGTGCCTAGCCCCATTGCAGAAGCTGCCAGCATCAGGTTTTCTGCAGCCATCCAGCAATCTGCCTCAAAAGAGTGCGCCGTTTTTTTGCCACAAATAAGGATAAGCGTGCCAGCGTTATAAAAAATATTAAAATCCGGGCTACGAAAAGCCTCTAATAGGTGACCGTGGTTTTCATAGGTGCTCTGGTGAGTCATCACCTTGGCAAGAAAAAGTGGTTTTGCATGATTTGACAGTTTTTTTAAAAGCGCTTTATCTTGAATAATGACAAACGCCCAAGGTTCTTGATGCATCGCTGTAGGCGCGCGAACGGCAGCCTCTAGCAATATATGAACAGTGACTTGATCGACCGCCTGCGTTTTGTAATGACGAATCGAGCGCCTCGCCAGTATCGTCTCAAAAATATTCATTTCTACTTTAAGTAACGGCATCATCGCATTACCTTCTTAGCATTGACTGAATAACAGTAGATGCTTACGGTATCAAGAATTAGTAAACAAAGTAATCCGCGCGAGCACGTATATTGAGTCGTAGATTAGTTAGACTAAAATCATGCTGGTAGTGGCGTTAAGTCAAGTAGAGTTGTTACGCGTGTGTTTTAGCACTCAAGACTTTTTAGCCTGTTTAATCTCATATTTTCCATTAGAACCTAAAAACTTAAACCCCGTCATGCTGAGCAGCGCGAAGCATCCAGAGGCTTTTGAAGTGATGCTACTGGATGCTTCGCGCTGCTCAGCATGACGTTAGGTAAGCCTCGATGGAGTCGAGGGAAATGTAACCCTTGATTCTGCTTTAAGCTATCACGCATGAATAATCTGCTTTAGCAGATATATTCTGCGGGGAAGACCTTCACGGTCTCATCAAGGTTTTGTTGTGGCTTGGGCAGTAAAAATGATGTAAAAGATTTAGCATGACGCCAAACTTGATGGGATTACTTGCGTTAACGCCACTGGTGGTGCTGTTGTTAATGGCTTCCATTGAAATTGTGCGCTAATTGAAAATCCGGGTTTAATTGATCGTGGTGATGATTAACACACTTCAATTTGGCTTGAAATATCTTGATTGAAACGATGAAACTCAGGGTTTTAATTTGATCCTTTGATCCTTGTAATTACCATTAACTTTTTACAGAGATCATGACTTTTTTGTAGCTCAGGATTCTGTCAAGCCACCTTCGTGGGCAATACGCGCCAGATCAAGCAGATTGATTGCGCCAGTTTTATGCATAATCTTGGACTTATGGATTTCTACGGTACGATGGCTAATATCTAAGTGGCGAGCTATTTCTTTGTTGGGGTAGCCTTGAATGGCTAGCATCATGACATCGCGTTCACGGTCGGTGAGATCAGCAAGACGAGATTCAGCATCGTGATGATGAATACTTTTTTCGGCTATTTTTTCAGATTCGCGCATGGCAGAGCGCACCGCAGAGATGAGTTTTTCACGCGAGACTGGCTTAGTGAGAAAGTCCATTGCGCCTGCCTTCATCGCTTTGACGCTCATCGGGATATCGCCATGCCCGGTTAAAAAAATAATTGGTAACTGAATATTGCGCTTTAAAAGTGCTTCTTGCAGTTGCAAGCCATCCATGCCAGGCATACGAATATCAACAACCGCACAACCTGAATACTCGGCTTGGCAAGCCTCCAAAAAAGCATTGGCGTTTTCAAAAGTCATTACGGACAGATTTTCTTGCGCAATCATTAGTGACAGAGAATCACGTATTGCGGGTTCATCATCAATGATAAAAACAGTCGGGTTAGCAGTCATCATGGTGCAAATGGTAATGTTAAATGAAAGATAGCGCCAGCTTTTACGTTAGGTTCTAACCAGAGAGTTCCGCCATTGGCCTCGGCTAGCGCACGGCTAATGGCGAGCCCCATACCTATGCCGTTATGCTTAGTGGTAAAAAAAGGTTCGAATATGCGATTAGCTGTGTTGGCATCAAGGCCTGGACCGCTATCTTGCACCGTGACATGCGCCATATTGAGTTCAGTATTTGTGCGCACTTTGATTGTAATGGCAGAAGTAGGCACGCCTGCACCTCGCATAGCCTCAACCGCGTTGGATAGCAGATTGACCAGTATTTTCTCTATCTGAACCCGATGACCCAGAATGGCAGGTAGGTCTTGTTCTAACTGAAGTTTTATTTGAAATTCGCCATAACCGTAGCTTTTTGCAAGGCTTAGCGACTCTTTTACGATGTGATTGAGGTTTAATTTTTCTGTGACTAACTCACCTTTTTGCAAAAAAGCCAGTAATTCGTGCAAGCTATGGCCGGCGCGCTGTGATTGCTTTACGCAGCCATCAAGGGCTTGTTTTAAGCTTTTTTGGTCAAAATGATTGGTTTGTAACGCATGCAATGCAACTTCGCTATAAGCGGAAATTGCAGCCAGCGGCTGGTTAAGTTCATGCGCAATCGCTGAAACCGTCTGCGAGGCTACCTGCTGTGCAAAAAGCGCTTCAGTTTCAGTGCGATGGGCGTGCCAATTTTTTTCCATTATTTTTTGTTCGGTAATATCCCGCGCCACACCTATCAGCCTAGTAGCAACACCATCTTCAAAATGCATGCGTCCTGTGGCTGATATCCAGCGTTCGATGCCGTTGGCAGGATTAGTCACCCGGTACTCTGCACTGTATTCACCGTTGCCAGCTGGGTCAATTGAGCGGTCTAGTGCCGCTTCTCTAGCGGCACGATCTTCTGGATGAATGGCGGTTAAAAACCGCTTGGTCGCGATGGCTTCGTTTGACTCTGCACCCCAAAATTCACGCATACGCTCATCCCAATACAAAACATTGTGATTAGAATCGAAGTCAAATACACCTAACCCAGCCGCCTGTTTTGCCAGCCTTAACCGTTCTTCACTGGTTCTTAACGCTTCTTCAGCTTGGGTACGTCGGTCAGCAACGTAAAGTGTCACCAGTACATAACGTTGCTGTTCTGATTGCATGGGGCTCAAGCTGATGTCAGCCGTCAGTACTTCGCCGTTATGGCGTAGTATCGAAAGCGCTTTTCCGCTCCCCATAGCACGTTTTTCAGGCTGGTGGTAAAAGGCCTCTCGATGATGGTGATGCTGAGCGCGATACTCTTCTGGCATGAGTGACTCAACTTCAAGGCCACATATTTCTTTTTCGGCATACCCTAGAAGATCAAGTGCAACTGAGTTGGCGCGAATGACATGACCCTTATCATCAACTAACAGCATGGCATCTGCTGCTGCCTCAAACACTGTTTGAAAACTTAAGTCTTTAAGTGGATTGCTCAACAAATCACCTTTTCAAAGAAATCTGCCACACACAAATTGGCTGAACGTAAGTCAATGTAAGTTTGAAGTTTACGATAAAAAATCGACTTTTGCCTAACAATTTACCCATCTACCCAAAGGGATTAAGGGTTATCACGTATAGGTGTTAGCGCGTATAGGCGCCGCCTACCTGGTGCGGTAAATTGCATACATCGGCGCTAAGTCAAAATTGACGGGCAGATTACAAAACCTCTCTCAATTAAACGCCGCGAGATAAAACCTAGTTTGCAGTAAAAATAGTGTAGTTGTAAATGGCTGTTTTTTTAACTTAAGGAGAAATAACATGAAAAATTTATATTTAGGCTTGCAACGTTTTGTGAATGATGAAGAGGGCGTAACGGCGATTGAGTATGCACTGATAGCGTCGTTGATTGCGGTGGTGATTATTGCTGCGGTGACCACAACAGGGACTAGGGTTTGTGAAACTTTCAGATCAGTTGCAACCGCACTGGGTGGTGCGCCAGCAGCCTGTCCATAAATTACCAAGCAAGCGTAGCCGCGATGGAGTCGAGGGAAATATAACCCTTGATTCCGCTTCTAGCTATCACGCATGAATAATCTGCCTAAGCAGATGTATTCTGCGGGGAAGACCTTCACGGTTTCATCAAGGCTACGGTTTTGTTGTGGCTTGGTCAGTAAAAATGATGTGAAAGATTTAGCATGACGCCAAACTTGATGGGATTACTTGCGTTAACGCCATTGGTTGTGCTGTTGGTAATGGTGGCACGGCAGGATGTTCGCAGTCACCGCATTCCTAACAAGCTGGTTTTAATCGGTTTGGTGCTGGGTGTGGTTTTGAATGGATTGTTACCTGAAGGTCAGGGTTTTAACAGCGCAATACCTGGCGGTTTGGGTTGGTTGTATGCATTAAAAGGTTTGGTGGTTGGCATGGCAGTGTTGTTGCCGATTTACTGGTTACGCGCCATGGGTGCAGGTGATGTGAAGTTGATGGCGATGGTTGGTGCTTTTTTAGGTTCAAGTGATGTATTAGGTGTGTTGCTGGTAACGTTTATTGCTGGTGGTGTAATGGCGCTTGTGGTGGCGTTGTGGTCAAGGCAGTTTGGCCAAATGCTGCAAAACATCAAACTGATACTGCTAGGTGGTTTTGTAAAAATGAGCGCAGGGCAAGCGCCGTTGATGAATGATCTTCCAGTTTCGGTCGGCAAGTTGCCTTACGCGGTGGCGATTACAGTGGGTACTTTTGGTTATTTGGTTTGGCAACGGGTTGGTTGGATGTAGCCGGCTATAGCCTTGATGAGACCGTGTGCTAGTGTTTGGCTTGTCCGTGGAATGTATGCGATAAATCGCATTATTCACACGCCAAAGGTCTTCCCCGCAGAATATATCTGCTAAAGCAGATTATTCATGCGTGAAAGCTGAAAGTGTAATCGCGGGGGACTTTGTGCTCTAGTGCATCCAAACGACCAAGCTCAGGGAGCGGCAAGGATTTAAGTTTCAAGATTTAAAGAATATAGATAGCTAACTAAAACCTGGTGACTATAGAAAAGAAATTAAAAATGAAAACAGGGTTTACAGCGCGGGAAGAACTGGGAACGGATGATCGGCGTCATACGCATCTTCCGCTACAGCCGCGTACTGTTGATGAAACCGGCCTTAGTTTTCAATTTATGATAGAACTCCTCACCAAAGCTTTGTTCTTGCGCGGGCAAATGCGCTTGATGGATCTGGTAGCACATTCCAAACTTTCTGTCACCGTATTAGAGCCATTGCTTGCCTTTATGCGTACCGAGCGTATGTGCGAAGCGGTGCGCAGTAGCGAGGCTGAAACTGCCATTGCCTACAATCTTACCGAACTGGGGCGCTTACGGGCTGAAGACTATCTGCGTAAAAATCAATATGTTGGTCCTGCGCCCGTTAGTTTGGTGGCTTATGTCAATCAGGTGCGTGCGCAGTCTGTGGCAAACATGCTAGTTACGCGTGAGCAGTTATCAAAAGTATTTAGCGGCCTAGTGGTAAAAGAGGGCGTTTTAAAACAATTTGGTGCAGCGATGAATTCAGGTCGCGCGATTTTTGTGTATGGCCCAGCGGGTAGTGGAAAAACTTTTATAGCAGAACATCTGGCAGGTTTGCTTTCAGGTGATGTTTCCATTCCACACGCGATTATGGTGGATGACGAAGTCATTCAGGTGTTTGATCCTTTGGTGCACGAGGCACTGTTGCCCGTTAATGGCACCAGCGGCGCAGGCATTGATCGCAGGATGTCGTCAGATGCGCGCTGGGTAACATGTCATCGTCCGGTGATTAAAACAGGCGGTGAGCTAACGCTTGCCATGCTGGATTTAGACTTTGACGAAAGTGCCCGTTTTTATCAGGCGCCGCCACAGGTAAAAGCCAATAACGGCCTGTTGATTATTGATGACTTAGGGCGGCAACTGGCACCGGCCATTGATATTATGAACCGCTGGATTGTGCCGCTGGACCGCCATGTAGATTATTTAGCGTTGCACACCGGCAAAAAATTCATGTTGCCATTTGATGTCATTGTAGTGTTCTCTACCAATTTACCGCCTAGCCAACTGGCAGATGATGCGTTTTTACGTCGCTTGGGTTACAAGATTTATGTGGGGCCGTTGAGCGAAGATGAATACCGCCTGATTGCTAAACAAGTGTGTGAAGAGTTGCAGGTTCCGTTTAGTGAAGAAGGCTTTAACTACCTTTTGCATGAGCACCACTATAAGAGTGGCAAGCCATTATCGGCCTGTGTTCCGCGAGACATATTAGAGCAGCTGAGAGATATTGCACGTTATGAAGGTAAGCCGGTAGAAATGTCTAGGGAATTGCTGGATTGGGCTTGGAATAATTATTTTACGCATGACTAACGCTTAAATTGATGAGAATAGAAAATAAAGGGGATGACAGATGAAAAATCCAAGAGCTTTTTTAATGATCGTAATTTCGATTGGTATTGGGTTAGGGGCGGTGGTGTTGGCCTCACGCTGGATATCGCAGCAAGCCACGGTAGCCTCTAGCAAAATAGTGGTTGCGGCGCAGGATATTGATTTAGGTACGCCGCTAACCCCGCAAATGCTTAAAGTGGCCGATTGGCCAAAAGGTAGCGTACCAGCCGGCGCTACTGAAGATATTAAAACCTTAGATACACGTGTGGTGAAAACCAGCTTATTGCGTGGTGAGCCAGTGTTGGAATCTAAATTGGCACCGTTAGGTGCAACCGGTGGCTTATCAGCGGTGATTAAAGAAGGAAACCGCGCCATGACAGTACGCGTGAATGATGTGGTGGGTGTGGCAGGGTTTGCCCTGCCTGGTAACTATGTCGATATTGTGGTGAATACCGAGGATGAAAGCGTTAAAGCTGAAAACGTGAATAAGAGTATCTCAAAAATTGTACTTGAGCATATTTTGGTGTTGGCAGTAGCACAAGAACAAAATCGAGATGAAACTAAACCCAGAGTAGTGAATGCGGTAACGCTGGAAGTAACACCTGAGCAGGCAGAGAAGCTAGACCTTGCACGTAGTGTTGGTAGTTTGTCACTGGTGCTGCGTAACCAGATTGATACCAGCGTGGTCACTACTACAGGCTCTACCAAAAAGAACTTGCTCAACCGTAAAGAGCAGCCGGTAGCTGCAACTGCCCCACAACCCGCTGAAGTTAAAACTGTAGTGAAAAAAGTAGTGGTGTATCGCAAAGCACGTACCCAGAAACCCGTTGAAAAACCTGTGTATGAGCAGGTTGAGGTGGTGCGTGGCACAACCAAAACAGTTGAAGAATTCAAGCCCTATACGGAATGAAATAGATAGTGATTAGGTAAGTACGTAGGTAGAACATAGCTCGTATCGAAATTTGAAAGCGAATTGGCATATTGCCAGGGAGAAACGAAAATGAATAAGCACAAGATCGAAAATGGTCAGTTATCACGTTGTGTTAGCAAATTACTGGCAGCCATGCTGGGGTTAGCGATGTTTACAGGCGCGCCGTTATATGCCGCACAGCCAAAATCCAAGGTGGTAGCAACCGCTAAGCAGCCAGCTAGGCCAATTCCAGCCTCAACTGAAATTGTACCCAGTGTGGAGCTTTCTTTAGGGCAATCTCACTTGGTGCGCTTGCCTGCTGGCACTAGCTTGCAAAAAGTGAAGGTGGATGATGACAAAGTAGTGCAGGTTGACGTCACCAGCCCACGAGAAGTTGTGCTGCATGCTAAATCGGTAGGCTCAACGGTAGTGGTTATTTTGGATAAGTCAGGCCAAACCGCCGTGATGGATGTGCGCGTGGTAGGGGTCACTACGGCGATGAATGCCAGCTCGTTACAAGCTAAATTGCAACAAATTATGCCAAATGAAAAGGGCATTACAGTGAGTACAGCGGCTGATTCGCTAGTGTTAAGCGGCACCGTGGCTGATGCGGTAAAAGTTGATAAAGCCATGGCGTTGGCAGAGGCTTATGGCGGCAAAGATAAAGATAAAAAAGTCATCAACATGCTACAAGTAGCTGCACCGCAACAGGTGATGCTGGAGGTGAAAATGGCGGAGGTTTCAAAAAGCCTGCTGGATAAACTAGGGGCGTCATTCGGTGCGTCACGCACTAACGGTGGTGTGGCCTACGCCATTGCCTCAGGCTTTTTAAGCCTGACAGGGGCAGATCCACTATCGCCTGGTGGATTGTTAACGATTACACATGGCAACAAAGTTATTAAAATAGATGCCGAGAATAAAGATGGTATCGTCAAAATATTGGCTGAACCGAACATTATCGCTATCAGTGGGCAAGAAGGCAGCTTTCTGGCGGGTGGTAAAATTTTTATTCCAGTGCCACAAACAAATACAGGCGGTACTTCTACCATCACACTTGAAGAAAGAGATTTTGGTGTTGGACTTAAATTTACACCAACGGTGCTAGAAGACGGACTGATCAACCTAAGGGTGGCACCAGAGGTCTCCGAGTTGGTGCAGAGTGAGGTGACGGCCAATGGTAGCGTATTGCCTGCGTTCACAGTTAGGCGTGTTGCTACCACGGTGCAACTGCGCGATGGTCAAAGCTTTGCTATCGCAGGTTTAATTAAGAATAACGTCACAGAGAGTATTCGCCGATTCCCGATTTTGGGCAATATTCCAATCCTTGGTGCGTTGTTCCGTAGCAGTTCGTTCCAAAACGAAAAAACCGAGTTGCTGTTTGTGGTAACGCCGCGCTTGGTAAAACCGTTGCCACCTGACTATGCGTTACCTACAGATAACTTCAACGAGCCTAGTAAAGCAGAATTTTTCTTGAACGGCAAATTAGAAGGCAAGCCTGCGGAACCTGCTACGCCAGTCGTACCGCCAGAAGGTAGCTCAGTAGCACCATCAGACGCGGTTGTTCCTGAACAAAAGAGCGGCCAAGACGGCTTTGAAATGAAATAAGGAGATAGTCATGCATACATCAACATTAAAACTCATTTTAGCCAGCTTGTTTACCTCGGCAATGTTAGTGGGTTGCGCTACGAATACACCAATGCTTGACGAGCATTTTGGTGAGGCCGTCAACGCCGCCAAAGCGCAGCAGATTATTAACCCAGATGCTTCACTTAACACCGACCCAATGACTGGGGTAGATGGCCAAGCTGCGAATGCCGCAGTGGATCGTTATCACAAATCTTTCGTGCAGCCACCTGCAACCGCCAACGTGTTTAATATTGGTATTGGTTCTAGTGGCGGCACCAGTGGTGCATCAGGTAGTGGCACATCAAGCAGTGGAGCGAGGTAGGGTCGTAGTAAAAACGTAACAGCATAGATGGCGATGAAGGAGATTAAGATGAACAGGCAGAGGCAATGTAACACGCAAGCAAAGCAGCACCAGCGCGGCGCAGTGGCGATCATTGTTGCTCTCTGCTTGACGCTGCTGATAGGTATGCTAGGCCTAGTGCTGGATTTAGGTCACCTCTACGTTGCCAAAACTGAGCTGCAAAACGCGGCAGATGCGGCGGCGTTGAGTGGGGCTAAAGAGCTAGATGGAAGTTTAGATGGCGTAAACAGCGCCGTAACTTGGGCTATTGAGGCGGCAGGTAAAAATAAATTTGACCTTAATAGTCAGGTGGTTAGCATCACATCTAGTGATATAGAGTTCAGTTATTCGCCAGATGGACCATGGGTGGATGTAGCCAATGCGCAGGCAAATCCAAACGATAAGACTTTTCTTAAGGTAGATACGGGTTCTCGTAGTCTTAGCACTTGGTTCATTCAGGTGTTATCTAGCACCGCGACCACCACTCAAACACTTGGTATGGCGGTAGCGGGTAAGTATGTCGTTGACATAACCCCAATAGCTATCTGCCGATTACTAGACCCAGGTACGACCAATGAGTTGGGCTATGAGCGTGGTGTATCGTATAAAGTGAGTGAAGCAAACCCGATTGGTCCTGGCACAATGTACTGGATTGATCCAGAGTCGGCAGCGCCTGGTGTTTGCCCTGTTACCAGTACAAACGCAACCAGACCGTATGTTTGTGCTGGTAAAATAGGTTTTACACCTATCGTAGGTCAAACGGTTAATACCAACACAGGGGTATCGGATCCTCAACTTGCAGCGCTGGATTCCAGGTTCGATCTGTATCCGTCTCAAAGTCAATGCGACCCTGCAACAGCACCGCCAGATACCAATATCAAAGAGTACATTTATAGCGAATCTATTGCTGGCTCACCCAGTAGGTGGATGGGTACAGATGCTACGCAACAGAGCCTCACTTTTGTTGATCAGGCAACTAATGGGTTGTGCAAGCCCAACAATCCTTGCAAGCCCAAACCATACAATTTAAGAACATCGACGGATTACGGTGTGCTGTGGTCTGGTTATCGCCCTAGTGGTGCA
>JBAYTS010000039.1:0-27112 GCA_041675545.1 Methylotenera sp.
ATCAAGGTGATGGCACAACAGGCAAACGGTTTAAAAAAGACATTAAAATACTCTATGTAAAATGGCGCATTAAAAGCACAGGCGAAACGCGTGAAGTAACACTAGACATGCAAAAGAAACTGCCAGCTAACTTTGGGGATGATTTTGAGCTGTTTTTCTCGTTTAAAGGGCCGCAACTCTATGTGTATTTAGTTACCCCAGAGCGGCGCGCTACCGGCGAAGCACCCAATGGACCGGATGCAACTGATTATCGAAAAATCCTGACCTTGTATCCGGAAGAGTAAAAGGGGCCACTATGACGACTGTTGCAGGAATTCTGAACGAAGCGCAAGTGCTGCAAGTGCAACAACGTGCAGAAGCAATTGTCAATGCAGCCCAGCCAGGGGTTATTAAAAAAGAGCAGTTTGTATTTTTTGCAGGGTTTGATGGTACGCGCAATGACAAAGATGATGTGCAACTCTCAGGTAATCCACAAGATAGCAACGTGGCTCAATTATTTGATCAAGTGGATAAGCAAGCTAAGGGCAACCCAGAAAGCAATGTGGTTGCCAGATATTACCCTGGGCATGGTACGCAGGGGTCATTGCCCCGCTCGGCATGGCAGCCAACGCAGGTGACTCAGGAGGCGATTAATACGGCAGAAAAAGCATACAAAGAATTTGCTTATCAAGCCTCAAAATGGCTAAAGAAGCACCCTGATGGTGAAGTGACCACCGCGATTACTTCTTATAGTCGTGGTGGAGCACCGGCGGCTATTTTTAGCCAACTGTTATATCGTGATGGCTTGATAGATCCTGACACTAAAAAAGTGCTCATTCCACCGGGTAAAGTGGGGGTGTCCGCTGGCGTGATTTTTGACCCAGTAACAACTGGTGTAGATGGCAACATGGCGTTTGCACCTAATGTTAACAATATCGTGATTCTGCGCGCAGAAAGCGAGTATCGTGGTGCATTTTACGCGGTGAATCATGAAAATCGTCCAGGTTTGACTGTGATAGAGGTAACGGGTAATCATGGCAATATCGGCGGTGGCTATGAAGATGATGAGCTGGGAAATTTGCACTTACAGGCGGCAACCAAATTTTTTCAAAAGTCTGGCCTGGATATAGCTGAAGTTGACCCATCACGCAGGGTAAATGTTAATCAGGTATATAAAGTGTACGATGAAAGTGATCAGGTAAGGGATGACCCGTTGGCATTCTTGGGGCAGCGAAAATCAGGCAAATGGAGCACCACCGATTTTTATCAACAGGATGCATTAGAGCAACCAGTAAGACATTTAGATAAAGCCGTCATCCCACCTAAAAATTTAGAAACCGAGCAAGGTGAACAGCAAGAATTCAAGCTTTACAATGGCAAAACCATTTTAAGAGAAAACCATGATAAAGCACGCGCCTATTTAGAGAAACAGCCTGAAGTAGCCGTAGAACAATATCCAGAGCTACTTGGCGCGGTTAGCTGGCGTATGAAAATGTTAGATGAAACGGCTTTTATGACCAAGCAGACCCAACAGAACACTATGCGGCACTTCGATATGCAGATGATCAATAAAATCTCGGCAGGGGAGTCCCCTGCACCACCAGAAATTAATGCTTACCCAGATTTGAAGAAAACAGAAGAGGCTGTACTGTAAAGCCGTTAAGCAAAACGTCTTATTTAATGTCCTTTGTTTATGGACGTCTATTATTTGAATAAATGATCTGGTTAGTAAGTGTAAGTGGAATTTTTTCTTTCATGTATTGAGAGTTTTGCACGAAGCTGCTTTATTGCTAAAAACGTTAATTTTGTCATTCTGAGCGTAGCGAAGAATCCAGGCAACTAATTGATTATACTGGATTCTTCGCTACGCTCGGAATGACGGGCTTGATATTTTAGTTAAAAATAGTGCTATTTCTAGCTTCATGCAAAGCTCTCGTATTTTTAAATTTAAGCGCTAGTTAATATTTATTGCATACCGATAAAACAGTGCATATAATGGTCAAATACTTTTTAATCAGTATAAATTTTGCCAAAAAGAAAATCAGATAGCCTTCCTATCCCCTTGCCAGTTGAGCATTTGCTTATTCAATGGGGTAAGGCTGTGCGATCGCAGCGCCAAATAGCACAGTTACCTATGCGAGATTTTGCTTATCGTATCAACGTGAGTTTAGATACCCTGCAACGTTTAGAGCGCGGTGAACCTACAGTGCAAGCCAGTACATATCTTAATGCGATGCTTGTGCTTGGTATATTGGATGAACTTTGCAAGCTACCGAGCGAGTACATGGTGGCTACTAACCGCCTGCGTGTGCGTAAAAAGCAAGAGTTAGACAATGATTACTTCTAGTGTTTTTGTACATTTGCAAAGGCCAGATAACGGTGAATGGATAACGGTGGGCAGGTACACCTTAAACCGTGCAGAAACATTAAATGCAAAATCAGTGGGTCAATTTACCTACGCACCTTCTTATATTGATGCGGGTCATCCGTGGGTAATTGATCCAATTAACCTCCCCAGATTAGATGCTGCGATGATTTACCTAGCACCAAGATATAACGGACTTATTGATGTGCTTAGAGATATTGGCCCAGATGCTTGGGGAAAGTTGCTTATTCAGCGTGAACATCATTTGCCTGCTACTGCGCATGAGTTTGAGTATTTAATCAATGCCAGCAATGCTGATAGATGGGGTGCGTTGACTATTAGCAAAACAAAAAACCCGAACCCAGCTTTAGCTTCCAGCCCAAAATTGGCAAAAATAGATGAATTGCTAGAAGAGCTACACTTGATGGCAGCGCAAAAAGCGCCAAAATATCCAGTATTAAGAAAACGCTTGGTAAAAACACCCAGCTTGGGTGGGGCGCGCCCTAAAGCAACTGTGCAAGATGGCAATGAGTATTGGCTGGTTAAGCCTACCATTGCTACTGATGTGAGTAACACTGCGCTGTTAGAGTACGCGGTAATGTCATGGGGAGCAAGTGCACAGCTCAATATGGCAGAATGTCGTCTGTACCAAGATCATGCGCGTAGTGCAGTGCTGATAAAAAGGTTTGATAGAGCAGGGGCACAGCGCCATATGGTTATTAGTGGCGCTTCATTACTAGAGACAGAATATCCTGTCAGCAGAAATTCAGACGGCCAAAATGAAGCGCGATGGAGCTACCCACTATTGGCGCAGGCATTGCGACGCATTGGTGTGCCAAGGTCAGATTTAAATGAGCTGTTTGGACGCATGCTATTCAACGCTTTATGTGGAAATGATGATGATCACCCGCGTAATCATGCTGCAATCTGGAATCAACAAGAGCGTAAATGGCGCTTGACACCTGCATTTGATGTTGTACCTAATATTTCTGATATGCCTAGGCGCCTTGCCATGCAATTATCCACAAATCAATGGGATATTGCGCAAGAAACATTGTTGGCAGATTGGCGCTATTTTGGGTTTGAATCAATCATTCAAGCAGAGCAGTACCGAGATAAAAAGATTGAGCAGATTTCTTTAGCGGCCAAAATACTAGACGATGTTGGCTTGCCATCAGAGCAAGTTCAGTTGTTGAAATTGCATATGAATAAAACAATGCTGCGATTAACTTAAAGAGTGCTTTGCATGCGCCGAGTTTATTGTGGACTCATTAAAGCTGTCATTCTGACGCAAGTCAGAATCTGCTACATTACTTATTACACTAATAGCCTAAAGATCTATTTTTCCCACACCACTCAAATTATTTGTTAAACTATGTGTTCATTCTTTGAACGCACAGTTTGTTTTTTATGCTTACAGACGAATACCGCTATAAAATACTTAAACTGGTGGATGTAAAGCCGGAAATCAGCCAGCGTGAGCTGGCTGCAGAGCTGGGTATTAGCTTGGGTAAAGCAAACTTTTGTCTTAAAGCACTGATAGAAGTTGGGTTGTTAAAAGCGACTAATTTCCGTAACAGTAAAAACAAGTTGGCTTATATGTATTTACTGACCCCAACAGGGATAGAAGAAAAAACAAAAATCACATTAAGATTTTTGAAAAATAAAATGCAGGAATATGAGTCTCTAAAGTTAGAAATTGATATTTTAAATCAAGAAGTTAAAGCTGAAGATGTTAGTTAGTGTATTGCTGTTAATATTCTATATGGTAATGGATAACTATTGATTTTTTTGAGTGGTAATTTGGTAGCTTAAATTTTGTAGGGTAAAAAATAATATGAATACAACTGATAAAAAAATTGCCATCATTGGTTTAGGTTATGTTGGCTTGCCATTGGCTGTGGAGTTTGGCAAAACAAGGCCTGTAATAGGTTTTGATATAAACAAAAAGCGCATTGCAGAATTAGAAAGTGGCCAAGATCACACTTTAGAAGTGACCTCTGAAGAGTTAAAGCATGCGGCTTTTTTAGAGTACACAGCAGACGCCGATGCACTTAAATCGGCCAGTATTTTTATAGTTACAGTTCCCACCCCAATTGATAAAGCAAATCGCCCTGACTTAACCCCGCTAGTGAAGGCGAGTGAAACTGTTGGTAAGGCGCTCAAAAAAGGCGACATCGTTATTTATGAGTCCACAGTTTACCCTGGGTGCACAGAGGAAGTTTGTGTGCCTACATTAGAAAAAAACTCAGGTTTAAAATTCAATGTGGATTTTTACTGTGGATATAGTCCTGAGCGAATTAATCCAGGTGACAAAGTTAATACTTTAACTAAAATTAAAAAAATAACGAGCGGCTCCACGCCTGAGATAGCTGATGAAGTAGATGCGTTATACGCCTCAATCATTACCGCAGGCACGCATAAGGCTTCTAATATCAAAGTGGCTGAAGCTGCTAAGGTGATTGAAAACACTCAGCGTGACTTAAATATTGCATTAGTTAATGAATTATCAGTTTTATTTGAGCGCTTGAATATTGACACCATAGAGGTGTTGGAAGCGGCTGGAACAAAATGGAATTTCTTGCCGTTTAGGCCAGGTATGGTGGGTGGGCATTGTATTGGTGTAGACCCATATTATCTAACGCACAAAGCGGAAGAGGTTGGCTACCACCCGCAGATCATTGCTTCAGGTCGGCGGATGAACGACAACATGGCGAGATACGCTGCCAGAAATGTAATTAAGTTGATGTTGAAAAACGGCATTGATGTTTCTAAAAGCAAAGTAGGCGTGATGGGCATTACGTTCAAAGAAGATTGCCCAGATATTCGCAATAGTAAAGTGGTTGATCTCATTAAAGAGTTTCAGGCTTGGGGTGTGAATATTGTTGTTGCTGACCCATATGCGGATGCAGATGAAGTATTTCATGAGTACGGTGTAAAGCTGAATACGATGGATGAGTTATCTTCAGTAGATGCTTTGGTGGTTGCCGTAGGCCACAAAGTTTATCGTAATATGGAACTCACGCAAATCAAAAAAATGTTGAAATCTGAAAAGCCAGTACTTGCAGATTTAAAAGCGCTTTATAACAGACATGAAGCTAATGCTTTGGGTTTAACCGTGTTTAGATTCTAAAGCTAATATTTAAAGCTTAAATTTTAAGAATACACAAATAAAAGAGACTCTGATATGTATCACTTTCCACCACCAATCTTGAACAGAAAAATTCGTTTTGCACTCGTAGGCTGTGGGCGTATTGCTCAAAATCACTTTGCAGCAATTAAGCAACACGGCGATCATGCTGAACTGGTGGGTGTTTGTGACATTAATCCAACCGCATTGGCTGACGCAGTTAAAACCACTGGCGCACAACCATTTAACTCGCTCAAAGAGATGTTGGCTAACTGTGATGCCGATGTTTTTATCTTAACTACACCATCTGGTTTGCATCCAGATCAAGCCATTGAGGTTGCCCAAGCAGGCCGTAATGTGATTACCGAAAAGCCGATGGCAACGCGTTTGGCAGATGGTAAGCGTATGGTAAAAGCATGCGATGAAGCTGGTGTGCGCTTGTTTGTGGTGAAGCAAAATCGTCGCAATGCAACATTGCAGTTACTTAAACAAGCCATTGAGCAAAAACGCTTCGGTAAGATCTACATGGTTAATCTAAACGTGTTCTGGACGCGTCCACAATCATATTATGATCAAGGGGCATGGCGCGGCACGTGGGAATATGACGGCGGTGCTTTTATGAATCAAGCGAGCCACTATGTTGATTTGATCGAATGGTTGATTGGCCCACTGGAAAGTTTGCAGGCTTATACTGCAACATTGGAGCGTGATATTGAGGCTGAAGATACTGGTGTCATTAGCTTACGTTGGCGCAGTGGTGCTTTAGGCTCAATGAATGTAACTATGCTGACTTACCCTAAAAACTTAGAGGGTAGCATTACTATCTTGGGTGAGAAGGGCACGGTTCGCATTGGTGGCATGGCTGTTAATGAAGTCCAGCATTGGGAATTTGCAGATTCTGACCCTGACGACGCAAAAGTTAAAGAAGCGAGCTATGAAACAACCTCAGTCTATGGCTTTGGTCACCCCCTTTATTACGATAACGTGATTAAAGTGATGCGTGGAGAAGCCGAGCCAGAAACAGATGGTCGTGAAGGTTTAAAATCGTTAGAAGTGATTATTGCAACCTATCTTTCTGCACGTGATGGTAAGCGCGTTGGCTTGCCCTTGGATTATTAAATATGACGGTGACAGTACATTCAAGCGCCATTGTTGATGAAGGCGCGCAAATAGGTGAGGGTAGCCGTGTTTGGCACTTTGCCCATGTTTGCGGTGGCGCTAAAATTGGCAATGACTGCTCGTTAGGACAAAATGTTTTTGTTGGCAACAAGGTCTCTATTGGCAACAATGTAAAGATACAAAACAATGTTTCAGTCTACGATAATGTAACGTTAGAAGATGATGTATTTTGTGGCCCCAGCATGGTGTTTACTAATGTTTATAACCCACGTTCAGCAGTATCACGTAAAGATGAATATCGTAATACCTTAGTTAAAAAGGGTGTTACATTAGGCGCAAACAGTACGATTGTATGTGGCATTACAGTTGGTGAGTATGCGTTTATAGGTGCAGGTGCTGTAGTAAATAAAGATGTGCCGGCTTACGCACTAATGGTGGGCGTTCCAGCTAAGCAAATAGGCTGGATGAGTGAATATGGTGAAAAGTTGGACCTGCCACTAAAGGGCGAAGGCATCACAACCTGCCTAAACACGGGTAAAACCTATATTTTGAGTGCAGGCCAGCTCACAATGAAAGGATAAATCATGCAAGTAGAAGCTATTTACAACCAAGGTAAAATCGAGTTGTCTCAACCGTTGCGGTTAAAGCACAATCACGTTCGTTTAGTGATTACCGTACCAGATGACGAAATTGAAGTGCAAGATAATGCATACAATTTATCACCAGAAATGTTAGCGAGCGCCGAAGCGATGTTGGATAAACTTGAAGCTGTACGAAATGCGCCACTTTCTGCTGGGGATGAATTGAAATTACTCAGTGCTAAGCAACTTGAGCGTATTGAAGCATTTGAGCTACGAGCAGAGATGCGTAAAGAACAAGGGAGACCTGTTTAAAAAATGGATTTGCTTATTGATGTGAACATTGCAATTGATGTTTGTGCTAGACGCATGCCTTTTGCTCAAGTTTCTGCCGCAGCGCTCCAGCATTGCCAAACGCATGGGGGTAAGCTATGGTTATACACAGGTAGCGTACAAACGCTAGAATACAATCTATTGAGAGAGCTTAGACGTAGCCAAACTGAAGCGGATGAGTTTGTTAGCAAGTATCAGTGGATGGTACTTGCACGCAAAACGCTCAAAGCTTTTGCACAAGACAAACATTGGTTAGCGGCGCTGGCAGAAGAAGGCGATGTTTTTGAAAGTTCAGATCCAGAAGACGAGCAACTTATTCGTGCGCTTGGGAGATTTGCATCAGGGTCAATTAAGCTGCTAACACGTGATGAAGTTTTGTGTGAAAAATACCCTGAACAAACAATCACTCCAATGCAATATCTTGCTTTGTCACAAAGTAATAAGTCCATTGACTTCATCGACCTTAAAACTCAACAAGATGCTATTCGCCCTCAGCTAGAAAAAAATATTCATCGTGTACTTAATCACGGCCAATACGTCATGGGCCCTGAAGTCGCAGAGCTTGAAACCAAGCTTGCTGAGTATGTAGGCGTAAAGCACTGCATTAGCGCAAGTAGTGGCACAGACACACTTATGATCGCCATGATGGCGCTAGGCATCGGTGCTGGGGATGAAGTGATTACCACGCCATTCACCTTTATTGCCACGGGTGAAATGATAGCCCTGTTAGGTGCAATACCCGTGTTTGTGGATATTGACCCGCAAACTTATAACATTGACCCTGCAAAAATAGAAGCTGCAATCACACCTAAAACCAAAGCGATTATGCCTGTCAGCCTGTATGGGCAATGTGCAGATTTTGATGCAATTAATGCAATTGCTGATAAACATGGCTTGCCAGTGATTGAAGATGCCGCACAATCATTCGGCGCAACTTATAAGGGCAAAAAATCATGCGCACTAAGCACCATTGGTTCAACCAGCTTTTTCCCCAGTAAGCCGCTAGGTGCGTATGGTGACGGTGGTGCTTTGTTCACCAATGATGATGCGCTTGCAAAAGCTATGCGCGAGATTAGAGTGCATGGGCAAGAAAAGCGCTACTACCACTCTAGAATAGGTATGAATGGCCGTTTAGACACTATTCAAGCGGCAATCCTTTTAGCAAAACTTGAGCGATTTGATTGGGAAGTAGAACAACGCAGTAAATTAGGTGCTAAATACACTGAATTGATACAAAAACAAAACAAAAACACTACTATCGTAACACCCTACATTGAGCCATTTAATACCAGTGTTTATGCGCAATACACAGTGCTTGTAAAAAATCGTGAGCAACTTCAACAAAAACTAAAAGAGTTGGGTATTCCAACAGCGGTGCATTACCCTGTGCCGCTACATTTACAGCCTGCATTTGCATGTTTAGGGCAAGCAGAAGGGCACTTTCCTATTTCAGAAGCTTTATCAAAAGAAGTAATGAGTTTGCCAATGAGCCCTGATCTGGAAATTGAAAAACTTGACTACATAATTGATATGCTTTTAGCAGCAGCTAGTACAGTTTAGGTGGTATCGTGAAAATAGTTACTATAGTTGGAGCTCGACCACAGTTCATCAAAGCCGCGGCAGTATCGCGCGTTATTCGTGATAATTACACAGATAAGATCGAAGAAATACTGGTACATACTGGACAACATTACGATGACAATATGTCCAAGGTTTTTTTCGAAGAACTCGATATCCCGCATCCTAAATACAATCTAGAAATATCTGGCGGTCAGCACGGCGCGATGACAGGGCGCATGCTGGAGGCTATCGAGAAAGTTTTGTTAGCAGAAAAGCCTGATTGGGTGTTAATTTATGGCGATACAAATTCGACTCTTGCAGCGGCATTGGCAGCAGCCAAGTTGCACATTCCAGTTGCACATGTCGAGGCAGGGCTGCGCTCGTTTAATATGCGTATGCCAGAAGAAATTAATCGTATTCTTGCTGACCGAGTTTCGTCATTGCTATTTTGCCCCACAGAAACTGCTGTTAACAACCTCAAGTCTGAAGGTGTTACAAATGGAGTACATAATGTAGGAGATGTAATGTATGACGTTGCATTGTTTTATCGTGACCGTGCTCGTCAGCAAAGCGTTATTCTCAATAACCTGAGTCTTGCTAAAGGTGGTTTTGCTTTAGCGACTTGTCATCGTGCTGAAAATACGGATGATCCACAAAGGCTCGGAGAAATTCTTTCTGCCTTGGCTAAAGTGGCTATCAAGCTTCCTGTGGTTTTTCCAATTCACCCACGTACACGCAAGCTTGTTGATGAGTATGGATTATCTCGGCACTTAGCTTCATTAATTGTGACCGAGCCATTACCGTTTCTGGATATGGTAGCGTTGGAGCAGGCTGCTAACTTAATCCTTACCGATTCAGGAGGGGTGCAGAAAGAAGCCTTTTTTTATGGTGTTCCCTGCATCACAATGAGAGATGAAACCGAGTGGGTGGAAACTGTTGAATTGGGATGGAATCAACTTGTAGGCGCTGACCAGAAGAAAATCCATAAGGCCTATTTGGAACAGAAAACAAATGGTCTTGTTACTGATATTTATCCTTATGGAAGTGGAAATGCCGCTTACCAGATTATCCAAAAATTGGAGAAATTTTTATGATTTTAGTGTTATTGCCCGCATATAACGAGGAGGAATCACTTCCTCAATTAATGCCAAAACTTAAGCAGACGCTTGTAGGCATGGGAGAGGGCTATAAAATTTTGGTATGCAATGACGGTAGTTGTGACCGTACGCAAAATATGCTTGAGCAATATGCACTTGAAATGCCCATTGAAATCATTCAGCACAAAATTAACCGTGGTCTCGGTGAATCATCTCGTGACTTATTTGAACGTGCCGCTGAAATTGTTAGTGATGGCGACGTGATTGTCCGTTTAGACTGTGATGATACACACGAGCCTGAGTTTATCCCCTCAATTGTTGAAAAAGTCAGAAGTGGTTACGACGTTGTTATTGCGTCGCGTTTTGCATCTGGTGGCGGTCAGATGGGGGTAAGTGGTTACCGTGCTTTCATCAGTCAGTGCGCAAATTTGTTCATGAAAGTTTTCTTTCCTATCTCAGGTCTCAAGGAATATTCTTGCGGATTCCGCGGATATCGTGCTGAAAAAATCAAGGAGGCAGTAGCCTTTTACGGCAACAACTTTATACAGCTTAAAGGCTTAGGTTTTACCTGTACACTGGAAAAGTTGGTCAAGTTAAAGCTCATAGGCTCAAAATTTGGTGAAGTTCCGTTCCTGTTGCGTTATGACCAGAAGCAAAGCGCTAGCAAGATGGTTAGCAGTATTACCACCTTGGGTTATTTAGTCATGACTTTGCTTTACCATTGGCCGTGGGGTGGGTGGAGAACATCAATTCAAAAAAAACATTGTGATTGGAGCATTGCAAGTGACAGACCTTGATCAAGTTCGCTCATTTTGGGAAAACAACCCATTATGGACTGGAGAATCGAAGTATCAGACTGGCTCAGTTTCATTTTATGATGAACATCGAGCAGTTTATGTAGCTGACTGTTTTGCTGGAAATTTCGATCTTCGATTTCTTCCACCTGCACGCCCACAGGGCCAAAATATGAGTATTCTGGATCTTGGTTGCGTTATAGGCTTTTGGGTAAGTGAATTCGCTATGCGAGGTCTGAATAACCTTCATGCTGCAGATCTTACCGATCAGGCGTTAGAGCTGACTCAAAAACGACTCGCTACATATGGATTGGTTGCAAAACTAAGTCAGCAGAACGCTGAGAAAATGACGTTCGCGAACGATAGCTTTGATCACGTCAATTGCCAAGGTGTAATCCATCATACACCTAACACACCAGCCACAATCGCAGAAATTGCGCGCATCCTTAAGCCAGGGGGGACGGCTAGCATCTCGGTTTATTACCGCAATCCTATTCTAAAGTTATGGCCTTATTTACGTTGGTTAGGATGGCCACTTGCAAAGCTGGGTGGTGGCTTGAAAGGGCGAGGTAGAGAGAATATTTTCCTAAAAAGCGATGTAGATGAAATCGTACGCCTATACGATGGGGAAGCTAATCCGATTGGAAAAAGCTATACTCAAGAACAATTCGAGTCATTGCTCAAGAACCATTTTGAGATAAAAGAAACTTATCTTCATTTCTTTCCAGCTCGAGCTATACCTTTTAAAATACCAGCAACTCTGCATCGTTGGCTCGACCAATATCTCGGCTTTATGATTTACGCAACAGTGCAAAAACCATGTGCGGATTAGTATCTATTCTCACTTCTGGCCGATTACTTGACGATCGTCACGACGTTCTTGATGCTATGCTGGCGTGCATTGCTCATCGAGGTCCAGATGGTGAAGGGAAGCTACATATTCCGGGTCAGGCATTGCTTGGACATCGCCGACTTGCAATTATTGATATTGAACATGGTGCTCAGCCTATGTGCTCCAGTGATCAGCGTTATACGCTAGTATTCAACGGTGAAATCTATAATTATCTAGAGTTACGGCAAACATTGATTCAGCAAGGGCAACATTTCGAAACTTTTTCTGATACTGAGGTGCTACTCAAACTTCTAATTCAGAATGGTACCCGTGCAATTGCTCGTCTCAACGGCATGTTTGCTTTTGTGTTTCATGATCGCGAAACTAATTACTGGATTGCTGCTCGTGATCATTTTGGCATCAAGCCACTGTATTATACGATCACGGGTGATGAGTTGCTTTTTGCTTCTGAAATCAAGGCACTTCTAGTACATCCTGATGTTCAGTCGAATCGTGATGAAACGGCTTTACACCAGTACCTTGCATTTCAGTTTTGCCTTGATGAAAGAACCTTGTTCGCTGGTATTAACAAACTCAAGCCAGGTTTTTACTTTACAGGCCATGGCTCAGATATCGAAGAGAAAGTCTGCTATTGGGACACAAATTACCAGATCGACCACTATCATACCGAAGATTACTTTATTGACCGTGTGCGTGCTACGCTAGAAGACAGTATCCGCCTGCAAATTCGTTCAGATGTGCCCTTGGGTGGATACCTCTCTGGCGGTATCGATTCGAGCTTGGTTTGCACTTTAGCAGCGCAACATCTTGAATCACCAATGCCTATGTTCCATGGACGTTTTGCAGAGGGGTCAGAGTATGATGAATCAGCTTATGCAAAAGATGTAGTAAAAAATGCTCAAGGAATTTATCTTGAAATTGTACCAAGTGCTCAGGATTTTGTTGATAGTTTGCCAGATCTGATTTATGCGTTGGACGAACCGCTTGCTGGCCCGGGGCTTTTTCCCCAATTCGCCGTGAGCAAATTAGCTCGTCAACATGTAAAGGTGGTTCTTGGCGGACAAGGTGGTGATGAGATTTTTGGTGGTTATGCACGATATTTGGTTGGCTACCTTGAACAAGCAATTAAGGGCGCTATTTTCGAAACCAAAGAAGAGGGGCAACACCTCGTTACACTAGAGTCTATCATTCCTCAGCTATCACTTCTTAAGCAATATCGGCCACTGCTCTCGCAATTTTGGAGCCAAGGTTTGTTTGAAGACATGGATGCACGTTATTTCCACTTGATTGACCGAAGCCAAGGGTTGAATGCACTGTTGCATCCCGATATGTTGGCACGATTTGATAAAGCGGAGCTTTTCGCTGATTTTCAAAAAGTATTCAACCATCCAGATACTCAGTCATACATTAATAAGATGACCCACTTCGACCAAAAAACGCTTCTACCAGCATTATTGCAGATTGAGGATCGAGTCAGTATGGCTGTGTCGCTTGAATCTCGCGTGCCGCTATTAGATACACGCATAGTTGATCTTGTGACCACAATGCCGCCCCCACTTAAATTCCAGGGTGGCAGAACTAAGCATATTTTAAAGAAAGCGATTCGTAATGTACTCCCGCACTCTGTGCTAGAACGAAAAGATAAAATGGGCTTCCCCGTTCCGCTTGCACAATGGATGCAAGGTGGGGTAGTGCGGGATTTTGTTGGAGATACATTACTCTCTAGGCGTAGCCTGCAGCGTGGTATTTTTAAACCAGAAGCTCTGCAGAACATGATGAATAGTCAGGGCGTTGGTGGGCGTCAGCTATGGGGGGCATTGTCGTTGGAACTGTGGCACCAGAGGTTTATAGATGCCCAATAAGACTTTGCCGCTACCATCTAATGAATATATACAAGCTCATGTTTGCATAGCGTTGTCTCATTATTGGTCTAAGTGCTCGTTGACACCGTCTATGCTACCGATTGTGGATGCTCAACCTCAAATTATTGCTGGTCCACTTAAGCTTTATGCCGTTAGTTTACCTGACTGGGCATTAAAACATGGTGTCGATGGCAAACTTCTTATTCCTATTGAAGCCTGTAATGGTATTGATAACTGGCAGCTGGTCGATTGGTGGTTAGCGGTTTTTCTGCTACTTGAATGTTGGCATGAACGTACATGGGAATTAAATCATGAACCAATTCATTCCTATAGTTTTAGGCTTGATGGATGGGATACTCGTGTATGGGATCGTGCTTGGGTAAACCGCATAGCTCTATTCTTACGTGCATGGGCTGCTCGAGAACAGACTAAAGATGCAGATCAATTGTTTGGCCCCTTGCCTGTCGCTGAAGTCTTAATGACACATGATGTTGATGCTATTTGCAAAACCTTACCCATTCGCTTTAAGCAAGGTGCATTCAATCTGTTTAATGCAGGTCGGCATTTAGTCCATGCTGATGTACGGATGGCAGTTAAAAAATTTAAAAATGCTGCTCATTTTCTACTTGGGCGTGAAGACTGGTGGACGTTTAACTCCCTTCTGGTACAAGAAGAGCAGGTTGGTATTCACGCCCATTTTCATTTCTATGCCGATAACCGTAAGAAAACACTTAAGCGCTGGCTGTTCGACCCAGATTATGACATTAGGGACGTGCGTGTTCAGAAACTTATGCAGCAGATTAAAAGTCATGGCGGCGTTGTGGGCTTACATCCCACCTACGATGCTTGGGATGCCCCCGATATAATTCGACAACAGCGGGAGCACCTTGCCACAACAACTAATCAGTTGGTGACGGCTTGTCGACAACACTGGTTGCGCTTTAGCTGGAAAAGCACTTGGAGCGCGCAAGAAAAAGCTGGGATTGAATACGATACTACACTTATGTTTAACGACAGGTCGGGTTTTCGGGCGTCCGCAGCATTAGCTTGGCAACCGTGGAATCAAGATTCTCAGCAGGCGCATTGCTTGACGCAACTCCCCACTGTGCTGATGGATTCACATTTGTATGATTATCAGACCCTTAGTGAAAGCGAAAGAAGAACTTCCATTTGCCACTGGATAGAAGAGGTTTGTGCAGTTCACGGGCAAATAGCTGTTCTTTGGCACCCACACACACTAACCAATGATTATGGTTGGAGTGAAGGGTTTCGATATCTAATTAGTTCTATGAAAGATACAAAAATATGCTCAAACTAGCATTGAGAAAATGGTTGCCCAATCGACTATATGTGCCATTGTGGGGTGACAGATTGCGTTGGGGACTGACGATTAACGAAGCTGATCCTTGTTGGCAAGAGTGGCAAAAAACTTATGGCGATTTTTATAGAGAAAATCAGAGAGAAGGCATTGGTACAAAGATTAACGATGCAGGCTATAGCGTGATGTCACAAATTGATTTAACAGGTAAGACTGTATTGGAAATCGGTGCTGGTGATATTCGGCATATCCAGTATTGGCAGGGGTTGCCAAGAGAGTACATTCTTGCCGATGTAAATCAGGAAATGATGAATAAAGCGCAAAACCGTCTAGATGAGAAGGGCGTGAATTACCGTTCAATTTTGCTTGAACGATCACAAAACTTACCCATCCCATCAAATTCGGTTGATGTCATTGTATCGTTTTATTCACTCGAGCATCTTTACCCATTGGCGCCTTATTTAGCTGATATGTACCGAGTACTAAAACCAGGTGGTACATTAATTGGGGCTATTCCCTCTGAAGGTGGTTTTGCGTGGGGAGCAGGGCGGATGATTACTTCTCGTCGCTGGTTCAAAAAAAATACCACTATCGATCCAGACAAAATTATATGCTGGGAACATCCCAATTTTGCTGACGAAATTATTTCAGCATTAGACAAGCAGTTTCAGCGTCAACAATTGCTTTGGTGGCCCATGCGTCTGCCAGTGTTGGATATCAATCTCATCATACAATACTGTTATACAAAGAATTAACTGTGCTCACCCAGTCTTCTAACCCTTATCTTGCACAGATCCAGCAAACCCTGCCGCGTTTACTGGCATTGTTCGATAATGATCGCAGTAGTCAAAGCTATGGTATGGGTGATCGATATTTCTGGGCATGGGGGTTAATTGACTTCGGTAATGGCACCTTTCAGGGTGCAGCGCATGGTATGGCCCGATTATGGCGACACGGGCTTTGGCCATACAAGACATCCAAGGTGCATTTTATTTCCCGCATCAATTCACTTTTTATTGCAGCATCCAAACTCACACGTAAGGATGGTAGCCTTGAAGAGGCTTTTCCTAATGAAGGCTCATTTTGCGTTACGGCATTGGTTGCGTTTGATTTGCTCTGTGCATTGGATTTATTAGAGGCAGACCTTGACGAGGCAACTATAACAAGCTGGCAGGCTGTTGTGCAGCCTATGATCGCTTATTTGAACAAACACGATGAAACTCATGCCATAATTTCCAATCATCTCGCTACAGCAGTCGCAGCATTGGTACGTTGGCACCGCCTGACGAAAGATACTGTCGTAGAGCAGCGTGCCAGACAACTGCTTGATCGCATACTTACGCATCAGTCATCTGAAGGCTGGTTGTGTGAATATGAAGGCGCGGACCCTGGCTATCAAAGCCTGTGTACTTATTACCTTGCAGATGTCCATCAAATTAGACCTGACTGGAAATTGCTTGAGCCATTAAGGAAATCTATACAGTTTCTTGGGAATTTTGCCCATCCAGATGGTTCATTTGGTGGCCTTTATGGCAGTCGCTGTACTCGTTTTTATTACCCAGCAGGGGTGTTGGCACTTGCCAATGATATACCAGAGGCTGTCGCGTTGGCTGATTTCATGGCTAATAGCATTGCAAAGCAGACGGTTGTTACGTTGCTTGCTATAGATGAACCTAATCTTATACCCATGTTCAATGCTTACTGTTGGGCTGCTGTGCTCGCGAAAGAAACAGAAAGTGCTTGTGTAGCAGATGTTCAGTTACTACCAGCTCTAAATACTCAACCGTTGCGCCAACACTACCCGCAGGCTGGCCTGTTTATAGATCGTGGTGAACGTCATTACACTATTATCTCAACCCATAAAGGCGGAGTGGTGAACCACTTTGTGGATGGAAAATTGGCGTGTCATGATGGAGGCTTGGTTCTACGCAGCCCTAAAGGTCGCCTTGGTAGCACACAAACCTATTCGCCAATCAATAGAGTTGCTTGGCTTGGTGATCAGCAGTTTGTTATTGAGTGTAATTTTACCCCTATGCCTAAGCAGTTGCCTGGTCCATGGCAATTTTTAGCGTTACGCCTGTTTTGTATTTCTGTTTTTCATTTCGCTCTGTTGAGGGAATTTGTAAAGAAGCAGCTAGTGCGCTTACTCATTACTGGTGCAAAGTCTTGGCCAGCAAGTAATAGGCGTACGATTCGGTTGGGTGTGGATTTGACTGTTGAAGATGAATCAGTTTTGCCTGGTGGATATCAGCGAATAAGCAATATACCAACTTTCGTACCTATCCATATGGCCAGTCAAGGCTACTGGCAAATTCAGGATGAGCAGGAGAGGGTATGATTCCACGTTTCAAACCATGGCTGGGTTGGTCAGAGTTTTTCGCGCTGTTTCGCCGCAACAAAGGTGCGGTTGAACGTTTTGAAAAAGAATTTGCAAAAGACTTTAAGGCGGTTGATGCTGTCGCGTTTCCTTATGGTCGCTCAGCGCAATGGGCATTTTTTAAGGCAATAGGGTTAGAAAATGCTGAAATCATCATGCCTGCTTATACCTGTTCAGTGGTAGCGCATGCAGTAACACTTAGCGGCAATCATCCACGCTTTATTGATATTAAGCTTGATGATTACAACATGGATCTGGATCTTATTTCCGCAGCGATTAACGAAAAAACCCGCGCAATTATTGCAACCCATACTTTTGGTTATCCGCAGGACTTAGATAGACTTGAAGCTATTGTCAAGGAGGCCGAAGCTCGCTACGGACAGAAAATCTGGCTGATGCAGGACTGTTGTCATGCCTTTGGGGCGGAATGGAATGGTCGCATGATAGGTGCATCTGGCGATGTTGCTGTATATGCTTTTAATATCAGCAAATTGATGACGTCTATATTTGGAGGCATGCTGACATTTCAAGACCAGGCTTTGGCAGACAAGGTAAGAGCATGGCGTGATAGCCATTATCAAAAAGCTGGAATTTGGAAAGCTATTCAGAGACGAATTTATTTAATTGCTGTCTACATTGCATTTAATGAAAAAATTTATGGTTTAACTTGGTGGTTACAGGAAAAAACATCTTTACTGAACCGGCTGACTAAATCATATCACCTGGATGACAAAATTCATTTCCCCCCAGATTATCTTGATAAAATGCTGGATGTAGAAGCTGCGGTTGGGCTTGAACAACTGAAACGTTACCCAAAAATCATTGAACGCCGCCGTGTAAATGCTGTTTGGTATGACAAACATCTAGAACGTCGAACTGGCTGGGTTTTCCCACCTATTGTTGAAGGAGCGACCTACTCTCACTATGTGGTGCGAGTACCTGACCGCGTGCTAGTAGTGAATGAATGGGCAGAGCAAGGAGTACATTTGGGAGAGTTGATTCAGTACAGCATTCCATTGCTCACAGAATACAATAAAACAGAGTTGCATAGATGCCTATTATCTGAGCAGGCGAGCAAAACCACAATAAACTTTCCTGTTACAGAAACGCAACAAGCTCTAATTGCCTCAATTAAAAAGATTGCTATATGAAAACCATGCTGATATTGGGCGCAGACCGCATTGCACAAAAAGCACTAACATTTCCAGATGTTAATGCAACCTCAATTCTAGTAGTTATTGACCGATCAACTAGTTTAGGTAGATTGTTTCGCCTAATATGGCGAAGGCGTTTATCTTTAATGTTGGTTTTTAAGATGCTGAAATGTCAGTGTTTTCGAAATTCAGTATCTATTCCACAGCAAGATTATCCAGAAATAAAATGTAATAGTGACCTTCTCAATTTAATTGATAAGTATCATCCAGCAAGGATTATTCTTTTTAGAGCTGGTTTGGTAATTAACAAAGAAATAATTTCTCGAGGGATACCTCTGCTCAATATTCATTGTGCCAACATACCTGAGTATGGTGGGTTAGGTTCGATTGATCGTGCAATTTCGGATCGATCAATTTATCAAAACGCCACCTTACATCAAGTTACTACGACTATAGATGAAGGGATTGTTTTCGATGCAGAGCCATATTTACTGGATATCAAAAAATCATATTGTCACAATGAAAATATTGCATACGAAGCTGGCTTGAGATTACTTCTTAGAAGTATCAACTCGGATATAGGCATTGAAAAATAATGGTGTGCCTTTCTTTACGATATCAGAATCGAAACATTTCATAGCATCGGTTATGTATAAGGATAAATTGTGCTTGGATTAATTAGACTTTTTTTAGCTCTAGGACTAATTGTGTTTGTCATTTGGAAGTTTATCCCGATTGGGATTGATTACGTAGATTTTGATTGTCTGCTATGGGCTTCTTTAGCGATACAGCCACTCGTTTTAATATCCTTGGTATTTCAATCGATCCGACTTGGACTTTTGGCTGGCCTCCCACATATGCAAATTAGGCGTCCACTTTCAGCAGTCCTTCTTTCTCAGGGGCTTAACCTTGCGCTACCTGGTCGTGTAGCCGAGGCATTCAAGGCAACATATTTGCGTGCTTACGCTGATGTGCCCTTAAGCCGTGGGATGGCGGCGGTTTTTCTTGAGCGATCTGTTGATATGATAATCGTTGCATTGCTTGGTCTGCTCGGCGTAGTACTACTTTCTAAAGGCAGTAATTGGATCGCATTTTGTGTTGCTGGCATTTTAATGCTGTTCTTGATTTCCATCCCTTTATTAGAGAATCGTCTTCTATTATTGACTAAGATATTGCCATGGGTAAGATTGCGCGGGTTTTTTGAAAGTTTCTTGCAGCACGTTGCAGACAAAGTTCGTGGTGGCACTTTCTATTATGCACTTGCATTAGGGGGGATGGCTTGGATAGCTTCGTTTGCAAATATCTATTTGTTTGTGAATATTGCGGGGGCTAAGCCCGTAGATTTTGGCGGTATAATGCTGGTCTTCGTGGCGACAACAATAGGCGGTGCCGTGCCGGCATTGCCTGGTGGTTTTGGCGGCTATGAAGCTGCGGCAGTGATGGCACTTAAGCCCTATGGCTATACTTTTGAAGATGCTTTGCCTCTGGCAATCGTTATGCATTTGTCTCAACTTTTATTACCAGTACTGGGTGCCGGGTTAATCTTGACTAAGGAAAGAGTCGGGATTTCAGCTTTGATTAAACAACTTCGAAGCGTCGTTGATTAATGAAAATTCTAGCATTGAAAAAAACTAAAAACAAAGGTTAAAGATGTTAAGAATTAAAAATTTACATACTTTAGAACAAGTTCTTCCAATATTTGTACTTGCATTATTATGCTTGGCTGCATGGTTACTCAAACTTCCGGACATCAATTGGACAATAGCTTTGACTGGGTGGTCCGCTATTGATTGGGTTGCTCATATGACGCATCCGGAAAACTTCGTTCGAGACTTTTTAAATGGATCTGAGCTTTACGATAAGTCTTCTTTTATGCATGTATATCCACTTGCTCAGCAGTGGTTGGGTATTTCGCCTGAAACTTTGATACCTGTTGTAATTCTGTTTGAAATAGTCTTTTTGGCCGGATGCGGTTTTTATTTTTTTCGTGCTATCGCACCAAAAGCTCCAATAGCTGCAGCCTGTATATTTTCAGTGTTGCTAATTAGTAGTTCTGCTCGTGATATGGATTTATCAAATTTCGGAGCGCCTTTTTTCTGGGGATTGTATTACAACGCCGCTGATGGGTTGCGTCTGCTAGGTATTGCGCTACTTTTTAGGGGGAAAGTTCTCACATCAGCACTTTTATTGGCAGCTAGTCTGACAATTCACCCATTAATGGCACTAACTGCTTGTGCTTTCGCGTTTGGTTTTCTGCTGGTTGAGCGCCGCATCGCTGAGCCACGTCGGTTGGTGTTAGGTGCAGTGCTTTTTAGTACCGTCGCTTTAGCGTGGTGGATAGCCAAGTTTGGCAATGCCGATGTATCCTCTGGCGCTATCGATGCGCAAGTCTGGATAGATATGGCACGTACATTCAACTATCACTTCTTTCCTGTTGATTATGGAACGCTGACTATTGAACACAATACGCGTATCTTGCCATTACTGAGTCTAGTAGCACTTGCTACTTTTTATCTACCAAAGATATGTGAAGATGACCGTCGTTGTAAGGCGATTATTTCAGGACTTCTTTTGTTAGGTGTTTTGGTTGTAGCTGGGTTACTTGTATCAGTATATGTACCTGTCCCAGCGCTAATCAAGTTGTCTTTGCCAAGAGCGAGCGCAGTGATCATACTTGTTGCTCTTGCTATTTCAGTAGCTGGTTTGGTTGGTGAAGTTTTATCCAGCTCACCACTTCGACGCGCACTGGCAGGTGCTGTGCTCTTATCACCTTTCTTTATGACGCCAGGATTTCCTGCACTTCCTATTCTGTTTTTGATTTTATCTGGTTCTATTGGTCAATCAGATGAGACAAGACCTTGGTTATTGCGAAAGATACCTGTATTGCTGAGCTTGTTTCTAGTGCTGTTTGCTGTGATATTTATGGTTCTTGGTTTTATTCAGTTGAAGCACTATGCAGCATACATTGGAGATCCCAGCTTTTGGTTAATTGTTGCTGTATTTGCTTTATTAAATTTTTTTATTAGCTGTAAACACAAAAAAAATTCACCACGGTCTTTTCTTCTATCTGCTTTATTAGTGTTGATTGTTTTATTTTCGTTCACTTGGCAGTATGCACAACTACCTAGTAATTCTTATAGAAAATTGGGCAAGGATTATCTCGAGGCTCAGTTATGGGCAAGTAAGAATACATCCATAAACTCATTATTTATGGTTGATCCGACGATATATTATGGTTGGCGTGATTTCTCGTCGCGCAGTTCATTTGGTAATCTCCGTGAGTGGCTTCACACGAGTTGGTTGTATGATTCGCGTGAGGAAAGTTATACCGAGGGTATGAAGCGTTTCAATGAGTTGGGGATAGAAATAACGCCTTATTTACATATGAACCCAGCTAGTCGACTTGCTGGGTTTAATAAGCTTCATGGAGACGTCTTGAAACGCCTCTATGATCTGAATCCCAAATGGTTCTTGAGTATGGTGGATAAATATGGTGTCGACTACTTGGTTTTATCTAAACAGGCTATCCATCAGGCTTATCCATTTAAATTGGAGTTCGAAAACGACAGTTTCATAATATATAACTTACGCGCTGATTTCCCCAAATGATTTTAGATTACATTCGTATTCTAAAAAATATATAAATATATGGCTGTAGCTATAAAACCTAGTGCTTTTTTAAAGTCTGTCAGTGTACTCGTAGGCGGTACAGTTGTCGCGCAAGTGATAATGGCACTCGCGTTGCCGATAACTTCACGCCTATATTCACCTGGTGACTTTAGCATGCTGGCAGTTTTCACTGGCTTAACTTCAATCATATCGGTCGCTGCATGCTTACGTTTTGATGTTGCGGTATCTTTGCCTCAGCGTGATGATGATGCTGTGAATATACTCGGGCTTGCCTTGATTTGTGCTTTGGTGGTTTCTATAGTACTGGCCATTTGTGTGATAACTTTGCCAGAGCAGATTGCTACTTTATTAAATCAACCACAGTTGGCGAAATACCTTTGGCTATTACCAATAGCGGTGATGATTACTAGCGCTTATAGTGTCCTTCAGATGTGGTTTGTTAGAAGAAAGGCGTTTGCGTCAATATCCAAAACACGTGTTGTTCAATCATGTGCAGGGGCTAGTACGCAAATTGGATTAGGCTGGTTAGGATGGTCGCCTTTTGGTTTGATACTGGGGCAAACGTTAAATAGTGGTGCTGGCTGTGTTGGTTTGGGTTATAGGCTCTTTAGTACAGAGCGATGCCTACTCAAAACCATTAATTGGTCAAGAATGCGCGCCGTGTTTACTGCATATGACCAATTTCCCAAGTATTCAACTTTTGAGGCCATGAGCAATAGTGCGGCTATTTATCTACCAGTGATCATGATTGCGGCAATGGCAACTGGCCCTGAGGCGGGTTACCTCACTATGGCAATGTTTGCCATGCAAGCTCCAATGGGCTTGATTGGCACAGCAGTATCTCAAGTATATTTATCACGCGCACCTGATGAGCATCGCGCTGAAAACCTAGGTGTATTCACTACTAGCATTATAGGCGGGTTGGTGAAGAGTGGTATGGGTCCATTGGTATTTGCAGGTATTGTTGCGCCAAGTTTGTTTTCTATCGTGTTCGGTGCTGGTTGGGAGCGCGCAGGCGTGTTAGTGGCTTGGATGACACCTTGGTTTATTATGCAATTTTTATCGTCTACTGTTTCAATGGCGCTACATGTAACTGGCAACCAAAAATCAGCTTTACATTTGCAGCTATTCGGACTCTTTCTACGTGCTGGTATGGTTTACCTCGTATCGTTAACCTATGCAAGCTACATTTCCGAAACGTACGCGATTTCTGGCTTTGTATTTTATTCGGCTTATTTTATTGTGGTGTTGCGTGCAGTTAATATTAAATGGATCGATGTGTCACGAGAGGCTTGTAAAGGGTTTTATGTAGTTTTCTTGTGGGCTGCTGTGGGATGTGTTACTGCATTGAGTGTCAATGCGCTTATGCTTTGGTAAGTTGATCGTTAATTGAAACGATTTTCTTGCTATGGGCGTTATCGAAACCAATGTCAGAGATTTAATATGAACATATTTAGAACATTACTGGATACTCGCTGGTCAGCGCCTATATTAATGGCTGGGCTTTTTTTTATGTATGTGGTGATGTCGCTAGTTGTAAATTTTTTCTCTCCAAGCCCTTATCTAGTAGAGCTTGCTATGCTTTCTTTTGTGAGCTGTTTTTTTCTTGGGATAGGTTTTTATTTGCCACTTTTTGATTACCGTTTCCGCATAAATGCAAAGAGGATGGCAATAAAATCAAATACATTACATAGTGCAGTTTGGATATTTTTTATTGTTTTTATATTAATTACCTTTGCTACGGCGCAATCAATACCCATAATTTCAGTTTTTCAAGGTGCAGGGGCTGATGAGTTAAGTCAACAGAGGGGAGATTTCCTTAAAGGGCGAGTTGGCATGGAGTCAGCCCTTCTGTATATAAGCACTATTTTTGTTGGGGCATTACTACCCTATAGTTTAATAAATCTTTTTATAGAAAAATCTCGACTTCGATATTATTTAATGATGATATTTTTTGTTTATACAATTAGTACTCTTCAAAAAGCGCTATTCTTAAGCGTAGTGTTCCCACTGATTTATTTGGTTTCAAGAAAAGTTAAATTTGGATATTTGCGGATATTATCTATCGTTATAATAAGTTTGATAATTATCTTTGTTGTAACAATACTAGCCTCTGGTGGACAGTCTGATTTCAATATGCCTCAGCAAGAGTTAGATATTGGAGTTTACTTTTCATCATCGTATGCGCCTAGTGGAGCTTTTGATATGTTGGTTTGGCGTAGTATTTCAGTCCCTTTATTCACTGCGGCCGATACGTTACTGGTTTTTCACGAAAGTTTTGGTGGTCAACAACTACTGGGCGCAACAAGCAACTTACTTTCTACTTTGTTTTCTATGGAGCGGATTCCTCTTGAGAAGTTGGTGTTTGAGTACGAATGGACATGGAATGATATTGCGAACGCAAATGCTGTTTTTATTACTGATGCATATGTTAATTTTGGTTGGGTAGGCGTTATATTGTTTTCTACGTTTGTTGGTCAGTCTCTTCGCTGGTTTTATAAATCAAAAGATGAAGCATTTAAATCATTATGGTTGCTTTATTGCTTTGGTCTATTTTCAGCATCTTTGATTGGCATGATGTTTAGCAATGGTTATTTGCTAATCTTCTTGATAGCATTTTTTGTGAAGTTAAAAACTAAGTATTCGGTTTCCGAAGTCATATATTCAGGCCAATTAAAATCATGAAATCTTTAGATGTTTCAGTAGTACTTGCAGTTAAAAATGAGCAGGTTTATATCAAAAGTGCAATTTCTAGTGTGCTTTCTCAAACGGGTCTTAACTATGAAGTGATTGTTGTTGATGATGGCTCAGTCGACCAAACATTTAAGATACTTGAACAGATAGCGGCTAATGAAATAAAGGTTAGGCTTTTTAGAAATCCATCTTCTGGTAAATGTTCAGCTTTTAATTTTGGAGTAGCCCAAGCGGCTGGAAGATTTGTTTGCATTTTTGCTGGCGATGACATTATGCCTGAAGGGAGTTTGTCTGCTCGTTTTGCATCAGTTAAAGAGTTGCCTGATAATATACCTACAGTAGGATTGTGTAAAATAATAACGATGTCAGATGACAAGAAGTTCGATGGACATTTAATTCCAAGGGCATTAGGTCGAGGTGCTTTGTCAGGTGTTTCCCCTTTAATGAATCAATTAGCGTTAAACAAAATTTTTCCTGTTCCAGATGTATTGCCTAATGAGGATACTTGGATGGAAATCGCTATATTGCATTTTGAGAGTTGGAATATTGTACACTCGGATATTGTTGGCTGTGCATGGCGTTGCCATTCTGGAAATAGTATAAACATGAGAGTTAATTTCCCAGAATACAATGACAAAGTTTCTATTAGAATGCGAGCATTCCAGCTTTTCTATGATAAATATAACGCTGAGCTAAGTGAAATTAGCAAGCGTAGGTTATTAGGAAAGGTTCGTTGTGAGAAAATGCGTTCTGCTGGTGATGTAATAGGTGTTCTATCAAGTCCAGTGAGATTTGTGGATAAATTACGCGCACTGTCTATTACTAATGCTTGGATGTATGCCTTACGTAAGCAATTTTATGGCATATTTAGTGGATGGTGACAGTATCTGCCTGTCTCTAAAATTATTTACTTTAGGATAAACATAGCGAAATGCATCACTTAACATACAAAATTTGTAATAACTGCATTATGGATACCTCTGACCCGAACATCAAGTTCGATGAGCGTGGTTGGTGTGATTATTGTAATAACTTTCATTCAACAATTAAGCCGAATTGGCATACTGATGCGCGTGGTGAGCGTGAGTTAATGAACCTTGCTGAGAAGATTAAACAGCAAGGTAAAGGTAAGGACTTTGACTGTATTATTGGGTTAAGTGGTGGTCTTGATAGTTCATATGCTGCATACGTCGCTAAAGAGAAAATGGGCCTGCGACCATTACTATTACATGTTGATGCGGGTTGGAACACTGATCAGGCTGTAGGTAATATAGAAAAGCTGGTTGATGGTTTGGGTCTTGATCTATATACCGAGGTAATCAATTGGCAAGAAATGAAAGATTTGCAACTTGCATTTTTACGCTCACAAATTTCTGATCAAGATCTTCCACAGGATGGGGCGTTTTTCTCAGCACTTTATAAATTTGCTCGCAAGCATAAAATTAAGTATGTAATTACTGGTTCAAACTACTCGACTGAATGCTGTCGTGAACCAGAAGAATGGGGAGGGTATCTGGGGATAGATAAATCATTGTTTCTAGATATTCACAAGCAATTTGGAAGCGGGCAGCTTAAATCATTTCCGATAGTTGATATTTTTGTATACAAAGTTTTTTATCAACAAATTCTCGGTATGGAAGTAGCTAAACCATTAAATATGGTGCCATTTATTAAAAAAGAGGCTGAGGAAACACTAGAGCGGCTTTTTGGTTGGAAAAAATTTAAGCATAAACATCACGAGTCTAGATTTACTAGATTCTATGAAGACTATTGGTTACCACGTAAATTTGGTTACCATAAGCGTCGCGCTCATTTTTCTAGTTTAATTATGACTGGTCAGATGACTCGTGATGAAGCGATGGAAAGAATCTCCCACCCAGAAATGGACGAAAAATTTTTGGAACAAGAGTTTGAGTATGTCGCTAGTAAGCTAGGTTTGACTGTTAATGAACTTCAAGAAATTTTTGAGGGTGAGAATAAAACCTATCGTGATTACAAGAATAAACGTTGGGCGATTGGTCTTGGCGCCAATATTATGCGTTGGATTGGCGTTGAGAAAAGACTATTTCGATGATTCACATTGTTGATTATGGCTTAGGAAATATTCAGGCTTTTGTAAATATGTATAAACGGCTTGGTTTTGATGTTTGTAGAGCTACAAACGCTGCAGAGCTAGATGGCGCTACTAAGCTGGTTTTACCCGGGGTAGGTGCTTTTGATCATGCAATGAGTCTTCTTGAGGCATCTGGCATGCGCCCTGCGTTAGATG
>JBAYTS010000040.1:0-25720 GCA_041675545.1 Methylotenera sp.
ACTTCACATGAGTGAATTTCGCAATACACATGCGCCTCACGCACGCGGCGTGCGATGAGTTGAGTCACTTGGGAACCGAAGTCGAGTATAAGGATTTTTGAATGAGACATTTTTTAGCCGTAAAATGCACAGAGAACACAGCCTCAGAGTTTTTGATTTCTCTGATGTTGTGTTCTCTGTGGCTAGAGTTAATATTTAAGTGAATTAGTCAACGCGATAATTAGGCGCTTCTTTAGTAATTTGTACATCATGCACATGGGATTCACGCATCCCCGCACTGGTAATTTGTACAAACTCGGCCTTTTCACGCATTTCTTCAATGGTGGCACAGCCGGCATAGCCCATTGATGCACGTAAGCCGCCCATCAGCTGGTGAATGACTGCCAGTACGCTACCTTTGTAAGGCACGCGGCCTTCGATGCCTTCAGGTACTAATTTGTCCGCACCGCTATTGGTATCCTGGAAGTAACGGTCGCTAGAGCCTTTTTCCATAGCACCAATCGAACCCATGCCACGGTAAGATTTATAAGAGCGACCTTGAAATAACTCAATTTCACCAGGCGCTTCTTCAGTTCCTGCAAACATGCCGCCTAACATAACGCTGTAAGCACCAGCAGCGATAGCTTTAGAGATGTCGCCAGAATAACGAATGCCACCATCGGCAATAAATGGTACGCCAGTGCCTCTTAAAGCTTCTTCAACATTTGAAATTGCACTGATTTGCGGCACACCCACGCCGGCTACAATACGCGTTGTGCAAATTGAGCCAGGACCAATGCCAATTTTAACGCCGTCAGCGCCTGCATCGACCAATGCCAATGCTGCGCTTGCCGTTGCAATATTGCCGCCGATTACATCAATATGTGGATAGTGTTTTTTAACCCATTTCACGCGATCCAGCACGCCCTGTGAGTGGCCATGTGCGGTATCAACCACAATCACGTCAACACCCGCTTCAGCCAAGGCAGCCACGCGCTCTTCAGTACCTTCGCCTACACCAACAGCCGCACCAACGCGTAATCTGCCTTGCGCATCTTTACAGGCAAAAGGATGGTCGGTTGATTTTTGAATATCTTTAACCGTGATTAAGCCTTTTAGTGTGTCTGAGTCATCAACCACTAATACACGCTCAAGACGATATTGGTGCAATAAGCGAATAACATCTTCTTTCGCGGCGCCTTCTTTCACAGTCACCAGCTTATTGCGTGGTGTCATGATGTTTTTAATTGGTTGATCAAGGTTGGTTTCAAAACGTAAATCACGATTGGTCACAATGCCAACAATTTTTCCGTTATCCACAACAGGAATGCCTGAAATTTTATGCGTGCGATTAAGTTCAAGCACATCACGTACCGTCATGTGGCTTTGAATCGTAATCGGGTCGTTCACTACGCCTGATTCAAAACGTTTAACACGTGCAACATGTGCAGCTTGCTTCATCGCGGTCATGTTTTTATGAATAAAGCCTAAACCGCCTTCTTGCGCCAAGGCAATAGCAAGCGGTGCTTCGGTGACTGTATCCATTGCAGCCGATAACAGTGGGATGTTAAGCTGAATGTTGCGAGAGAGTTGTGTTGCGAGAGACACTTCACGCGGCAGCACATTAGAGTAGGCTGGCACTAATAAAACGTCGTCAAAGGTGAGAGCTTGTTGCAATAAACGCATGCGTAAATCCTTGTACCCAAAACGAAATTATACAGAGATATGAGCGAGTTAGCGAGAGTGGGGCGATATTTTTGTTAACATTTATCAATGCCAGTCAGCCACCTCTATATTAGTAAGGCGCATGAGTGTTGTTACTGTACTTGATAAGTGCGCAACACTTGCTTGTAACTGAGATAGGTCATAATATGTACAAAATGTGTGTAAAGGGATCCGGTATGAAAATTCGCTTGTTATTGCTGTCTATTGCAATGTTGCCTATGCTGGCAAATGCTGACATCTACAAATGGAAAGATAAAGACGGTAGCGTGCGTTATAGTGATGTGCCACCTGCATCTAATGTGAAGCAAGAGCCGATGCAGGGAAAAAAGTTACCTAAAGCCACAGGTGAAGCACCGCTATCTGCAGTTGAGGGAGACGTCACCACGGCAATAAACCGAGGTAAAGCGGCAGTAGTAAAAGAGCCTGCGGGTAAAGCATCACTAACTAAAGAAGAGGCTGCTGCCAAACGTGCTAAAGATGCTGAAGCACAAAAAAAAGCAGATGAAGCAAAGCAGGCAGACTTAAAACTTAAGCTTGAAAACTGCAAGGCATCTAAGTCAAATTTAGCGACTTATATCAATGGTGGCCGAATTGCTAAAACGAATGAAAATGGTGAGCGTGTATATTTGGGTGATGATGAAATCAACCAAGGTAAGCTTGATGCACAAAAAGATGTTGAAAAGTATTGTGACTAAAGAGCGTGCTTTAATCGGCATCATTTCAACGCAATTTTAGTCGATATCGCTTGAACGGTTTCCTAAGTCGTAAGCATCAATTACCAGCCTGTGCGAACACTTATCCTAATTTATTTCTCATTGCCTAAAGCACGCCGATATTGTTCCAGCTTGGCTTCATAATCTTCTGCATCACCATAATCCAAAAATCGCGCATAACGCGAATGCGTGCTTAAAATCTTTCTGGCGTGTTTAATCGGGCAAAAATACTGCTCGGTTCGCCCTACAATTTCACTGATATAAGCAATCATCCCTGTACCGTAAGCGCAATAAGTGCAGTGAAATTTTTCAATAAAATTAAGGTAACTTAGTTGTTGCCTATCAAAAATAATGTAGTCACCCCGGCGTACTTTTTTAATACCATAAATTGGAAAACAGGTGAGTTGATAAAAGGTAATAAAAATGTCGGTAATGATTAACGGAATAATCATGGCGTAAATGATAGGGCCGGTAATTAGATTTTGCGGGCGATCGGTAATCAACCAGCGGAAAAAATTTCTTTTAAGCCGTCGGTGTGTTTCTTTAATAGATTGTTCAAACTCGACCCGTTTACCTTTTATTTGAAAAAACATGGTGGACTGCTGTTCGCTTAGCGCGGTACGTAAGTCATCTTCAAGCGCTGTGATTTGGTCTAGTAACTGTTGAATGCGATCGTTCATGTTAACCCCGTTGTGATGACTGAGGGTGTAAGTATAACGGCTTATGACCGAGCATTAGGCGTAAGAGTATTGTATGGTTGATTTGGATTGATTAACCGGAAATATTTAAATTGAATATTGATGGCCCATCGTTAATGGTTGAAGCCAGCACACCAATATCTTCCGCTACCCAACGATAAAACCCATCATTAACTACGCCTGTATAACGCTACGTTTTTTCAATGTTTATTTACTTTGAAAAAAGCCCTTTAACTTATCCACCGCGCCGCCCGCTTTAATGCCCATGCTAGTGCCAACCCCTGGCCCTAAAATGGCGGTTCCTGCAATAGCCCCAGCCATTGCCGCTTTAGAAGGCAATACCACTGGGTTACTTAAAGTGCCCGAAACCTCAAGTGGAATCGCCACCAAACTCACACTATGCTTTAGCTCAACCTGTGCAATCCCATCCAGCTCTTTATTTGGTTTTATTTTAACCTGCCCAGTGGCGGTTAGTAAGCCAGAGCTTATTTTAAGATCACGCAGATTATGCTGCCGGCCCCTTATGCTAAATAAACCTGAAAACTCATTAAATTCGGTTTCAGCGTTGCCTGTATCTTGCTTTACTAGCAAGCTCGCTACCTTTACCAAATCCAAGCCATGCAATACACCGTTATTTACGCTAAACCTAAAATCTGCCCGCATGTTATCTATCAGTGCGGTAGCCTCTTTTGCACTGCTAGAAAAATCACCGTGACTAAGTAAACTGCCACTTAAATAAACAGCCTTACTCACCATGCGGCTGGGCTCTTTCACTGATAAGTCATGCACTTTTAATTGGCCGCTTGTGTGCCAATTTTTATCCCAAGACACCATTGCATCACCTGTCAACTTACCCTTATAAAGGTCAATATTGATATTTGGAATCTCTAATCGACTACCTTTTATCTGCATTTCAATTTGCGCTTTATCAATCAATAAGGGCAATCCCATTGGCAAAACCAATTTATCTGCCTGTACTAATATCAAATAATCACCACCTTTAGGCGTTACATCAGCTTTCAGCTCGCCATCGGCCGATTCTAATTTTGCTGACGTCAATACATTAGCATTTGTGAATTCAGCATCCAAGTTAACATGGGGTAGCTTCATATCGGGCCAATCGAACTGTAACGCATCAACCTTAACATTACGAATATTGATCGTGGCTACATCGTTATTATCCGATGGCTTGCTAGATAAGGCAGATATAAGCGCCACAGCCGCCTGTTTGATAATAGGCTTGCTCACTTTTAAATCAATTACTTTGGTTGCAGAAAACAATGTACTTAAGCTTGGAACCACCACAATCTGCGCTATCTTTATTTCTTGAAGCTTACCAATGGTAATGTCGTCTACCACCACGCGTGGGCTAGGCAGCAATAACCAATGCCCAGAAGCAATCGTCACCGGCACTCCCAGTTTTTTACTTGCCATACCTTCAATTTTATTTAGATAAGATTGCGTGGGAATGAAAAAAGGTAAGAAAATCAATAAGCTAATTACAACAGATGACCAAATTGATATTTTTTTGATATTTTTCGTCAAAATAATCCTAAAAATTGTTGAGTAGTGATTGACCGAATGCCGCTTAGTCAGTATTATAGCGCCTTCACCAATTCCTCGATAGCTCAGTTGGTAGAGCAACGGACTGTTAATCCGTGTGTCCCTGGTTCGAGCCCAGGTCGAGGAGCCAAGAATTTAAGCCCTGCAGCGATGCGGGGCTTTTTCTATTGTACTGTTGAATTGAAGTGTTCTTATGCGCATTCAAAATAGACAGGGATTTGTACGTAATACCTTCAGCGAGGCGTGATCTCGGTAGGTTTCAACTAATGTAAGGAGCAATACCCGTGACCAACGCACAACGCAGAGCACTTAATCGCATGGCTGAAATGAATTCACCAAGTAACGAGAGCAAGCCTGAACCAACGCACAGCAGCGTATTCTGCCCGCATGAGGCTGGCGCGTATTACCTTGTAGAAGTGGGGATCGTCAGCAAGATTATCCAGCGATTAACCGTGGATATGGAACCCCCTGTTCGCACCTACGCCATCACCACTATTCATTTTGAGCAGGATCCCGATACCGGCAAGTGGATCTGGTTTGATGGTAAGGAAAAGTTATCGCCGCGCAAAAACCAGGATAGTTGGCGTATTGGCAGTAAGAAGTTATATGACACACGCGAAGCCGCCGAGGCTGAACTTCAGCACCTGATGGCTAAAAATGGTGACCGGGTGACCAAAGTGCATGACCTGCCAGATGATTTGACTAAACTGAAAAAGATTCGTAGTGCCCACCATCCAGACCGCAACAACCCCGATTCTGACCATGATCTCTATCAGGCGGTTATCGAGAAAATAGACAGGATGCGTGCGGTAAGTGTGTGAGCCACAGCGTAGCCTGACCGAGTAACCCACCTTTGTTCAGTGAGGGTATGGCGTTTAACCTGTATAGTTTTGGCTCTTAAAGCCTCTATGTTTTGCCTATGCTTTTCTATAGTGCCTTCAGAAGCAAGCTTAATAGTACCTTTTGAGTATTTTTTATTAATGTTATCCATCGTAGTCATCAGATTGCTTGTTTTGACGGCGTCCTTCGTCTCATCCCCAAAAAAACCAGTTATGGTTAGCTCAAACTTGAATAAGAGACTACCTGATTACGGCCCGCCTGCTTAGCTCGATAAAGTGCTTGATCTGCGGCAGAAATTAAAGATGCGAATTCCAAACCAATAAAAGTTGAATCTACCACACCAATACTGATGGTGATATTTACGGATTTTTCTCCAACGTTCAAAGTAAATTGGGCATAATTTCGACGCAAACGTTCAGCCAATTCCCATGCCTCATTCTCCGTTGTGGAACATAGAAGAATGCAGAATTCTTCTCCTCCATATCTGGCAAAATAATCATCAGGACGTATGGAAGCTTGCCCAATATCTGCCAAACAACGTAGCACTTCATCTCCCACCGGATGCCCGTAGCGGTCATTGATCGATTTGAAATGGTCAATATCAATCATCATGACGGCCAGCGTATCTCCTGTACGTAAACAATGTGCCTTCAGTCGGGTTGCTTCTTCTTCAAGACGGCGTCTATTGAGCGCGCCAGTTAATGCGTCACGTGAAGCGACTTTCTGTAAGTCTGTAATGAGCCGATAGTTCAGCATCAGTAAGAAACCAAAAGTCACACAAAGTTGAATTATGCAAGCCGTGAAAAATGACACAGGATTAAGTGGTGTGTTTACATAGATACCATAACTCTCTGGTAACGACCACCAAATAACTACGCCTCTCACTAACATTACTACTGCAAGTATGGCAAAGGATAATCCTGTAAACCAATATGCAGTTCTCAAAGGGGGCTCAATTCTGATGAGAAGTGCACGAGCACAGGCAGCAAAGATAATAGAAAGCAAGAAGGAATTTGCTATGGCACGGGCACTAATATCAGGATGGAAAACACCGAACCAGACATTCTGGAATAAAGCCACGCAAATAATCAGCAATACTATACGCCAATCACTGCGCTCCTCTTTAAACGCTTGGATGCCGGTAAATTGCAGGCTTATTCCAGACACAATTAACATTGCACCAAGGACGATAGCCCAGTTACTCCCTGGCATCGGGTAGGCATAGAAATACGATAAGCTGAGTCCGAGGCTAATACACAAATTTGCAACAGCCCATTGCCGCACTCCACGGATACTCCCGACATGCAACCCCGCTAACTCAAGAAACATGAAGAGCATGAAAAACATAAAAGCCAACATGGAACACATCACCATAATTGTACGTATATCCATACCTATGCATCCCCTATCTATAGTTTTGAAAAATTATGCCTGAAGTGTCGCGCTGAACTGGGATTTATTACATGACCAATGTTGCATTCTGGCAGATGGCTGTTACTAAATATATGCGTGACAATTCTGACGAGTGCCAGCGACTTTCATTCCATTGTCACCGATTACCTATGGTGTTGACTGCTTTCACTATTAACTATGCCACGTTAAGCCGCACGTGACCTAATTATAGCTCAAAGATTGCTTAGTCGAGTGCCATGAGGGTCTAACTAAGTTTTCTAACAGTTATCCAATTGCTCTCGACCTAACTTTCCACCAATAATGTACCTATAGATGTAGATGGCAAAGCGGAGTGGGATGCCACAAAGTAGGTAACAAGCTGGGTTGATGCGTTGTTAGTAGGCTAGTAACGCTATAATGGCTAGATGTTATCTCAATACATTGCACATGATCTTGAACATCAGTTAACTAAAATAATAGAACATGGTTTTTGTGTGATGGATAACTTTATCACCCAAGCTACGGTTTTAGCTTTAGCTAACGAAATCAGCTCATTGGATAGTGCCTCTCAAATGCATGAGGCGGGCACAGGGCAAGCGCAAATTACGATTAACAAACAGTTGCGCGGGGATTCTATTTATTGGCTCAACGAAGTTAATTCAAGCGCAACACAGAAAATTTACTTAGCTCAAATGGAGTTGTTGCGAATAGCGTTAAATCAGCACTTATATTTAGGTTTATTTGCGCTGGAAAGCCACTTGGCGCTATATCAGGCTGGTACGGGTTACGGAAAGCACCTTGATCAATTTCACAAAAATAACACTCGGTCTAGCGATCAAGCTGTACGTAAAATCAGTTGCATTTTATATTTAAACCAACATTGGATTGAAGCGAATGGCGGCTATTTGCGGTTTTATCACAATCAACCTAGCGAAACTACAGATGCACCATACCTTGATATAGCACCATTAGGAGGTCGATTGGTCTTATTCCTATCCGATACTTTTTACCATGAAGTATTACTCACCAATAAAGCAAGAACGAGTTTGACTGGTTGGTTTTTAACACGCCAGTAGCAATTAAACCAAGTGCTGGAAGCGCTTGTCTTAAGTTTTTCCGGGGTGAGGTGCACGCTCTATTTGTATTCATTCTTTAAAAAACAGTTAGCTTCCACACCCTCTATTGCCTTGGCTTTAATCTAACATTCAAAGTTGCAACTCAGCATTTTATTAAATTCTACTGCAAGTGCTTGATCAATCCTTGCGATTGCTATGTTGGTGTTATCTAAGCCTTCTTTGTCGCCTTGCGACTGTGCAATTGCACCTAGCCTGAATAGTGAATCCGTATTATTGGCATCAAATTCGATAGATTTTTCGTAAGCCTTTTTAGCTTCATCTAGTTGATGCAGGTTTTCATTGGCAACGCCTAGCTCATACCACGCCTCTGTATTTTTTGGGTCTATTCTGATCCAGTTCTGTGCCACTTGAGCGAGTTTTGGCCAGTCTTTACCCAGCTCTGGAATCGCCACCTGCATAAAAAATGGTTTGTTATTGTCTTCTTCTTCCCAGAATGCTTTGCCAGTAATAGGAAACTTTGTTTCAACTGGTAGCTTTTCTAAGTCTGCAAGCCATTCGATGGGCAGTGAATAAAAATAGGCCGGGCGACCTGGCGTTTTAAAGGTGTTGATGCCAAGTAATTTACCTTCGAGATCAAAAATTCCACTACCGCTAGCGCCCATTAAAAACTTAGCGCTACTTCTAATGACTTTTCCACCTTCAAATTCGTATGTGGATTTCACCATGCCAGCCGAGGTTAGCGGGGCAGGCACACCGTTAGAATGACCGATGGCGAGGACTTCTTGACCGCGTTTGATATTATTCCCTTTGCCGATAGGTGCCGGCTCAAACGGTAGGTTATCAGTAGAAACCAAACATAAATCATGCCATCTATCCGCTTGTACCGAGGTGATTTCATAAGAATCTTCACCGCGAGAAACCCATGGCTCTTTGGTACTACGGAATATATGGCAGTTGGTAATGACTTTATTTTTAGCGACCACCACACCTGAGCCATAAGCTAGGCCGCCGTTATTGTTGTAACCCCTTATCATCACTACTGACTGTAACGACTTTAGTATTTTTGCTTGGTCTAGGGCTAAAGCTGGCTGAATATAGCTTAATAATGCTGCGAGTAAAATGAATCCACGCATCGCAATCTCCAATGTTAGTCATTATTTTTTATCAAGTATTGCTTTTAAAGACAGCACCATACAAGGCTATATTCAATAGTTAACGTGATATTTACTCAGTGACTATGAACCAATGGCTAAGTTCTAGCGATTCAATATTTCTTATTTTTAACATTAAGATTAGTTTGCGATAGAACGCCAATAAGCTGTTAAAATTTAACGTTAATTTACAACAAAGCACAACGTGTTCGTCACTTTTCCAAATAGTAAATATCAGTTGCACCAGCCTTTTCCACCGGCGGGCGATCAACCGCAAGCGATAGACAAGCTGACGCAGGGGATTAACGATGGTTTGAAGTTTCAAACATTGCTGGGCGTAACCGGCTCTGGTAAAACTTACACCATGGCTAATGTCATTGCGCGCACGGGTCGCCCTGCCATTGTGATGGCGCCTAACAAAACGTTGGCCGCGCAGTTGTACAGCGAGTTCAGGGAGTTTTTCCCTAACAACTCAGTAGAGTATTTCGTGAGTTATTATGATTACTATCAGCCCGAAGCTTACGTGCCCTCGCGTGACTTGTTTATTGAAAAAGACTCAAGCATCAATGAGCATATCGAACAAATGCGGCTTTCGGCTACCAAGGCACTGCTAGAGCGCGAAGACAGCATTATTGTTGCCACCGTTTCTGCTATTTACGGTATTGGTGACCCAAGTGATTACCATGGCATGGTGCTACACGTGCAGCAGGGCGATAAAATTGAACAACGCGACATGATTACGCGTTTAGTCGGCATGCAATATGATCGCAACGATTTTGATTTTTCACGCGGGGCGTTTAGAGTGCGCGGCGATGTGATTGATGTGTTTCCCGCTGAAAATAACGAAACCGCAGTGCGCATCTCGATGTTTGATGATGAAATTGAATCGATCACCTTATTTGATCCGCTCACTGGGCAGATTTTTAATAAAATTCCGCGCTACACAGTTTACCCGTCAAGTCACTATGTCACGCCGCGTGAAACCACTATTAAAGCGATGGAGAAAATCAAACATGAGTTGAAAGACCGTGTGGATTTTTACATTAAAACCGGCAAACTGGTTGAAGCCGCGCGTATTGAACAGCGCACACGTTTCGATCTTGAAATGCTCAACGAAATTGGTTTTTGCAAAGGCATCGAAAATTACTCGCGACATTTATCGGGGCGCAACCCGGGGGACCCACCGCCAACGCTGATTGATTACTTACCCGATAATGCGCTGATGATTATTGATGAAAGCCATGTCACCGTGCCGCAAGTAGGCGGCATGTATAAAGGTGATCGATCACGTAAAGAAAACTTGGTGGATTACGGCTGGCGCCTGCCTTCAGCCTTGGATAATCGACCGCTGAAATTTGAAGAATTTGAACATATTATGCGTCAATGCGTGTTTGTGTCGGCGACGCCTGCGGAGTACGAAAAAACACATCAGCAACAAGTGGTAGAAATGATCGCGCGGCCCACGGGATTGATTGATCCTGAGATTATTGTAAAACCTGCCGATACGCAAGTAGATGATTTACTTGGAGAAATTAAAAATCGTGTGGACGTAGGTGAGCGCGTATTAGCCACCACGTTAACCAAACGTATGGCAGAAGACCTCACCGATTACTTAACTGAGCATGGTATTAAAGCGCGTTATTTACATAGTGATATCGATACTGTCGAGCGTGTGGAAATTATCCGGGATTTACGTTTAGGTGAGTTTAACGTTTTAGTCGGCATTAATTTATTGCGCGAAGGTTTGGATATTCCAGAAGTATCACTGGTGGCGATATTAGATGCCGACAAAGAAGGCTTTTTACGTTCAGAACGTAGCCTGATTCAAACCTCAGGCCGCGCGGCACGTAACTTGAATGGCAAGGTGATTTTTTACGCCAATAAAATCACGCGCAGTATGAAAGCCGCCATGGATGAAACCGAGCGCAGACGCGGTGTACAAATAGCGTTTAATACTGCAAACGGCATTACGCCCAAAGGCATCACCAAACGCATTAAAGACATGATTGATGGCGTTTACGATAAAGATGAACTGCAACGCGAGCATAAAGCGCTAAAAGAACAAGCTAATTTTGAATCTTTAAGTGAAAAACAAATCGCCAAAGAAATGAAGCGTATAGAAAAAGCCATGCACGATGCCGCTAAAAACCTGGAGTTTGAAAAAGCTGCTGACTTTAGAGATCAGCTCAAAAAGCTCAGGGTCAGGTTTTATGGGGCGGAAATGCCAGACCTTGTTTAAGTTTTAGTGGGGAGTATCATGTGTAAAATTAAAGCAGATCAGGTTTTTAATATGAACCCCAACACAAAGTTTGTGTCATAAAGCGTGTGAAAAAGCAGTATTTTTTAATTTTAAGGTCAGGAGTTTTCAATGAAAATCACTCAAATTGTAGTAATGGTAGTGCTAGGTTTTTCTCAAGTTGCTTTTGCTGACCACCATGATGCAGACGGAAAGCGTTGTGCGCATAAGCCGGGCTTGCAAGCAATGGATGCGGATAAGGACGGCACAATTAGCCGTGATGAGTTTACAGAGGCGCACCAAAAAATGGCTGATGAAATGTTTACAAAGCTAGATACCAATAATGATGGCAACATCGACCAAGCCGAGCAAAAGGCGCGTAAAGGGATGATGGGTAAGCATTGTAAAATGCAAGGTCATAAAATGCATAAGATGGAAGATGCCACCAAGTAGTCAATAGGACGCCTCTAATAAGCGGCAGGTGTGTCAGATTTAGCTTTATGTGCAGACTGTGATAGCCAAACCAAGTGGCGCATGAGGTTACTTTTAAATACACCAAATGTGAGGCTGTTGTTAGATCTTCGATTTTAGTTGATTAAAAACATACTTTTGTCTATAATCGCGCGCTTGCTTGGTAGCGTTATCAAGTGAGTTTTTTTACCTTGTCACACCACAACCTAATATAAGTATGTATTTTTACTAAAGAGTGGGTGGCTTTAATCCAAAAGGAGCGTACATGCGCCATTATGAAGTAGTATTTATCGTCCATCCGGACCAAAGCGAGCAAGTGCCTGCGATGATTGAGCGTTACCGCGCGCTTGTAACTAGTGACGGCGGTGCAATGCATCGTTTAGAAGACTGGGGCCGTCGCCAACTGGCTTATCCGATCCAAAAAATCCACAAAGCACATTATGTGTTAATGAACATTGAATGTAGCCAAGCTGTGTTAGAAGAATTAGAGCACGGCTTTAAGTTTAATGATGCAGTATTGCGTCACTTAACCATGGCTACAAAAACTGCTGTGACTGCACCATCACCAATGATGAAAGAAGAAAAATCTAAATCAGTGTTGAGCAGAGATGCAGCACCTGCGCCAGTAGCTGCATCGGCAGAGGTTGCAGCAGCTTAAGTTTTAGATTAAACCCAAGTGAATAAGCTGGAGTTGCAAGCTGAAGTCGTGCTGATTGAGCCGCTTCGCTACACGCCAGCAGGCATACCGTTGTTAAGTGTTGTTTTGCGCCATACTTCAGATCAAATAGAAGCTGGCATGAAGCGTAGGGTGGAATGTGAAGTAAATGCGGTTGTGTTAGGTGACCAGATATTAGGAACCCCTGCATTGAAAGGCCTGAAAGTAGGCGCACATATTAGAGTGACTGGTTTTTTAGCCAAACGCAGCCTTAAAAGCACCCAATTGGTGATGCACATTAACCATATAGAGTTTATATAAGCGCAAGCTTAATATAAATTAAAAAATTTTAGGAGTTCAAGATGGCAAGAGATATGTATAAACGCCGCCGTTACTGCCGATTTTCAGCAGAAGGCATTAAAGAAGTAGATTACAAAGATGTGGATTTACTGAAAGATTTCATTTCAGAAAATGCAAAAATTATCCCAGCACGTATGACGGGCACAAAAGCACGTTATCAACGTCAATTAACATCTGCGGTTAAACGCGCACGTTTCTTGGCTTTGTTACCATACACTGACAAACATTCAGGCTAAGGAGAACACTATGCAAATTATTTTATTAGAAAAAGTTGGTAATCTTGGTGCTTTGGGTGATGTGGTTAAAGTTAAAGATGGTTTTGGCCGTAACTTTTTGATTCCACAAGGTAAAGCTAAACGTGCAACTGAGGCTAACAAAGCTGAGTTTGCTGCACGTCGTGTAGAGTTGGAAAAACAACAGGCAGCTATTTTAGCTGCCGCACAAGCACGTGGTGAAAAACTAGCTGGTTTTGTTGTTGCTATTGCACAAAAAGCCGGTGTTGATGGTCGCTTGTTTGGCTCTGTGACTAATGGTGACATTGCTGATGCATTAGTAGCGCTTGGTCATGATGTGCCTAAAGCATTAGTTCGCTTGCCAAATGGTCCATTAAAAACAATTGGTGATCACGTGGTTTCAGTGGCATTGCACCATGATGTTGTCGTAGATATTACAGTTTCAGTTTCTGCTGAAGCGTAAAAAATAAAGTATCGTTGCCATAAGTTGTTGCTTCGATACCTTTAATTAGCGTAACAAAAAATAAAAAAGGCTGCTTCGGTAGCCTTTTTTATTTGGCTTAACTTTATCATAGGTATAATTACATTCCATGGCTGATGAACAATTAGATGCACTTAAAATCCCGCCCCACTCGGTAGAGGCAGAGCAATCTGTCATTGGTGGTTTGCTGCTTGAAAATGAAGCGCTGGATAAAGTGGCGGATATTTTAAGCGCACAAGATTTTTATCGATATGACCATAAGCTTATTTTTCAGCATATTGCTAAACTGATTGAGCATAATAAACCTGCCGATATTGTGACGGTGGCAGAATCGTTAGAAAACTCTGCTGAGCTTTCAGGCGTAGGCGGCATTGCCTATTTGGGTACATTGGCGCAAAACACGCCTACGGCGGCAAATATACGGCGCTATGCAGAAATTGTGCATGAGCGTTATGTGATGCGTCAATTGGTGGTGGTGGGGTCTGGCATTGCCGAGAGCGCTTATGCACCAAATGGTCGCGATGCGCAGCAGTTGTTAGATGAAGCAGAAGCTAAAATATTTCAGATTGCAGAGGGTGGTAAACGTAGCACTGAAGGCTTCGTGGATATTAAAGTATTGTTGCCGCAGGTGGCTGACCGTATTGATCAATTATTTTCGCGTGACAATCAGTCTGATGTCACCGGCGTACCGACAGGTTTTGCCGATTTGGACTCAATGACCTCAGGCATGCAGGGCGGTGATTTAATCATCGTCGCAGGGCGGCCTTCTATGGGTAAAACGGCGTTTTCACTCAATATGGCCGAAAATGTGGCGCTGGATACCGGGTTGCCTGTGGCTGTGTTCTCTATGGAAATGGCGTCAACACAGCTTGCAATGCGGATGATCGGCTCAGTAGGGCGCTTGGATCAACATCGCATGCGTACGGGTAAGTTGGAAGATGAAGATTGGGAAAAGCTGACGACTGCGCTGGGCAAGCTCAACGAAGCGCCTATTTTTATTGATGAGGGTGCGGGGTTGAGCAGTTTTGATGTGCGTGCAAGAGCCAGACGATTACACCGCCAAACAGGTAAACTGGGCTTGATTGTGGTCGATTACTTGCAATTGATGGCGGCACCCGCTGGACGGCAAGGTGAAAACCGCGCCACTGAAATTTCTGAAATTTCACGTTCTCTTAAGGCACTTGCCAAAGAGCTTGATTGCCCCGTTGTTGCACTATCCCAACTTAATCGCAGTGTAGAGCAACGCCCAGACAAACGTCCGGTCATGAGCGATTTACGCGAATCTGGCGCGATTGAGCAAGATGCGGACGTGATTTTATTTATCTATCGTGATGAAGTTTACAACCCTGATAGTGCCGATAAAGGCACCGCGGAAATTATTATTGCCAAGCAACGTAACGGTCCTATTGGTCGGGTTAGGTTGACATTCTTGGGTCAACATACCCGCTTTGAGAATTTTGCCGGTTCGAGTCATATGTCTGATGAATACTAGGCTGTAGTCATGCGTCCAATTTTAGCGACTATTTCACAAAGTGCATTGCAACACAATTTGGCGGTTGTGAAAAAGCACGCTCCGCATTCAAAAATAATGGCTGTGGTTAAAGCCAACGGTTATGGGCATGGTTTAATCAATGTGGCTTGCGGCCTGAATGCAGTTGATGGTTTTGCTGTGCTTGGCTTGAACGAGGCAATTGATTTACGTGAAGCAGGTTTTGAGCAAGCTATTTTGCTATTAGAAGGCGTATTCAGTGCGCAAGAACTCAGAGTTGCAGCAAGTTTTGGTATCAATATAGTAGTACATTCTCTGGCGCAAATAGATATGCTGGAACATGCCAAAATAGCCCAGCCGATTGCCATTCACCTTAAAATCAATACGGGCATGAACCGTCTGGGGTTTGCGCCAACTGAGTTTTCTTTGATATTTAATCGTTTAAAAGCCTGTAAAAATGTCGCAGATATAACGCTGATGACTCACTTTGCTACGGCAGATGAGGTGCTTGGTATAGATAAGCCGCTGGCTTTGTTTCACCACACGATTAAAGAAATCAATTCGCCCAGCTCTTTACCAATATCTTTGGCAAACTCAGCCACTATCTTACGCTACCCGCAAGCTCATGCTGATTGGGTGCGCCCAGGTATTATGCTGTATGGCGCTAGCCCTGTGGGCGGTACGTCAGCGATAACGTTTGGCTTAAAGCCGGTGATGCAATTTACCAGTGAAATTATTAGTGTGCAAATGCTACAAGCGGGTGATAGCGTGGGTTATGGCAACCGGTTTACTGCCAGCAAACCCACACGGGTCGGCATTGTGGCTTGTGGCTATGCGGATGGTTATCCACGCCATGCAGGTCAATATGCTACTAATGGCAATCAAGGTAAAGCGCCGATTGCTGTAGCCGGTAAACCCACACAGGTGATTGGTCGTGTTTCCATGGATATGCTGTTTTGTGATTTAACTGATATCCCGCAAGCGGATATTGGCGCACCTGTGGAGCTATGGGGCAATAATGTGTCGGTAGATGCAGTGGCTGAAGCCGCGGGTACTGTCGGTTATGAATTATTATGTGCGGTAGCAGCGCGCGTCAAGGTGAAAATGGTTGATTGATGGCTAAAGCAAAAACTGTTTATACCTGTACAGAATGTGGTGCCAGCGAGCCTAAATGGCAAGGCCAATGTCCAAGCTGTATGGCATGGAATACTTTGGTCGAGAGTATTGAAGAAACCGCCACCACCAACCGCTACGCTAATAAATTTGAGGGTTTGGCGCAAAGTAGCACCTTGCAAAAATTAAGTAGCATCAAAGCCGCAGATATTGCACGTCAGCCGACGGGTATCAGTGAGTTTGACCGCGTGCTGGGCGGCGGTTTAGTAGAAGGCGGTGTGGTGCTGATCGGTGGCGACCCTGGTATTGGTAAATCCACTTTGTTGTTACAAGTGCTGTGTCATTTAGGTGGCCGCAAAAATGGTAAAGCCTGCCAAGCGATTTACGTGAGCGGTGAAGAGTCACCGCAACAAATCGCCATGCGCGCCAAGCGTTTAGGCTTGGATGCCAGTGAAGTTGAATTATTGGCTGAAATTAACCTTGAGAAAATTTTAGCCACGCTACAAACACATAAACCCAATATTGCGGTGATTGACTCTATCCAAACGGTGTATTCCGAGGCGCTACAATCTGCCCCGGGTTCGGTGGCACAAGTGCGAGAATGCTCGGCACAGCTTACGCGGATGGCTAAACAGCTGGGCATTACCGTGATTTTAGTCGGGCATGTTACTAAAGACGGCACGCTCGCAGGGCCGCGTGTGCTGGAGCATATTGTCGATACCGTTTTGTATTTTGAGGGCGACCAAAACTCCAGTTTTAGACTGATCCGCGCATTTAAAAACCGCTTCGGTGCCGTGAATGAGCTTGGCGTATTTGCCATGACCGAGCACGGCCTGCGCGAAGTTTCTAATCCATCGGCTTTATTTCTGTCGCACCATGAAAGCCAAGTGTCTGGCAGCTGTATTACAGTAACAATGGAAGGCACACGCCCTTTATTGATTGAAATTCAAGCACTGGTAGATGAAAGCCATGCGCCTAATGCTAAGCGCTTGTGCGTAGGCTTGGAGCAAAACCGTCTAGCCATGTTACTAGCCGTTTTGCACCGTCATGCGGGCATTCCGTGTTTTGATCAGGACGTATTCATTAACGCGGTGGGGGGCGTGAAAATCAGTGAGCCAGCGGTAGATTTAGCCGTATTGTTATCCATTGTTTCTTCTTTAAAAAACAAACCATTAGAGAGTAAACTTATTGTATTTGGTGAGGTTGGATTAGCCGGTGAAGTGCGTCCGGTACAGGGCGGGCTGGTGCGTTTGAAAGAAGCAGCAAAACTTGGGTTTACTAAAGCCATTGTACCCAAAGCCAATGCCCCCAAACAGCGTATCGAAGGCATAGAAGTGATAGGGGTCGAGCGGTTGGAGCAGGCTTTAAATCAGCTGAGAAATCAGTAATAGGCTATTTATTAACTTTAGCGATTAAATCCGCACAAGTAATCCCACTTCTAATTGCGCCTTCAATCGTAGCCGGGTACTCTGCATGCGTATAATCACCGGCCAGAAATAGCTGTGGCTGTGCTGTTTTATTACCAAGTCTGGCTAGGTTGGGGGTGCATGCAAAAGTTGCACGTTTTTCTGCAATCACTTTATGCCACAATGGTTTTGGTAAATGTGGAAAAGCACGATTAAGTTCTTTGGCCACGTTAAGCGCAAGCGCATCCTGCTTCATTTTTTGATGTTTACCTTCAGCGCTCACAATAACAGCGATTAGGCCTTTTTGACCACAAAGCTGACCTCTATCAAACGCCCATTGCCCAATAGTATTGCTTAAACCTGACATCACCGTTGGTAGTTGTATTTCAGCAGGATATTGTAAATAGATGGTGTAGATAGGCTGATATTGATAGGTTTGAGTAGCTTCAAGTGTGCGCTCAAGTTTAGGCAGTGATGCTAAAAGCTGGTCAATGCGTGCCGGTGATATGGCAACAATGACATGGCTGAACGTTGATTTTCCATCTCGCGATTCTAAGCTAAAGCTATTGTCTTCAACCTGCAGGTGGCGAATACGCTGATTGAGCTTAATCACACCGCCTTTTTTTTGTATAAAACGTGCCAGTGGTTGCGAGATTATTTGTGATAAATCTAACCGAGGTAATAAAAAGTCACTATTAGTTTTACTGCCAGTAAAAGAATCTCTAAGCACGTTCAAAAATATACGCGTACTTGCCTTATCAATAGGCGTATTTAGTGCGGCTAGGCATAGCGGCTCCCATAACAGTTCAATAAGCCGTACCGTTTGTTGGTGACTAATCAAGAATTCCTCTAGCGGGCGGTCACCGATTATTTCATACCGGGTATTTTTAAGGTAGCGCATCAGTTTTAATGCTGCGATACGCTCTGATAAGCTGAGGCCCCTGCAACATAAAAAGCCCCAAAGCATATTGAGCGGTGCAGGTAGAAAACTGGCTGACTTGAGTGAGAATACAGACTTTGCCGCAGCAGACTGCATGTTAATCTGTAACGGTTGGCGCAAAAATACTTGATTTTCATCGACGCCTACTTTTTTTAATAAGGCTAAAGTCTCAGTGTACGCGCCTAATAAAATATGCTGGCCGTTGTCCAGTAATTGCATTAAATCTTTATTTTCAACCACTACGGTACGCGCACGCCCACCTAATTGTGAGCTGGCTTCAAACACAGTCACTGCATAGCCGCGCTCTGCTAGATTGGCCGCAGCACTAAGCCCCGCGCAGCCACCACCAATCACTGCAACCTGAATGCCGTTTGTCATTTAAGGGGAGTCCGTATATTCACTCAATACGCCTTTACAGGTTTTTAAGCCAAACGCGCGAAGCCAAACCAAGCTTGCGTAACGCCCCAAGCGAGGTACGTGAGCTCAATACTTTTTCGGCGCCATCGGTTTTAATTTCACGCAGTAATGTGCGGTAAATGGCTGCCATCATCAAACCAACGCGCTGACTTTTACGATCTTCAGCCGGCAATTCATGCAGAGCGCGGTCATAATGGCTTTCCGCACGCTCAATTTGAAATTCCAGTAGTTTTTTCACGGCATCAGATTCGCGACTTTGCAAAATATCATCTTCTGTGACTTTGAATGTGGCTAAATCATCCAGCGGAATGTAAATGCGATTGCGTCGTGCATCTTCTCCCACATCGCGGATGATATTGGTGAGTTGAAATGCCATGCCTAAATCGTGCGCATATTTGAGTGTTTTACGATTGTTAAAGCCAAATATTTGCGCAGACAATATGCCAACCACGCTGGCAACACGGTAACAATAAAGCTGTAGCTGTTTAAAATCTTGATAGCGGTTGAAATTTAAATCCATTTCCATGCCGTCAATAATTTCATGAAAATGCTCTTCACTTAAATGATAGGTATGAATCACATTTTGTAATGCGCGCGTCACCGGGTGTATGGGTTTGCCTTGATACAGATTTTTAATTTCATCTTTCCACCAAGCGAGCTTCACTTGCGCGACTTTTAGCTCGGTGCACTCATCTACAATATCGTCAACTTCACGACAAAACGCATACAGTGCGGTAATCGCCTCGCGTTTTGGTTTTGATAAAAACATAAAGCTGTAATAAAAGCTTGAGCCGCTTTTTTTAGTTTTTTGTTGGCAATACTGCTTAGGCGTCATTTTGTTTCTTGGTACCTTTTTGTAGCTGCAAAAAAGCAGCGCTTTAATTTTAATGCGTTAATTTTAAATTTTAATGAGTGCTTTTAAAAATACAATTAACCAATCTCCGTGGTGGAGTGTTGGTCTATGCTTGAATACATCACCATTCACGTGGCTTAGCTTGCTAATAATGCGCTCGCCACCGGCAATAATCATCCGCATTTCAAAGCCGATACGTCCCTTCAAAATACGCCCGAGTGGCTTTCCGGCATATAGGCAAGCATTAACGCGACGTAGATTAAACTGCATAAATTGCTGCCAGTTTGCATCAACAAGTTCATTACCATCTACGTAGTTTTGAATTTGTTGCTCGGTAATACCAAATGCCGCCAGTTCTTCCTGGCTCATATAAATGCGCTGTTTGCCCTCATTTTTCTTAAAATCAATAGCAATGTCTTGTAAAAAATTGATGATTTGTAGTGCAGTGCAAATGTGATTGGATAATGCAATGTTTGCAGGTGTGGCGTTTTGGTATAAATGTAATAGTAATTGGCCAATCGGGTTGGCTGAGCGTTGGCAGTAATCAAGCACTTCATCGTGATTAGCGTAACGTGTTTTAGTAACATCTTGACTAAAGGCATCCAGTAGCGCGTAGAAGGGCGCGTACGGCAGTTTTTTTGCCTTAATCATTTGACCTAAAGTCGCAAAAAATGGTGTTTTCGGCTTGATGTAAGCGTGCAATAAATCTAACTCATCGCGAAAACTATTGAGTAAATTTAATCGATGCTCAATCGTAAAATCACCTTCATCAGCAAAGTCATCCGCTTGCCTGGCAAAGTTGTAAATTAAAGCAATCGGTTCGCGTAGGTGTTGCGGCAAAAAAACAGAGGCCACAGGAAAGTTTTCATAGTGGCTGCTAGCAAGGCTAATGCTTTGATGTGTGATAGTCTGAGGCATTGCCAATGGATCTGTATGAAATTGCGTCATGGCGTGAGTATGCCACAAAATAGTGTGAGTTTTACCTGCTTTAGCCTCAATGCAGCTTCAATATTTATTGCAGTATTTAGACAAAGCTTTGTTAAACCCAGATTATCCATTAGGCGGATTTTCAATCCTATCAGGCATGAATACTCTGCTTTAGCAGATATATTCTGCTGGGAAGACCTTTACGGTCTCGCGAATGCTAATGGTCTCTTTCTGGTCATTTTTGCGACTTAATCGTCGTCCATAGCTCGCTATGAACTCATCATAAGCCACAAAACTGCCTCAAAAATAGCCTCATTATCATTTCGCGTCCTAATGGATAATCTGGGTTAAAATAAAAACAACAAAATTTTTTGAAAGTGTTTTATGTTAGCAATTATTGGCGGCACAGGCTTAACGCAATTAGATAATTTAAACATTACCAAGCGTTTAATTGTGCGCACCCCTTATGGTGAACCGTCGCAACCACTGATTTTTGGTGAAATTGCTGGACGTGAAGTGATTTTTCTAGCGCGTCACGGCAATGGGCATACCATCCCACCACATGAAGTGAACTATCGTGCCAATATTTCAGCTTTGCATCTACAAGGTGTGACCGAGATTGCAGCAATTGCAACAGTGGGTGGCATTCATCCGGATTTGGCCGCAGGCGTGATCGCGATTCCGCATCAAATTATTGATTACACTTACGGACGTAAAAACACATTCCACGATGGCATCACCCAACCTGTAAAGCACATTGATTTTACGGATCCGTACTGCCCGAATTTGCGAGCAAAATGGCAGCAAGCGGCACTGACCGCAGGCGAGCCTGTTATCAACCATGGTATTTATGCCACTACACAAGGGCCGCGCCTAGAAACTGCGGCTGAAATTAACCGATTAGAGCGCGATGGTGCAACGATGGTAGGTATGACCGGTATGCCAGAAGCCGCGCTGGCACGCGAGCTTGGGATAAGTTATGCCACTATTTGTCCGGTGGCTAATTATGCAGCAGGACGTGGTGACAGCCTGCATGGCATTAAATATGAAGAGGTGATTGCCAACCTTAATCAAACCATGGTGCGCGTACGCAATATTATTGCGCAACTGGTCAAACAAAACGGTTTTAAAAAGACAGAAAATAACTAGTACAAGTAGCGCCACGAAAGGTAATTAAATGGCAATAAAAAGTGTTTTGCGTATGGGCGAACCTTGTCTATTATTAAAAGCAACGCCCGTAGAAAAATTCGACACGCCTGAATTACATGGCCTGATTCAAGATTTGCAAGATACCATGCAATACATGAATGGCGCTGGTATTGCCGCCCCTCAAATCGGGACAAGCTTACGCGTTATTATTTTTGGACAAAAAGAGTTAGATGGCAGTAAAAATCCACGCTACCCAGATGCTGATGCCGTGCCCTACACTGTGTTGATTAACCCGGTACTCACGTTAATTGGTGAAGACGTAGAAGAAGGATGGGAAGGGTGTTTGTCGGTCCCAGGCATGCGTGGCGTAGTGCCACGTCACCTACGTTTGCATTATGCAGGGTTTGATCAATACGGGAATAAGATAGATCGACTAGTGAGTGGGTTCCATGCACGCGTTGTTCAACACGAAAATGACCACCTGGATGGCATTTTGTACCCGATGCGTATTAGGGATTTAAAATATTTTGGCTATTCTGATGTATTTTTTCCAAATCAGGATATTCAAGACGACTAATTTGTTGTTATAATGGCGCCTTCGTTACACAGGTAACGTTTAGACGGAAGAGTGGCAGAGCGGTTTAATGCTACAGTCTTGAAAACTGTCGTGGGTGCGAGCCCACCGTGAGTTCGAATCTCACCTCTTCCGCCAAAGGTCTTTCCCAGACACTCCCTACTACTCCCAAATGTTACCGAAACCAAGGCAGTGCAATGCTTCGAGCTATGCAAGTGGTTATAAGTGGTAATAAGTAAAATCAAGTAGTAAAATCGCAAAAGCACCAAGTCTTGGTGCTTTTATTATTTGCTTGGTGCTTTTATGAAAAGAAATGTTTTATCTGCTAAACAGGTGGTTAGTGCCGCCGTGGGTGAGCACCGTGATGGGGCTGGTTTATGCCTGGTGGTTACGGCTGCAAGTAAAACATGGCTGCAGCGTTACTCGGTAGCCGGTAAGCGCAGCTCCGTAACGCTAGGCAAATATCCTGCTATGTCATTAGCTGACGCTAGGGCAGCCGGCGAGAGGGTACGCCAGACCGTTGCAAAAGGCATACCTGCAAAGATTGCACTAAATGAATCCGGTACCGTAACCTTCAAAGACGCTATAGACCTGTGGCTGCCGGCCTATGAATCCAAGGTGGAAGAAAAAACCAAAGACGATGCGCTGCGTAGAATGGAATTGCACTGCAAAGATATTATGCTGATGGCAGTACAAGAAATTAAACCAAGGCATATCATTAAAGCAATGGATCACCTGGTAAAGAAGGGCCAACTTGAAACCGTCACGAAGACTACCGACAATATCAAGCAGGTAATGGAACACGCCAGAATTTTAGAGCTAATCGAATACAACCCGGCAATTGGTCTCAAATCAGTATTCCCACAGCATCAAGTGCAGTCATTCCCGGCATTGGCACCAGATCAGCTACCACGCATATTTAAAGCTGCAATAAACGGCACCATGACGCGGCAAACAAAAGACCTCATGATGTTTCAGATACTATCTGGGCTTCGCTGCTCGGAAGTTGTGGCCGCAAAGTGGTCCGGTATTGATGGAGATGTCATCACCATTGAAAAAGAATTTATGAAGGGCAAGCGGTTTAAAAAACAGGAGCATGATGTTTTCTTAACGCCAATATCGCGGGATCTGTTAGAGCGGCAGCCAAAGACCTCTGAATTCATATTCCCGTTTAGGGGTGATATTACCCGGCACGCCAACTCTGAAACAATCACCAAGTGGCTGCGTGAAAATGGCTTTGCTGGCCAGCACGTCACCCACGGCTTTAGATCAATGTTCAGTACATGGGCAAATAGCCAAAAGCAGGCTGATGGTGTTACAAGGCTTTATCAGAAAGATGTTATTGAGCTGTGTATTGCGCACAAGCAGGCTAATGTGCAAACGATCTACGACCGCAATGAATATGCAGAAGATCGTAAGCACATAATGGAAGGCTGGAGTCTCTTTGTAAAAAACTGCTATGTGAAAGCACTGGCTGAGTCAGGAATTTAAGCAGCACGTTTAGTATCAATATGTGCCGCAATATCGGCAGCATGTGCGTAAACATACATGCCATCGCGCCAGGTATTAAAACCAAGCGTCTTTTTAGAGCGTCGGTTGTTAAATGTCTGCCTAGGCATATTGCCTAATTCAACACATATTTCATCGGCACTCAGCACCACTCTTTTATATTTATTGACTAGATATTCAAGTGTTGTCATTTTTACTGTCCAATTCGTGATATTTACTGATAGCCTCATCTAATGTTTTAAAATGCCCCTTTGACGCTGTTTCAAAATGCAAGCCATAGGGGAACAAGGCGTTTTCTGCGAAGGTAATTGTCCAAGCGGTTTCGCCAAAACGCAGGTGGTAGTTGTCTATTTTTTTCCACTTCATGGCTGTACTTTCATATATGCAGATATCCTGCTCAATTGAAGGTTATTCCAACCTTGTATGGTTTCTTCAAATGAATCTGATTTAAATGTTTGACCGCACTTGTGACAATATGCCACCCGTGATGTAGAACCTACATCATGGGATCCACATATAGCACAACCTATTAATCTATAATCAGGTGATACCATATGTAAATTAAGATTATTTTCTACTGGCTCTTGCTGCATACTTTGTTCGCTGTGCATGATGGTGGCTTGAGTAGATGGCATCTTTCGTATCAACGACCTAATCTCAATCGGGTCAACAATTTTTCCATCCCACCTCTTTGTAAAATCATCAATAGCTTTGAACAGGTCACATTTTTTCACTAAACTTTCATCTGAATAGCCAGATAAAGTATTAAGTACATTGTTATTTGTTTGTTGTGTCATGCTGCAATCCCCATCAATTCTCTAATTTCATCAGTACGCCTAATGTCTTTTTGCACCTCACGTACCACCCTTGTTGTTTCAGCTTTCGGCACCGTGCGGTATAAATGGCGCTGCAGCTCTACCACTTTGTACGCTGCATCTATTTCACGACGGCTTAGTGGTTTTACATATTCAAGCGCTTTTAATATGCGGACCAGCGGCGCGTCGTCATAAGGTATGTTGTTTTGCTCGGTGAGCTCTTTCCAGTATTTTAGCCAGCCTTCCAGTGCACTTTCGATGTGTAGCATTTCACCGGATAACCCCATGATCTGCCAGCCGTCCTTTTGCGAATAGAGCAGGGCGCCGTTGCGCAGCTGTTGGAATAAACGCTCGATAGAGTCGAACGTATCAAACTCAAGCGTGAAATAATTAGTCATTTTCAGGCGTGATCTGTTGGGCTTTTGGCTTTTTGATTTTTCCAGTTTTCTACGTTGGGCGCGGTTCATTTTGTCACCTCAAACATATCAACAGTCAATTCGCACCTGATTGGTATTGGCTCACCAACCTTAACAAATGCGGTGCAGGTTGGGGCGCCATCCTTATAAATCCATTCAGACGGGTATTCAGCTTCATTGATGTCATAGCTCATGCTGGCGCCGATGATTTTGCACATTTCATCATCGGTGCATTCGTCGTAATCTTTGCCTTCAGACATCGCCTTATCTCGGGCGCATTGGTGGCACCAATTGGCAAAGAATATGTCGCCTTCTGTACCGTTGCTTGGCCTGAATTTAACAGGTTGAGGTGTTGCCTCTGCCATAGGGATAAAGTGTTCGCAGTCATCACCGGCAGTTGCATAGAATGACGCCCATTGCTGATTTTGTGTTTCCGGTATGGTGTAGCGTTTGCATGCTTCACGGTAGGCGCATTGCTGTGCGCCGGTTGGTGATAGCCCTGCGCATTTTTGAATAGAAGTCATGCAAACATCCTTTCT
>JBAYTS010000041.1:0-24343 GCA_041675545.1 Methylotenera sp.
CAATTTAAGAACAATAATATACGGCTTGGTTTTGTTTCCAACTTAACCGAAGAAATGTTGCGAGCCAATGCAAGAAATTCAGGTATTGAGAGTGCGTTTGAGTTTTATCTGAGCACAGACAGAGTTCAAGCTTACAAGCCAAGTCTTCTAGCCTACCAGATGGGAATTGATGCATTTAGTCTTCCTAAAGAGAACATAACTTTTGCAGCTTTTGGGGGATGGGATGCGGCTGGAGCTAAATGGTTTGGCTACCCTACAGTTTGGGTTAACCGACTAGAGACCCCTATCGAAAAATTAGACTTCAAGCTCGATGGTATGGGGAAAGATATAGGTCAATTAGTTAATTTTGTATTAGCCTAAATGCTTTTCTCACAGTTTCAGGCTAACAAGTCGGTCAAAGGGACGCGCCGCCCGTTAGCAGTTTTGAAATTCAGTTTTTTATCAAGGTTCGGCGGCTTTGTTAAAGCTCAGTGAGCGGCGCGTCCCTTACCGTAACGTTAGCCCTGCCAATCACAGAGCCATACCATGACCGAAGTTATAGGAATTGACCATATCTATATCGCCGTTTCCGATCTTAATCGCTCGGAGATTTTCTACGACCTCGTTTTATTAGAGGCACTGGGCTTCCGCAAAAACAAGTTCACTCTGGGTGGCGATCCTCACGTTCAATATTTCAACCGTCATTTTGGTTATGTCCTTCGGCCTGCGCGTAACGAAGCCACACACGACTCATATTCCCCCGGGCTGCACCACTTCTGCCTCCGCGTTGATTCGGCGGAGGGAGTCGCTGCCGTAGCCACTCAGCTTCGTAGTTCCGGCATTGAGGCATCGGAAGCTAAGCTCTATCCTAATTACGCCCCTGACTATTGGGCAATATTCTTCACCGACCCTGATGGCATCCGTCTTGAGGTCACGAACTACCGGCTGGAACGCCGAGAGCGCCATGACAGTTGGTAAAAGCAGGGCTAACCCTGCGCTCAAGTTCGCTCCCTCCGGTCGCTGGGACGCGCCTTCGGCGCGCCCCTTAGCTCCACGTTAGGCGAAATATAAGATTCTCTACATGCGCGTAAAAAAACATGAAAATTTTGTCATCCCCAAAAAACACTTTATTTTTCTTGGGTTGCTACTGATTGGCAGTCAGCTAGTTGCCTATCTGGCTAATGAGTTTTTAATGCACAATAGCCACCTTATTAAGTACATTGTAATTTTCATTCTTGGATATGGCTGCCTGGTTTTCGCCATGACCTTTTACAAGCTATACCATGTTCCATGCCCAATCTGTCATGAAAAAACAATAACAAAGAATTCGAGAAAGGAAACCCCAGACAGTTGGAGTGCATACTGTAGCAAATGCGATGTAATCTGGGATTTAGGTATCGGCAATGGTGATTAAATCGCCTAACCCGTCGTTCAAGCGGGACTGGCTACCGCCAGCCCCTTAATTCAAACGTTAGAAGGCAAAAAATGATTACTGGTGGTTGCCTCTGTGGCTCAATAAAATACGAAATTACTAACCCGCTTCAGTTCGCGCGAAACTGCCACTGTTCTATGTGTCGAAAAGCTACGGGTGCCGCTTTCGCTACATGGGCATATGTCGAGGTCAGCAACTTCCGATGGGTTCAAGGTGAAGAACAACTTGGCCAATATCAGTCTTCCCCTGAAATCACGCGAACTTTTTGCAAGGTGTGCGGTTCCACTATGCAGTATGTTGCCAAGCAAGCGTATCAAGACGCCTTCGGTTTGGCATTGGGCACAGTAGATGGCGATCCGGACTGCAAGCCCATGCGCCACGTCATGGTTGGTTCAAAAGCTCCTTGGTTTGAAATCACCGACCATTTACCACAATCAGAGGAGGCAGCACCCAATGAGTAGTATCATACCTTCTAACATGGCGTTCGAGAGGGACGCGCCTCTCAACTTTACGTTAGAGCCCATCATGAAAACTCCCCCCCATCTTATTCCTGTGATGAACAACACGAAGTGGGACGAATTGCGCTTGGCCATGTATGAACTTGAACCAACACCCGCGTGGCGCACAAAGTGCTGGAAAAATGGGTTTGTCACCCCATGGGGCCGTGAGTGGTTCTATCACTTTCGAGAGGGAGGGTACGAACTTACCGAGTGGGTTGAAATTCGCACTGAATCAAAAGAACAAAAACATAGTGTGTTATCTGTGCTCGACAGAGTTCATGTACCAACAGAAGAAATCTCAGATGGGTTTCGTGTGTATGGGTATATTCAACCAGGCCAGCAAATTGAATATGCAAAGCTCTAACCCTACGCTCAAGTTCGCTTCCTCCGGTCGCTGGGACGCGCCTAACGCGCCCCTTAGTTGCACGTTAGGCGTTAAAACATGCGCATAGAACAACCTCAATTTTTCATTTATGGCATGTTTCTATTCGCATGTGCTTGGGCATTCAGCAAACCCATTTCATCTGCTAAGTTAAAATTGCATTTGAGAGCCATTTTTCTTGCTTTTAGTCTCGGCTTCATTGTTGTGCCAGGTCACGGTGAATTTGTCATCGGCCCAGTTCTCGCTTGTTTTATTCCACCAATTCGGCCCCACCTAATCTTTCTTGGTAGTGTTTTCTTCTTTATTTGGTGGGCTATTTCGTTGGGTTTACTTAAAAGCCTAACCCATCATTCAAGCGGGACGCCTAACGGCGCCCCTTAATTCAAACGTTGGGCATTTTATTGAAAAGCCACTGATGAGACGACTGCCTATTATATTTACTATTGTAATTTGCCTTTTATTTGGCACTTTTGCGCAAGCCAAGAAAGAAAGAATAGGCAGTGACACTAGCAACTGCGCTCCGGTATTATCGATTGAACAGGCTTTGAAAATGGCAAAAAATGAATTATCCAAAAATTTAGACCCTGACGATTTCTTCATTGATTCTGTTTTGTTGCAGTGCCACCAACTTGAAGCCGTATGGGAGGTTGGTTGGCGCAGAAAAGCATATCAATCTGGTCACTTGCTAATGTATATACACAAGAACGGTAGTATTCAACAGAGCATGGTAAAAGATGGGTAGCATAATAAAAATGAGTCCCAAGCCCAACCCTGCGCTCAAGCGGGACTGCGCAAAAGCGCGCAGCCCTTAGCTCCACCTTAGGCTTGCAAAAACATCGAGTTGGCGTGAAGATGTTGCAATCGAGTGAATGTTGTATGAGAAAAATCTAATGAATATGCACAAAGTTTTATATGTTTGGCTTTTGGCTACCAGTCTTTTGATGATTGGTTGCACTACGCCACGATACCCTGATGGTACGATAGATGTCTGCAAACTGACCAAGCCGCCGAAAGAGGCAAAAAAGTATGAAGCACATGCGGCTGATTTATTAGAATACCCAGAAAAAATATCCGATAACTATTCTGGATGTCAAGCAGTGTGGCTTGCAGGCGTTGAAACGGTTGAAAAAAGTCATTTACTACTCATGATTAAATTCGATGGCGGGGCTATCAGACGCGTTGATTGGTTTGAACCTCATGAAGATAAAGTAATGTGTGAATTTGACAAAAACAAGTCTCTGTTTAATGGAGCACCTGACAAATGCCTTCCTTATGAAAGGTGGCTACGCGAGTAGCACTCGAAGTTTGTATGAATCATCTTAATTGCCAATAGGGGGAAATGAAATAATGGTAGCCAAATCACCAATCCAAGCTTTTCCTGTCGCCAAAGATATTGAGGCTACATCTCCAGCAAAAAACTTGAAGCGTATGACGGATGATACATACAAAACTGCTTATCCGATAGACGGGCTTGGTGGGGTGCATGAAGACATTACCAAAGCTGCCGCCAAGGCAGCAGGTGTAACTTACAATAAATCCTTGGAAAAAGGCGTGGAATGGCCTGACGTTCCCTCTGAAAAGGCTGGGGAAACCAATTACCCTGGCCTACGTCACATGAACAAACCTGACACCATCACCTATGAATCCCACAATGGCGCAAACCAGTTCTGGCATAGCATGGCACCTAAAAAAGCCGATGGCTCAGAATACACCAACGGCGAAGTATTAAACAAAATTGTGAACCAAGCTGGCGCATGGTTTGACCAAGCGAAATTTGATAATACCAACTTTTACATCGGCAACCTTTTGCATATGGTGCAGGATTCGCACTCTCCCGCGCATGTGATTCGTGACGAAACTGGACGTGTCGTGAGTTTTCAAAGTTATGACAAACAAGACCACGCCGAACATAGAGTTGGCGAGTCGAGGCAGAGAGTAGATATTGAAGGTGGGGTATTAGGCAATGAACAAGGCCGGATGCAAAGTTGGCAAGAAGTGCCTGGCGCAATGGCGGCGTACAAAGCTTCTGTGAAAATCCTAGAACTCTATAAAAATGGTGCAAGCTCGGAAGAGCTTAAAACCTATTTAAGGCAAGAAGTATATCAATTTGAAAATGAGCAAACTCAATACAAGCCTGCAGGTGAAATTGATCCAAAATATGCACCAAAACCTAAGACAAGGATTGCTGAAAACCAAAATATGCCAGAAATACAGGCTAGAGAGCTAACGAAAATGGGCTTGCCTCCGGCAGACAACACACCCTTAAAAGGAACTCTGAGAGAATACCTTACACTGCATCACGGCACAGAAAATGCTGAAAGAATCATTGTGAGCTTGCAAGGAAGTTTGTCAGAATCTTTGCGTAGTACCAATCAAAATATGGAATTAGAGCGCGGTTGATAGCAGAGTCGATACAATTTAAGTGCAGTGCTTTTCTCCCCGACCTAACCCATCCATCAAACGGGACGCCTTGCGGCGCCCCTTATGTCAAACGTTAGTCGTCAACCATGCACACTATTCAGCTTCGCGACTACTCACCAAATGATGCCTCGGCTGTTGACCTACTTGCCGTGGCCGCGTTTGATGAGTTCAAGAATGCTTACACTGACTGGCCTAATTTCAAAACAAAAATTTCGGCCATGTCTTCGCTGTCCACGAGTGGGGAACTTATCCTAGCCGAGTATCAATCACGGTTGGTCGGTGCAGTTGCGTACATCGGTCCACATAAACCAAAAAATGAGTTCTTCCAACCAGAATGGTCAATTATGCGAATGCTCGTTGTAGCACCTGAAGCACGCGGCCTTGGTGCAGGCCGAGCGTTAGCAGAAGAGTGCCTTGAGCGAGCTAAACGCGATAACGCCGCTGTCTTTGCCCTACACACCAGCGAACTCATGTCGGTAGCTTTACCCATGTATCAGCGCATGGGCTTCAAATGGTGGGCTTCTGCACCTTTAATTCATGGAGTACCATATGGCATCTATATCAAAAAAATTAACGGCTAACCCATCCATCAAGCGGGGATTCAATCATGACACAGGCTTCAAAATTACGGCTTTCATTATTTCTAACTGTATTATGTTTTTCGTCTTTCTCATATGCAACAGATAAGTTTGATCGTCGTAATTTTCAAACAAAAGCATCATTTGAACTAGCAGTTGATAAGTCAAGCCATCTCACTCTGGGAAAATCCAGAATTCAAAGTCAAAGTGCTTTTGTTTCGCTAGCGCATGGTTTACCAGGAAACTCAGATGGGCTCGAAATAGTCTTCCTGAAAAAACCAATTACCGAAGCAACATTAGCCGATGTTCTAAATAACGAAGCTGAGCAACTTAAGAAAAGTGATTACGCCACCCTTGTTTTATTTCTAGATAAGCAACACAAAGTCTGGCAGGTAAATTTAAGTTATGTAATCCCGGGCACAACTGTGACACGTACGATTGCTTGGAAACCCGATGATTTAAAAAAGTATTTTTCAACCGTAACTTTTGATGGGCAACGAGTTATTCTCAAAAGCAAAGGAAATTATTCAGATGCCCCATCAGATCCAGAATCTATCAGGTTTACCTGGGGTGTTGACTTGAATCTCCCAGTAATACGCGAGATTAATAGGTAATGCTGTCCAACCCATCCATCAATCGGGACGCCTAACGGCGCCACCTAATTCAAACGTTAGATTTCACAAAATTCCATGAAACTTCCATCAAAACGCAATATGGCTATTTTTATCGCTATTTGTTTGCTTTACTCATCCGCTTATTTGGCTGTCCGCAGCGCTCATTGGCTCGTTCATCGTACTGGCTACTATTCCGTTATTAGTGAAGGCAAAAAACTCAATGAGCATTTTGTCTCTCAAGGTGATTTCGGCACGCCAATGCTTGCTCCTCTTATTTCAATCGCCCACGGTGTTGCTGCTATTCTTTTTTGGCCCGCAGCTCAGCTTGAGCTTGTTTATTGGCGTTCAGTTGCACCACATGGCTCTCCGTGGCAAACTGACAACTAACCCATCCATCAAGCGGGACGCCTAACGGCGCCCCTTAATTCAAACGTTATAGGCAATCAGATTATCTATGAGTTTTACGTTAGAAAAAGTTGTGCCATGGGGTCGTTCTTATGACGAGTACGTTGATATGTTCGCGCTTAGCGAAGCCGACTTAAGACTTCGCATCGTCGGCTGTGGCGATGGTCCAGCCGCATTCAATGCGGAACTGACTAAGTGCGGTGGAAATGTTGTGTCAATTGACCCAGTATATGTTTTTGATACTACCCAAATCAGAAACCGTATCGACGAGACATACGACACAGTAATGACTCAAATGCAAAAAAATCAGGATGATTATGTTTGGGAATCTATTCCGACAATAGAACAACTTGGGCACATACGCATGTTGGCAATGGAAACTTTCTTAGGTGACTTCGAGGCGGGAAAACAAAATGGTCGATACATTGCTGGTGAATTGCCTATATTGCCATTCGAGGAAGGGCAATTCGACTTAGCTTTGTCATCTCACTTTCTGTTTCTATACAGCGTCCATTTGTCGGCTGAATTTCATCTTCAAGCACTTCGGGAAATGTTGCGCATAGCTCAAGAAGTGCGTGTATTTCCATTGCTTATGCTTAATGGTGCACCATCATCACATCTCGCTTTTGTAAAACAGGAGCTTACAAACGAGGGGTTTCACTTTGAAGTTAAGCGGGTATCTTATGAATTTCAGCGAGGTGGTAATGAAATGTTGGTTATCAAAAATGCTTAACGATAGACATATAGTTATTGAGGTAATTTTATGCGCCCAACAGTAGCCGTCTTTGGAACTCTTAGATTCCCCCCTGAAAGTATGGCGGAAATTCGACCTCACTTACAAAGACTGGTCGAGACCACATATAGAACCGATGGTTGTATCGCTTATGACGCAGCAGAAGATCCTTTCGATTTAGGCCTTATCCGCTTCTCTGAATTGTGGCCTAACCAAGAAAGCCTAGCAAGACATCTTCAGGCACCACACATAGAACCTTGGCGGTCTGCTGCTCGTAATTTCGGTTTGCTCGAACGAAAGTTCACTGCTTATGACATCACAGACTCACGAGAAGTCTGATAGTAGGGGCATGTCTTCGCTACCTAACCCATCATTCAAGCGGGACGCTGGCTAAAGCCAGCCCCTTAATTCAAACGTTATGCAAAAATGGAGCATCCATTGAAATTCACTCAGTTTGGTTCCGACAATGGAAGGCTAGTAATTTACTTTCATGGCGCACCTGGAGCGCCGGAAGAGTGCAAAATCTTCGATGTGGAAGGGGAAAATCACGGCTTGACGTTTATTAGTTTTGAACGGTTTTCTGTCAACTCATCGATCAACGGTGAAGCGTATTACAAGCTGTTAGCCGATGAGATTTCAAAGAAAGCCGCCGGAAAACAAGTCGATGTCATTGGATTTTCAATCGGTGCCTTTATTGCGCTTCAGACGTGCCTTTACATGCCTAATGGGGTCAGAAGTCTGCATTTAGTTTCTGCTGCTGCGCCATTGGAGGCTGGCGATTATCTTAAGGCAATGGCGGGCAAACGGGTTTTCCAGTTAGCAAAAGCATTTCCTGCTTTGTTCATTTTGTTGTCTTACTGGCAAGGATTACTCGCTTTGCTTTTTCCCAATGCATTATTTCGTTTGTTGTTTGCCAGCGCCGCTGGTGATGACAAAGCATTGGCTACCGAGCGTGAGTTTCAAATCAGCATCACCCAAGTATTGAGATCGTGTTTTATGGGCCGCGTCCGAGGCTATGCGAGAGATATTGGAGCTTATGTGCATCCATGGAAATCCACGCTCTCAGACGCCTCTTTCATCACGCACATCTGGCACGGCGCGGAGGATAATTGGTCGCCACCGCTTATGGCTGATTATTTAAAATCGGCAATTCCAGGCTGTATCTCTACCAAAATATATAGCGGCCTTTCGCACTACTCGTGCCTATACCGGTCGGCACCTGAAATATGCAGTTTATTAGGCAGGGCATAACATTGTGGTCGAGAGGGACGCGCCTATCGTCATGCCCCTCACCTTTACGTTAGCGATATGAACATTCGAATATTTATTGCAGTCTTTATTTCTTGCTTATGCTCTTACAATGTGTCGGCTGAGCCTGCCTGCTCTTTCAAAAATACCGAACATAGGCGCATAAGCGGCGATAATCCAGATGATTTTCAGTGCATAAAATTGCTCGCCGCTGAGGGTGACGAACACTGGCAGTATTACCTCGGGTTAATACTTACTGGTCATGTTTCTGGAGAAAAAAACATTCATGAAGGCTTAACCTTGCTCAACAAAATCGCATTAAGCCAAAGCAAATACAATGCGCAAGCAATGCGTTTTTTGGGCGAAACTTACAAGAAACTCAACTCTCCATACCAAAATAATGAGTTAGCCTATCAATGGTTTTACTTGGCGTCTCAGCAGCCCTATTTTAAAGGCGGCTCTTTGCTGCCTGACGAGCAATTAACTAAAGCAATCTCCTCGCAACGTATGAAGGCGCTTGAGATAAGTGCTCCAAAATTATTGCAATCGCTAACCCGTCATTCAAGCGGGACGCCTAACGGCGCCCCTTAATTCAAACGTTAGAGCCCAAAAAAATGGCTACACACAAAATTCGCCTAGTCTTCCTTCTTGTCGTTGAGGCTGCCTTAATAGCTTTTTAGGTTGGTAGGTTGTGAGTTTGGTGGGTTTGGCAACCATGCAATGCGTTTGCTCCGCCTTTGGTGTGGCAAACCGCGGTCCTATGGTTTGTTTTTAGGGTTTGACTTGCTTCTTCTGCTCAGTGTTATTTTGTAACTTTACCTTTGTTTACAATGTTTCTCTGTTAGTGGGGTTTGCTATATCACAGGTTTATTGTACTGTTTGTCCTAACCCATCATTCAAGCAGGGTTGGCTAAAGCCAGCCCCTTAACTCAAACGTTAGGTATATAACCACCATGATCTATTTACGCATCACCGTTGCTACAGCGGTCCTTGCCCTTGCTACCATAGCAAACGGCGAAACTACTAGTTCGGTAACTTCAGAATCTCGCGATGCTTCCACCGCATATCTTGGAACAAGTAATTTCGTGGTTGGTCGAATAGGTCGAGACTGCCTTACTCTTCTCAACCGCCCTGAGACACCACAAGCCTTCGTCCTAGCATGGCAGCAACGCAATGCTAAATATCTCATGGCTTCCCAGAAATACATGGGGGCTCGTCTGGAAGAAGCCGAGGCATCAGGCGGTGCAGAAAAGAGAAATTCCGTTATGAGTGAGCTTACCGCAGTAGTCAAAAATGGCGCAGAATCGATAGTTAAATCATGGCTCGATCGCCCAGATAAAAATGAAGCATGCAAATTTGCCGTCTCGCTCATCGAGTCTGGGGCATACGACGTTTCTTCCACCTCTCCGATATTTAGCGAACTTGAAGGTTTGGTTTCTTGGGCTCAGCATTGACCGATATACCTAACCCATCGGTCAAGCGGAACCGGCCAAACGTGGCTTCTTTCACTGTGGCTGGGTTCTTCAGCCTTTCGGGCTTCGGTCAACCGGCTTTGCGGCCAGCCCCTTAAGTCAAATGTTAGGCTCAAAAAACAAAGGTTTTATGTCTAAAAATGTCACAGTCATCCTAGGTCACCCTGACTCAAGCAGTTATTGCGGCGCCCTTGCCGCCGCTTACGTGCAAGCCGCCGAAGAGGCGGGTCATAGCGTCAAGTTCTTTAAGCTTGGTGAAGTTACATTTGATACAACGCTACACCATGGATATAACAAAAGGCAGGAACTTGAACCAGGCCTGAAAGAAATCCAGGACGCAATTACTTGGGCAAAACATCTGGTTTTTGTTTATCCCATCTGGTGGGGTTCTATGCCTTCGTTACTCAAGGGGCTATTTGACCGTGTGCTATTACCAGGGTATGCCTTTCAGTATCGCGACAACTCTCAGCGCTGGGATAAGTTGCTAGTGGGGCGTAGCGCCCATGCCATCGTCACAATGGACACACCGCCTTGGTATTACTGGCTGGTTTATAAAATGCCAGGACACAATCAGATCAAAAAAACTATCTTGGAGTTTTGTGGTATTAAACCCGTCAAAATCACTTCGCTTGGCCCTGTTCGCTATGCTTCACCGGCGCAACTTGAAAAATGGTTACATCAGATCAAGCAGCATGCAAAAACAGCCTAATCCCTCCATCAAGCATGCCCCTTATATCAAACGTTAGGTGCTTTCCTATGGTAGAACCCATCATACTTCCAAAAAATGCTATCCCCATTAGCGAAAACAAATGGATACATTTCGTGAACGATAGCCGCGGGGCGGAAGTAATGATTGACTATTCGCTCAAAGGGCTCGAACCAATGTGGCACGAACTTGAGTCCATCTGTTCGGCTGGCTGTTGTGGCATTGACGCATTTGACTTTTATCCCGAAAACATTACAAAAGCGGCAGATAATCTCAACGTTCCTGAGATATGCCATCAAATAGATCTATTGCAAGCTCAACTGGATAAACTAGAATTCAAAGTGTTTGGCAGCGACCGCCTTGAACTTATCATTGAAAGAACTGAGTTCCAAGCACTTCTAAATCACTTGCTTGTACACTTTTCGGCGCAGCTTCATGCAAGCACCTAACCCACCCATCAAGCGAGGCTAGCTAAAGCCAGCGCCTTAATTCAATCGTTAGGAATCCGGCAAACATGAGCAAGCGCTGCAACTATCTAACTTCGATTTTTATTTTCTTTGCATTTTCAGTAACTGCCTCTGCCGCTTGCTGTGATAAACCTAGCAAACTTGAATGGGGAAATTCGACAGAAGTTCTTGAATACCGCTCATGTGGCTGCGCCGACTCATGCTGGGTTGCCGAGATTAGAAGCAAAAAAACAAAGCGCCTCAAGGCAATGCTCCGATGCGACTGCGAAAAAACCTATTTTTCAATTGGCTCCAGTAAGATTGGAGGGGGCTCAGAACGCATTTATGAAAACAATTGCTCTCGTTTTGAGAACGACGATAAATTCAAAGTAATCAACGAAACCATGAAGCAACTCCTAACCCATCCCGGGACACCTAACGCGACCCCTTAACGCTTTAGGCTTTAAATATCCATGTGAAAAATAATTTAGAATATCATCTTTGCGACAACGTTCGCATATCATTCACAACGGAGTACCGTCATTGCTCTTACAACCTGACTACCATCACAAGCCATTCCCCTTTTTCTTTGTAAAAGCCGCATTTTCTGAAGAACAGTGCGTTGCGCTTGGGCTACTATTTTCACAAGATAACGCATGGCAGCATCAGGATGGTGTGTTTTACCGCTGCTCTCTTTGCGACGTTACTGCGGATATTTCAGCAACGTTTCAGATCGAAATACTCAATAGAATGCGCGAGATTACTGGATTGCCACTCGTCGATCGGATGCTGGTCACGGTGCAGCGAATGCTACCCGGGCATGCCATTGGTGTACACAGTGACCGGCCGCTATTAGGTTATGAAATTGCGCGTCTAGTCGTACAACTTAACAAACAATGGCAACCCGAACATGGCGGCGTACTGCAATTATTCTCATCGCCACAGGGCGAAGCCGTATTCAGTGTTAATCCTGAATATAACAAAGCGGTTGGCTTTTTGCTGCACGCGGATTCTTATCATGCAGTGACAGAAGTTAGCCAGCCACGCCAATCCGTGGTGTTTAATTTCTGGCACATGGCGAATACCCCAGAACTGGCGGCGCATATTGTAGCTTTATTTGCCAATCTTAGTTTTTCAGAGTTTCCGGCAGCACTCAATCCTATTGCCTCTGCGGCAGAATCGAGTTTATCTGAAGATGTCACATTTCGGGCGGGTACCGCCGCGATTGCACTGCATCGTTGGGGCTATGATGTAGCCACTATTGTGAGCGGATATCAGCACAGTGCGGGGCTTTCTACCTGCGATGCCAGCAATGCCGAAACTTATGCAGCCGTACTATTGGCGGACTGGGTGGCGTACTTGTATCGTGATACCTTTGATTTGACACGCTGGAATCTCTTGCAACATGCACTTATCGGCATAAAAATGTTTCCGCGCCTCACGCCCACTTGGCAGCTTTGCCTGCCAGAATGCAAAGTATAGTTTAGGTCGTAGTGATAACGGTGACTATTGGGTGGATAAACCCATCCGCTATTTAAATTGCTAACGCCTATGCTTAACCCATCCACCAAGCGTGGCGCCTGTATCCGACATGCATCCTCTTTTAATATGGGAAGTATTGCCCGCAGCTTTACTGCTATAACAGTAAAAATAAAGTAATTGGCGATTGATTAACCTAATCGTGTGATTATTTCCCACACAAAGTTGAATTTGTGATACTGTGACAATTATCATTTAGTTAAATTTGTGGTGAAAAAATGCCGATCAATGACTACGAAGCAAGATGGGTCTTATTGCAAGTTAACATTAAAGACGGAAGCTTTACTGTTCTGGATAAGCTTGCAAAAAAAAGACGCATATATCATGTGCCATTTTTGTTACATGCTGAAATCATGCAACAAGCCGTGTACATATTCACTTCAAACTCAAAAATAATGCAGTTAAATCTGTTAACTGCCACAAGACAGTTTTTATCTGAGATCCAACTTAAATACTTAACTCAGATTAGGGAAACACATCAATCACTTTGCATTAAAGATACGGTAAATAAAAAACGTAAAGCATCGTTAGTAAATATAGAGAACTTGCCTAGGTATGCTTTTTCAAACACGATTCATTCATACTAAATACTGAGCGCGGCTTAGCACCAATCTAAGCAAGCCAGCTAATAACATACAGAAAAACAAGATATAAATCATGATTGCTCTGCATCTGGTTGCCAACAATAAAAAGTAGTTTTTCATTACTTGTAGAAAACTGGAGTTACGATGAAACCAAAATTTGAATTACCTGAGTCAATTTTCTCTGTGACCAAAAGCTTTCCTAATAAACCCCGGCAGATCAACCCTATTCCCCAAATAAAACTAATACCCACTAACAAATCTACGCCTGAACAGTTAAGTTTTTTCAATCGCGTATTGGCCAGTTATTATTCAGATGCTCAACGATATCTGAGGATTGCAAAATGGACGCTATTCATTGCCGTCTGCGCAATTATTCTTAGTGCAGCTCAATTTAGTGCAGCTCAATAATCTTTGCCAACAAATCAAATATAAGCGACTTTAGCCCCGCTCTATGTGCCAGCTTAAAACTGGACCCTAAGATAATAGCCCTATAATAGGTTGAAAATAAATACTAATTCAGCAAGCTGGAAAGTATTGCTAACCATAAAACTGATAAGCACTTAGAAAATTAGTAATACTTGCCTGCGCAGCGGGTTTAGTAGTACTTATCAGTTTTCTCTGATCGGAGTACCCTTGTGGTGCAAAGCTCCCTATTAATTTAATTAAACCTGTAACTATCAAAATTTAGGTAAAATCCAATCTCTCAACCTTCAATTATTGCACCTATGTTCGTACACCCTCAGTTTGACCCTATCGCAATCCATATCGGCTCTTTTGGCGTTCATTGGTACGGCTTGATGTACTTAGTAGGATTTTTAGCATTTTTAGCCTTGGGCAAATGGCAAATCAACCACCGTAAATGGCATGGCTGGACTGTTCCCATGCTGGATGATGCCTTATTCTTTGGCGCGCTTGGCGTTATTTTAGGCGGGCGCTTGGGATATGTGCTGTTTTATCAGTTTGGTTATTTTGTACAACACCCCATGGAGATTTTGGCGGTATGGCAAGGTGGCATGAGCTTTCATGGCGGCTTTTTAGGTGTGTTAGTTGCAATGTGGTTATTTGCGCGCAAATATCACCTTAAATGGTTGGGAATTATGGATTTTGTAGCGCCTTTAGTGCCAATTGGCTTGGGCGCTGGGCGCATGGGTAACTTTATCAATGCTGAACTTTGGGGCAGGGTCACTAACGCTAACTACGGCATGGTGTTTCCTAAAGTTGATACTTTATTACGACACCCATCACAACTTTATGAATTTACACTTGAAGGCATCGCGCTGTTTTTAATGCTTTGGATTTACTCGGCCAAGCCACGCGCTACTGGAACGATTTCTGCCTTATTTCTTATTGGCTACGGTAGTTTTAGATTTTTAGTGGAATACACACGTGAACCAGATGATTACCTAGGCTTGCTCTCTATGGGTTTAAGTATGGGGCAATGGTTAAGCTGGCCTATGGTGCTGTTTGGCATTGCGATGTTTGTTTTTTGTCAAAAACGACAAGCTTGACGAAGTTTCGTCAAAAAAATATGACATCAACTTCCATATCTTATTTTTAAGTCAACTCAATCCTGAATGTCGAGCCTAGTCGTTAAAAATTACATTTAAATTTCAATGGGTTAGATAATTAAAATCGAACCTTTAACAACAGTTAACGCTGTTGGCATGCCATTTGCTGAGATCACTTCATCTATATCTGATTTTATGCAAGTGGAGGCGTGTGATGATCAAACAATTTTTTAATTCTATTTTCGCTAAAAAAAGCGAAGTACAAAAACTAAATGTTCCTACATTTAACATCACTGAAAACGGCCCGATTAAGGCCGACTTTGAAGTAACTGAGTTAAGCTATGAAGAGTACGCGAAGTTTGTCACTGAAGATCGCAGAAAATCAATCAAGTATGTGAATCAAGAGCGTAGAAATAGAGCGGGTGTATCTGCAGCTTAAAGCCTTAAGTGCAGTCACCTGACTGTATATTACCTTAGCAACAGCGTTTTACGCCCTTCCATTGACTGTCTTGCCATAACTTAAAAAAGGCTTTGCGTGACAGTGGCGGCGGCGTATCTACCGTGGCCTGATGAAACTCAGCATAATGCTTCAGGTATTGCTCATAAGCATTGTCACCAGACAAATCTCGAATCATGTGCCACAAATGTTTTAACTTTTTAAGCATCAATCTCTCACCCAGTTTTCAACCAATCGGCTTGGCTCATGCGGCGCTTCGGATAGTTTCAGTACGGGGTTGCCGCTGAGGTGTCGCGCGCATAACCGCAGCATATCAATTAACACCACCCACAGCACCACCACAAAAAACATCGTCAAATAAGCATCTAAATGCTGATTAAATATCAGCTGTGGCGCCACCGCGGCTTTTTCTACTGATAACACACCGCTCGCCAACTTTGTCGCCATGTCATCTGCCGCAGCAAAAAAACCGATGCGAACATCTGTGCTAAAAATCTTCTGGTAAGCCGCCGTTGTTGTCACAGCAATCAACCACGCCAGCGGCAAGCCTGTGACCCACACATACCTCAATCTGCCTGATTTCACTAAAATTCCCGTGCCTACGCATAGGGCAATTGCCGCCAGCATCTGGTTTGCAATACCAAATAATGGCCATAGAATATTCACACCGCCATTAGGATCTATTACGCCGATATACAAAAAGTAGCCCCACCCTGCCACCACAATACTGCTGGTAAAAATCACCGATGGCATATATGAGGTTTCACCCAGTTTTTTGTTGAAGTTGCCCAGCATGTCCTGCAACATAAAACGGCCGACGCGCGTGCCGGCATCGAGCGTAGTGAGAATAAAAATTGCCTCAAACATAATGGCAAAGTGATACCAAAGCGCCAGCATACTTTTACCAAAGGCACTGCCGAAAATACTAGCCATACCAACGGCTAAGCTAGGCGCACCGCCTGTGCGCGCAAATAAAGTGCTTTCACCCATATCACTCGCAAGCTGTTGCATTTGCTCTACTGTCACGGCAAAACCCCAACTATTAATTTTTGCTATCGCATCAACCGCCTCTTTACCCACCACACCCGCAGGGCTGTTGATGGCAAAGAACACGCCAGGTTCTAATACGGTGGCCGCAATCATCGCCATAATCGCGACAAAGCTTTCTAGCAACATGCCACCGTAGCCTATCATGCGGATATCGCGCTCATTCATCAGCAGCTTGGGCGTGGTACCAGATGCAATCAGCGCGTGAAAGCCGGAAATGGCGCCGCAAGCGATGGTAATAAAGACAAACGGAAACAATTTTCCGCCAAAAATGGGCCCGCTGCCATCTATAAACTGGGTCACGGCCGGCATGTGAATTTCGGGGCGCAAAATCACAATAGCAATGGTCAATAATAAAATTGTGCCTAATTTCATAAAGGTAGATAAATAATCACGCGGGGCGAGCAATAACCACACAGGTAGCACCGCGGCAGCAAAACCATACACAATAATGGCGTAGGCCAGCGGCAAGCCGTCATGATCAAACCATGTGCGCAACGTTTCGTGATGATCGATCCAGCCACCCGCAAATACAGAAAGCAACAGTAACACCACGCCTATTGCCGAGGCTTCCAACACGCGTCCGGGTCGAATGTTGCGCATATAAAAGCCCACAATCATGGCAATGGGAATGGTCGCCGCCACGGTTGAGGTTGCCCACGGGCTATGCTTCATGGCGTTCACCACCACCAAGCCCAATACGGCAATCAGAATAATCATAATCAAAAACGTGCCGACCAAGGCCGCCGTACCGCCAATGACGCCAATTTCATCGCGTGCCATTTGCCCTAGGCTACGCCCATTGCGCCGCGTTGAAACAAACAGCATCACCATATCTTGCACCGCGCCGCCCAGCACTGCCCCGATTAAAATCCACAACGTACCTGGCAAGTAGCCAAACTGCGCGGCGAGTGTTGGCCCAATTAACGGCCCTGGCCCTGCTATCGCAGCAAAATGATGCCCGAACACAATCCATTTATTAGTAGGAATAAAATCGCGCCCATTGTCCAGCCTTTCTGCAGGCGTGGCGCGCGTTTCATCTAGCACCAATACTTTAGCCGCAATCCAGGCCGCATAAAAACGGTAAGCAATGGCATAAATACAAACGGCGGCGGTAATGAGCCACAACGCGTTAATGCTCTCGCCACGGTTAAGCGCAATGCCAGCCAGTGCAAATGCGCCCATTACGGCAACAGTAATCCAGAGAATGATTTTTAGGTTTTTATGCATGATGAAGGGCTGAGGAACTTAAGCTTAAATGTGATGCATCATAGTATAAATCAGAGTTGCAAAAAAACTGTTATTTAACGTTTATCATGTATTTGAAAAAGGATAAATGCCTTGCGTTTTGAATATGCAGAATACTTTGCAGCCTTGTGTAATTTTCATCTCATCCAATGAGCAAGAGGAAACTGAATTTTAATTTTCACTGGTCGCATTTTTACATCTCATACATTCTAAATACTACATGTATCAAGACATTAAACTGCTAAAACAGCCACCAGCCCAGCCAAATCGCTGACACTTGTATCACTAACCCCAATGTCACTTGACGGAAAAACTCCTTGCCACCTGTCACGGCTGCCGTGATCACCTTAGAAATAGCATTGGTAGAGAACGCTACTAATATAGGTACCGCAGCACTCACTGGTAATAGCTTGTTTTCAGCAGACAAAGATGCAACAGAAATGGTAGACGCATGCACATCAGCCAGCCCCGCCACGCCTGAGGCAAACACTAGCCCAGCTTGACCGAACCAGACCTTAAAGGCTGCAGAGGTTAGTAGTACTGCGGCTATCACCAATGCAAGCATGAAGGCTGTTTTTACACTAAAAGAACGACTAGGCTGGCTCATTTCTAAATGGTGATGGTGAAACGAATTAAGCGTCATCATCAACCCATAGCCGGCGATAGCTAAACCACCAAAAATTAACGGCATCATTAATGCCTGCAATGTAGGTCGATGTATTGCGGCAAGCAACATTGCTATTTGCAATATCGTGGATAAACTAGAAAGTGTTGCACCTGCCACTGCCGTACCCATCAGCTCAGGGTTGTTGCGTACCCGCGCCCCCATTGCGCCGATGGTTGCAATGCTCGAAATAAACCCTGAAGCCATGCCGACAATAGGCAAGCCAGTACGGCTACCTAGCAAGCGAAGTGCCAAATGCCCTAGCGCACCAATAAACATCACCAAAATAACAATCAACCAGAGGTTGCGCGGGTTAATTGCATCAAACGGGCCAATGACCGCATTAGGTACCAGTGGCAATACAATCAGCGTGGCAGCGGCAAGGATTAAAAAATCAATCATTTCATCTTTTGTTACCACGCCACGCACAAAACCATGAATAGGTTCTTTTGCGGCAAGTAATATAGCGGCAGCCACTGCCAAACTAGCGGCTAAAGACGCGTCACTCATTGCCAAGCCACCTAAAATTACCGTAAATATCAGGCTGATTTCAGTCGTCAATCCTGGATCTTCATCGTTCCTTACAAAATAAGCTGTGGCGACAAAAATCGTCACACATATAATTGAAACCACCAGTAGCCAAAAATCAACAGAGGTGCTCACCGCGCCTAGCAATGCGGCAATGGTAAACGTGCGCACCCCGGCAATGGTGCTTTCGCCGCCATCACCTTTACTACGCTCGCGCTCTGCACCTATTAACAAACCAATACCTAAAGCCACCGCTAAATTTAGCCAGTGTGCGTTATCTATCGTCATACGTTTTTCCTATTCATCAACATTTGGTGACCTAAGTTACAATAATCCACGTTCAGCAAACGACAGTGTTTGATTGCCTGCCACGATAAAATGATCCAACACACGTACATCAACCAATGCCAGCGCCTGTTTTAATTGTTTGGTTAATATCTCATCTGCCGAACTCTGCTGCGCAACACCAGATGGGTGGTTATGTGCAAAAATCACCCCTGCGGCATTGTGGTGCAGGGCGCGTTTAATGACCTCTCGTGGATAAACGCTGGTTTGCGTGAGCGTACCACTAAACAATTCTTCAGTGGCATTTAAGCGATTTTGCGCATCTAAAAACATCACTAAAAACACCTCGCGTGTAAGTGCACCTAATCTTAGCACTAAGTAATCACGCACTTGCTGCGGCGATTGAAAAATATCGCGTTGCAGAAATTGCTCATTCAAGGCTCGACGACTCATTTCAAAAATCGCCTGCAATTGCACATATTTACTGCTACCAATACCGTGTACTTGGCTAATTTCACTTTCGCTCGCGGCAAATATGCCATTGAGACTACCAAATTGGCTGAGTAAATCACGTGCTAAATCAACCGCACTTTTACCCACCACGCCCACACGTAAAAAAATAGCGAGCAATTCCGCATCAGATAACGCCTCTGCGCCCAGGCTAATCAATTTTTCACGCGGACGCTCTGCAGCTGGCCAATCAGTTATCGCCATTAAATACGCCTCGCTTAATCAACACTATTTTAGCCATCCAATCTCTCTCGCCGTTTTTTCACCCACCAAAGTATGCTTCAAGCTCTTAGGAATCTCCGCTTTAGCTTCACTCTTAGGCACACGTCCGCCCATCAATTCGGCAAAATCCTGTGGGTATAATGGCGATTTATTAGGCTCCGCAAACCCGTCGGGATAAGCCGGCAACGTGGTACTTAAATCATACTTGTCGGTAGCATTTAAAGTATGCAATAACTCATGGGCGGTAATCACTAGATTCTGTTTGGCATAAGCGTTATCTCCAAACAGGTTAACACGCCCGATTCGCCCCTTATTAAGCGCGGTTGAATGACTTAATTGCGAATGCGTTGCAGGGTCATGGTAGAGTAAATACAAACGAATATCTGGCTTCACATTGACTTTAGGGCTATTTGACCATGCAAACACTCTAAATTTCAAACTCCAGATAATTGTACTCAAAACACTACCGTTAGCGGGCGGCTCAGGCGGTACATCTTCCACTTGCGCGCCTAACTGCAATTCAATGGGTCTGCGTAACCCAAGGTTATATTGTGCGGCTTCTTCAGCAAAGTATTCTGCAACCGGCTCAAAATCCTCACGCGTTAAGGTGCGTAAGTAGGCGCTCACTTTTTCACTGCCATCGGCATTCACAGGATAAACCGCCACATAAAGATTATGCTTCCACGCCAAATCAGCTTTATCTAGCCAGGTTTGCTGTACCACTGTTGCCAAAATCAGCAACAAAATAATAATTCTTAAGTTACGCCACATGGATTATCCGCATTCATCAGGCAATTTAGTATTAAAATGAAAGTATTACGCAATAGTAACCTTAATGTTTCACAAATATGCAAAAAAACAAATCAATCGTGTTGGGCATCACCGGCGGCATCGCGGCATACAAAGCGGCCGAACTCGTTCGCCTATTGGTAAAAAGCAATATTGACGTACAAGTGGTCATGACCGAGGCCGCCTGCCAGTTCATTACACCCGTCACCATGCAAGCTTTATCCGGCAAGCCCGTATTCACTGGCATGTGGGATGCCTCCATCCCTAATGGCATGCCGCACATTGAACTAAGCCGCGCGGCTGATGCCATTATCGTTGCGCCTGCCAGCGCTGACTTTATGGCAAAACTCGTACATGGTCGTGCTGATGATTTACTTTCAACGCTCTGTTTAGCGCGTGGTTCTGATACAAAACCGTGCCCATTACTTGTAGCGCCCGCCATGAACAAACAAATGTGGGAAAATCCGGCAACACAGCGCAATATCACACAACTTAGTGCCGATGGCATTAGCGTTTTAGGACCAGACAGCGGCGAACAAGCCTGTGGCGAAGTAGGTTTAGGCCGCATGTTAGAGGCACAAGATTTACTTTACTTAATCGAAGCTCACTTTCAACCCAAACTACTCAAAGGCAAAAAAATCCTCATCACCGCCGGCGCTACGCTAGAGATGATAGATCCCGTGCGCGCCATTACCAATTTGAGCTCAGGCAAAATGGGCTACGCCATTGCGCAAGCAGCTTATGAAATGGGCGCAGACGTCACGCTAGTAAGTGGTGCAACTACACTTAAACCACCAATGGGAGTGAACACTATTTCAGCCACAAGCGCAGAGGCGATGTATCAAAGCGTGATGCAGAACATCGCGACACAGGATGTTTTTATTGGCGTAGCAGCCGTAGCAGATTACAGCCCTGTAAACGCCAGCACCCAAAAAATCAAAAAAAGTGAGTCGTCACTCACAATAGAACTCAAGCCCAACAAAGACATCTTGGCACAAGTAGCCAGTCTACCTAATGCCCCATTCTGTGTAGGTTTTGCCGCCGAAACTGAAAATATGCTGGAATATGCAGAGCAAAAACGTCTGCGCAAAATACTGCCTCTAATTGTAGCTAACAATGCAAACGATGCGTTGGGAAGTGACCAAAACAGCGTCACCCTGCTCGATAAAAACGGAGCACACCCGTTAGCACGTGCAACAAAAATTGAGATTGCCAGATTACTGTTACAGCATGTAGCACACATGCTGTAACAGTGGCAACGTCACATCACCTAGTAGCAACCAACACCATTCGCACGTGAGCACAATGCCAACTCAATAATTTAGCGCATAAATCATGAAAATACTGATGCTGGCACAAGCGCTTTCATCATAAAATTAATTTCAATTTATTACTTACAACATTCATTTACAACACAGTCATTACCTAAGGTTTATTTATGTCACGCCCCAACATCTACAAAAAAAGAATAATATCACTCGCTGTTTTAAGCGCTTTAGGCACCAGCCATCATGTCATGGCTGAAGAAGCTTCATCGGAAAGAATTATCACAGCCCCCGTGGTAGTGACCGCTACTCGTGTAGAGCAGAACAGTTTTGATTTACCCGTGGCAATTGATGTAGTACAACAAAAAGACATTCAAGACGGCCAGTTGCAGATGACATTATCAGAAAGCCTAATTCGCACCCCAGGCATTACCGCGCAAAACCGTACTAACCAATCACAAGACCCACAAATTTCATCACGCGGCTTTGGCTCGCGCTCCAGCTTCGGCGTACGCGGCATCCGTGTTTATGTAGATGGCATCCCGTTGACAATGCCAGATGGCCAAGGCCAGCCTGGCGTTGTAGACATATCCGCCATAAAAAGTGTGGAAGTCATGCGCGGCCCATTCTCGGCACTGTATGGCAACTCATCAGGTGGCGTAATTCAATTAATTACCAAAGATGCCCCAAAAACTGCCGAAATCGGCGGTACTGTCATGTTCGGTAGCGATGATACCAAACGTCAAATTTTAAATGCAGCAGGCACCGCAGAAAACATTGAATATTTATTGAATGTTTCTAACTTTGAAACTGATGGTTATCGAGATAACAGCTCAGGCGACAAACAGCAAGCCACTGCAAAATTCAAATTCAACATCAGCGAAGATACCAAGCTAAGCGCACTGGTCAATTGGTTTGAACAAAAAGCACAAGATCCGGGCGGTTTAGATAGAGCAAGAGCCTTTAACAGCCGCACTCGCGACAACGTAGTGCCCGCTATACTCTTTGCAAACACCAATGTCAAAAGAGATCACACGCAGGTAGGATTCAACCTTGAACATGCCTTTAATGAGAATAACAAACTCTCAATAATACCTTATGTTGGTACGCGAATGAACGCACAAGTGCTCACCACATCACCGCTTGCCACCGCCTTAGCTAATACCAATGCTCGACTAAGCGAAATAGACCGTGAGTTTTATGGCACAGACGTACGCTGGGACAATACTGGTGCACTGGCCAACATGCCATATAGCCTTAGCTTAGGTCTTAATTATGGCAAATCAAAAGATGTGCGTAAAGACACTAACATACTAACCAATGGAGTCACTAGCAACGTAGCAAATCGTAATGAGGATAATATTGTTAACAATTTCGACCAGTATATCCAAGGCAAGCTATCGATTTTAGATAATGTCGATCTACACGCGGGGGCGCGCCACACTAAAGTTAATTTAAAAGTGAAAGACCATTTAATCTCAGGTTTTAATCTAGACAACAGCGGCTCTATCGAATACAAAAAAACTACGCCTGTGATAGGCGCAGTTTGGAAAGTAACCCCTGCCCTTAATCTTTACGCCAACTATGGCAGAGGCTTTGAAACACCCACTTTTTTTGAGGCTGGTTTTGACAGCACAACTGGCAGCGCCCAACCTAACCTAAGCTTAAAACCAAGTGAAAGTCGCAATATCGAACTAGGCGCCAAAGCCTTTATTGGGGACAACACACAAGCAACACTTAACTTATTCAGAATCACCACTAAAGATGAACTTGTCGTGAGCGACAGCGCTAATGGCAAAACCGTTTACACCAATGCCAATGACACCAAGCGCACAGGTGCTGAATTATCTATCGAATCACAGTTCGCTAATAATATCTCCACTTACTTGTCGTACTCTTTGCTCAATGCTAAATTTGATTCCGATTTTACTAATCAAAAATCAACACCAGAAACCATTACCTCTGGCAACAAAATTCCAGGCACTTACAAAACACAACTCTATGCTGAGATTGCCTGGAAATACCAACCGCTAGGTTTCAATACCGCATTTGAGGCGCGCCATAACAGCAAAGTGTATGCCAATGATACCAACACTGAAACCGCACCTTCTTATACCATTTTCAACCTACGTGCAGGCTTTGAGCAAGCGTTAGCCAATTGGCACTTTAGTGAGTATTTACGCGTTGAAAATATGTTCGATAAAAACTACATCGGTTCTGTACGCGTCAATGATGGTAACGCACTTTTCTTTGAGCCAGCGGCTGAAAGAAACTACTTATTGGGTTTAAGCGCCAAATACAAGTTCTAATTTAATCAACATAATGCAAAAGCCAGCAAATTACTTTGCTGGCTTTTTTATTCCCTATATTTAGTGTTTAATACGGTCTTATCCAAATTAACCAGATAACTAGAACATTATGTCCATCCTCATCGACCTAAAAATCATAGACGACCGCATTCGTAGTCAATTTCCAACTTACGCCACCGCTGGCTCTGCTGGTCTGGATTTACGCGCGTGTATTGAATCTACCATCACCTTGCAGCCAGGTGAAACAACACTCATCCCCACCGGCATGGCAATCCATATTGATAACACCTATTACGCAGCACTCATTCTGCCGCGTTCAGGGCTTGGACATAAACACGGCATCGTACTCGGCAACTTGGTGGGCTTGATTGATTCAGACTATCAAGGTCAGCTCATGGTATCGTGCTGGAACCGCGGCAACACTACGTTTGAGCTTAACCCGATGGAGCGTATTGCTCAATTAGTCATTGTG
>JBAYTS010000042.1:0-22575 GCA_041675545.1 Methylotenera sp.
CGTGACCACCATAGACGCATGCTGGATCACATCCTCTTCTACCGCGATACGACGTTCAAAATTGAATTGCCGTTCAATTGCACTTTGCTTACGACCACTTGCCAGCAACCGTGACTGCTTGGGACGACCGAGCGAATGTCCAGTATGAATCAAAGGAATGCCGAGTAAGGTGGAGAGTTGTTTTCCAACATATCCGGCATCGGCATAATGCGAGTGGATTAAATCTGGGAGACGACCTTGCTGGCGCAGAAAGTGCAGAGTTTTATCTACAATTTGGTCAAGATGAGGCCACAACAGCTCCTTGCGGATATACTTTTTAGGTCCGCAAGGCATTCGGATGATACGCACACCTTCATCAAATCTCTCCTCTGGTTGCGCATAGTCTTGGGATAATGATGGATCGTCAATCAGTCTGGTCAGTAAATCAATCTTGCCCACCTTGTTATGCTTAGCCAATGCTTTTGCTAGCTCAACTACATAGGTTGTTTGCCCCCCCGTATCAGCATCGCGTCCAAGCTCCATGTCGTGAGACCGGATTAAGCCATGCACACTGACCATTAGAATATAGAGAGGATTATCTTTATTGCCAGCTTGATTCATCATCACGTGTTATCCTCAAAAAATGGACGGTAAAAATCAAGATTATCGGGAACTGCACCTCTGATACCACAAAGCGCCGCCGCAAATGCATTGGCTCTAGCCAGCATCAACTCTGCTGGCCAGTTTGCGAGCAGCCCTAGCATGCAAATCGCAGAAAATCCATCTCCAGCACCAACAGTATCTACCAAATCTCCATGCGGTTTTTGACCTGTTGCATGCGTTTCTGTGCCATCTTTAGCCAGCATCCATGCGCCATCGGCACCGCAGGTAACCAAGAGATAATCGAGGTTAAACTTCTCGATTAGACCTAACCCATGGCCTCTACCCGGTGTACCAGAGAGCTTTAACAAATCAGCGACTAACAGCAACTCCTCTTCATTTACTTTGACAACATCCGCTCTCAATAATGAGCGCCTGATGATGTGTTTGTCGTACCAAGGTTTGCGTAAGTTAAGGTCCAAAAAGCGTGGACTTTTTGTTTCACTCAAAAAGACATCCAATGCCAGGCGAGACGCCAAACTCCGTTGTGCCAATGTGCCGAAATAAACCATATTCGGCTGTATTTTCATTGTGATTAAATGGGTCACACCAGCATGAATATGGTCATAAGCCTGATCTGGCAGGATTTCAAAATGATGGCCGTTTTCATCTATATCGACGATTACTTGACCCGTAGGATGATTTACGTCAAATTGCATGCCTGAGCCATCCATTCCCAAACGCGTCATTTCGGCTAAAAGTTCATCTCGTAGTGCGTCATTACCTACTCTACTCACTAGCACTGGATGTTGACCAAACACCTGAAGATGGCGTGCAACATTGTATGGTGCGCCACCAAGCACGGATCTGTCTGGGAATACGTCTGCGAGCACCTCGCCGAATAAAGCAATCGTGTTTTTATTTGTCGTTTGAGTGTTAGATGAATTTGACTCGTGGCTTCTTTGAATCGTCAATCTATGGACCTCCAACTTCGTATTTGACTTAACTATGCGTCATAGTGATTAGTTGCTTACTTTAGCTTACTAAGTTGGTGAATACAGATTGCGCGAAGATTAACGGCGCTACCCAAATTTTCTTATCAGCGCATGCTGATGCTGTGATTACAACCAGTAAAATCAAGAGAATTTTCACCACGTTACCCCTTGCCATTGCGATGAATTGAGGGTTCATTCTACAACCAATAATACATTTGTACAAATTACATTTCCACAATTGAAACTAATTGAGCGTCTAGGATTGGTCGTTACAGGCTATCGTAACCTATGGCTATTTAGTGCTAATAATCAACGAATAAGTAAATAAATAGATATTTATCAATATGTTACTTATATTTAATAGCAGAAATACGGGACATTTGAGCTTCGGCAAGCGTGGCATAAAGTGGCTTACTGAATATTTTTGAAATAATAGAGGCAATCATAGCAACCGCCATTAGGCTGGTCACCATCTCATGTCCATCAATCATCTCCATGACGATAATAAACGAGGTAAGAGGAGCTTGCGTTACAGCAGCGAGAAACCCAGCCATACACAGCGCATAGATAGCTGTATTTGAATGTAAATTTCCGAACAATGGCAACAGGTCATTACCAATTCCTGCACCAATGGCAAGCGATGGTGCAAATATCCCGCCAGGGACGCCGCTGAGATAGGTAAAAATAGTGGCGAGATACTTAATGGGCGCATACTGCCATGTCTCAGCAACCTCACCGCCAAGCATCTCTCTGGTGAATAAATAACCTGAACCATGTGCCGACCCCGCGCTAATGGCACCTAACAATGCCACTATTAACCCGCAAAAACCAGCCCACCATAGTGGGTGCAAACTACGGAATTTGCCGACCCTCCCCGTAAAAGAGTCAGAGGATTCGATAAGTGTACGACTAAAAATACCGCCCAGCACGCCACAAACCAAGCCACAAACGATTACCGGGATGATGATTTTTTTATCGATGATACCCACAGCCAGTTGGCCAAAATAAGTGTAATTACCTTGCAATGAAATGGACACCAAGCCTGACAATACAATTGCGGTAATGACCACGCCATTGGTTTTTTGCTCAAAGCGCCGGCCTAGCTCTTCAATAGCAAATACAATGCCAGCTAACGGTGTGTTGAATGCAGCAGAGATGCCAGCTGCACCGCCAGCTAAAATCAAATGCCGAGGGTTAACAGAAAATCCTGCTGGCAAAAAACGTCTAAATGCATGCATGATGCTGGCACCAACCTGTACAGAGGGCCCTTCCCTGCCGGCAGAAAACCCAGCTGCTAGCGCACCGATGCCCAGCATTACCTTACCGAAAGCCAGCTTAAGAGAGACCAGCGTAGAATGTGGACTATCACTCATGTGTAGCGCGGCAATGGTTTGTGGAATACCACTACCAGCTGCACCGACAAACCAGCGGCGGGTTATCCAGACAATGAGCATACCCGCAACCGGCGTTAAAATCAGCGGTAACCACCAGTGAGTTTTTTGTAATGTAAAAAACAGGGCATTAGCATATTCTGTCGCCCTTGCAAATAGTACAACAATAAAACCGGCCGTTGCGGCCGCCGTCCAGACTACGAACCTTCCACGCCAAGCGTCAAAGTCGGCCAGCTTTGTGGATCTTATGGCTAGCAATATTTCCTGTATTGATGGCATGTTGGTCTTGGCTTTTGAATAGATTCGAAATTTTTACTGACACTGACTTAGTACATTGTATTGCTGACAAGTACATTTGTACAATAGTAAATTCTATTCAAGATTTCTAGCACTGTGTTTTAAACACTAAATATTAGCTGGCACACCTATCACGCGCATTACTTTATCGACATCCATACGAAGAAACTGTGCAATGTCACGATAATCGTCAGGTAGCGCGGCATCATCCCACCCGTTAGCAGAATGGCGAGCTAGATTAACGGCATACTTTACGTTAAGAACGCGCTGCTCTTGAGATGCCTGATCTTGCATCAATTTGGAAAGTAATGGAGGAAGCTGAAATACTTCAACGATTCTTTGTTGTAACTCCTGCAATTGAAAGCCTAACACTTCTTGCTGCACAGCTTTACTGCGTAACGTTTTATCTGCCGCCTGCATGGCACATATTGTATTCATTTTATCTGGCGCGTAGCACCACATAAGCATTTCTGACAGGTCATGCAACAAAGTAGCAATAAGCACTTCTTCAGCATGCAAATCCATTAAATGTGCAGCCCACTCTGCAGCAAACTTAGCCGCACGGTGTGCTCGCCGAATCAGCCTGAGAAGATGCGTCAATGCTTGCAAGTTGGCTTTAAGCGTATCTTCAACCAAAGGTGTGGGAGGTATGTTCCGAAAAAATGCAGACGTCCCCATCATTAAAATAGCTTGCTCGACTTCAACTAAATCCTGCAACTGACTCCTGCTTTTGTGTTTTTGTGAATAGCTCAATACTTTAAATACCATCATGGGATCATGGTGCACAACCGCAGCGATGGCTCGCGCACTGGTGTTATCTTCATCTTGCTGCAATTGACTGAGCTCACGTGCGGTAAGTTTAAGTACGGGGATTGCCGCGGTGCTAATATAATTCACCCATGCGTTAATATCTTTTGCAGCCAACTCTACAGGTACAGATGCCATTTACAATCCTCCTCTGGTATTTTTGTATCTTACATCTTATGACTTATAATCTAAAATAGAAATAACAGCATAAAAGCATGATTAACCATAGTTTCGTTTTATTTTAACAACGCAATTATGCACATTTAAGCTGAAGTTTTAATCATTAAAGCTAAAACATCTAAGGGCATTCGGCACCGACGCATTGGCTATGTTAAAATCAGCCAACACAACCCTTCACACAATTTCTCATGGCCATCTCGATTAAAAACCAGCAAGACATTGAAAAAATGCGTATCGCAGGCAAGCTAGCCTCTGAGGTACTTGATTTTATTACACCGCACGTTGTGCATGGCATCACGACCGATGCACTTGATAAACTATGCCACGACTACATGGTGGATGTGCAAAAAACAATTCCAGCCCCGCTAAATTACGCCCCCGGTGGACATAAACCTTACCCAAAATCTATTTGCACCTCGATCAATCAGCAAATTTGCCACGGCGTGCCTAGCGACAAAGTATTAAAAAATGGTGACATCGTGAACATCGATATTACCGTCATCAAAGATGGTTACCATGGTGATACCAGCCGCATGTTTTATATAGGTGAGGTATCCACTCAGGCTAAACGCTTGTGCGAAATCACGTATCAAGCCATGTGGCTGGGTATTGCAAAAGTTAAACCAAACGCCACTCTAGGCGATATTGGCTACGCAATTCAATCGTTTGCTGAAAAAAGCGGCTACAGTGTTGTACGTGAATTTTGTGGTCATGGTATTGGTAAAAAATTCCACGAAGATCCGCAAGTATTGCACTACGGAAAAGCGGGTACCGGGCTTAAATTACAGGCGGGAATGATGTTTACCATTGAGCCGATGATTAATGCGGGCAAGCGCGATATTAAACAAATGCCTGATGGCTGGACGATTGTAACGAAAGATCGCAGTCTTTCTGCACAATGGGAACACACGATTTTAGTCACGGAAACCGGTTATGAAGTGATGACATTATCAAGCGGCGCGCCAGCTATGCCTGACTTTATTTCTAAATAAGCAATCGATTTAATGCGGTGATCATTTAATAAAATATTGATGGCGCATCATACCAATGCAAACAAAACCTAAAGCAATCGAAGTTAAAAAGCATAACGTTGCATTATGGCGCCATACGCTAAAAGATGGATTTTTAGCGTTAAAAACACAATTTTCGGAGCATCCAAACACCACCCGATTATTCAAGCAACACTGCAAGCTTATTGACCAACTGCTTGCAGAAATATGGGCAGAATTACGCATCGATTCAGACTGCTGCTTAATCGCAGTGGGTGGTTATGGGCGGGCAGAGCTTTATCCACACTCGGATATTGACCTGCTCATATTATTGCCCGAACACAACAAAGATAGCGAGGCATTAAATCATGGCATTGAGTTATTGATAGGCTTGATGTGGGATTTAGGCTTAACGGTTGGCCATAGCGTGCGCGATTTAAATGAATGCATATCTGAGGCAAAGAAAGACATTACGGTACAAACCAACTTATTAGAATCGCGACTAATATCAGGCAACAAAGCGCTTTATCAGACCTTTTTAGTCGAGGTTAAATCCAGCCTAAATACTGTCAATTTTTTTGCAGAAAAAATTAAAGAGCAAGATCAGCGACATGCAAAATTTAATGATACAGCCTATAACTTAGAACCTAATATCAAAGAAAGCCCTGGAGGATTACGCGATCTACACATGATTGCGTGGCTGGCGCAAAGCTTGCAGTTGTATGATGGCTCACAATCGAATGTCTCCAGCCTCTGGGTCACCCTCACAAAGCAGCATGTCATCACAAAGCTTGAGGCGCGTCAGATCAGGCATCATGAAATGAAATTGCAATCACTGCGCATACGCCTGCACTTTTTGAGTGGGCGACGTGAAGATAGACTGCTATTTGATTTTCAAAATGAATTAGCCTGCACACTGGGTTACATCAACACACCTCGCAAACGTGCGAGCGAACAATTGATGCAAAGTTATTACCGTAGCGCTAAGTTTGTAAGCTTAATAAATGAAATTTTGCTTAAATTATTACAGCAACTGCTTCAGGTGAAACCACCGCTCATCCAAACGATTAACGCGCGCTTTGAATCTCGCAATCAGTTACTTGAAGCCAAAACTGCAGGTTTGCTACAGCAGCAACCCTCTGCCATATTTGAGGCGTTTTTACTATTACAACAACACCCTGAACTTACCGGCATGGGCGTAACGTTGTTGCGCAATTTGCAACGCGTTAAAAATTTAGTCAATCGTGATTTTCGACAAAATCCTCTTAATAAAAAACGCTTTATTGAGATGTTGTCACAAGCCAATGGCGTGAATCACGCATTACGCGCCATGAGCCGCTACGGCATTTTGGGCAGTTACATTCCAGCATTCGGCAAAATTATTGGGCAGATGCAGCATGATTTATTTCATGTTTACACCGTCGATGAACATATTCTTAATGTGTTGGCTAATTTACGCCGCTTTTCAAAACTAGAGCTCAAACATGAGTTTCCACTTTGCAGCAAACTATTTTCTGAATTTGATGCACCACATTTATTGTATTTAGCCGCTTTATTTCACGACATCGCCAAAGGGCGCGGCGGCGATCACTCCTCATTAGGCAAGGCAGATGCCGCGCGATTTTGTAAATCACACGACTTACCCAAGGCGGATGTCGCGCTTGTAGCATGGCTGGTTGAGGCGCATTTAAAAATGTCAGCCACCGCGCAAAAGTCAGACTTATCAGATCCATCCATCATTGAGTCATTTGCGAACTTTGTACAAAATGAACGTAGATTAGATGCTTTATACTTGCTTACCGTGGCTGATATCCGTGGCACGAGCCCAATGGTTTGGAACGCCTGGAAAGCACGACTGCTGGAGAGCTTGTACCACGCGACCAAGCGCGCATTGATTGACCCCATATTCCACACCAAGCAAACCATTGCAACGCGCATTGCCGAAGCTACAGATAAATTAAAAAAAATCGGCTTAAGTGCACATGCATACCAGCAACTATGGGCGCAGTTTGGAGAAAACTACTTTGTTCGTCATGAAAGTGATGAAATTGCATGGCACAGTCGGCTACTAACGCCGCACCTGAACACGACCCAGCCTATTGTTCGCGCTCGATTAAGCCCCTATGGTGACGGTATTCAGATTATGATTTACACAAAAGATCAAAATGATTTATTTGCACGTATCTGTAATTTTTTTGATCGCATGAGCTACAACATTGTAGAAGCTAAAATTTACACGACTAATCACGGCTATGCGCTAGATAGCTTTATTGTTTTAGATCAATCAGGTAAGTCTGTAAGTTACAGTGGTTTGTTAAAATTTATTGAGGTAGAGCTCACGCAAAAGCTAGATAACAACACGTCATTAGAAGCGCCGCTTCAAGGTCGAATCAGCCGTCAGGTAAAACACATGCCCATACAAACGCAAGTTACCATTGTAGAAGTGCCTGAAAATAATAATCACAAATTAGATATTGCCGCGAATGACAGACCTGGCTTGCTGGCTACACTAGCACAACAATTTATAAAACATGCTATTGAGCTACACAATGCCAAAATCAACACACTAGGCAATCGTGCCGAAGATACCTTTCTAATTTCAGCTAAAAATGGTGAACGATTAAACGATCAAAGCATTCAATCTTTATATCTTGCACTAATGGATGAAATTTAAGTAGAGGCACTTTAAAGCCGCACGTCAGGCTCATTAAAAAGCTAGCCTAGCTGATAATGCTTACGTAACGCTTTTTTTACATGCCAAGTGCATGACATTCCCGCCGGAAAAGTCACTAAATCACCAGCGCTAAAGCTCACCGGTTCACCGCCATTAGGGGTTACTGTCACCTCACCCTCAAGAATATAGGCAATCTCCTGCGTACCAAAACTCCATGGAAATTGCGACACCTCTTTAGACCAGGTTGGCCAACGGGTTACACCCAGTGAGGCTAATTTTTCTGCAGTAGGTTTTTCTACAATAATTTTAGTCATGTTGTTCTCCTAAATTAACCGCAAAAAATCAAGGCAATAAAAAAGCCTTGAATCATCAAGGCTTATTGTATTCCACTCTAACTAAATTGCAATTATGAGTGTTTGTAGTGTTTTTTCAATTGCTTGGTTACTTCCCAGTTTGATTTTAAACCTTTAGGGAATACTACAAAGTCACCTGCTTTAACCACTACTGTTTCGCCACCCTGTGGTGTTACACGAATTTCGCCTTCAAGCAAGTATGCGCTTTCTGTTGCTGAGTCAAAGTTAAGTGGAAATTTAGAAGGTGCGCAATCCCAGATTGACCAGCTAGAAACGCCGAGTTCCTTTAATTTTTCTTCAGATGGGTTATGGTCTATGATGATTTGGCTCATGTTTAATCCTTAAAATATTGGCTAAAAAAACAAATGCCGCTTAGATAAAAACGGCATAAAATTCGTGACAAAAAAAGAAGTGTGATTTGATAAATTAAATTTATCTTATAAAATCAAAACCTTGCCAATTATATAAAATATGCTTACTGCTTTTTTTGACGCAAATAAATATGAAAATAAATTCACAAATATTTGCACGGTGCAATTATACAACATCAAAAAAGTTATTATCATGAAAAAAACAAAAAGTAAGCTTTCTAAGCGCGTCAACTGAATTCTCATCATTTGTTTTAGCCTATCTTGCGTGTTTTTAGGGGTTGGACTGCTAGAGGTCTACAGCAAATAGATTGATTTGGCAGATAAGTCCGTGAGCTGGACAAAGTTAATAATGCCCTGTTTGCCCCAAATTTGCCAAGAAAAAGCCAGTACCGCTGAGAGCTAGTACTGGCTTATATATTCTGGCGGAAGAGGTGTCTTATATGCACCCGTAACAATCCGCTTCAATTAGTATTTTTTGCAGCTTGGTTATATATAAAAATCAATAGTTTACAAATATTTCAATAAAACACTTGTAATAATCAATAACACGGCGTACTATCCAATTTAACGTTTTTATGTTGGGTAGGATGTAGGTATGCCGAAAATTGCTAAAGAATTATCAGCTATCGAAGTAAAGCGCATTATACAGGAAGGTTTATATTCTGTGGGCGGTGTGGCTGGGTTGCATCTACAGGTGACCAAGACAGGCGCTAGATCGTGGATATTGCGAGCCAAAATAGGCGATAAGAGGCGCGATATTGGTTTGGGTGCATATCCTGAGACTTCACTAGCTATGGCGCGTGAGAAGGCCTTAGAGAAGAAATCATTAATTGCCAATGGCATTGACCCAGTAGAAGATAAAAGAGCGTCTATGGCGCGTCTAATAGCCTCACAACGCAATACTATTACTTTCGACGATGCAGCCGACAAAGTACACGCTGCTAAGAGTAAAACATTTAAAAACGATAAGTATAAAGCGCAATGGATTAGCGCTATTCGTATGTATGCCAGCCCTTTCATTGGCAAAATGCCAGTGGCAGAAATCGACCTAGCAAGCATTAAACAAGTATTCGACCCTATCTGGGATGATAAGACCGACACAGCTAAAAAACTCAGAGGCAATGTAGAGGCTATATTAGCCTGGGCAACCGTGAACGGCTATCGTAAAGGTGACAACCCTGCAAGGTGGCAAGGTTATCTAGACCAAATCTATAACAAGCCTAGCCAAATCAAAACAGTTAAACATCATGCAGCAATGAAAATAGATGATATGCCATCTTTCATGCCTAAATTGCGCGAACAGGAAGGCATAGGCGCTAGAGCCTTAGAGTTTACTATTCTTACAGCTGCCAGATCAGGCGAGGTGCGCGGTGCATCATGGGATGAAATCGACCTAGATAATAAAGTGTGGACAATTCCAGCCGAGCGCATGAAAGGCAAAAAAGAACATAGAAGCGCCCTTTCAAACGATGCCATAGCGTTATTACAGGCCATGCCTAGATTTGTAGACAATAACCTAGTATTCCCCTCACCTAGAGGCGGCAAGCTGTCAGACATGACCTTATCAGCAGTATTAAAGCGTATGGATATTAAAGTAGTACCGCATGGCTTTAGATCAACATTTAGAGACTGGGCAAGTGAAAGAACAAACCACAGCCATGAAGTTAAAGAAATGGCGCTAGCTCATACCGTAGGCAGCAAAGTTGAGGCAGCTTATAGACGCGGTGACTTATTCGAGAAACGCATTGCTTTAATGCAGGACTGGGCGGACTTTATAAACAACGGCGACAATAAAGCGAAAGTAATCGACATTAAATCTAAAAGAGTTTAACCATAACCGCCCTACTTAATCGGTGGGGATATTTAGGGGCTAATAATGAACAGCATAGATTTAGAAAAACATTACCGTAATGGCGCTGTACCTTTATTTGATGCAATAGCACTTTGGATGCATTCAAATGAACCATGCCCAGAATGGTTGAAACGTGAATATGAAAATACTCTTAATGCTTATAACTCAGGCGGTGATTTTATGCAGCTGATGGGCTTTGACTTAACTAAAGGAATAAGCACCCCAGAAAAAAGAAAACAACGAGATAAGGATATTCAATTAGCTTCAAATCTTAAACATATACTAAATGACTTAGTAGAATTTGGATTGTACAAAGTAGCGCCAGCTAATCATAAAGCTGAAAACAAAATGAGCAAGCTTGCATTAAATGAAGTAACCGCATATTTGAAAGCTTATAGAGTGCGCCTATCAGATAAACTAAAAGAAGATATTGAATTTATGACAGCTTACCAAGTTGCAGGACTAATTTTCAATATTAGCGAAAGCAAAGTTAGGGAATTAGAAAGGCTTAATAATTCATTTAACTTGATGATTTAAAACAATACTATTTTCTTTTAAAAATTCCACGAACGGAAAACACACACCACAGAAATAAAGTTTGTCTTGTCGCAACTAATCAAGGACAAGACAAAATGAACACTCAACAAGTAACAATCATTAAAGAGGTAGCATTACCACCTCAACCTGCAACCTATCTATCAGACAGCCAAATAGCGCAACGTTATAGCGTATCACGTCAAACAGTATGGCGCTGGGCGGCTAATGACCCTAAATTCCCTAGTTGCACAAAACTGTCACCTGGCTGTACTCGCTGGAAACTCTCAGACATTGAAGCTTGGGAGGCTGCAAAATGAAAAAAAAGCCAGCCCCTTCGACAGAGCCAGCATCAAATAATCACTTTAATAATCATACACCTAAGCTATATAAAAAGCCATTAAATAAGTTTGCAACCTATGAAGGGTTAATCAATGAGTATATCGCTGCAAATCCTAATTATTCAGAATATGAACTTGATCGCGCTTGCCTTTATTTTGCTACTGAATGCGGTTTAACCGTAGCTGAGAAAGCCAAAGCAAAGATGGGAGGCAGCCATGTTTAACAATCCCAAATCTTATACAACTGAATTTCAATCACTGAGAGCTAAATGCGATAAGAAGAAGCTACAGCTTTATTGCGCTGACAATCTCAAGATTTATAAAACTATCGGTGGCAATTATGCCGTGTATTGCAGGAAGTCAGGCATGAAGCTATATGCAGCAGACCGCCTACAGCATGTAGCCAACTTTCTCAAGATTGGCGGTGTATATGACTAATCAATTAAATGAAATCAGAAGCGCACTGACCTATATTCCAGCCGATGATCGTGAAACATGGCTTGATATAGGCATGGCCGTTAAATCTGAACTTGGTGACACTGGCTATTCGATATGGCTGGAGTGGTCGCAATACTCAGACAAATTCAATGAGCGTGATGCCAATGCGGTATGGAAGTCATTTAAAGGTCGCGGCATAACCATTAAGACCCTATTCAAAACAGCGCGTGACCATGGCTATCAAGCTGATAAGGCAGTCATTCTGCCAGAAATTAAGATCAAGCCAGCACCAAAAGAGAATCGCAATCTTAGCGAGTACGCATTGAAGCTATGGAATATGGCGCACGATGATGATGCACTTTTGGCCAGTCATCCCTATTGCCAGCGCAAACAGATACACCATGCTTTCGGTGCAAGGCGTGGAGAGGCTTCAGGCGGCATTATTGGCAAGCAATCTGACTGCGTAATTATTCCAATTAGATCAGGCGGCACAGGTAACGTGCAAGCAGTACAGTGCATTAACCATGAAGGCAATAAACAGACTTTTGGCACGATGTCAGGCGCTTATCTGTTACTTGGTAATGAAATGGATGCTAGCGGCTGGTATGTAGTGGAAGGATGGGCAACAGCTCATGCGGCGCAAATTAAACGCAACATAGTCACAGCGGTTGCTTTTGGCCTTAGCAGACTTCAATCCACAGCCGAAATGCTGGCAAATCAATTCAATCCTGAAACTGTGATTATTGTGAAGGATGCCGAATGATGACCAAAATTCAAACAATCACATTACAAGGTGAAAAGAACGCTGATTTAAAAGACATTCAGCAAAAACACGGCAACGCCGCAGTGCTCAAGGCGCTCAGTGAAGCTGAGATAAACTCTGCACTCGGTGCAGACTTAAGTTATGTATTTGCACATGAATTAGGTGATACATACGAACCGCCCGAAGAGATTGTAGAGGGAATCTTAACGGCTGGAGATGGTAGCGTGCTATATGGGGATAGTAACAGCGGTAAAACATTCCTAGTGATTGATATGGCTTGCGCTATCGCACGTGGCATTGACTGGATGGGTAGAAAGACCGAACAAGGTTTAGTGATCTATCTGGCAGCTGAAAGCCCTGCAAGCGTTAGGCGCAGGCTGCAAGGGTATCAAAAACACCACAATATAAAAGTACCTAACTTCGCTATTGTGCAAAGTCCTATTGATCTATTCGATGGTGATGCAGACACAAACAGAGTTATCAGCATGGTTAAGATAATCGAAGCCGAGACAGGCCAGAAATCTATATTAATCATAGGTGACACACTCGCACGCCTAAGCGCAGGTGCCAATGAAAATGCTGGGCAGGATATGGGCATAGTAGTCAGGCACTTTGACCAAATCCGCACCGAAACAAACGCACACTTTCTATTAATCCACCATAGCGGCAAAAATGCGGCAGCAGGTGCCAGGGGATGGAGTGGCGTACGTGCTGCGGTTGATACTGAAATGGAAGTGACCGACTCAGTTAGTGGGAGATGCTGCGAGATCACAAAGCAACGTGACCTAAGCACCAAAGGCGAACGCATAGGGTTTAAGTTGGAATCAGTACACCTCGGCTATACAAAATGGGATAAGCCTTCATCGGTTGCCATAGTGGTATCAGCAGACGCACCAATAAAAGAGAAATCAAAAAGGATTAACGAAACTGGAGGCGCTATTTTGGAATTCTTACGCACCAAAGCAGTAAGCGTTAAAAAGGCAGATGTAGTTAAACACTTCGATGATAGGTATGCAAAAGGAAACATTTATCGAGAGATTAAAAAGTTGGTTGATGCTGGTCAGGCTTATGACATGGCTGGCATGGTAGGCGCGGAAACACAAGGAGGTGCAAAGGTGCAAATAGGTGCAAATGACTAAATGCACCTTAATGCACTATCGAGGTAGTAAAAGGTGCGTTTAGGTGCAACACCCTATAGGGGTGCACCTATGCACCTAAACCTTGCACCTGAAATGATTAAACAGATATTGATTATGGGAAACAGGCCGGAGGGGTGAATCCAACTCTTTTACTGAGTTGCCCCATACCGTACGTGAAACTCAGCTTAGCTAAATTGGTATTTTTAGAAAGGATATAAACATGAAACAACGAGGCAAACAATCACAGGCTGGTTTAGGTGTAGTCAGTATTACTGGCAAATCTAGAATGATCGCGCCTGATCACTTGAATAATGACTTAAAGAATGTATGGATTGAAATTGTTAATAGCAAGCCTGCTGACTTTTTCGGTCGTGAACACACAGCCATGCTGGAGGCACTATGCCAGCACATTATTCAACAGCGCAATGTTAGCGCAATGCTGGACAGCTTTAAACCAGAATGGGCGCTTGATGATGATGGATTGAAACGGCTTGAGAAATTGCAAACGATGCACGCGAAACAGAGTGGCTGTATAGCGGTTTTAATGCGCTCTATGCGATTAACTCACCAAGCCATATACCGAGCTAACAAAGCGCCTGACATCGTCAGCCACAGCACATCTAAACCATGGGAATAATGAAAAGGACAACACCATGAACACAGAAAACAATTTAGAAAAATTAGTTAACCAGGCTAACCGAGTGTTAGTCGATTGGTACGCAGAACTGACTGAAAAGAACCGCAACGGCATACTAGCCTGCTGTGCTGAAGGCGATCAAGTAAAGCTGGAAGTAGGCATGAACCCAGCACCATTTGACCGCACTATCACTATCGCTGTGACCCTTACTAATGCCAAGACAAAGGAACGCGCAACGATTAGCGAGATTGTAGTGGTTGATCAGGCAAGCCATTAATTATTTATTGTAACAATCAACATAAATATATAACAATCAATAACATACATGAAAAAGTTAATGTAATTTATTGAATTATGTGCTAGAGTAATTAAATCAATGCGCGGGATGCGTTATTTGATACTTTCAAAAAAGTTGCAGGGATTGCTGCTTAAATTGAAAGCTCAAAAATACCCGAGCTTTGTTAATTTAAGGAGAAAGCTATGCAAATATCATCAATTCAGGTTTTAGACCTGAAAGCAACAGAACAAGGCATTGTTGAAGGTTATGCGAGTGTATGGAACGTGCTAGATAGTCACGGCGACGTCGTGGTCAAGGGCGCGTTTGCAAACTCACTTAATGCTAACAAGCCTGTAGTTATGTTGTGGGCGCATAGCCAATCTCAACCAGTGGGCAAATGGCTTGACATCCGGGAGGATGAAAAAGGCTTGCATGTTCGCGGTCAACTCAATCTTAACACTCAAGCAGGACGCGATGCTTTCGAACATTTGAAAGCAGGAGATATTGCCTCTTTTTCTATCGGCTACATGGTTGCACCTAATGGCAGCGAAGTTAAAGGCGGCATTACTTACTTGCATGATTTAGAGCTTGCGGAGATCAGCCTGGTATCACTACCAAGCAATCCACAGGCGCGAGTTACCAATGTTAAAAACTTAAATTCAGCAAAGCCTCATACATTGCGCGAGTTTGAAACTATGCTTCGTACCGCTGGCAACTTTTCACGAAAAGAAGCCGCCGACATTGCTCAAAAGGGATTTTGGGTAAAGGCCGACAAAGCAGAATTATCAGCTCTAGCCAATCTCATATTAAAACTTGCAAATAAATTTTAAGAAAGAACCTATACCATGGAAAATATCCAAGATCTACAAGAATCCTTAGACCAATTTACAACTAAGGCAAATGCTGCAATTAACGAAACCAAAAGCGAAGTTAAAGCGCTATCAGATGAATACAAATCACTGTCAGCAAGCTTTGCCGAACTGGCACAGAAAGGCGATATGGGTTACATGAGCGCACCTGGCGGCATGAACACTAAAGCCATTAGCCGCTTGTTTGATCAGTCTACAGAGTTGAAAGCATTCCGTGAACGCAAACAGAAATCTGCAATTATCACGGGTGAAACTTCGCTTGATGTTTTAATCAAAGCTACAGTAGTCGGTGATGCTGGTACAAGCTCAACCGATTACACCTACCCTGTACAGGCTGCACGCTATGGCCAGATCGCTAACGATGCACGCACACAGCTATCATTGCTTTCATCATTGCCTCGTATTGGCGTTAGCGCAGCTTCATTTGAGTATGTTGCACTTGATGCGGCATATTCTGATGCGGCAGACTATCAAGTTAATCAAGGTGACACTAAAGCAGTAGGCAATCTGCCGACTGAGCTGAAAACTGCAAACATTGCGACTATTGCCGTGACCTTGCCATGCTCAGAACAGGTACTCGCTGACAGCCCTGCTCTAATGACATTCATTCAATCACGCCTCAATTATTCAGTATTGCTTAAACTGCAAAATGAGTTGGTGGCTGGCGCTGGCACTACTGGCAAGATTGGCGGCCTGTTAACACTTGGCACAGCCTTTACTCAGTCATCTAATGCAGGTGATGCAGACGCTATCGGCGAAGCGCAAGCACAACTACAAACCATTGGCTGGAATGCTAACTTGGTATTGCTACACCCTACCAAATGGCAAGCACTGAGAGCCGAACGCCTGACCGCTGGTGATTATGTTGCAGGTGGATGGGCAAACCCAGCACCTCCAAGCATTTGGGGCGTGCCTGTACTTTTAAGCGCCGCTGTACCGACTAACAAAGCGATTGTAATGGACACTACACAATGCCTATTGCTTGACCGTCAATCAGTTGCTTTTGAATTCGGCAGAATTAACGCGAATTTTGTAGAGAATATCCTGCAAGCTCGTAGTGAGTTGCGTGCTGGTTTGGCTGTATTGTCACCAAGCGCTGTACAAGTGGTTACGATCTAGTTTTACTCCCGAGTTGGGCGGTAGCTGAAAAGCGTTTCCCAAACATGGATTAGTCGGTTAGTGCCATGATTCAGCAAAACACCGACAGTTAGACAGCGTTTCTATAAGGCGCAAGGCTAAAGTAACAAGAGAGGCTGGCAGAGTGATTCTGCTGGCCTTTTTCTTAACGGTGGAGGGTGGTTATAATTGGAAAGCAATTGCCTGTAATCCGTCATCCTAGATATTTATTTGCACAGTCAGATCAGAAAACGCATTTTTATTAACTTATTAGGGGCTGGAATGAATCTGGAAATCATAAAGAAAGCTTTGGCAGATTGTCACGGCCTTGTAATGGCTGGTATGTATGCACAGGCTAAGCCTAGAATTAATCTACTGTCTAAAATTGATAATCACGACATTCAAAGGCTATGCGCTGGCCTTTATTTTGTTGGCGGTGATATAGATCAAGCCATTGCAGCACATGAAAGCGCAGACACGTTAAACAGCGGCAACGTGGACAGCATAATGATATTAGGCAAGTGTTACCGCATTGCACGCAAGTTAAAAGAGGCCGCCCAGTGTTATCAGACAGCACTAGCGTTAGAGCCTGAGAATCCTACAGCTAGAATTGAACTGGTAGAAATTACCAATATATTTACACCTCAAAAAGACAACCGAGCCAATATAACTTTACATGGCATATTCCAGCAAAAAGGCTTTACAGAGTTTTTTAAATACATAGCTAAAGAGTATCAGAATAAAGGCAGCATTGGCGGTGTACCGCTGGAAACTGTACAGGGCAAAATACCGCTATGGACAGGTGAAAAGGTGGACAGGCTTTTAATCATATTAGACCAGGGCAACGGTGACGCGCTGCAATTCCTACGCTACATTAAATTAGCTAGACCATTGTGCAATCATTTAACGGTGGCAGCATACCCCAGCTTAATGAGCCTGATAGCACTTAACACCGATATTGACAGCGTTATAGATGCGGACATTGTACATACAGCAAGCGTGGCAGATGCTTATGCCGTGGCCTTCACATTGCCGCATATACTCAATGCTAGTTATGAGCCTGACCCATATATCCACATAGAAGGTGAAAAGCTGGAAGGTTTTAATGTTGGCGTATGTTGGCGCGGTAATGATCTAAACCCTACAGACTACTTTAGATCAGCAAGCCATGAAGTCCTGAAAGCGTTTGAAAGCTTCACAGATATAACATTTCACTCGCTACAGGTGGGCGCAGAAAGCGATAAAACACCCTCATGGATGGTAGGGCATAGGCTAGATAATTACGAGGCCACAGCGCGCGTTATTGCAAGCCTTGATTTAGTCATAACGGTTGATACTTCGGTTGCTCACCTAGCTGGGGTAATGGGTAAGCCTGTATGGATAGGTTTAGGTAATCCCTCATGCTGGAGATGGGAAGACAGCGACACATTCACTCACTGGTACCCTAGCGCACGATTATTCAGGAATATCTCATGCTGGCAGACTACATTCAATTGGATGGCGGCAGAACTTGAAAACCTACGCACTAAGGAAGCAATCAGTTTAAGGTTATTCACGGCGGCAGAATGTGAAGAGATTAAAAAGCTACTCGATCAGCACCCCAGATATGCAGCGTTAACCTCTTATGGCTTGAAGCCTGACCACTTCAAAGCTAAACAATCACGCATAAGGCAGGATATACCCTCTTATGAATGGATATTCAAGCGCATATTCACAGCGCTGGCAGAGGCTAGAGACTTTATGAATGTTGGTGATTTAATCCTGACCGAAACAGCCAATTATCTGACCTACACCAAAGGCGACAAGTTTGAATGGCACACAGACGATGGCGAAAAGCGAAGGCTTACCATATCCATTCAGCTATCAGATAACTACGAAGGCGGTGATCTATTGGTGATACTGGCAAGCAATAAGACCTTGAGAGCTAGCCGCGATATTGGCATGGCCTGTATATTCAAATCTGAGTTATTGCACAAAGTAACACCGATAACGAAGGGTAAGCGCGTGTCACTTATCCAATGGCTAAAGGGGATTTAAGCAGTATTGCTTATGTTGGGTTTTATGTTGGGTATAAAGAAAAAGCCACTCGAAAGTGGCTTGTTTGCTAGTGTTCTGGCGGAAGAGGTGAGACTCGACCGCAGATAATAAATGCCTACAAAACATCATGTTACTAACATTTAAAAATAACCTTGGTGCATTATTTGGTGCATCAAGATTGATAATCGATATAACAACAGATGTGTAAGGCGCACATATTACAGACAAATTGCAATTACCTCAAATTACATTTTTTAAAATTCTTGAGCCCATCGGGAAAAGGTAATATTGGTAATATTTTTCATGAATTAGCTTGAAAGCAAATAAATACAAGGCTTAGAGCGATATTGCAAAAGGTAATATTTAAGTAATATTAGAGTAATGTTATTACCTTTTCTTAAGTAATAAATTCAATATATTTTTTATATATAAATCATATACTTGCAAAAATATTACCTTTTATATTACTAAATATTACCTTTACAAGTAATATAAAATATATATACAAATCAATTACTTAGTTAATTATTTTTAGTTGAATTACTAATATTACCTTTTCCCGATGGGCAATTTTATTTTTTAGCATAAATGGCGCTTTCACCATACTGCATGCGGCTGGCGCACGTGTTTGCATAATTAATGATCATACAAACACGCACCAAGCCCACACACGCGCCGCCACTCAAGCAACTCATGCACCTGCATAAAAATAACGAGGTAAAGCGCGCGGGCGTGGCGGGGTCACGAGCGCGCGCGCCAGGTGTTTACAGGCTGTTTTTTGCATATTTTCGGTGATTGATTGCTTAGGTGAAAAAAAAGCCGCCTTATGAGGCGGCTTGCATATACACAATTTAATTGGCTATGGAATTACTTGCGACGTTCAGGCTCTGTTGGTTCTACTGGATTAACTGTCTTCGTGATCTCGTAGTCAGTAAACTTCACAACCTCAACCCCTGCCCACTCGTTTAGCTCCATGAATCTGGATTGCAGCGGTTTCAGCTCATTGCGTGAGAATACCTGCGCGGTGTCGGCTGGGTTGCCGAAGCCGCCTGTGTTGGTTGGTATGATGCCCATGAGTTGTGGCGGTACGCGGTGTGCGGCCAGCTGATCATCGCGCGTGATGTTTTTAATGTTGAAGAATTCATCTTTCGCGGCGACTTCAGATACCGGGATCAACTGAATGCCATCCTTCTTACCGTTTGGCGCGTACATAAACAGGTTGCGGAAGTTGCCCGGCCCTTTGGCGTTCTTGAGCGCATCGCGCAGCGCGTCTACATCATCCTGTTTTTGTGCAGCGTCTGTCATGTAGAGAATAAATCCGGCATGGCTGCCGTTTTTGTAATAGCGGCGGCGGAACAGTGTCGCGTCTTCATTCAGCAGCGCAGAGTTCAATGCAGGCAAGTACTCAGGCAAACCGTACAGCTCCTGATTCAGATCCGGCTCAATCAAATGAAAGATAGAGCCCTTGCCGAATTCATGCTCCTGCTTGTAGCCTGTCACATAAAAATAGGTATCAGGCTTCACGCCGCGCCTTGTATATTTAGCCAGCGCATGCTCAAAGCCGATGATCTTACCAAGTCGTGCTTTTTTCGTCTCCAGCATACCGTTACCGAATACCAGATAATCGAGCGCCCACTTTGAAAAATCGCTACGGCTTAACAATGGATTAGGCACAAAGCAGCTCACCAGAATATTACGCTTCACATAAATCGCGCTGCTATGATGCACCGATGACCTAAACGCCTTTGCCAACCCAGCAAACGAAATCGGCGGCTCGTAATACTTGCCTACTGACAAACACTCCATATAATCAAATATCTCGTTACGATCAAGAATCGCAATCGGGTCCCCAAACGAAAACACCTCAGGCTTCGCCTCCGCTCTGGTAGTTAGCTTTTTGCTTGCAGGCTTGCTTTTAAGTAATTCAGGCTTAGTCATTAGTAAATCTCCATCATTGATTGATTAGTATCGGTAGCGCCTTCCAGCGGCTCGTTTGCCATTGCATGCATGGTTGCCCACGCGATATCGGCATGGCTGGTTTCGGCAGACCGCCCTGCTTTAAAAGTAACTTGCTGACCGCTTGGGGTCGTGGTTTTTTTAATCGCCATGAACGATGCCGACACATCGGTCCAGCCCGCATCGAATTCAAGCCTGCGGTTGCGGATCACATCAGAAGCCTTTAACACTAGGCGAGTTTTTAGCTCCGGGTTATAAGAGAACGACTGCACATTCGGGAAAAACTGTTTCACCAGCTGATAAACGCCCTGCCCCAGCCCGGTCACATCGATGCCGATGTAAGTTACGTTGTAACGCTCGGTCATTTTGCGAATTGCCTGCGCCTGTGCCGCAAAATCCATGTTGCTGAACTGGTGGCGCTCAATCATACGGAACTTACCACCTGCCACCATAGGCGGTGCTAATACCACTAGAGCAGAACTATCACCACCAAGTGCCGGATCATAACCAATCCAAACCTCTCGGAACCCAAGCGGACGCAGTGCAAACGGCTTGTAGTCATCCCACACCGTCCAGCTATCCACCATACAGGCTTGCATTTCAGATAACGGGAACACAGACGCAGCGTCATCAATAAACTGGCAGCGAAATAAATTAGAAAACTCATCCGGACCGTACTCAAGCAGCAGCTGCTGCAAGTCGAACAGATCACAGCCACCAGCCAGCGCATCATCAATCGTTACTATTTGCCGCCACTGGCCATCCGGGCACAGCACCCCGTTTTTAAGCACATGGTGCGAAATATCAAACTCGACTTTAGAATCTTTAGAGCGACCCTTGTTAAACAAAGACCCATCCCAAAACGGAAACGCGTCATGCGACAAACTAGAAGGCGTACTGAAATAAGTCTGGCGCCAATGCTTGTGCGCCGCCATGCCGGATGCCACCTTGCGCAGCTCCTGAAACTTATTGATCCAGAAATACTCATCCACATACAAATTGCCGTGGTAGCTTTGCGCTGTTTTTGAGTTAGTGCCTAAAAAATAAAGCGTGGCATCATTCGGCAAAATCATCGGGTCGCCGGTCAGCTCGATATCTGCGGCCTCTTTCGCAAACTGCACAATATATTGTTTAAATACATGCGCCTGAGATTTAGACGCGCTCAAGAATATCTGGTTGCGCCCAGTCTCCAGTGCATCGCACAAAGCCTCACGCGCAAAAAACCAAGTTGCGCCAATCTGGCGGCTTTTCAGCAAGTTGCGGATCCTGTGCTCCATGCCAGCACGAAACCATGTGCGCTGGTGACCAAATAATGACTCTTTAAATGCCGTCAGCAATTGCGCATGCTGCTCATCGCTGATCGGGTTGCGCTCGGCCTTGCGCCGTGGCCCACTATTACGGTTTGCCACTTTCGGATTCAGGTCGGCCTCATTACCTGTTTTGTCATGCTTACGCACCCGGCTCATGCGCTCCATCTGCCGCGCCAGCAAATCAATCTCTTTAAAATCAATCGGCTCTTTTTTATCCTTCAGCACCAGCTTACTCAAGCGGCTTTCGATCGTCGCCTCTACGCGGTCAGTCGGGTTGGTGTCGTCCCACTTATCGCGGCGCTTCCAGCTATGAATCGTGGCTTTATTCTCGCCCAACATCTCGGCGATACGCGCCACACGGTAGCCACTCCAATATAAAAGGCGGGCTTGTTTACGCGGGTCTAGCTCATTGACTATTTCAGTGACTGCATTCATAGCTGCAAGGTTAGCTGTGCGCGTAGCAGATGCTTATTCGCGCTAGTTCTAAACACTCCAATTAGAACTGCAAAACATTGCCACTCATGGCGCTAATACTGACTATGTGTACTTATTAGCTACACCACTCGATTACAACTCGATTAAATAAGGACCAACATGCCAGTCACCAAATTTATCCGCATCGCAGTATCAGGCGCTACCGCCGATGGTCGCGAAATTTCACGCACCGACA
>JBAYTS010000043.1:0-22049 GCA_041675545.1 Methylotenera sp.
AACGGTAGGCACTAAACTTAGCAATACCGCTGAAATTTACAAGTATTTGAACTTTGACCAAATGACAGAATATAAAGCGGCATTGGATGGTTTAAGCAATGGTAAGAAAGTGATACCTATTACCGAGTTGGCTTAGTTAATTGTTGTTTAACCGTTAATCAAATTGGCATAACATGAATCTGCATCTACCAGAACCGCCTGAAATTTTCGATTCCAAAGACATCGCGCGACCACCTAAGCGCGGTGCGTGGAAACTAATGGTGCCACTGAGTATTATGCTGATCGCTGTTATCTATGCAGCTGTGTACTTTGGCTGGGATGTCAAAGCCGTGGCAGCAGGGGTGGTTGTATTTGCTACGCTTTCAAACTTGTTTATCTGGTTGCTTGGTGTCATCGGCTTGGTGCCTATCATTGGGCCGTTGATAGTCAAAGTGTTGAGTTTGTCCATTATTTGGCTACTCAACGCAATTGGCTATCTGGTGTCTTATGTGGCGATAAAACGCGGTTACTCAAAAGATGTACTTACCTATCGAGGGGTGACAATTGCGCTCATCGCGGGCATAGTGATTGGCTACGTGATTGGCCATTATTTTTAAGGTCAACCACCAGTGACTGCTACATGTTTAGTCAATTAAAACAGCTGGCTTGGGTGCAGGGGCTGCTGCATCGCGGGCGAAAATCCGCTAACTTTTTACCCACAGTTTTCTTTTTTGCAGGTTTTGTGTGGGATGCCCTCACCATAGGTCGCTATGTTGCAACCTTGGATTTGGTCATATTTTCCGTATATCTGCTCAGTGCGGCGGCTATTCTTTACCTGATTGCCAGCCCAATTTCTTTTGAGGCTAGACCGAACAAATTGAATGCGGCTATTGAGAAGTATTATTCACCGCGCCTTCCTTATTTTTTACTGCAATTTTTATTTGGTAGTTTGTTCAGCGCTTTATTCATTTTATATTTTAAAAGTTCCAGTCATTGGCTGGCATGGATTACATCGCTGGTATTGGGTGCATTGTTGGTCGCTAATGAGTTTTTAGAAAGTGAATACAAGCGATTTACTTTGAGTTGGGCGCTGTTTGGTTTGTGCTCAATGTTATTGTTTAACTTTGCACTGCCTTTCCTGCTGGGCAGTATTCACGCTGTATGGTTTTATTTAAGTACCTTAATGGGGGCAAGCCTGGCGTTTTGGCTCTACAAAAAAACGCCTAATCATTTGGGTAGTATTAAACCCGTTGGGTTAATTGCTGCAATACTAATGGTGGCTTATGCCGCTGATATGATTCCACCGGTGCCGCTGGTGAAGCGTGAGATTGCGGTTGGCTATGAACTTACTAAAACAGGTGGTGATTATCAATTAACACAGCAGGCGTCGCCGTGGTGGTTTTTTTGGCGAGATGCCAGTGATGATTTAGAGCTGATTGCCGGCCAGCGTGTGACCTGTTTTTCCTCTGTGTTTGCACCTTCCGGCTTAAAAACCAAGCTGTACCATCGTTGGCAGTATTACGATAAAACACAAGGCTGGCAAACGCAATCTCGTATTGGTTTTGATTTATCCGGTGGACGTTATGACGGTTTTAGAGGATATACCTACAAACAGAATTTGGCAGAAGGCGATTGGCGTGTGAGTGTAGAAACTGAAAACGAAAAAACCATTGCGGTTCATAAGTTTTCAGTTAAATATGTGCAAACTGTAACATCCAGAGTACTGCAGTTGTATTAACTATCAAAGACCTTTGCAAAAGTACTTCTTGCGGCGAATTGCTGCGTTGCGCGGTACTCGCAACCTCGCTGTACACCGCGTACTATCTCGGCTTCTGCGTTCCGTGCGCCTTGCACTTCATCCACAATAAGTACTTTTGCAAAGGTCTTTATCAATACTTTAATGCTGCTCAGGGTGGTGCATAAGTTTATCAATATAAGCAATAGCCACCGCAGAAAACACAAACGTCATGTGAATAGCGGTTTGCCAAATCAACACTTTGTCAGAAAGATTTTCTGCGTTGATAAAGGTCTTAAGCAAGTGAATTGATGAAATACCAATAATCGCGGTGGCAAGTTTTACCTTGAGCAAGTTAGCATTTACATGTGAAAGCCAATCAGGTTCATCAGGATGACCTTCCAAATTCAGGCGTGAGACAAAAGTTTCATAGCCGCCCACAATCACCATAATCAGCAGGTTTGAAATCATCACCACGTCGATTAAACCTAGCACAATCAGCATGATGTCAGCTTCGGCTATTTTATGTGCGGTTGAAACCAAATGCACTAATTCAACGCCAAAAAAGAATACATACACCGCTTGTGCAACAATTAAACCTAAATAAAGCGGCAGTTGCAACCAGCGGCTGCCAAATAGAATATTGCTCATGATGCTACCTTGTTTATATTCGGTAGTGGTTGGTTTGGTTTTTTGACGCATGTTTTAAAGCCTTGTGGGTTGGGTTTACAGGATTATATTGTATCAGCTAAAAGCAGGCGCTAATTTAAGCGATTTTACTTTCTAGCATATAGCTTGCGGTTTCATCTAACGCCAATAACGACGTTAAAACAGGCATGGTTTCATCTAAAATATTCGGTAATGTCCATGGCGGGTTAATAATAAACAAGCCGCTACCATGCATGCCGAAGCCTTCAGCTGCTGGCTCGTGTACGGTCATTTCAACATTCAACCAATCTGCTACGTTTAAAGCCATTAAATCACTGATCATGTCGTGCGGTTCCGGGCGTTGTAGTAGCGGATACCAAACAATATAAGTGCCAGTGGCAAATCGTGTCAGGCTATCTTTAATCATTTTTACCACGCGCTGATAATCCTGTTTATCTTCATACGGCGGATCTATCAATACCACAGCGCGGCGCGGTGGTGGCGGCAGGCAGGCCTTAATGCCTGCAAAGCCATCCTGCATTTCTATTTTAACTTGCTTGCCTTGGCCTTTAAAGTTTTCTATCAGTAATTTGCAATCATTAGGATGCAGCTCAAATAAGCGCATTTTATCGTCTGCGCGTAAAAAATCTTGTGCAATCGCGGGCGAGCCAGGGTACAAGTTAAGTGAATCCGAAGCGCTTGAATTAAGGGTAAAGCTTTTAATCTGCGCTACAAAGTCGGCAAGCGGCTTGGGCAGATTATCCGCCGCCATTAGTTTGGCAATACCTTGCTCAAATTCTGCATTTTGCGTGGCATAACCTTCAGTTAAGCTGTACATGCCAGCACCTGCATGCGTATCAATGTACCAAAAAGGCTTATCTTTTTGTTTGGTGTACGCTAGCACCAAACCTAAAACGTAGTGTTTAAGTACATCGGCATGGTTGCCTGCGTGAAAAGCGTGGCGGTAACTGAGCATAAAATGGGTTGGATATAAATTAGAGCAACATTATCTCAGATTTTTCGGTTAGCATTTCATCTATGGCAACCCAACATCAACATCCAGACCACGCACATGATGATAATGATGACCACAGTCATTATCTGATTCCGTTTTTATTGATTTTTATTTTTGCCATTATTGAGGCAGTAGGCGGCTGGTGGACAGGCTCACTGGCGCTATTAAGTGATGCTGGACACATGTTTTCAGATGTTGCCGCACTGGGGTTGGCATGGATGGCGAGTGTCATCGCTAAAAAGCCAAATGTGGCGCGGCATAAATCTGGCGTAAGTTATGCTGAGCTTACGGTTTCTATCATCAATGCGCTTACCATGCTGGCGGTGATTACATTTGTTGTGGTTGAGGCAATTGCAAGGTTTAAACAACCGCATCAAGTGCAAGGTTTAGCACTTACCGTCATTGCAACTTTAGGTTTAATCGTTAACTTAATCGTTGCAAAGCAGCTGCATCATCAAGCGCTTCACCACGGGAAAAGCCTGAATAATCGCGCTGCATTTTTGCATGTAATCGGGGATTTATTAGGTTCGGTTGCGGCGGTGGCAGCTGGTATTGTTATTTACTTTACTGGCTGGATGCCCATTGACCCGATTTTATCTTTGCTAATTTCAGTATTGTTGTTGGTGTTCACCTTAAACCTGATACGCGATATTTGGCATACACTGCGTGGTAAGTCTGGCTTGAGCGCTAACGGATTAGACCAAGGTAATCATGCACACTAATTCTGGATTATCTAGCCCGGTATTTGATATTGAGTGCAAGCAATGCCCGCGCTTAGCCGGCTTTTTGCATGAAGTTAAAGCAAAAAATCCCACTTACTTTTGCAAACCCGTGCCGCCATTTGGTGACGCTAACGCTAAGCTGATTATTGTCGGATTAGCACCTGGTATGCATGGTGCAAACAGGACGGGGCGTCCTTTTACCGGCGACCACGCAGGGATTTTATTATACGAATCACTGTATAAATACGGCTTTGCTACTAAACCACAATCACTTGCGGCTGATGATAATTTGCAACTCACCAATTGCCGCATCACTAACGCGGTTAAATGTTTGCCGCCAGATAACAAACCGTTACCTGCGGAAATTACAACATGCAATCAGTTTTTAGCCGCAGAATTGCAACAATCAAACTCAGGGAGCGTCATACTGGCCTTGGGTAATGTAGCGCATTTGGCCGTGCTTAAAGCCTTTGGTTTGAAGATTAAAGATTATAAGTTTGCTCATGCTGCAAGACATAACCTACCTAACGGCTTGATTTTGGTTGATAGTTACCATTGCAGCCGTTACAACACGCAAACTAAGCGACTCACCGAAACCATGTTTCACCAAGTGTTTGCCATGATTAAAGCCGAGTTGTTGAGAAGCGAGCCGTGACTGACAACAGCGCGGCTATCACGACTATTTTTGTTAAGGAGAATAAAACATGCCATACGTTAATATCAAACTAGCAGGTGAAGTCACACGTGAACAAAAAGCGCAAATTGCCAAAGAAATTACTGAAACGTTAGAGCGCGTTGCGCATAAACCAAAATCTTACACCTACATTACGTTTGAAGAAGTCGCCTATGAAGATTGGGCAATTGCGGGCAAGTTGCTCGATGAGTGATAGCGGATGTTAAAATAACCCTATGAAAACTCCCAAAAGACTAGAGCCACTACTCGAAGATGGCCTGATTGATGATGTTGTGCGCCAGCTTATGAGCGGTAAGGAAGCGACCGTGTATGTGGTGCGCTGCGGCGACGAGGTGCGTTGCGCCAAGGTGTATAAAGAAGCGAATAAACGTAGTTTTCGCCAGAGTGTGGATTACACCGAGGGTCGTAAAGTAAAAAATAGCCGCCAAGGTCGTGCAATGGCTAAAGGCTCAAAATTCGGTCGGGAATCGCAAGAGGCGGCTTGGCAAAGTGCAGAGGTCGATGCTTTATATCGCCTAGCCAATGCTGGCGTGCGCGTACCGGAGCCGTATAACTTTTACGAAGGCGTATTGCTGATGGAGTTGGTGACAGATGCCAATGGTAACGCCGCACCGCGCCTGAACGATGTAACTTTTAGCGCAGAAGAGGCTCGCAAACATCACGCTACTTTAATTAAAGAAGTGGTGCGTATGCTATGCGCAGGCATTGTGCATGGCGATTTGTCCGAGTTTAATATTCTGATGAGTGCTGATGGCCCAGTGATTATAGACTTACCGCAAGCAATAGATGCCGCCGGCAACAACCAGGCCAGTAGCATGCTGGAGCGCGATGTAAGAAACCTAAGTGATTATTTTGGGCGTTTTGCGCCTGAGCTGCTGAACACGCAATACGGCAAAGAGATTTGGGCATTGTATGCGCATGGCGATTTAACGGTGGAAACCGAGTTAACAGGTCGCTTCAAGCAGAGCAATAAAGCGGTTGACCTAAAAAGCGTGATGCGTGAGATTGATGATATAAAAAAAGCAGAAGAAGCACGTTTGTTGCGTATGGCTGAAGCTAAAGCGGAGTAAATTTAAAGAAGTTTTCGCACAAAGTTATTTGTGCCATTAAGGCATCCTATCCGTCATTCTGAGCGACGCGAAGAATCCAGATTTGAATGTAATCAACCTAAAAAAATAGATTCTTCGCGTCGCTCAGAATGACGAAGGTAGGGAGTTGCAGTGGTGCTAGAATACAATGATGCTTGATACTAAAGTCATGTTCGATCCCAAACCCATCTTAAAAAACCTGCCTAACTTGCCTGGCGTGTATCGTATGATAAACGCTACGGATGAAGTGATTTATGTAGGTAAAGCCAAAGACCTCAAAAAGCGCGTTTCAAGTTATTTCAACAAAAACTTGCCCAGCCCGCGCACGCGTATGATGGTGAGTAACATCGTCAAAATAGAAACCACCGTCACTCACAATGAGGCGGAAGCTTTATTGTTGGAAAACAATCTGATTAAAGGCTTGATGCCGCGTTATAACGTGTTGTTTCGTGACGATAAATCCTACCCTTACATCACGCTCACGGGCGATGCGTTTCCGCGTTTGGCATTTCATCGCGGTTCGCAACGCAAAGGCAATCAGTATTTTGGTCCTTTTCCAAACTCGGTCGCAGTGCGCGAAAGTATTCAACTATTACAAAAAGTATTTAAATTACGCACTTGCGAAAACACCGTATTTGCAAATCGGAGTCGCCCATGTTTGCAGCACCAAATTGAACGCTGCACTGCGCCGTGCGTAGGCTTGATTTCAGATACTAATTATCGCAATGATGTACATCAGGCCGCGCTGTTTTTGCAGGGAAAGACGACTGAGGTGATGGACGCGCTTGCCGAGCAGATGAATAAGGCTGCCGCGAACCAAGAGTATGAAATGGCCATGGTGTTTCGTGACCGGATTCAAGCCTTGCGCCAAGTGCAGGCCAAACAGTTTGTGAGCGATTTTAATGTGTCGGATGCAGATGTGATTGCCTGCGCCGAGCTGCAAGGGCAGCATTGCATTAACCTGGTGATGATACGCGGAGGTCGGCATTTGGGTGATAGAAGTTACATGCCTAAAAACACCGATGGCGAAACGCTGGAAACCAGCATGCAAGCGTTTTTGGCACAGCATTACGTCGCGCAGAATACGCCGCCGCTGATTGTGGTGGGCATTAAAATTGAAACAGAAGTTATCGAACAAGTGTTAAGTGAGCAGGCAGGGCGTAAGGTAAAAATAAACACCAATGCGATTGGTGATAAGCGTGTGTGGCTAAAAATGGCGCAAACCAACGCAGAACTCGCACTGGGCCAGCGTGCAGCGACTTCTGCAAATCAAACTGCCAAGTTAGCCGCTTTGCGTGAGGCATTAAACTTGCCTGACACGACAGAGCGTATAGAGTGTTTTGATATTAGCCATACCATGGGCGAAGCCACTGTGGGTAGTTGCGTGGTGTTTGATCGTGGCGATATGCAAAACAGTGAGTATCGTCGTTACAACATCACTGGTATCACCCCAGGCGATGATTACGCCGCCATGCGCGATGTACTCACACGCAGATACAAAAAAGTGGCGGCGGGTGAGGGCGCCCGCCCAGATTTGGTATTTATTGATGGCGGTAAAGGGCAGTTAGGCATTGCTATTGAGGTGATGGCAGAAGTGGGTTTGGATGATATTTTGCTAGTAGGTATTGCCAAAGGTGAAGACCGCAAACCAGGCTTGGAAACCATGATTTTTTCTGATACCGGTGAAATGTTAAATTTAGAAAAAGACAACAAAGGCTTGCATTTGCTACAGCAAATTCGAGATGAAGCCCATCGTTTTGCCATCACTGGACACAGAGCCAAACGCGCCAAAGCTAGGCTACATTCAAGTTTAGAAGATATTGAAGGGGTAGGTGCCAAAAGACGCAAAGCATTATTGACGCGCTTTGGTGGATTAGACGGCGTAAAAAATGCTAGTATTGACGAAATTGCAAATGTAGAAGGTATTAGCCAAAGTTTGGCAGAAAAAATATACGGAGCACTGCATTGAGAGCAAATGTTTAAAATCAAATTTTAGAGATTTTCCGCCCATAAATTTTATTAAAAGCGAGCCGATTAAATGACCTGCAATATCCCCACCATGCTCACATGGTTACGTATCTTATTGATACCAGTATTTGTAGGCGTTTTTTATTTACCAACCGACCCACAAGCATTTGGTGCGATTCCAGCGCATTGGGTCAATGTCACTGCCACCCTGATTTTTGCTGTGGCGGCATTTACAGATTGGTTAGATGGCTACTTAGCCCGCAGGTTGAACCAAACCTCTGCATTCGGTGCATTTTTAGATCCGGTAGCGGATAAGCTGATGGTAGCCGCCGCGTTAATTGTATTGGTGGAGTTTGAACGTGTAGGCGCGATGATTGCATTAATTATCATCGGTCGCGAAATTGCCATTAGTGCTTTACGTGAGTGGATGGCGGGCGAAGGGCAACGTAGCAGTGTTGGTGTGGCGATGATTGGTAAAATAAAAACCGCAGTGCAAATGGTGGCAATTTTATTTTTACTGTATTGGGACAAAGTCGGCGCGTTTCCAACAAAAACTGTAGGACAAATTTTAATCGCGATTGCGGCATTTTTAACATTACTATCAATGGCTTATTATTTGCAGGCTGCGCTACCTAAATTAAAGCGTAAATAAATAGTGAATATTTACGTAATTTGTACTTGACGACATGTCCAAAATCTCTATAATGGCGCCTGTCTTAACGACAACGCGGGAATAGCTCAGCTGGTAGAGCGATACCTTGCCAAGGTATAGGTCGCGAGTTCGAGTCTCGTTTCCCGCTCCAAACATTACAACGGCGAATGCATTTATGCTTTCGCCGTTTTAGTTTCAAAAAGTTAAGTTAAGTGTGTCTAACGCACGCTTAACATCCAGTTTTGGCATACAATGCCAAATCAACATGGCGCGATAGCAAAGCGGTTATGCCGCGGCCTGCAAAGCCGTTTAGACCAGTTCGACTCTGGTTCGCGCCTCCATGCTCAATGGCTTACAGCAATGTAAGCCATTTTTTTATCTATATCTCTTGCATAATCAATTGGCACAATAAGTTTTAGAGGTTTAGGCCAGGCTTAATGTTGTATGCAAGCCGTGTCCAGCAGTTGTGCCAAAGAAGTATAGTATGAATATCAGTTGAATGGCAGGACAATGCCTGACCGAGATTAACTGATGCGGGTTACATATTGCCCCCAAACTTGAATTCGCACATAATTGCTTATCCTATAAAAAAGTTATGAGAAAGGCGAATTTTTTAGATGCGGCCTTCAGATTCGCCTATGCGCAATGTAGAACACCATCTGGCAAATTTCTTTGCCAACTTCCCTGGCTTTGCTTACACCTTTCGGTTGGCGCCTGTCGGGCATGGCAGCTTTCCTTTTGTTAGTCCTGGTATTGAAAAGCTTTATGGGCTGAAGCCTGAGGATGTATTGGGTGACATGGCTGCGTTGCATGCCTTGGCACACCCAGAGGATGCGCCTCGCATTATTGCTGCGCTGCAAGCGTCGGCTCAAGCCATGTCATCGGTACATATGGAATTTCGCATATGTCGTCCTGGTCTGGCAGTGCGCTGGGCTGAGTTTTATTCTACTCCCACACGTCAGGATGATGGCAGCACGCTCTGGCATGGCGTGATGTTTGACATCACCGAGCGCAAACGTAGCGATGAGGTACTCAACTTTATCGCTCAGCGCGGCTGGCATAGCAATGGCGAGTCTTATCTGGCAGGGTTGGCGCGCCAATTGTGTGAGACGTTGGGGGTGGACTACGTCATTATCGATAAATTTGCAGACAATCCCTCTTTTGCAGAAACCGTGGCCCTGTTTGCCAAGGGGAAGGTATTGCCTAATATGCAATATCCACTCAAGGGAACGCCTTGCGAAAATGTCATGGAAGGCGACTTGTGCCGTTATCCCATCAATGTTCAGCAACAATTTCCGGATGATGATCTGCTGGTAAGCATGGGCGTGGAGAGTTACATAGGTCAGCCCTTGTGGAATTCTAGCGGTAAAGTGATTGGCTTGATTGCCATTATGGACAGCAAGCCGATACAGGATGTGCCATTTATCGAATCCATGCTCAAGCTGGCATCCACACGGGTGGCAGCGGAAATGGAGCGCGATCTCTCTGAGCAGGCATTGACGGAATCGCACCAGTTCCTGCAGCAGGTGATTGATACCGTGGCTGACCCGGTATTTGTCAAGGACAGGCAGCATCGCTGGCTAATGATGAACCGCGCCATGTGCCGCTTCATGGGGCGACCCTTGGATACCTTGCTTGGCAAGTCCGATTATGACTTCTTTCCCAAAGAGGAAGCGCGGGTGTTCTGGGAAAAGGATGAGCTGGTATTCACACAAGGTGAGGAGAATGTCAATGAGGAGGCTTTCACTGATGCGGATGGTGTAACTCATACTATCGTTACCAGTAAGACCAGTTTTACTGATATGCACGGCGAAGATATTCTGGTCGGCACAATCAAGGATATCACTGTACTCAAGCAAACACAGCTGAGTCTGGAGGAAACAGCCAGTCGTCTTAATAGTGTGGTGAGAAATATACCGGATCTGGTCTGGATGAAAGATAGTGCAGGTGTTTATCTCTCGTGCAATCATGCTTTTGAGCGCTTTTTTGGTGCGAGTGAGTCGGAGATTATTGGTAAAACTGACTATGATTTCGTTGATAAGGAGCTGGCAGATTTCTTTCGTCAGAAAGATATAGAAGCGATGGATGCCGGCACCACTCGCATCAATGAGGAGTGGATAACACTAGCAGAGGATGGTAACAGGGTGCTGCTGGAAACCCGCAAGGTGCCGGTTTACGGCCCGGGCAGTAAAGTGATTGGTGTGCTGGGTATCGGGCGGGACATTACTGGGCACAAGGCTGCGCAGCAGCGCATGGAACTGCTGGAGCATGCCATTGATATGACAGCTGACGCGATTTACCTTATCAACAAAGATTTGCGTTTTGATTACGTCAACGATACTGCTTGCAACGTGCTGGGTTATAGCCGCGCGGAATTATATGCCATGGGCCCGCTTGACATTGACCCGGATGTCGATCTGGAGACATTGCGGCACATAATGCACGACTCGCCGCTGAATACCAGAGTCAGCTTCGAAACACGTCACCGTACGCGTGATGGGCGCATTTTCCCCGTCGAGGTGAACGGTACCCATTTTGAACGAGATGGAAACAAGTTCAGCATCTGCGTGGTACGTGACCTCACTGCCATCCGCAGTGCCGAGCGCCAGTTGACGAACTTCGTCGCCAACTTCCCCGGCTTCGCCTTTACCTTTCGCCTGTCGCCCGATGGGCATGCCAGTTTCCCCTTTGCCAGCCCCGGCATCGAAACGCTTTATGGATTGAAGCCCGAGGACGTAAAGGACGACATGGCGCCGCTGCATGCCCTGACGCATCCAGAGGACAGGCCGCGCATCGAGGCCGCGATTGCCGAATCAGCGCGGACGCTGCAGCCTTTGCATGGTGAGTCCCGCATATGCCGTCCTGGTTCGCCCGAACGCTGGATTGAATTTCGCTCCATGCCCACGACTGAAGTCGACGGTAGCATCGTCTGGCACGGCGTCATGCTCGACATTACCGAGCGCAAGATTTCGGAGAGGCAGCTGAGTTTGCTGCACTCATCGCTTGATCATATGAATGACACAGTGTTGTTGGTTAGTGAAGATGCCCGCATTCTCTATGTGAATGAAGGTGCCTGCCATGTGCTGGGTTATTCGCGCGATCAGTTACAGGGCATGCGTATTGCGGATATTGATCCAGATTATCAGTTGGACATCTGGCCAGAGCATTGGCTTGACCTCAAAACGCACCGTACGCTCAATTTCGAGAGTCGTCATCAATCATCCAGTGGGCGCATTTACCCTGTGGATATTACTGCCAATTACGTGGAGTTTGATGGGGTGGGGTATAACCTGGGTATTTGTCGGGATATTAGCGAACGCAAGCTGGCACAGGAGGCATTACTGCGCAGTCAGTCGGCCTTGGAAAATGCGCAGCGTATTGCCCATATCGGAAGCTGGGACGTAGATATGGTGAATGATGTGCTGACCTGGAGCGATGAAACATTTTGCATTTGGGAAATTGACAAAGCAAAGTTCAAGGCTACGCTGGCAGGATTTCTTGAAACAGTGCACCCGGAAGACAGGGAAAAGGTAGCTACTGCCTACAATCAGGCAATACATAACAAGTCCTTGTATCAGGTGGAGCACAGACTGCTGTTTCCGGACGGGCGCGTCAAGTATATCCAAGAGCGTGGAGAGCCTTACTTTGATGATGATGGGCGACTGGTGCGGTTTATCGGTACAGCGTTGGATATTACGCAGGTCAGCCGCCAGCGAATGCTTGAAACGCAGCGTCATCGTGTTTTTGAACGCATGGTGCAAGGCGGTTCATTGACAGAAACCCTGGAACAGGTGGTTGTCTATGTCAGTATCGCGAACCCGGACCGGCAATGCAGCATTATGCTGCTGGATGAAGATGGCAGTCACTACGATGTCGTTGTTGCACCTTCGTTCCCTGGAGCTGCAGCCATGGGCGGCACTGGAATTGCCGATAGTGCCGCCTGCTGTGTTGCCGCACGTAGCGGCAAGCCTATTATTGTTGATGGAGTCCATCAACAACCCTGCTGGGCAACTTGCCAGAGGGTTTGTGTGGAAAATGGGGTGCGTGCGTGTTGGGTAGAGCCTATCGTCGCTGCATCAGGACAAACGCTGGGTATCATCACTGTTTACCTGCGGCAACCAGCTAGCCCGGAATCTGCTGATCTGGAAATGATGCATCAGGCAAGCTATCTCTGCTCTATAGCGATAGAACGCAAGAAGCTCGAATCGCAGATGCAATATCAGGCCAGCTACGATAGCCTCACCGACCTGCCTAACCGGCGCCTGTTCAGTAACCGTTTGCGTGAGGAAATCGCAAGAGCTGAGCGCAGCGGTGGTAACGTGGCTATCCTGTTTATTGATCTTGACTACTTCAAGGAAGTGAACGACACCCTGGGTCACCATTATGGTGACCAACTGCTTATCAAGGTTTCGCAACGCATCCGGCAGCATGTCAGGGAGGGTGACATCGTGGCCAGATTGGGAGGCGATGAGTTTGTGGTGATGATGCATGAGCTGACAGCAGTTGCTCACCTAGGGAGTATCGCACAAAACATCATTGAGGTGATGACGATGCCATTCCATCTGGAAGAGCATGTGACCTACACTTCAGCAAGTATAGGCATTGCTAGTTATCCCGTAGATGCAAACAACGTCACTGCGCTGATGAGCGCAGCAGATCAGGCGATGTACACGGCCAAGAGCAAAGGGCGCAATTGCTTTAGTTTCTTTACTCCGTCCATGCAGCATCAGGCACAGCGGCGGTTGCTATTGGGTAATGAGCTGCGCGAAGCCATTAGCAAAGAGCAACTGCAGATATTTTTGCAGCCTATCGTGGACATAGCCGGCGGCCATGTTGTCAAAGCTGAGGCCTTGATAAGATGGAAGCATCCGCAGCACGGCATGGTGCCACCCGATAAATTCATTCCCATTGCCGAAGATATGGGGCTGATTCATGAGATTGGCGACTGGGTCTTTCATCAGGCCGTACAGGCAATGCAGCGCTGGCTGGATGTGTGTGCTGCCGATAGCGAAGGGTGCCAGATCAGTATCAATGTATCAGCTCGTCAGTTCACACGCGATGATATAGGTGTATCATGGATTGAGCGTTTGGACGTGCTAGGTATTCCGATGCAGCACTTTGTGATTGAAATCACCGAAAGTCTGCTGCTGGGGGATAAAACTGACGTCAAAAATAAGCTGCAGCGCTTCCGTGATGTAGGGATGAGTGTCGCATTAGATGATTTTGGCACGGGCTATTCATCGATGGCTTACCTCAAGAAGTTTAATATCGACTTTCTGAAGATAGACCGTTCTTTTGTGCGTGATCTGGAAACAGACCCTAATGACAGGGCGATTGCGGAAGCGATTGTGGTGATGGCGCATAAGCTGGGGCTTAAAACCATTGCTGAAGGCGTGGAAACCGAACAGCAGAAAGCGATGCTGGCAGAGGTGGGCTGTGATTATGTGCAGGGGTATTTCTATGCAAAGCCGATGCCCGTTGAAGAATTTATGGTATTTGTGAAAAAATCAGTACCGAATTGATTTTTCATACAGGCTTTTTTGGCATGAAGAGGCGGGGCTGCGGTTAGCCGTTACAGCCGAATGTTGCCAGTATTGAGTTTTACCTGATATAAAAGTGTATGCTTGTAGCGCAGAAATTGAGCGCCAAAGCTGAGGCTGGTCAATGAGCGCCTAGTTAATTAAAGGTATCAATGCATTTTTTTTTAAATTGAATGCATTGATATGGATTGCGGTATGATAAATCCATTAGCCTGGCATGGGATTTGCTTGATAGCACCATTGTTTAGAGCAGGCCTCGGGCTAAAATTTGCATAAAATATGAAAACGAAAAGGCAAAAAGCATGAGTGTGGAAGACTTGACCCGTGAATCAGCGGCCAGCGTAGCTGACTCCTTGTTGGATAGTCTTGCGTTGATTTGTCGCATACACGGCGTGGCAACCTCTAAAGATGCGTTGGTTTCCGGCTTACCATTGCGCGATGGAAAAATGACACCTACGTTATTAAAGCGCTCCGCTGATCGTGTCAATTTAGCGGTAACCATATTAAAAACTCCACTCAATAGTATCCGTCAAGAATTTTTACCTGCGATACTTTTATTAAAGGATGAAGAGGCTTGCGTTGTTACCAAGCTGGATTTAACTAACAATCAAGTGGGTGTGATTTTTCCGGAGTTTGGAGAAGCCGAAGTGCTGATGCCGCTTGACGAACTGGTATCTAGAAGCTCAGGTTATGTTATTGTTGCCAAACTAAAATTTGTGTTTGATCAGCGTGCGCCTAGCGTTGGTAAAGTCAGGTTGCACCATTGGTTTTGGGGTTCTCTTGCTGAAAATAGCCGCATTTATCGCGATGTAATGATTGCCGCTTTTGTGGTTAATATGTTTGCGTTGGCGATGCCGCTGTTTACCATGAATGTTTATGATCGCGTGCTCCCTAATCGTGCGACAGAAACTTTATGGGTGATGGCGATTGGAATTGCGCTCATTGTTATTGGTGATTTAATTTTACGTACGATGCGCAGTTATTTTCTTGATTGGGCGAGTACGCGCATTGACATAAAGCTGACTGCGCGCATTATGGAGCAGGTGTTAGGTATTCGTTTGGAGCAAAGACCTAATTCGGTAGGCTCGTTTGCCTCAAATTTACGCTCCTTCGAAACTGTACGAGATTTCATCACTTCTGCCACAATTACGACACTTGTTGATATTCCTTTCGGGCTGATTTTTGTAATCGTGATTGGCTGGATCGCTTGGCCGATGGTGATTCCAGTGCTGTTGGGGGCTGTTCTTATTTTGATCTATTCGTTTAGTGTGCAAACTAAAATGCACGATTTATCTGAAACCATGTATCGAGCAAGCGCTATCAGAAACGCCACGCTTATTGAGAGCCTGGTTGGGCTTGAAACAGTCAAAGCACTGGGCATTGAAGGGCAAATGCAGCGTAAGTGGGAGCGCAGTGCACACTATTTAACGGAGGTGACTAGTAAGCTTCGATTGTTGTCATCTTCTATTAACAACGGGGCTACAAGTATTCAGCAATTGATTACTGTGTCGCTTGTGATTTTGGGTGTTTATCTGGTGATCAATGGCGAGCTGACGATGGGTGGTTTGTTAGCATGCACAATGTTGGCGTCTCGTGCGCTGGTGCCAATTGCGCAAACGGCTGGTTTGTTGACGCAATATCACAATGCGGCAACGTCTTTGGATTCACTCGATGAAATTATGCACCGGCCTGTTGAGCGCCCGCTAGATGCATCTTTTTTATCCAGACCCGTGTTTAATGGCGATATTGAATTTAGAGAAGTCTCATTTAGCTACCCGGGCACTGAAGAAAACGCCTTAACTAATGTGTCATTCAAGATTAAAGCCGGTGAACATGTTGCGATACTCGGGCGTATGGGCTCTGGTAAATCGACTATCCATAAGTTAATTCTGGGCTTGTATCAGCCAACCGCTGGTGCAATTTTGATTGACGGCATTGATGCGCGTCAAATTGACCCAGCCGAACTGCGACGCTGTGTAGGTTATGTTCAGCAAGACACACAATTGTTTTATGGCACCATGCGCGAGAATTTAACGATTTCTGCAACGCACGTTGATGATGCGGCTGTATTGGCGGCCGCACATGTAGGTGGCATCGATGAATTTGTAAACGCGCATCCTAAAGGCTTTGATATGCTAGTGGGTGAACGTGGTGAAACCTTATCTGGCGGACAAAGACAGGGCGTTGGTATTGCGAGAGCTTTTATCAGCAAACCTTCTATTCTATTATTGGATGAGCCAACCAGCGCCATGGATCATTCCGGCGAAGATGCAATTAAGCGCCGTTTAATTGAAACCACTAAAAATAAAACCTTGGTGTTAATTTCACACAGGTCTTCTTTATATGATTTAGTGAATAGAATTATTGTCATTGACTCCGGCAGAATTGTGGCAGATGGTCCCAAAGACCAAGTGACCGATGCCTTGAGAAATGGCAAGATAGGTAAAGCGTTATGAGTGAGCACTTATTCAAAAAATTAGGGACTATCAACCGCTTTCTTAAAGGTCAGGCATGGCTGACTAAGCCTATTTATTACTTTTTAGACAGATGGGTGCCTACGGAAACCAAAGAAGATTTACACTGGGATGATGAGGCGGATTTGGCTATTTTAGAACAAACACCGGTTAAGGCTAGATTGTTGTTGTATGCGGTTGCCGCTACGCTGGCGGTGTTTTTACTTTGGGCTTGGTTTGCAAAAGTGGATGAAGTGACCCGAGGTGACGGGCGCGTGATTCCGTCTAAGCAGGTGCAGGTGATTCAGTCATTGGACGGGGGCATTGTTTCTGAAATTTTAGTAAGTGAGGGACAAACCGTAGTTGTTGGTACGCCTCTTATTCGGATTGATGAAACAAGAGCGGCGTCGTCACTAAGAGAGAATCAGGCGCAATACCTGGCTTTTTTAGCGAAGCAATCCAGGTTGAAAGCGCTGGCTGAAGGGACGTCATTTAACCCGCCAGATGAAGTCAAAATAGACGCGCCAGAAACGTATGATCAAGAATATGCTTTATATGTTTCTAGCAAAGACGAGTTGCAGTCCTCAATGGAAATTGCACGTGATCAAATGGTGCAGCGAGAGAAAGAGTTGTTAGAGGTTCAGTTCCGTAAAGAAATTGCAGAAAAAAATTATGAGTCTGCGAATAAGGAGCTCGCCGCAAATAAGCCGCTATTGATGAGTGGCGCAGTGTCAGAAATCGACATTCTTAAATTAGAACGAGAAGTGACAAAAGCACGGGGGGATATTGACCAGGCGCGTGCGCAAATAAGCCGGATTCAAAGCTCCATCGGTGAAGCGCGGCGTAAAATTTCTGAAGTGCAGCAAACGTTTAAAAGCAAAGTAAGAACCGAGTTAAATGACATTACCGCCCGCTTAAATAGCGTGGCGGAAGTGAGCGTATCGCTTAAAGACAAGGTGAACCAATCAACATTAAAATCCCCCGTTAACGGTAAAGTCAGCCGCTTATTTTTTAATACGGTAGGCGGTGTTATCCAGCCTGGTAAAGAGGTGCTGGAGGTGGTGCCGACAGATGATGCGCTGATTTTGGAAACCAAAATTCAGATCAAAGACATTGCGTTTATTCGCATATTACAACCTGCGGTAGTTAAATTAAGTGCTTATGATTACACTATTTATGGCACCTTAGATGCAATTGTTGAGCATATTTCTGCGGACTCTATCGTGGATGACAAAGGCAATGCCTACTATATTGTTAGAGTACGTACACTTAAATCAAACCTTGGCAAAGGTTTGCCGATTATTCCTGGTATGGTGGCGCAAGTGGACATCATGACCGGTAAAAAAACCATACTTTCTTATTTGCTTAAACCAGTATTAAAGGCAAAGTCATACGCCTTTAGCGAGAGATAAATGCAGGATATTTTTATTAGTACATTGCCAACACATATTGATGGTTGGTCTGAGGCCCTTCCTGATTCTATTGTGATCGCGGGGCTTGAAAATTTAAACACGCATTCAACGTTTAGTTTCAATAGCAGTGATGCTGTCGTCTTTTGGTTGCATATGAATGAAGATAGGCAGCAATGGTTGGCCAATACTATTGCAACCATATTAAGTACCTATAAACTGGCGAAAATTGTGGTATTGGCAAACCGGCCCAATCACGCGGAATCATTGCATGCCTTAAGCTTGGGCGCCATGGGCTATGCGCATGCTTATTCTGCACCTGATGTATTAAATGAAATTAAAACGGTCATTAGCCACGGTGGATTATGGTTAGGGCAAGCACTTTTACAGCGGCTGATAGAAACCTCTGTTAAGTTAACTGGCAATCAACCTGAGTATGTTGATCAGTTGCTCGGAAAGTTGACGAATCGTGAAAAAGAAGTCGCTCTTGAGGCTGCAAAAGGGCTAAGCAATAAAGAAATTGCCAGAATTCGGAATATTACAGAGCGCACGGTAAAAGCGCATCTCGCCGCCACCTTTGAGCGACTTGGTGCAAAAGATAGGCTACAACTAGCGTTGATGCTCAATAAGCATCAACGGCTTGGTTAGATAGCAACACCTGGGCCCGTCACGCCGTCCAGACCGATTTGTTTTAATGACGCCAACTCAGCACTTGTTTGCACGCCTTCGGCAATGGCGATCACGCCTATGGAGTGAGCAATCATGCATAGGCCTCTTAGCAGTGTTTTGTTAGCCTCATTGATATTGATATCTCTAATGATGGAAGCATCAATTTTGATGTAGGTTAAGCCGATATCATGTAGCTCACCTAAGCGCGAAATCCGCGAGCCGACGTGTTCAATACCAATGTTGCAACCTAATGCTTTTAGCTGGTTACAAAAATCTCGAAACTCTGGCAGGTGATCAAATGCGCTTTGTTCAGGAACCTCAAAAAACAGCCGTTTTGCAACGTCAGGTGAGCGCTTAATTAAAGCGACGGCTTTCTCAATAAATTCAGTATTGCAAATTGCACTTGCAGAAACATTCAAGCCGATAGGTTTTGCACCTTTATCAAGTAACGCTATAGCCGTTTCTAACACAAGTTCATCTACACGATTCATTAAATTGAGCTGGGTTGCCCAAGTGATAAACTCACCCGCGCAATACCATTTGCCTTCAGGCTCAAGTTGAAGCCTTACTGGCGATTCGTTATGAATTAATTTGCCGGCTTGATTGATGACAGGGTAGCTTTCGAGCCGGATTCTTTGGTTGTCCAGCGCAGAAACAAGTAAGTGACGCCATGTGTTTTGATCAGTGTTTTGATGTTGGTCGCGTTCGCTAGTGTTAATAATATGCAAAATATTGGTATTTTTAGCGCTAATATCATCCAGAATGTGATGCACCACCGCAATCATTTTATCGACGTTATCTGCTTTGGTGATGGGGGTTGCTGCTGTTATAAAGTTGACTGTTAACGCTGGTTGACTGGTTTTGCTTACCTTTTCCAGCAGGTTTTTGATTTGATTCCCAAGAGCATAGCAGTCAATAGCTTGACTTGAAAACACGACAAAATCTGCACCACTTAACCTGCCTGCGGAGAGGTGGGGCTGTTTTTCGCACTCAATATTTAATGCATCACCTATTCTTCTAAGTAAAGCATTTGTTTCTTGATAACCTAGGATTTGGTCAATTTCAGCAAGGTTTGATACTCTGGATACGATGAATACGCCTTCATTAAAATACTCCTCATGGCTGATGCTTGCATCAACTTTTTTGGCAAAATAATTATGGTTCATGAGGCCGGTGATATGGTCGAAATTATTCTCAAAACGTAATTGATCTAAACGCACCGATTCTTCACTGACGGTTTTTTTAACACGACTAGATAGCGTGTTCATTGCACTCACTACCTGTTTAAACTCTTTGGTTTTAGGCAAGGGAATCATCACAAACCGACTCTCGCCGATTGACTTGGCTTGGTTCACAACATCATTCAGTGGACTGAGTATTTTCTTTAATATATGCCCGCCTACATAGCAGCTTATCAGTCCAATTAGCAATGCCCATAGCGCGATTAAAATAGTGGCATCCCAAAGTCGGTCATATGCAAAGTTTGGGTTGCTCTCTAATTTTAATGTACCGTATTGTGACCAACCTTCTTGAATTTCAGCAACGCCGGCATGTAAATTCAAGGGGATGAGTTTTACAAACCAAGCAGGGGCTTTGGTATGGGTTGTGGTGTTGATGCGTTCGCTCATGACCTGACCATTTGGGTCTAGCAATCCTATATATCGATAGTGCCCTGCGTCAAACTGCGCTGATAACAATAAGTCCAACGTGACTGGATCTTTGGGTAACTGCGTCATGGATAAGGCAAGCGTGGTGGCATTGTCATCATTTTTCATTTGTAATTGCTGTTCAATCGCATGTTTACCCACTACTGTGCTTAAAACAAAGCTGCCGCCAGAAGCTAGCGCGAGCACCAGTAAAATTGCTAACCAAAGTTGTTTAATCAGTGACATATTGAGTCCTTACTTTCAATTATTCTAATCCGTCTGCTTGCATGCGGGTTAATACATCGCGCCATTTTGACAGGTTGGTTTGAGGGTCTGATTTAGGCTTGCTACTGGTACCTACCCAAAGACCTTTATCGTTAAAGCTAAAAATAGGGGATAAATCTTTTCTTGCGCCGGCCAGTGCAATGTTCGGTACCAGATTATCCAAAATTAAAGGTTCTGACTGTGGTGTTGCGTAATAACTGAGCACCATGTGCGCTCTCATAGTTAATTGATTGTGATACACATAGTTGGCCCTAACGTAAGTCAGCCTAAGCTTGTCGTTTGAGACGCCCGCTGCTTTTAAAAATATATATTTTGCAATGCTAAAATCTTCACAATCGCCAGCTTGCCTGCCAATAGACTCTAACGGGGATGCCCAATAGTCAGATTGTCCCCAAACATCAATGTCATCTGCGAACATGATTTTTTGGTTAAAAAAATGATTGATTTGCGCTAGTTTTTCCGCTTCAGGCGCAGATTTTAATTGTGAAAGTAATTGCTCAAGTTGCAGGATGTCGCCGTGGGCTTCCTCACCATATCTTTGTTGGGCCAGCGTTGCCAGTTTATTAAAGTCATAACCCGCAGCAAAAATATAACCATAACAAAACAACATTAATATCATCGTCGCAGTCACGCGCAATTGCTGCTTTGATAAATTAAATGTTGTTTTCAAACTCACAGGCACTCGCGCTCCGGCTAGTTGTTATGGATGCTGCATCAATATTTAAAATATCATACCTTAAGTAACGTGAGTTTTTTGCAATTTAAACTTGTCATCGAATGACGTTGTCGCTTACTGGTACGTTATTGGCCATTGGTACAATAGGATTTACTTTAATTAAAGCGTTTAATGCGAAAGTGGTAAAAGTTTAGTGACCACATTTAATACAAAAATAAGGACTTCAACATGGCACTCATCGGCAAAATCGTGGCAATTACAGGTAACGCATTGTTAATTTCAAATAATGGCGATCAACGTGAATTACGATTAGGTGACAGCATTCAAACTGCAGACACCATAAAAACACCTGCTGGTGTTGAGGTGGAGCTGGAGTTGGCTAATGGGCGAATTGTTCATATTGGTGCAGAGCAACTAGTAGCGTTCGCCGATGAATTAGGTGATGTGTTTGTACCGGAGGCTTTGGATAGCGCCATTGATGTTGCTACGATTGATACGGTTATTAAAGCCATTGAAGAAGGCAAAGATATTAACGAGGTGTTAGAGGATACTGCTGCGGGTGTTGGTGGAGCATCTAATAGTTATGGTTTCGGGTTTGTTGATTTATTAAGAATCAATGATGACCTGAATAATTTTAGATTTGTGTTTGATTCAAGTACAACGGGCAGGCTTGAGGCTGAGCCTGCGGTTGCAGTAGCTGAGACTGCTTCTACTGAAGCTAACGTGGCGGCAATCCCGTCTAGTTTAGTGAGTGCGGTGAGCAGCCCGACGACCACGGAAGGCGGCGCGCTTGACTACACGATCACCTTAAGCAACGCCGCCACGACAGTGACGACGGTGACACTCACCCCCGCCTCAGGCAGTGGCACC
>JBAYTS010000044.1:0-21099 GCA_041675545.1 Methylotenera sp.
GTCCGAGGTATTGCTGGCACAGGTTTATCAGCGTGGCATTGATGTGCGGCAATTTTTAGTGAGTGAGAAATTTGATGGCGTGCGCGCAGTGTGGGATGGCAAAACTTTTCACACGCGTTCTGGACGCGTTATCACCGCCCCGGCGTGGTTTACTCAAGGTTTTCCTGCAACGCCGCTCGATGGCGAGCTGTGGTTGGCGCGCGGCAAATTTGAGGCGCTTTCAGGCGCTGTGCGTAAAAACGTGCCCATCGATGAAGAGTGGCGCGGCATTTCGTACCTTGTTTTTGAGTTACCAAACGCGTCAGGTATATTTCAAGTACGCGCACAACGTATTGTTGAAATTGTTAAACAGGCGAATATTCCACACCTGAAAGCTGTGACGCAATTTCGCGTTAAAGATGAAGCCGCGCTGAAGGCACGGCTTAAACAAGTTGTAGCCCTTGGTGGAGAAGGCCTCATGTTACATCGCGCCGATGCACAATATGTTACAGGGCGAAGCGATGCGCTACTTAAATTAAAGTTGCAAAATGATGCTGAGGCCACCGTGGTAGCGCATACGCCAGGGCGTGGAAAATATACAGGCAAGCTTGGTGCGCTGGTTGTAGAAACCCCCGAAGGCATATGCTTTAAACTTGGTACGGGTTTGAGTGACGTGCAACGAGAAACCCCGCCAAAAATTGGCAGCCTCGTTTCCTATACTTACCGCGACAAAACGGCTAGTGGAAAACCAAGGTTCGCAAGTTTTTTGCGTGTACGTCATGAATAGTGTGTTGACAGCGTCGGTGAGCTGAATTCATAAGTGCTATTTATTTGGTTTTCTGTTTGACATTGAGCTACTTTATCTTGATAATCCAAGCCCTTGCGGGAGATTAGCTCAGTTGGTAGAGCAGTGGACTCTTAATCCATTTGTCGGGGGTTCGAACCCCCCATCTCCTACCAAATACCTATTCAATATCAACGGCTTGTAGTTATTGCCTTTAAAATTTACATCAAATCTTTTGAACCATTCCCAATTAGAAACCGCATTAAAAACATGCATGCTGGCTGATCGCCATGCACTGCGGCGGAAATGGCGTGATGTCGCGGACTTGATAAAGTCGCGAGACGCGAAAGACTTGCAGCCACTAACAGGTGACAAGTCAGCACAAAAAGCGCAACGTTTGCTGGGTGAGATTGCACAAAAAATAAGCAAGTCACAAGCTAAGTATCAATCGCGCCTGACACACTTACCCAAACCAGAATACCCGTTAGAGCTACCTGTCAGTAGCAAAAAAGATGAAATTTCTGCTGCTATTAGCAAAAATCAGGTGGTGATTGTGTGTGGTGAAACTGGTTCGGGTAAAACCACGCAGTTACCAAAAATTTGCCTGGAACTCGGTCGAGGTGTTTCTGGTTTAATCGGGCATACACAACCGCGTCGTATTGCGGCGCGTTCTGTGGCATCCCGTATTGCGCAAGAGTTGAATTCACCGCTGGGTGAGGTGGTGGGCTATAAAGTACGGTTTAACGATAAATTATCAGAATCCAGTTACATTAAGTTGATGACGGACGGCATTTTGCTGGCCGAAACGCAGGGCGACAAATTTCTTAATGCTTACGACACCATTATTATTGATGAGGCGCATGAGCGCAGCCTGAACATTGATTTTTTGTTAGGTTATTTAAAGCAGTTGTTGCCCAAGCGTCCGGATTTAAAAATTATCGTGACTTCAGCCACGATTGATGCCAATCGGTTTTCGCAGCATTTTAATGGTGCACCGGTGATTGAGGTTTCCGGCCGTACTTACCCAGTTGAAATTCGATACCGTCCACTGGGCGCAGCGGGTTTTCGGGCGCGGGAGATTGCTGAAGCTGAGAACGCACAGTTTGATGCTGATGATGACACTATTTTTGGTATTGCGCGTAAAGCCAAAACTGAAGCACGTTGGCTGGAAGAAGATGACGAAGAAGAAGCGATAGAAGAAGCTATTTTAGATGCGGCAGATGATTTGCTCAGATTAGGCGATGGCGATATTTTGGTGTTTCTGCCCGGCGAGCGTGAAATTCGTGATGTGGCAGACCATTTACGCAAATACCAAGGGCGCTCCACCAAGTTGAAGCATATTGAAGTGCTGCCTTTGTTTGCGCGTTTGAGTATTGAAGATCAGCAGAAGATTTTTAAAAGCCACAGTACCAGGCGCATTGTGTTGGCCACCAACGTTGCTGAAACCTCACTCACCGTGCCTGGCATTAAGTACGTGATTGATGCTGGTTTGGCGCGTATGAATCGTTATAGCCCGCGCGCCAAGGTTGAGCAGTTACAGATAGAAAAAATCAGCCAGGCGGCGGCAAAGCAGCGCGCAGGGCGCTGTGGTCGGGTTTCTAACGGCACTTGCGTGCGTCTGTACTCAGAACAAGACTTTAACGGTAGACCAGAATTTACCGAGCCGGAAATTTTACGCAGCTCACTGGCGAGCGTGATTTTGCGCATGGCAGCGTTGCGTTTAGGTGATGTAACTGAATTCCCGTTTATTGAAGCGCCGTCGTCGCGTTTAATTGCTGATGGGTATCAGCAACTGCAAGAGCTGGGCGCGGTGGATGCGCGCCGCCAGATTACCGAAACGGGTTTGCAACTGGCTAAGTTACCATTAGACCCGCGCGTAGGGCGCATGATTTTGGCGGCAAAACGTGAGCATTGCTTAAAAGAAGTGCTCATTATTACCAGTGTGTTGAGTATGCAAGACCCGCGCGAGCGACCAATGGATAAGCGTGAAGCGGCTGATAATGCGCACGCTAAGTTTGCAGGCGAAGGCTCGGACTTTATGAGTTATCTCAAATTGTGGGATTTCTTTGATAATGCCTTAAAGACTAAAAAGTCGAACAAAGACTTACTCAATCAATGCCATACGAATTTCTTGTCATTTTTACGCCTAAAAGAGTGGCGTGAGCTACATGGGCAGTTGTTGGAAATTGTCTCAGACATGGAATTTAAGCTTAACGAAAAAGAAGCGAATTTTGAGCAGATTCATAAAGCTTTATTGGCTGGGTTGCTTGGCAATATTGGTTTTAAAGATGGTGAGAGCGAGTCTTATGCAGGCGCGCGCGGCATTCGTTTTCATGTGGCACCTGGCTCTACGTTAAAAAAATCCCGACCAAAATGGGTGATGGCTGCTGAGTTGATGGATACCACAAAGTTATATGCACGCTGTGTGGCTAAAATTGAGCCGGACTGGATTGAGCCGCTGGCAAGAGGACTCACCGAAAGTAATTATACCGACCCGCGCTGGGATAGAAAAATGGGCATGGTCAACGCGTGGGAGCGTGTGAGTTTGTATGGACTTACTATTATCCCTAAACGTCGCGTGCATTATGGGCCAATTAACCCAACCGAATCGCGTGAGATTTTTATCCGTGAAGCACTCGCAAACGGCGAGTTCGATACTAAAGCAACATTTTTTACCGCAAATGAACGCTTAATCGCCGAAGTTGAGGAATTAGAGCATAAAGCACGTCGCCAAGATGTTTTGATAGACGAGCACCAATTGTTCGCGTTTTATGACGCGAAAGTTCCTGCTGATATTTTTAATGCGGCAAGTTTTGAGCACTGGCGTACAGAGGCTGAAAAAACCAATCCTAAGTTGCTATTTTTAACGCGCGACGATTTGATGCGCCATGGTGCGGATGCGATTACTGCGGTGCAGTTTCCTGAAAAAATTATGTTGGACGGTGTTGAAGTTGGTCTCAAGTATCGTTTTGAACCTGGCCATATTTTAGATGGCGTGACGGCAACGATTCCGCTAGCTTTATTAAACCAACTTAACTTAGTGCAAACAGAATGGTTAGTGCCAGGCATGTTGCGTGAAAAGCTGACTTACCTCATCAAAGCGCTACCTAAGGCATTCCGCCGTGTTTGTGTGCCTGTGCCGGAATTTGTGACTGGGTTTTTAGAGCATGTTGGCAATCAGTTTTCTACACCGTTACTCGAAACGCTGGCCGCTTATATTCAGCACAAAACCACGTTAAAAATCAGTAAAGAAGACTGGAATCTAAGCGAGATACCGGCTCACCATTTAATGAATTTCAGTGTGGTAGATGATGCAGGGCGTGAGCTGGCGATGGGGCGTGATTGGAATTTACTCAAAAAACAACTTGGTTCAGCGGCACAGCTCACTTTTAGAAACACCTCGCCCGATATTGAAAAAACTGGTTTGAAACAATGGGATTTTGGCGATTTACCGCAAACCTTGAGCTTTGAGCGCGATGGCTTAAAAGTGACAGGTTACCCGGCCTTAGAAGATGCTGATGATAGTATTTCAGTAAAATTGTTTGATACCGAACGCGAGGCGGAATTAAGCCATCGTAAAGGTGTCTGTCGCTTAATGCGATTCGAATTAAAAGAGCAAATGAAGCAGCTTGAGAAAAGCTTGCCGAACTTTAACCAGTATGCGCTGGTGCTACGCAATATTATCTCGTCCGATGATTTGCGTGAAGATATGATACGTGCCATTGTTGACCGTGCGTTTATTGGTGAAGATGACTTGCCGCGTACCAATGCAGACTTTATGAAGTTAAAGCAACGTGCCAGAACGCGCTTGCCCGCGGTGACAGAGGCGATTGCAAGGCAGGCGCAGGCAATTGCAACTGAATATCAATTGCTGACACAGAAACAAAGCCAGATGGCGGCAACTGTAAACAGGTTAAAGCGCGACTTAGAGCAGCAAGTAAATTTTCTGGTGTATAAAGGTTGCTTTAGCCAAACGCCATGGGAGCAATTGCAGCATATTCCACGTTACCTTAAAGCGTTGCGTTTACGCATAGAAAAACAGCCTGCCAACCCGGACCGCGATGGTAAAAATGCAGCCAGCGTGGGTTTGATGTGGCAAAAATGGCAGGATAAAATCAACGCCTTAAATTCAGCGCATTTGGATACTCCGCAAAGTTTACAGGATTTTAGATGGTTAATTGAAGAGCTGCGCGTGTCATTGTTTGCGCAGGAGCTTAAAACGCCGTTTCCAATTTCGATTAAGCGCTTAGAGAAAATCTGGGCTGATATGCGGTTTTAATGTTTTATGCAAATTGATCCAGCCAACACGCATCCCTTAGCAGAAGATTTTGACGGATTTTTGTCAGGCAAAGCTTTGAAGTCAGTGCATGGCGATCGATTTATTCGGATTAACATTAGCCGTAACACCTTGCTTGCGATTGTTTTTTCATTACTTCTACATGTATTGATCTTGTTTGTTGCTTTGCCGAAAGTTGAATTAGATGATACTTCTGCTACATTGCCCCGCGCCATGGAAGTGAGTTTGGCGCCGCCTAAGCCAGCAGCAGAAATTGTCGCGCAAGCCCCAGCGGAAACGCCACCACCTCCGGTTGCCAAACCAAAAATCATGGCGCAAAAACCAACGCCAAAAATAATAAAAACTGTCAAGCCATCATTTAATGTACCTGAAGAGCGGGTTAAGCCAGAGCCGAAATTAACCCCGCGGTTAGCTAAAGAACCTGCATTAAAAGAGCTGCGGCCAGAAGACTTTCCGGATATGCAGTCGTATGTCAAGGCAACGCAAGCACGACGAAATGCTGCGGAAACCAATGCCGCACAGCAGAACGCAGCGGCGATAGCGCGCGAGCAAGGGCCGAGTGAGGAACAAGTTAGAGAAGAGCGCATTAAGCGTAATTTTCAAACGGGTACTAACGGAATTTTTGAAATTACCAGCTTAACTTCGCGAAGCGCTACTTTTGCATTTCGTGGTTGGACCAGTAATTATAGTAATTCCAAGACTCAGTTCTTTGAGGTGGAAGCTAAAAGTGGTCAAGACGTCAGGCTACTTATGATTAAACGCATGATTGCTTTAATACGCGAGCATTACCAAGGGGATTTTAATTGGGAATCACACCGGCTTGGGCGTTCAATAGTGCAGTCCGCACGCCCAGAAGATAACGCAGGGTTAGAAGACTTTATGATGATGGAGTTTTTTGGACCTAACTATAAAAATTCACCTTAGAAAAAATCACCTTAGAAAACCCGCCCTAGAATTTAAGCGCTAAGCCTGTATTGATTGCTAGTGCGCGGGGTTTCTATAGAGGTGCCCTATAGGTGATAATCTCGTATGAATTGTCATTAGACTTAAGCGTGTTATGTAGTGTGGTATGTTAAAATTTGGGCATGATTTTAATCTTACGCTCAATTTAACATGGCACGTTTTCACATTATCATTCCTGCAGCAGGGGTTGGTAATCGCATGGCAACCGCCATTCCCAAACAATATTTGCCATTGTGCGGCAAGCCCACGATCTCACACAGTATTCAGACTTTTTTTGCGTGTACGCGCATTGCCAGTATTCACTTGGCACTGAGCCCTGAAGATTACTTTTGGCGTAATCTCACGCTAGATGCTAACAGTCGCTTACATTTGCATTACAGCGGTGGCGATTCGCGCGCTGAAACGGTATTAAACACATTAGAGGCGATTCGCGCGCAGGTAGAAGATGATGATTGGATTTTAGTGCATGATGCCGCGCGTCCTGGTTTAACCATCGCGTTACTTAATGATTTGCTGGATGCCATACAAGATGATGCCGTAGGTGGTTTGCTTGCATTGCCAGTGGCAGATACTTTAAAGCAATCAAACACAGAGGCCAGGGTGCTTAACACCGTTCCGCGCGAGTTGCTTTGGCAGGCGCAGACGCCGCAGATGTTTCGCTATGCTTTACTTAAAGATGCGCTAGAGCGTTTTAATGGTACGCCTACCGATGAGGCGCAGGCAGTAGAGGCATTAGGTTTGCAGCCAAAGCTGGTGGTCGGCTCGTTAAGAAACATGAAAATAACCTATCCTCAAGACATTGCCTTGATGGAACTGCTGTTGCAACAGCAATAATAAAATGGAAACATTGTAATGATAAGAATCGGTCATGGTTTTGATGTGCACGCTTTAGTTTCTGGGCGCCAATGCATCATTGGCGGCGTAACCATCGCCCATGAAAAAGGCTTGGATGGCCATTCAGATGCCGATGTGTTGCTGCACGCGATTTGTGATGCTTTATTAGGCGCAGCAGCACTGGGCGATATTGGCAAACACTTCCCGCCCACGGACCTGCGCTACAAAGGCGCGGATTCACGCGAACTGTTGCGGCAGGTGGTGGCGTTACTTCATACTAAAAACTATGTCGTCAATAACATTGATGCCACCGTGATTTGCGAGGCGCCCAAGTTATCACCACATACTGATCAAATGTGCGGTCATATCGCCTCCGATTGCAAGGTGAGCGTGTCACAAGTTAACGTTAAAGCGACCACTACCGAGAAATTGGGGTTCACTGGCCGAGGTGAAGGCATTGCGGCTGAAGCGGTATGTTTGATACAGCTACGCAACGCAGATTGAAATAGCCATGCTACGTTGGTTTGAAAACCGTTTAAATCCTTTTCCAAAAGGTGAAATTGCACCACCGCCAAATGCGTTGTGGCCGTTTTTATGGGCATGCACCAAAGGCTCACGCTTATTTATTTTAGTTATGACCTTATTTACCGCCATGATTGGCGGTTTTGAGGCGCTTTTATTTGCTGTCATGGGCAAAGTGGTGGATTGGCTAAGCAATACCGCACCTGATTTATTATGGGCCACCGAGCGGCATCATTTGCTACTGTTAGCCGCTTTATTGTTGTTAAGCCCGCTTTTAATTACAGTGCAAACGCTGATTAAACATCAAACGCTCGCGGGTAATTTTCCTATGCGTTTACGCTGGAATTTTCATCGCCTCATGCTTAATCAAAGTATGAGTTTTTATCAAGATGAGTTTGCTGGCCGCATTGCTGCAAAAGTCATGCAAACCGCTTTGGCTGTGCGCGATGTGTGGTTTATTGTTGCGGATATTTTAGTATTTGTCGTGATTTATTTTGTAACCATGGTGGCAGTCGTCGGGCATTTTAATGCCACCGTGATCTGGCCATTTTTAGTATGGGTGATTTGCTATGTCACGTCGCTTAGTTATTTTGTGCCAAGGTTAGCCAAGGTTTCACAAAACCAGGCGGATGCACGCTCTATGATGGCGGGCCGCATCACCGATGCCTATACCAACATTAGTACAGTAAAATTATTTTCACATGCAGGGCGTGAGGCGGGTTATGCGCAATCTGCCATGAGTGAGTTTTTAGGCACCGTACACGCGCAGATGCGCTATGTGTCAGGGGTGGAAGTTGCAAATCATATTTTGAATATGTTGTTGGTGATTGCAACTTCAGGCGTGGCGTTATGGTTATGGACTAAAGGCGAAGTTACCGTTGGCGGTGTGGCTGCGGCGACTGCAATGGCGTTGCGTTTGAATGGTATTTCACACTGGGTGATGTGGGAGCTGACTACACTTTATGAGCAAATTGGCACCGCACAAGATGGTGTGAACACGTTATCACTCGCACAACAAATTACGGATACCTCAGATGCTAAACCACTCAATGTGAGTCATGGCGAAATAAAATTTGAGCAAGTTGACTTTGCCTACGGTATGCAAAGATCAGTATTGCAGGGGCTTAATTTGACGATTAAAGCGGGTGAAAAAGTGGGTTTGGTAGGGCGTTCAGGTGCGGGGAAATCAACGATAGTTAATTTATTGCTACGTTTTTATGACGTTGAAAAAGGGCGCGTATTGATAGATGGGCAAGCTATTAAACATGTCACACAAAACAGCTTGCGTAGCCAAATTGGCATGGTGACACAAGACACGTCATTGCTGCATCGTAGCGTGCGCGACAACATTTTATATGGCCGCCCTAATGCCACTGAAGACGAAATGATTCACGCTGCCAAACGTGCTGAAGCGCACGCGTTTATCATGACGTTGCAAGATGTCAAAGGGCGCACAGGTTACGAGGCGCACGTAGGCGAACGTGGCGTTAAACTTTCCGGCGGTCAGCGCCAGCGCATTGCCATCGCGCGGGTGATGTTGAAAGACGCACCGATATTATTGCTGGACGAAGCGACAAGTGCGCTGGATTCTGAGGTAGAGCAAGCGATTCAAGCGAGCCTATACACGTTGATGCAAGGTAAAACTGTAGTGGCGATAGCGCATAGGCTATCAACCATTGCCGCCATGGATAGGCTAATAGTGTTAGATAACGGCAAGATTGTTGAAGAAGGCGACCACCAAGCCTTAATCAAGCAAGGCGGCTTATATGCCACGCTGTGGGCGCATCAGAGCGGTGGTTTTTTAGGCGAGTAGTCTGACGATAAAAGCACGTTTGCCCTAGGCTTATAAACAAGTAGGGTGGGCAATTTTTTGCCCACGCGGTAGTGTTTGAATTCTGCACCATTCTTTATTCCTGATCTGCTCAGTTGCATGGGCGGCAATCGGTAACCGTAAAGGTCATCCCCATCATCACGAATTGCTAAAGCAATTGTTCTGATGTGAAAACTCGCTCACGCTCAAACAGCCGCTTGCCGAAAACTCCCATGCAACTGAACAGAACAGGCGCGGTAGCAGGGGATGAAAAGGCGCAGAAGTTTCACGAGTGCTTATTTAATATTTAAATCTATCAAACTCCGTCATTCCGACGAAAGTCGGAATTCAGCGCCGTTAAAGACACTGGATTCCAGCCTGCCCCTCATGGCACTCGGTTAGGTGAGCGTAGCCTTGATGAAGCCCAGCGGAATCAAGGGGTCACACAGCAACCTCGATTGCATTTCACTCCATCGAGGCTACGCTGACTACATTTTTAGGGGTAAGAAATCCTTAACCGAGTGCCATGACAGTCTGTCCCGTATTGCATACGGGCTACACTTGCTAGAAGTTTTAGATAAAGTATCTTCGTTCATGATTATGGTTTTATTGAAACCTAACGCAGAATTAACCTGCTGGCGCGATTGTATCGCGCCAGTCCGAGTTGAATGATGGGTTAGCAGAAGCTTGAAATCCATATTTTGAAAAATATTGCTCCATCATTTCATCCCCCTGAAACTCTCGCCGCAAAAGCCTTAAACGTTGAAAATTTTTATCATTACCGTCATATGGGACATCTGTATAACCCCTTGGGAAGCCCGCTGCCTCTTCAATGTCTTCAATCGACCATCCGAGTAGTGCTAAGCCTTTTTCAGTAAAGATGGCTCTCGGATCAACATATATCCAAAAATCTCTATAACACTGCTCGATTACTCTCAGTATTTCTAAAAAATACTCTTTAGCCAATCTCGTAACCTCACCCGGCGGTGCATCTTTGAGACCTTCGATATCGACGAAGTACGATAAATGCTTAATCTTTCCATCCCTCATCGTACCTGTATGATCGACTGGCACCGCACCCACTTTTTGCATATGGTTTCGGAGGTTTACAAAATACTTCGCCAGCCCATTTTCTTTTAGGCTCTCCTGATGAGGAATATACCATTCGCTAAAGCTTGGATACTTAGACATAACAGCTTGCAAGGAGAAAGTAATGCTTCGCGCTGCGGATGTGAATGCGCTGAGAATATATGAAAACTCATCATAGTGACCTTGTGCCTCTTGGAGTTTCTCAAGAAAGTAGTCGGCTTCGCCAACCTTCGCTGCAACTATATAAAACCCTCTTGAGGGAAATTGAAATTTCTCAACAGTCACTTCCCACTCCTTGCATCTGCTAACACTTATTATACGGACGCATGCATCCGTATAATAATATTGTGAATGTTGATTTTTGCACGTTGTTTTTCTTTTTAAATCTTATAGTTAACTATTGTTCTGTCCGTATCAGAATAAATAGCAAGTACGGACGCAAACCATTTCCGGTAAAGGTGAAATTTATTTTTGTTGTTGTTCAGCCAGTTCTTTTAAATACTGCTCAACATCCCATTCGCAGCCACCACAGCCTGAAAGGGCGCCAGACCAGTTGGAGATGGCTTCCATATCCATTCCCTCATTGAATAACTTTTTAACTTTGCCTCGCGTGGTGCCACTGCATTCGCACATGATTTCATCGTCTAAGTTGTCGCTTTTGGCAGTCATCATTTAATTGCTCACGCTTTTAACAACACAATCACTGCGCCGCTACCACCGTCTTGTTTTCTAGCTTCCGCGTAGGCAATCACTTCATCTTTTTGCATCAGCCAGCCGCGCAGTTTATGTTTCAGTATAGGCTCTCGATTAGGAGAGCCTAAGCCTTTGCCATGCACAATGCGCACGCAACGGATGCCACGTTTTTTGCAATCACTGATGAAGCTTGAAACGTATAGCCTTGCTTCGTCGCTCACTAAGCCATGTAAGTCAATTTTAGCTTGAATCACCCAATGTCCACGGCGTAATTTTCTTAGAATATCAGGGGAGTGGCCGTCACGCAGGTAAAGTAGTTCTTCACCTGTTTCAATTTCATGTGCTGGAATGTAGTGATCCGACAATGAATCAACAAGGGCTTGCTGTTCATCACGTATAAATTGCAATGGGATGGGTTTAGGTTTTAGTTTGAATGGAATTTCTGGTGGCGCGGTAAAAGGGGTAACATCTTTTACCGCGTCACGAAAAATAGTGACGTCATCAGCAGGTTGTGGGCTGACGTTAGTGGCAGCATTTTTGGCATTAACTTTTTGTTCTACCAATGCTTGCTTTAAGCGTTTTTTGACGCTTAAAAGCTTATTTGTCGAGGTATCGTTCAGCATCTAAAGCCGCCATGCAGCCTGTACCAGCGCTAGTCACCGCTTGGCGGTAGATGTGATCCTGTACATCGCCGGCTGCAAAAACGCCAGGTACGCTAGTTGCAGTGGCGTTACCAGCACGCCCCATTTGCGTAACAATGTAGCCGCCATCCATCTCAAGTTGACCTTCAAAAATGTCGGTATTGGGTTTGTGACCAATGGCAATGAATACCCCCATTAACGGAATATCTTTGGTGGTGTTGTCATTTACATTTTTGAGACGCATGCCAGTCACGCCGCTGTCATCGCCTAATACTTCATCTAGCGTCTGGAATGTTTCTAGTACAATTTTGCCCTCAGCTACGCGCGCCATTAGTTTATCCACCAAAATGGCTTCAGCCTTGAATTTGTCGCGGCGATGCACCAAGGTCACTTTGCTCGCAATGTTCGCTAGGTATAGTGCTTCTTCTACTGCAGTATTGCCACCGCCGATAACGGCAACTTCTTGATTGCGGTAGAAAAATCCATCACACGTGGCGCAAGCTGAAACACCTTTACCGCTAAATTTTTCTTCACTCGGAATACCTAAGTATTTTGCTGATGCACCCGTTGCAATAATTAGCGCATCGCAAGTATATTCGCCACTATCACCCACTAACCGAATCGGTTTTTCGTTCAAATGTGTCGTGTGAATATGATCAAAAATCATTTCGGTGTTAAAGCGTTCAGCATGTTTTTGAAAGCGCGCCATGAGTTCCGGCCCTTGTACACCATCAGCATCTGCTGGCCAGTTATCAACCTCGGTGGTCGTCATAAGCTGGCCACCTTGCGCGATACCAGTGATTAAAACTGGCTTAAGGTTAGCACGTGCTGCGTAAACTGCTGCAGAGTAACCTGCAGGGCCTGAGCCTAAAATAAGTAAGTGAATGTGACGTGTTGCCATGATTTATTACTTTCTTAACTTTTTAATGAGAGTTGTAACGTTGATGTCAGGTGGTTTGACATATATCTTAAACAAACTACTTTTCTAATAAACTACGCAACATCCATGCAGTTTTCTCATGCACTTGTAAACGTTGTGTGAGTAAATCAGCGGTTGCTTCATCTGAGGCGGCGTCTGCGCTAGGAAACACAGTGCGAGCAGTACGGCAGACTGCCTCATGCCCGGCGACTAACTCTGCAATCATGTCTTGTGCTTTGGGTACTGATTCTGACTCTTTAATTGAGGTGAGTTTGGCAAAATCGCGATAAGTACCGGGGGCATAGACATCCAGTGCGCGAATGCGCTCGGCGATTAAATCTACTGCGAGTGCTAGTTCATTATATTGCACTTCAAACATCAAATGCAGTGTGCTGAACATTGGCCCGGTTACGTTCCAATGAAAGTAATGCGTTTTCAAATACAGTGTGTAGGTATCCGCCAAAAGGTGCGATAAACCTTGCGCGATATGCTTTCTGTCTTGCTCTTTTATACCAATATCCATGATGGTTTCCTATCTCTTTATTGGGTTACTGTTAGATTGATATTCTAATCGCTACGTAGCGACTTTGATACTGCTATAATTAAATACAACTATAAATACGTAAGGTTTTCATCTTGTTTTTTAAGAAATCCACCCCTGCCAATGCGCGCCGCGAGGCTGAAGTCAGTAAGTCAAATGCGCTTGCCAATACCCTCATTAAAGAAGCATGGTGGCTAGGTTTAGTGCTGGTCGGTTTGTATATTACGGTGATTCTTTTTACCTATCACCCTGATGATTCTTCATGGTCACACATGGCGCCTGATGGCGCTGTTATCCATAATAGTGGCGGCAGTGTAGGGGCATGGTTGTCTGACTTAATGTTGTATATTTTTGGTTTCTCCGCATGGTGGTGGGCAGTGCTCGCGTTTTATGCCATGTGGTTTGTCTATTTAAAATTAGAAATAGTGAATCAGAGTGAAAAACCTTTTTTACTGTTTAATTTTATCGGGTTTGCATTGTTGCTGATTGCTTCCAGTGCTTTAGAGGCTGGTCATTTGGTTGACTTGCCGGCCTCCCTGCCTTTAGCGCCCGGCGGCATGCTTGGCGGCGCTGTGGATAATAGCTTACGTAGTTTATTTGGCTATACTGGCTCTAGTATGTTGTTGCTGTTGATGTTTGTGGTTGGATTTAGTCTGTTTACGGGCTGGTCATGGATTGCGATTATTGAAAAGTTTGGTGCGCTGTTAATGACTAGTTATGCGTTTATTAAGCTGAAATGGCAAGATTGGCAAGATAGAAAAGCTGGAAAAGTGGTTGAGCTTGAGCGTAAAGTATTTGTGCAGGCTGAGCGTAAGCGATCAGAAAATCGTGAGCCGGTATTCATCGAGCCGCCTGTACTTGAAGTAGCGCAAAGTGAGCGCGTGCAAAAAGAGAAGCAAGTGCCGCTGTTTGAAACGATGCCAGATTCAATGCTACCGCCACTGCACTTGTTGGATGAGCCATCGGGGCTGGTTGAATTACTTTCTGCCGAAACGCTCGATTTTACCTCCCGCTTGATTGAACGCAAGTTAATGGATTTTGGTATTGAAGTTAAAGTGCTAACCGCGCAACCAGGCCCTGTGATTACCCGTTTTGAGTTAGAACCGGCGGCGGGTGTTAAAGGTAGCCAAGTCACTAATTTAATTAAAGATTTAGCGCGTGCATTGTCGGTAGTGAGTGTGCGTGTGGTTGAAACTATTCCAGGTAAAACCTGCATGGGTTTGGAGATTCCAAACGCAAAACGACAAATCGTACATTTGTCTGAAATCATGAGTAGCCAAGCCTATGCTGACATCAAGTCGCCGCTAGCAATTTCGTTAGGTAAAGATATTGCGGGCAAGCCTGCTGTGGCGGATCTTGCAAAAATGCCGCATGTGTTGGTGGCGGGTACCACTGGTTCAGGTAAATCGGTGGCGATTAACGCGCTTATTTTAAGCTGGCTGTATAAAGCCGATGCCAGTCAGGTACGCATGATTTTGATTGACCCGAAAATGCTTGAGCTTTCTGTTTATGAAGGTATTCCACATTTATTGGCACCAGTCGTGACCGATATGCGCCAAGCCGCAAATGCGCTCAATTGGTGCGTGGCTGAGATGGAGCGTCGTTACAAACTGATGTCTATGTTAGGTGTGCGTAATTTAGCGGGCTATAACCAAAAAATTAGAGACGCGGATAAAGTAGGTGAAAAAATCCCACATCCGTTCAGCTTGACCCCCGATGATCCTGAGCCGCTGATGGAAATGCCGCTGATTGTGGTAGTGATTGATGAGCTCGCCGATTTAATGATGGTAGTTGGCAAAAAAGTAGAAGAGCTGATTGCACGTTTAGCACAAAAAGCCCGTGCGTCCGGCATTCATTTAGTATTAGCCACACAACGCCCATCGGTAGATGTGATTACTGGGTTGATTAAAGCCAATGTCCCTACACGCATTTCTTTTCAGGTTTCCAGCAAAATTGACTCGCGCACTATTTTAGATCAAATGGGCGCTGAAGCGCTGTTAGGGCAGGGCGATATGCTGTATATGCCGCCTGGCACTGGCTATCCGGTGCGGATTCATGGTGCGTTTGTGTCAGACCAAGAAGTGCATAAAGTGGTGAATTACCTAAAAGCCCAGGGTGAACCTAATTACATAGAGGGTATCTTAACCAACGAAGCGGAAGAGGGTGGCGCTGACTTTGCCAGCGCGGGTGCTAGCGGAGGCGGTGGATCAGAGGTTGATCCGCTTTATGATGAAGCCGTGGGCATTGTGCTAAAAACTCGCCGTGCCAGTATTTCTTCGGTACAGCGCCAGCTTAGGATTGGTTATAACCGCGCCGCACGCTTGATAGAGGATATGGAGCGCGCAGGTCTGGTGTCTGCAATGCAAACTAATGGTAATCGTGAAGTTTTAGCGCCGCATCACGAAGCCTGATAATTAGAGAATTTAATGATTAAGTCTAAAATAAAGTACTTATTGATACTGTTGCCAATGCTATTAACGATGCAATCTGCAAATGCTGATGGCATGGCAAGTGTAAAGATTTTTTACGAACAAACGCAGGCAATGCGCGCAACGTTTCATCAAGTAGTCACCGATAGACAAGGACGTAAGGTGCAAGAGGTTGATGGTGAAATGCAGTTGAAGCGTCCAAATAAATTCAGGTGGGATTACAACCAACCATTTGAGCAACAAATTATTAGTGATGGAAAGCAAGTGTGGTTATACGACATAGATCTGGCGCAAGTGACGGTGCGGGCGCTAGGTAAAGCCTTGGGTTCTAGCCCGGCCGCATTGCTGGCGGGCGGCAACGACATTGATAAAAGCTTTAAGTTAGCAAATGCCCCTGCTAAAGGCGGCTTGGATTGGGTAAGTGCTAATCCAAAAGATAAAGAGTCAGGTTTTGAGAAAATACTACTGGGTTTTAAAGATAATAAATTACAAGAAATGTCCTTGATTGATAGCTTTGGACACAACACAAAAATCGTGTTTAGTCAGCTTGAAGTGAACCCGGTGCTTGATGATAAATCTTTCTTATTCCTGCCACCTAAAGGCGTAGATATTGTGGGTGAGTAGCGAGTCATGCTAGTTAACTTGCGCCCGAATTAAATCACCTTTACCAAAAACACCTTATATTTTGAATAGTCTATTTGCCCCTAATACACCACAAGCCCCGCTAGCCGAACGGTTACGTCCAAAAACTGTAGATGAGGTGGTTGGGCAATCGCATTTACTCGGGGCTGGTAAACCACTGCGTTTAGCGTTTCAATCCGGTAAGTTACCCTCTATGATTTTATGGGGACCACCTGGCGTGGGTAAAACCACTTTGGCGCGACTGATTGCCAACACGGCAGATGCCGATTTCATTCCAGTTTCAGCAGTGTTATCCGGCATTAAAGATATCCGCGAGGCGGTAGAGCGCGCTGAGCTTACTTTACAGCAGCATGGCCGTAAAACTATTTTGTTTGTGGATGAAGTTCACAGATTCAATAAAGGTCAGCAAGATGCATTTTTGCCGTTTGTTGAAAGTGGCTTAATTACGTTTATTGGCGCTACGACTGAAAATCCTTCATTTGAAGTGAATAGTGCGTTGTTAAGTCGCTCACAAGTATTCGTATTAAATGCGCTTAGTGAACCAGAGTTGTCGTTATTGCTAGAACGGGCAAGGTTATTAGTGGCTGAAAGTATCACTTTTTCGGATGAAGTGCGCGAGCAAATCCTGGCTTATGCCGATGGTGATGCCAGACGATTACTTAACTTTGTTGAAGGCTTATTTAACGCTGCTATTGGTGCCGAAATTACCGAAATCGATGAAGCTTTTTTACAGACCACCATGGCGAGCAAGTTGCGCCGCTTTGATAAAGGTGGCGAGGCTTTTTATGACCAAATATCAGCGCTACATAAATCAGTGCGCGGCTCTAACCCTGACGCTGCTTTATACTGGTTTTTACGCATGATAGATGGTGGTGCAGACCCGCTATATTTAGGACGGCGCATCGTGCGCATGGCGGTTGAAGATATCGGTTTAGCGGACCCGCGCGCGCAAGGCATGGCGCTAGAGGCCTGCCAGATTTTTGAGCGGCTAGGTTCGCCTGAAGGTGAGTTGGCTTTATCCAACGCCGTGATTTATTTAGCCGTAGCGCCTAAAAGCAACGCTGCCTACATGGCGTACAACCAAGCCAAAGCTTTTGTAGCGCAAGACAAATCGCGCCCGGTGCCTTTACACTTGCGCAATGCGCCTACCAAGCTCATGAAAGCCTTGGATTACGGCAAAGAATATCGTTACGCGCATAACGAACCAGAGGCTTATGCTGCAGGCGTAGATTATTTTCCAGATGATTTGATTCCACCGCAATTTTATATGCCCACGCCACGCGGCTTAGAAGGTAAAATTACGGAAAAATTAGCGCATTTACGTGAGTTGGATAAGCGCGAACTGACTAGAAAAAGCAAAAAATAAAACTTAGGAACACACATGTTAGACATTCAAGCATTAAGAAATGATTTAGGTGGCGTAGTAGAGCAATTAGCGAAACGTGGTTTTGCGTTTGATGCAGAAAAATTCACCGCTTTGGAAACCGAACGCAAAACCGTGCAAACGCGCACACAAGAGTTACAAGCCAAACGTAACAATAGTTCCAAGCAGATTGGCTTTGCTAAATCTAAAGGTGAAGATGTCAGTGCAATTATGGCTGAAGTAGCTGGCTTAGGTGAGCAACTAAAAGCCGATGAAGCGCGTTTGGGCGAACTGCAAACTGAATTGCAAAACCTGTTGCTGAATGTACCTAACTTGCCGCATGAGAGTGTGCCGCAAGGACAATCTGAAGCAGATAACGTAGAAGTACGCAAAGTAGGCACACCCCGCAGTTTTGATTTTGAAATCAAAGACCATACCGATGTGGGTACGCCATTGGGTTTGGATTTTGAAACAGGGATCAAGCTTTCAGGTGCACGTTTTACTTTAATGCGTGGGCAGATTGCAAAGCTACATCGTGCGCTGGCACAGTTTATGTTAGATACACAAACAGAACAGCATGGTTATGAAGAGTGTTATACGCCGTATTTGGTAAACGCGGAAACGCTGACTGGTACGGGTCAGTTGCCAAAGTTTGAAGAGGATCTATTCTCTTTGTCACACAACGACAGCAAGCTGTATTTAATCCCCACGTCTGAAGTCACGCTTACCAATACCGTGCGCGATGAAATCGTGCCTTTGGAATCATTACCCATCAAGCTCACTGCGCATACACCTTGCTTCCGTTCCGAGGCAGGTTCTTATGGGCGCGATACCAAAGGCATGATACGCCAGCACCAGTTTGATAAAGTTGAAATGGTGCAAATCGTGCATCCTGAAAAAAGCTATGAAGCGTTAGAGCAAATGGTTGGGCATGCGGAAAACATTCTCAAAGCACTCGAATTACCTTATCGCGTGGTTTCACTTTGTACCGGTGATATGGGTTTTGGTGCGGCTAAAACTTATGATTTGGAAGTCTGGTTGCCAGCACAAAACACCTACCGTGAAATATCTTCAGTTTCAAATTGCGAGGCGTTTCAAGCACGTCGCTTGCAGGCGCGTTTTCGCAATGAAAACGGCAAGCCTGAGTTAGTGCATACTTTGAATGGCTCTGGTTTAGCGGTAGGACGCACTTTGGTAGCTGTGCTGGAGAACTATCAAAATGCAGATGGCAGCGTGACGGTGCCAGCAGTATTAAGGCCTTATATGAATAATTTAGAGGTTATTAAAAAGTAGTGCCTTCGACAAGTTTAGGAAGTACCGTTTCACTGAGTCCTTCGGCAAGCTCAGGAACCACCTGTCGAAGGGATGACTATCTCTTTATTCAGTCCGTGCAACCCTGAAGTTGTTGTAATCAGGGGTATGGCTAGGCTGGTAGCGCTCTAATATACGTTGATAACTTCGCACCGACTCGACAAAAATGACTGGCGCACCACCACTGGCGTAACCGTATTTTACCGTGGTGTAGTAATCTGGATTGTTGAGTAGCACCAGTGTCTTTTTAACATCAGCCCAGCGGTCCGGGTTAAGCTTTTGGCGCGAAGCAAGTACGCGCGCATCTTCAACATGGGCGTAGCCGATGTTGTAAGCGGCTAGTGCCAAATAAGTTCTATCAGGCTCTGGGATGCGGTCTGGTAAGGTTTCTTTGAGCTTTAGAATGTATTGCGCGCCCGCAGGAATGCTTTGTTTAGGGTCTAGCCTGTCGGTCACACCCATTAAGTCGGCTGTGCTTTGTGTGAGCATCATTAAACCGCGTACCCCGGTGGGAGAGGTGTTAAAAGTATCCCAATGTGACTCACGGTAGCTCATTGCCGCCAGTAATCGCCACTCTATCCCTGTGAGCTCTTGCGCTTGTTTAAATAAATGGATGTACTTAGGTAAAATTGTATTGCTACGCGCCAAGAAAGTTGTAATGTCTAAGGTATTTAAGCGTTTTGAACTTCCGTAGTAGCGATCCATTAAATTACGCAACGTGCCATCTTTATGGATTTTATCAATAAAAGTATTCACTTTTTTGACAAGCTGCGGATCTGTATTCTTAGGCATTGCCCAGGCAATTTTGTCACTTGCACCCACTGGCATAGCAACAGATAAGTTGGGGTGATAGTTTTGCATGATGGATACTAAATGACTATCAACAATCGTGAAATCCAATATGCCATCGGCAACTTCTTCTAATAACGTCTCTGAGTTGGTTTGATGCGCTTCTCGCCATTTTAGCGTTGGGAGTTTTTGTTGTAACGCTACCAATCGTTCCACGTAGCTAGTACCTGCCGGCACGACAATTTTTTTATCGGCAATGGCGGCAAGGTCTTTCGGTTTTTTATTGATCTCATTGTTAAAAACAAGTTGCTGCTGTGTTTCTTGATACGGTTTTGAAAATAAAACCAGTTGCTCACGAATATGCGTCACAGATAAATTTGCCGCCGCGATATGCGCTTGACCTTTGAGCAGGCTCGGGATGACATCGCTAATGCTATTGACTAGTACAAACCTGATTTGGTAGCCAGGCGCATATTCTTTTACAAACAAAGTGGCTAAATCATACTCAAAGCCAGCGGGCTGACCTTCACCATTCAAATAATAGGTAGAAGGACCGTTGTGTGTGACGAAAACAATTTCTTTTTTGTTGGGGTCAATCAACGGCGGTTCATTATTGCTTCCAGTTGGCTTGCAGGCCACTGTAAAAAAAACAAGTACTGAAATTAGCAATAAACGCATGGTGTATTGAGCGTGCACTAAAATTAACGCTCGCTTACCGTGCCGTTATCTGCAATAAGTACGACATCAGCCAACCCGAAAAAAATGCCATGCTCAACTACACCAGGCGTATTGTTGATCAGTGCATTTAAGGTGCTGGCATCCAGGCTTTTATCAAATTGCATGTCTAGCACATAGCTGCCATGTGAGGTAATCCAAAAGCCATCTTTAGCAGCATTGGGGCGAAGCTCACCTATGCCACCGAACTTTTCAAGGCTTTTTTTCGCCAGTTGCCAGGCGAATGGGATGACTTCAATTGGAATCAAAAAATTTTGACTAATATGATTCACTAGTTTGCTGGCATCGGCTACCACGATAAACTGTGCCGCTGCTGTGGCGAGTAGTTTCTCTTTGACTAAATCACTGCCACGGCCTTTGAGTAAGATTTTATCTGGCGTAATTTCATCGGCACCATCAACATATAAATCAATACAGTTAATGTGTTCGAGTGCAACGATAGGTAATTGCAATGATTGCGCTTTTTGCGCGCTAATAGTGGAGCTGGCAACCGTGGTGAATTTCAAGCCCTCATCACGGGTTAAGCGTGCGAGTTCTTCAATAAAGTAATTGGCAGTGGAGCCTGTACCTAAACCAACCAGCATGCCATTTTTTACATATTTTGCAGCTTGTAGCGCGACTAATTGTTTGTCATTCATATACGCCCCCAGCAGGTTTTTACTTTCTTACGGGCACCTCTATTAATTCAATTTTTGTCGTTATGCTACGTTGCTCATAAAAAATTATTCCTTATATATCAAATATATACTGCGTCATAA
>JBAYTS010000045.1:0-20170 GCA_041675545.1 Methylotenera sp.
AGACCTATGCGAATATCAGGCAAAAGAATACGCGCCACCGAAACCTAAGCAAAAAAATCAGTCATGAAAGTTGCAACCAGTATTGTATTAGGCCGTGAAGCCAAACCTGAACTTGCAACTGAGGCTGTCACCAACGCTATGCGCAAGGCTGGCATTACTGTTGCAAACAGCGTGCTACTGTTACTCACCTCGGAATTTGCCAGCAACCCACAGGCCGCGATTAAAGCCGCAGCAAGCGCTGCCAGTTGTACTCAGGTGATGGGTTGTTCCGCGACTGGTATTTTTACCGAAGACGACTGGGTGCTAGATGCGCCAGCTGCGGCTGCCATGGTATTTGGCGACGATGTCGGCTTGCAACTCGCAAGACAGAACTACGCACGGCAACCATTACTTACGCTCTCCGCTCCCAATGCGATTAACAGCACTTGGCTGAGTAATGACATTGCGCGCTTTGGTGGTGTATCTGGTGATGCGATAGGTCAAGGTCCATTTTCTGTATGGCAAAATGCCAAAGGTGAAGTTTCAGGTTATGTTGAGGCGTTTTTTTCAGGCGTAAATGTTGCCACAGAAGCGTCGCATGGCTTACTGAAACTCACTCAGCCAAAAAAAATTCAACAGGTCGATGAATTTGATATTCTGTTATTAGATCGTCATATCAGCCCTTATGTCAGCTTAAAGAAAGCTTGGAAAGCACATAGCAAAAGCAATGAACCTGTGCCTTTACACTTGGTGATGGCTATATATGCTGAGAGTGCCAAGGCTATAAAACAAGGTGAATATAACCAAACCACGGTGATTGGTTATCATGAAACAAATGGCAATATCATGCTTGCCCAGCCACTTAAACCTGGGCAATATATGAGCTGGGGCCTGCGTGACACTACCGCCGCTATTGCAGACATGACACACATGACGCATCGCTTGGCTGAAAAGTTAGGTAACCAGCCCGATTTTGCTTTATTATTTTCTTGCTTAGGGCGCGGCCCCTATTTTTATGCGGGCACGGACCAAGACTTAAAAGTGATTGCGCAACAATTTCCACGAATGCCTTTATTGGGTTTTTATGGCAACGGCGAAATCGCCTCCATTAGTGGGGTCAATCAATTGCTCCCTTATTCAGCAGTGCTGTCATTGTTTAGTGCAAAAACCAATTAAATTTAGAAGCCATTATGAGTTTATACAACCCAAGCCGCGACCAAGCCCGCCAGTTTTTATTTGATGCATGGACTAAATTTAAACAAAATGCGCCGTTATCAGATTTAGAGAAAATTGCCGTTGAAGTGATTCAAATGCATCCGGAATATCAGCCAATACTGGAGGCGCCAAAGCGCTACATGCAGCAGCAATACTTTCCAGAAATGGGCGAAACTAACCCGTTTTTACATTTGAGTCTCCATTTATCCGTGATTGAGCAAATCAGCATTAACCAACCAATCGGCATCACCGAGGTCTATGCTACATTACAACAAAAACATGATGACAAACATATGGCACAACATGATTTATTAGAATGTCTTGCCGAAACCATTTGGCAGGCGCAGCGTAACAATACGCCTTTAGATTCTGGCCATTATCTTAACCTGCTAAAACAGAAGATTGGACAAGCTTAATGGCAGACAATGTCAATGACTGGCTGAACGACCATGGCGATTATTTATATCGCTTTGCCTTATCCAGATTACGCGACCCGCACCTTGCTGAAGATGCCGTACAAGAAACCATGCTAGCCGCCATTAAAAGTAATGGTTTTAAAGGTGATTCGTCTGCACGTACCTGGCTCACCGGCATACTCAAACATAAAATGATAGACCTGCAACGTAAACAATTTCGTGAGCAGCCTATCTCTGACTTAATTGACTTAGATGCAACAGACACCAGTATGGATGATTTTTTTGATCAATCGGGTCACTGGCTCGATAAACTACAAACATTCAACATGCCGGATAACACATTGGAACAAAAACAATTTTTGGGCATTCTAGACACCTGCTTGAATAAATTACCTAAAAAATTAAAAGCTATTTTCATGTTGCGTGATGTGCATGAAACAGACAATGAAATCATTTGTAAGGCGCTCGATATCACCGCGACCAATGCTTGGGTAATGTTGTATCGCGCTCGGATGGGTTTAAGAAAGTGTTTAGAATTGAATTGGGTGGGCACATGAAAAGTGGAGTGAAAAAAACATGATGCTGACATGTAAACAAGCCAGTCAACTCATTTCACAATCGTTAGACTGTCCACTAACATGGTCAGAACGTGTGCAATTAAGGTTTCATCTTTTTATTTGCACCGCTTGCCGACACTTTAAGCAACAGTTAAATCAGTTGCTTATTGCTATACAGCAACTTAAAAATGAAACCGTGCTTGACCAAACGATACGACTCCCGATAGAGGCAAAAACTAGGATTTTGCACACAATTGAGTCTGACAAGTAATCAATTAAATTGTAATTTTTAATAATTTTGAAAGGATTTACTATGAACAACACACAAAAAACTATCGCACTTGCTATCGGCGGTGCATTTGCACTCTCCATTGCTTCAACCACAACAATCGCGGCAGAAAACCCGTTTGCAGTTAAATCACTATCTTCAGGCTATCAAGTAGTGGATGCAAAGGATACTAAAGCGATGGATGGCAAATGTGGCGCTGGTAAATGTGGTGCCAGCATGAAAAAAATGGATAAAGCCAAAGAAGGCGCATGCTCAGCTGAAAAAGCTAAAGAAGGCGCGTGCAACGCTGAGAAAAAAGCAGGTGCTAGCGCTACAGACAAAGCTAAAGAAGGCGCATGCTCCGCTGAGAAAATGAAAGAAGGCGCATGTAACGCTGAGAAAAAATAAACTCAGTTAGCGATGGCATCCATCAGCCAAATACAAGGTGTTGGTCTGGGGTTAAAGCGTGAGCTCATACCCCAGATTCAATCGCTTTATGGGCAACCTGAAATTGCCAATATCAATTTTGTTGAAATTGCACCTGAGAACTGGATAGGGGTTGGCGGTAAATCAGCAAAGCAACTGGATTGGTTTGTTGAACGCTATCCCATCGTTTGCCATGGTTTATGTCTATCACTGGGCGGCCTCGCGCCACTCAATACTGACTTTTTGCAACAAGTTAAAAGCTTTCTGCATCAGTATCAGATACCCGTTTATACCGAGCATTTAAGTTATTGCACTGACGGCTACAAAGGCGAGCAAGGCTATTTGTATGACCTGTTACCCATTCCATTTACTGAAGAAGCGGTACACTACGTCGCTAAACGCATCCGTCAAACGCAAGATATTTTAGGTCAGCGCATAGGCATTGAAAATGCATCGTTTTATGCAGCAGCACCGGTATCAGAAATGAGCGAGCTTGCATTTATCAAAGCTGTATTAGATGAAGCTGATTGCTTACTGCACCTCGACATCAATAACATTTACGTCAATAGTGTTAATTTTAACTTTAACCCGCATGAGTTTTTACGTGGCATCCCCGGTGAACGTATTATCTACAGCCACGTTGCCGGGCATTACCAGCAAACTCCAAAATTACTGGTAGATACGCACGGTGAAGACATCATTGACCCAGTCTGGGCTTTGCTTGAGGACGCCTATCAACTGTTTGGCGCATTTCCTACCCTGCTAGAGCGGGACACTAATATCCCGCCGTTGAATATTCTAATGAGCGAAGTCAATAAAATTGCGCAATTACAGCGCAATCGAAGCAATCAACAATTATCATGAGTGCAGACGACCTGATGCTTGCTAATGACTTACCTAGCTTTCAACGTTACCAATTAGCATTTACTGCACACATTCGCGACCCGCTACATCAGCCTCGCCCTCAAGGGGTTGCTGCTAGTGGCATGGCTGTCTATAAAGAAATTGTGTTTAACAATCTATTTGCCTCAGTATCCGCGTGCTTTCCCGTTGCGCAAAAAGTAATCGGCAAGCGCGCATGGCTAAAGTTAATCCGAGCCTTTTTGCGAGAACACGCTGCAAATACGCCAATCTTTAGAAAAGTCCCTGAAGAGTTTTTAAGTTTTTTAGCTGACTCAACCTCAAATAGCCCCCCTTTATTACCATCCTACCTGCCAAGTCTTTGCCATTACGAATGGATAGAACTACTAGTCGCATCAATCGAGGCGCCAAAACTAGATGATGAAGCAATTAACCGGCAGGGCGATTTACTCACTGAGCAGCCAGTTTTTACACCTACTATGCAGTTGCTGAGTTATGACTACGCCGTACATAAAATTTCGCCGCGTAACAAACCTAAACAGCAGCTAAGCACACAACTTTTGGTGTACCGTAACATTGAAGACGAAGTGAAATTTATAGCGCTCAATTCAATCACCTTTAGATTATTGTCACTGTTAAGGCAAAATAAAAGCACAGGTAAGCAAGCACTCACACTGATTGCCGATGATATGCATACAGGCTCCACTGAAAAAATAATTCAATTTGGTCTGCAAGCTTTAGAAGATCTAAAAAACTTAGGTGTAATTATTGGCACGCTTAAACCTAAATCGCCCCCTGATAAAAAGCTGATAAGCTAGCGTTAAACCCAGATACCAAGGAACCACACTAGCAATGTGAGGTATCCGACTCACTCCATGATTGATTTAGCAAACTTACTCTGAGATTAGACTGCCATATTGCGGACACGGTGTAGCGTCACTATCGTCCACTTCTGCCTCTCTGTCATAATAGATACACAAATAATCATTAAATTACTTACCAACACACATGGTGAGATTAATTAAATGAAATCGCTTCAAATGAATTCGAAAGCTGGCTTAACTGAAATTGAGGCTGAGTTTATTACCAAAAACTTACTCATAGAAGTTCCAGTACTTACTCCCAATCAAACTAACGACGATGTGTTTAATCTGTTTAAAAGGTATACAGATGTAGTTGGTTTGCCTGTAGTGGAGAATGGCAATCCTATGGGACTTATCAACCGAAACATCTTCATGGATGGAATGGCTAAACCATTCCATAGGGATCTGTTTAATCGTAAGAGTTGTATTGCCTTTATGGACAAAAGTCCATTGATCGTTACTGAAGATGTGAGCATTCAAGATCTCAGTTTTAAGGTTGTGAACTCTGGCAGAAAAACTCTGAATGACGGTTTTATCATCACGAACAACGATGGCGAGTATTTAGGTGTTGGTACAGGTGAAGATCTAGTTAAAGTTGTAACCAACCTACAAGCCGAAAAAAACCGCTTAGTCATGGAGAGCATCAACTATGCCAGCGTGATTCAAAAATCTTTTTTACGTAGCTCTAAAGAGGATTTAGCCGCCTGCCTGAAAGATTTCTATATGCATTGGGAGCCTAGAGACAAGGTGGGCGGTGATTATTATGTATGTAAGAAATTTGAAGATGGTTTCTTTTTTGCATTAATCGACTGTACTGGGCATGGCGTGCCCGGCGCATTTATGACATTAATTATGGCATCGTTTATTGATCACATTTTGCTTGAAGACAATCGCCATGACCCTGCTGGTGCTTTGTCCATTATGAATAAAAAAGTAAAAACTGCTTTAGGACAGATGGAAGATACAAGTTATTTATTATCTGAAGAATCCAGGTTTGCAAAACTAATCAGTAAGGATGGTTCTGATGATGGTATGGATGCAGCATTCTTTTGGGTCAGTCTAGTAGATAAAAAAATTACGTATGCAGGCGCAAAAACTCCAATTTTCTATATTGGGGAAAATGATCAAGAAGTTTCAGTTGTCGATCCGGACAGAAAAGGGGTCGGATACGTAGATACACCTTACGATTTTGTCTGGATAAACAAGGAGATTTCAATTTCTCAAGGCATGAGTGTTTACTTAACGACAGACGGCATCATAGATCAAATAGGTGGTTCAAAAAATATCGCATTCGGTAAAAAAAGGTACTCAAACATTCTATTAGAGCATCATACAAAGCCTATGTTGGAGCAGGAAGAGATTCTGATGAATGCTTTTTACGAGTATCAGGGTAAACAAAAACGAAGAGATGATCTAAGTTTAATGGGTTTCAAACTCTAATTGGAGGTTGTGTGGAAATAGATTTATTTGGTTCATTTCAAGACGACGCGGATAAGAAAGGTATTGTTTTTTATTACAGCGGGACTCTTTCTCAAAATGCTATCGCTACGATGGGTGATATTTTAAAGCAACGGCTTGACAATAGTGATGCTAAGGGTGCGGGGACTAAAAAGCTATTTTCAAGCTTCATTGAAATGGTCCAAAACGCACTTCATTATTCACCTCTTGTTCCAGATTCTAGCTTTGAAAAGATTGGTGCCGTTGCCGTTGGTAAACTCGATGATCACTTTTATATTTTCTGTGGAAATTTGGTTGATAGGAAATACATAAGTAGGATCACAGAAAAAATAGAAGCCGTGAATAACATGAGTCGAGACGAGGTTAAACAGGCGTATCGCACACAACTTAGAAATTATCACCATAGTGATGATGAGGTAAGTAAAGGAGCAGGTTTAGGCCTACTAACTTTGGCTAGGGACTCAATCTCCCCTATTGAATATTCATTTAAGGATGTACCGGGCTACGATAATGAATATTCGGAGTTGCATTTAAAGACAATTTTTTAAGGAAATTATTATGAAAGACTTATATATAGCACGTACCTCTGACTCTCCAGAAGTTGATTTTAAATACTCATTAAATCAACTTAATATTACCGGAGAAGCCTTTCCTGAAGATGCAAATATGTTTTTTTATCCGTTATTAGTCGGATTGGAAGAGTATCTTAAAAAAACAGATAACCAAGATGTTGAGTTTAATTTCCGTTTAACTTATTTCAATAGTGCAAGTACAAAAATGTTATTTAATATTTTTGTACTTCTCAACGACTCGGCCAGTTCAAGTAACCGAGTGGTCCTCAATTGGCACTATGATGAGGATGATGACACCATTAAGGATTTTGGGCAGGATGTATACGAAGACTTCCCCTCTATTGATTACAATCCTGTTGTCACTTTCTTAGCATAAGTCGAGTTTTTCTATTTTGATAAAACAGTATTGCTAAGTTACAGATTCGTAGAATGCGACACATGTTTATTACTATACGCAGCGGTCTTCCTATAATGTTGGAAGACGGCTCAAAATCTCTTACTAGGCGTACTGAACGTACATGCGTACACAAAATTTCAACTACTCAGTTTAGTTGGAAAGATGCTACAGGCCGCACATGCAGAACAGAAGCTAGGGTACTGTTCCCGCCTTCGTTCAGCAATCAAGATGCATTCGGGTCGTCTTCTTAATTAGATAATATTTCTTATGAAGCCACGAGTGCTCATTCGCATTTGCACACTGCTTGCCAAAAAGCTGACACTCAAAATTAAAATTAGCGAACCAACTCAAGCTGGAATTTTCTAATCCAGTTATTTTTAGTCAAATCAATCACAGAATACTATATGAATGCCCATAATATGAAAGGCGGTTGTTACATCCGACCTCAATGGCAAATGTAACAGACATAAAAAAGGGCACTTTAATCAAGTGCCCAGTTTTATACAGGTTTGGTGCCCGGGGCCGGAATCGAACCGGCACGCATTGCTGCGCGGGATTTTGAGTCCCGTGCGTCTACCAATTCCGCCACCCGGGCTTTTTGGAATATACATTACTGTATAATTGCAATCCCGCTATTATAGCAAGCTCTTTAACTTATGCGAACCCTTGATTTCAATTTTTATTTACCGGATCACTTAATTGCACAACATCCCACCTCTGAACGCACAGCTAGCCGCATGTTGCATGTTAATGGCGCTGATGGTAACTTAACTGATGAAGCTTTTTCAGATTTGCCCAAGTTTTTAAATACGGGTGATTTGCTGGTATTTAACGACACCCGTGTAATTAAAGCACGTCTATTTGGACAGAAACATTCTGGCGGAAATGTTGAGGTACTGGTAGAGCGTATTACCAATCAACAGGTTGTGCATGCGCATGTACGGGCATCACGCGCGCCCAAAGTGGGTAATTTAATTAAGCTATCAGATGCTTTCGATGTAGAGGTGATTGCACGCCATGATGATTTATTCGAGTTGCGTTTTTTAAGTGACTACTCCGTACTGGAGTTGCTCGAGCAATACGGGGCTTTGCCACTGCCACCTTACATCACGCATAAAGCCACTGTTCAAGACGAAGAGCGCTACCAAACAGTGTACAGCAAACATTTAGGCGCGGTAGCTGCCCCTACCGCAGGCTTGCATTTCAACGAAACTATGCTGGATAAACTCAAACAAAAAGGCGTTAACATTGCTTATGTCACCTTGCATGTAGGCGCGGGGACGTTTCAGCCGGTGCGTGTAGATAACATTCATGAACACAAAATGCATAGTGAGCTTTATAACATTCCGCAAGCGACAGTTGATATGATTGCTACTACAAAACAGCGTGGCGGCAAGATAACGGCGGTTGGCACCACAGCCATGCGCGCGTTAGAGAGTGCCGCACAAAATGGTGCGCTTCAAGCTGGTGAAGGTGAAACAAGTATATTTATTACCCCTGGCTACGCCTTCAAAGTGGTTGACCGCTTATTCACTAATTTTCATTTACCTAAAAGCACCTTGCTTATGCTAGTGTCAGCCTTTGGTGGGTTCGAACTTATTAAAAAGGCATATGCGCATGCTATACAACAGGAATATCGCTTTTTTAGTTATGGTGATGCCATGCTCATTGAAAAGCATATGCCATAAAGCTCATGAGATTTTTTAATCCTCACTGAACAAATCACCAAGTATTTTGACCAACGTAATGTTATTAAATAAAAATTGAGAAACTGATTATGCGCATTTCATCCACACTGCTCTCTATATTGCTATTAAGTGTTTTACATCCTGCACAGGCCGAGATTTTACCTGAAGCTCAACTTGGAATAAAAATCACTTTAGCCAATAAAGCAACGACACGCCCCATGACAGTTGCGCATATTCCCAGCTTTAAACGCTATTATATCGCTGATGGCGGCTTAGCGCCAATGGCCAGTGAATTTGAAGCCGCTGTTTCAAAATCGCTGATTCACGCTTATGATGAAGACGGAAATTATATAAACTCATCACACCCCGGGTACGATAATCGATCAATTTATTACAATCCCAATACTTATAAATTAGAAACCATCACCTACAACGTTTCCAGTGATGTAGGATTTGCACCCAATACTGGCATATTCTCTATTGACCTGGCCGAAAATGGTGACTTAAAAAACTCTTCTTTGGAAATACTAGGCTTTAATCCCGCATTTGGTGACTCTAATACCATGCCAAGTTACAACGCTGAAACTAATCAATATTACGCCAAACAGAAACGTAGCAATAAAGTATGGGTAGTTGACACAAAACTGCGTGAAAAAGTTAGCGAAATCTTATTAGATTTCACAGCAGCCGGCGTTGCACACGACGATGTTGCAGACAGTTTTGTGGCTTTTAGCGGTGTTAAAGATCAGGAGCTTGTATTATTAGACATCGACCACAAAGCCGTACTGATCTTTGATTTAAGCGGGAAATATATAGGCAAAAGCGAATTGCCAAAAAATTTAAAGCTACGGGCTAATAATCATTATAACGGCGCAGGTTACGCCAATGACTTACTATTTGTATTTCATGAGCCGGAAGGTGAGTTTGGCACTTACTATGGATTTAAAGTGCTAAAAAACGATTAGTTTGACTACTGTCTCAATAAAAAAACCGCCTTTAAACAAAGGCGGTTTTTTATGGCCTTACTAATTGCTACTTATTTACCGAGTATGCCGGCAACTTTTCCTGAAACCATTCCAAACACGGCACCTAATACAAATGACAGTGACAGCAGAAGCACTGGGTTCGTGAAATTCACTGCTGTTAAACTCGCTAAAGGACCCACACCATCTACGGTAGGCTGATGTAGCGCATAAGCGACAGTTGCCGCATAACCATACACATTGGCTGGTACTACAGAAAGTAAATTGAGACTTGCCACAATGACTAAAAAGAACACGGTAACCGCCACGTACACTGGCGCAACTGCTACGGCTGGCAAGCCAACTGGGTTATTAACAACAAGGAATAATGCAATACCTGCGACAATCGCGCCGTAAACTGTCCCTGCTATCGTTTTTTGTAATGCAGCATTATCACCACCTGTATGAAAGTAACACCCCCAAGCAATAAAGCCAGCCCATACTAATACCGATCCTGCAAGCGGCCCAAATGCTAAAAATGTCCAGACCCCACCTAAAACAGCAATACTCAGTGCTAATGCAGTTAATTTCGACATACTTTTTTCTCCCAAATTTATTAGTTGAATAACAAGTTAATGCGAACGGCAGCGCGTATTTTAAGGCAAGTAAGGATGTGATAAGTTGCCCTAAACCATAAAACGCCAAGGGCATATTGAATGATTTTTGATGAAATGTAAACTTTTTTGCAATGTTCTGTTACATTTTAGACATACAAAAATTAAAGGGGGATACGAGAAGTCGTAGTTTTTGATGTGATGCTTAAATGCTTCTTGGTGCGTTAGTCCAGTTTTTAGAGCTACTGTAATCCCAATGTTTACGCCATGCGCCCAGCACCATATTAGGGTATTGCGGCTTGCCCAGACTGCCATTGTATCGCCCCAGTGCGCGGTATAAATCTCCGCGCTCAATATCAATATAGTGCCTTAAAATAGTACAGCCATAACGTAAATTAGTGCGTAACAGAAATAAATTATGGTCATTGGCACCAATACTGCGTACCCAAAACGGCATAATTTGCATAAATCCACGCGCACCAACCGACGACACCGCGTATTTTTTAAACCCACTTTCCACCTGAATTAAACCGAGTACCATTTGCGGATCTAGCCCGGCACGCGTGGCTTCATAGTGTAGTGTACGTAAAAAATCTTCACGGTATTCTTGATCTGGAATGCGCTTTTGAAGGCGCTGCGACATTTCACTTAGCCAGGCATTGCCTTCTTCTTGCGTGGAAAATATCAGCTTAGGCACGGCGCGATCACTGACGCTGCGTTGCATGAGTGCTTTTACGCTGTTGGATAACGGCTCTTCTATCTGTGAGCCGGCAAGACAAATGTGCGAAACCAAAGCTCCGAACAATGCCAACAACCAAATTTGGATGATTTTAATCACATGATGCTCCACGCCTCCATCGGCATTGAGTTAATGTTAAGCCACTTCTTGCACAAACTCAACTACTGAAGCAAGTGCAATAGATTTTGCATCGGCTTCCACGCGTGCTTTGTATTCTATATTACCCTCAGCCAAGCCTCGCTCGCCTATCACCAAGCGATGTGGAATGCCCATCAAATCAGCTTCAGCAAACATCACACCTGGGCGCTCGCCTCTATCGTCCAGCAACACATCCACGCCTGCGGCTTGCAATTCGTCATGCAACTTATTGGCGGCCAATTTAACAGTTTCAGATTTATCATATCCGATGGCGCAAATCACCACTGCAAACGGCGCCATACTTTTAGGGAAAATAATGCCGCGCTCATCATTGCCCTGCTCTATCGCCGCACCCACAATGCGTGAAACGCCAATGCCGTAACAACCCATTTCCATGATTTGCGTTTGCCCGTTTTCATCCAGATAAGTCGCGCTCATGGCTTCAGAGTATTTAGTGCGTAATTGAAAAATATGTCCGACTTCAATGCCACGGCAAAGCGACAACACGCCTTTACCATCCGGACTAGCGTCGCCAGCCACCACATTACGAATATCAGCAACCAGTGATGGCTCCGGTAAATCTCGACCAAAATTTACGCCGCTCAAGTGATATTTTGGTTTATTAGCGCCACAGACAAAGTCGCTCATTAACGCAACCGTTTTATCTGCAATCACCGTCACATCAGCATTAACGCCTACAGGTCCAATAAAACCAGGTGGGCAATTAAGATTAAGTCTAATTTCAGCTTCTGTGGCAAATCTAAAATCAGTCATACCGGCAAGCTTGCCCACTTTAACTTCATTCAGGTTATGGTCACCACGTAGTAAGGCTAAATAGAATTTTTCACTCGCAATTAAAGCGATCGCCTTCACAGTGTGCTCAACGCTAATACCCAATAACTTTGCCACATCTTCACATGCCGTTTGTTTGGGTGTGTCGACTTCTTGCATTGGATGCTTAGCCACCGCCCTGCTATTGCTTGATGGTAATGCTTCTGCCAATTCTACATTCGCCGCATAATCAGACGTATCACAATACGCCAAACCATCTTCTCCACTATCTGCCAGCACATGAAACTCATGCGAACCATCACCGCCTATTGCGCCAGAGTCAGCCTTTACTGCACGAAATTTCAAGCCTAAGCGGGTAAATACATTGCTGTATGCTTGATACATGGTGGCATAGGTTTTTTCTAGCGATGCAAAATCGGTATGAAACGAATACGCATCTTTCATCATAAATTCACGTGCGCGCATCACGCCAAAACGCGGACGAATTTCATCGCGGAATTTGGTTTGAACTTGGTAAAAATTAAGCGGCAGTTGTTTGTAGCTACGGATTTCTGAGCGTGCGATGTCTGTAATCACCTCTTCATGCGTCGGGCCAAAACAAAATTCACGCGCGTGCCTATCGGTAATTTTAAGCATTTGTGGTCCAAACACCGCCCAGCGACCTGTTTCTTCCCACAGTTCGCGTGGCTGTACGGCGGGCATCAATAGCTCTAGCGCGCCCGCTTTATTCATTTCATCACGCACAATCGCCTCAACTTTACGCATCACGCGTAGCCCAAGCGGCATCCAGCTGTAAAGCCCTGAACCCAAGCGTTTAATCAGCCCTGCACGCACCATTAAAATATGGCTTTGCAATTCAGCATCGCTAGGAGCTTCTTTTTGAGTGTTGAAGAAAAATTGTGAGGCGCGCATGGTGAGTTCTAATCAAGGCTAAATTAAAGGGCGAATTTTACAGATAATCAGTGCGTTAGTCAGCAATAGTTATGTTGACTATTCTGCGGTTGTGTTTTTTTGGACAGCCGGCACTGACCGGCCTTTTGTAAGCGGGCTATCTTGCGGAATATAGCCGGATTTCCAAACCGCAAACGGCACTATGGTTGCAGGAAAGCCATTATCGTAAAACCAGCTATCAACCGCGTACCTATCGCCCGTTTTAACTTCGTGCATCACGGCTGTGCTATGCGGCCAGCCTGAGAAAAAAAAGTTACGCGTGCGCATATCTTCTACCTCATGCAATCTTATTAAGCCATGCTGACGCATTAGCCGCATGTAAGTCGTGCTGTTGATGGCCTCATCATTACAATCCAATTGCCCAGGATAATTTGAATTGCCAAAGGTGCCGGCACGATCTGTGGTCGTCCCCGTTTTTGCACCAATCATTTTCTCTAATTCGCCTATCGCCTCGGCGATAAACTTTCGCTCTTGCTTGGCATCAGTGACAATGCCTGCGTCAGTAAAAATAGTGATTATCTTTTTCCATTCTTGATTATTCAGTGATACATGATTAATTTCGGCGCAGCCACCGCCAGTGCATATATCAAAGCCACTCAATGCTGGCACTTGTTGGTAAATACGGGTGATGTCAGTCACGGCGGCAGTTGCATGCAACGATAATAATAAGCCTAAACTAACTAAACCATTAAATGATAACCGGCGCATTTGATAGCTCATTATTATTTTCACCTGTTGCAGGGTAATGTTGTCTAAGGTGAGCGCTAATTTCGGCAATGCCATGTAACACGCCTGCCTCAAACTGACCTTGGCGAAATAATACTTCCATCTCATGGCTGATATGCTCCCAGCCCTGGTTACCAACATGATGATGAATGCCGCGATCCGCCAGAATTTCAAAATCATGGTCGGCGAGTAGCAAGTAAATCAGCACACCATTATTTTGTTCGGTATCCCACACTTGTAATTGTGAAAACACTTCAACCGCGCGCTTTTTGGCGGATTTTTTTTGCAAAATCTCCATCACGGATAGATTGCATTCAACTACAAAACGAATTTCACCAAAATGTGTGGCTTCACTGTGGGCGATTGCGGCTTCTATACGTTGCATTGCCGCTGTAGAAAAATGACTGTTAACAGCACTGGGTAAAATAAACAGATGCCGGTACAGGCGTTTAAATAATTTAGCTATCATTACCAGTCTCCCGACGCGCCACCGCCGCCAAATGATCCGCCACCGCCACCACTCCAGCCACCTGAGTTGCCGCCACTGTGTCCACCACCAAAACCTCCACCGTAACCTGAGCTTGCAGAACCCATCAACGTAAGAAAAAATGCCACAATGCCGAATAAAATGGCGGCTAAAATACCTCCGCCAAGCAACCAGGCCAACACACCAATCGCGCCACCATTAAGCGCCCCGCCCATAAAGCTGCCAAAAATACTGCGGAGTATGCCGCCTAACACCAAGCCGCCAAAAAGTAGTAACGGCAGTAAATTTTCAAAACTTTTAGCGCGCGTGTCAGATGAAGTTGGTGCGGGTAACTGCTCTCCTGCCACCAAACCAATGAGCTTATCAACAGCGTTATCGATACCCCCATAAAAATCACCTTGCTTAAAGTGAGGCTGCATAATTTCATTAATAATCCGCTTGGCGATTAAATCTGGAATGGCACCTTCTAAGCCGCGACCCACTTCAATGCGCATTTTACGGTCATCTTTTGCTACTAACAGTAGCAATCCATCATCCGGTTTTTCGCGGCCCAGTTGCCAAACATCCGTGACACGAATGCTATATTGCTCAATTACCTCAGGCTGCGTCGTGGGAACAATCAACACCGCAATCTGGCTGCCTTTTTGTTGCTCAAAACTAGTCAATTTTGCTTCAAGCAGGCTTTGTTGCTCGGCTGTCAACGTTTGTGTTAAATCGGTAACACGCGTTTTTAATACGGGAATCGGCACCAGTTCTGCACGCAGATTGCACGATGCAAACAGCAGCATGGTACAAACTGCGAGTAAAACTGCTTTTATAGTGTAAGACACGCGAATAAATAAATATAGATTAGAAAAAGTCCATTAAGCGCTAGGACTATTCCTTATCACCAAAATCTACAGTTGGTGCGACTGAAATTGCTTTTTCATTCTCGACCGTGAATGATGGCTTGGTTTTATAGCCAAACATCATTGCGGTCAGATTTTGAGGGAAAGAACGCACGGCTACGTTGTAATTTTTAATGGTTTCAATATAACGGTTACGTGCCACGGTGATACGATTTTCTGTGCCCTCTAGCTGCGCTTGTAAATCTCGAAAGCCTTGATCTGCTTTTAAATTTGGATAGTTCTCGGCAATCGCCATTAAGCGTGATAATGCAGAGGTCATCTGCCCTTGCGCCGCCTGAAACTTAGCAAAGGCTTCAGGGTCATTCAATAGCTCAGGGGTGACTTGTATGCTACCCACTTTAGAGCGCGCATTTGATACCTCGGTCAGCACTTCTTTCTCATGCGCGGCGTAGCCTTTAACTACATTCACCAAATTAGGCACTAAATCCGCACGGCGCTGGTACTGATTCAGCACTTCAGACCAACTGGCTTTTGCTTCTTCATCGAGTGATTGAAACGTGTTGTAACCACAACCGGTTAAATTGAGTACTAACAACACCGCTAATAATTTTAAAAATATTTTTTGCATATTCACTCCAGGTAATCAATGTACTTAGCACGCTATATGTTTCAAACATGGTGCCTGTTTTTTTAAATTCAATGCTGGATAGGCATTTTGGTGCCGCTAATGGTGCACAAGCACCTGACACAGGTCACGCCATGCGCCAGCTTTATCGGTTGGTACTTTTAATAAATGCGCCACATCATAAGTCACTACCAATCGCGTGGATTGCCATGCGTGAATAACACCACGCAAGTCTTTAAGCAGTGCAGCGCTAGCTAACAAATGCTGACCGACGCTCTCGCCCATGGCAATCACGCGTTTAGACTGCAACTTAGCAACCGCTTCGCTAACATTAGCTGAAACCTGAGCCGGCTTAACTTTAATCCGCAGTGCAATAAAAATGTTTTGCAGTAGCTGCACTTCATCTGCCGGCAATGGCGTATCGGGCAATACAAATAACCATTCGCCGTCTTCACTCGCAATATGCATAAACTGTGGCGGTGTTATAGGCGCCGTTGCACCAACTTGTAGCGCTTCTGCATTTATAGCTAGATCTACTTTATCCGAATTTTCCTGTGTTAGCTTGGCTTGTACCGCCTCCGCTTGAATCTGCATGATTTGCGCTGGCAAAGGCGTGCGTAATTGCCAAACTGGCATTAGCTCCAATTCGCGAAGTACATCTTCACGCGTCATCATGCTCATAACGCCAGCCCCATTAACACGGCATCTTCGCGCCCATTGTGCGCGGGATAATAACCACGGCGTATCGCCATTTCATTAAAACCGATGTTTTCATATAAAGTGATGGCAGAAATATTACTTGAACGTACTTCTAAAAACATATTGGCGGCTTTTAGCTTTTGAGCAATATGTATCATGTGTTCTAACAAATACCGTCCTAAGCCCTGTTTTTGATAGGCTTTAGCAATGCTTAAATTGAGCAAATGCGCTTCATCCAGCACCATCATCATTAAGGCGTAACCAATGATTTTTTCATCATGCTCCAACACTTTGGCAATATGCTCAGATTTAAGCGAATCACTAAAATTACCGCGCGTCCACGGGTGTGAGTAAATATGCGGCTCAATTTGCATGACGGCATCTAAGTCACCCGCAAGCATAGGACGAAATTGATATTGAGGTTTGAGCATCGCACTCATAACTTTAAACCCTGCTCGCGTTCCGACGTTTTAAGCGCGACCCGATTACGGATATAAATAGGCATGGCTTCACTAGCGTCTTTAATCTCTCCACTCACAAATACAGCTTGTGCCAACTTTAAAATAGCCTCTGCCGTAGGCAGTAATGCTGGCTGAACCACTTTCACTTGCCCGCCATAAGCCGCGCTTAAAATCTCAGAATATGTGTGCCAACCACTGCCTGCGCCCACCCAATCATCCCCCTCAACCGCAGGCACTGCATCTGGTTTATATAAACCCGGCTCAATAATGGTTTGCCAGCCAGCAAGACTTTTAACATAAGCCGCATGATAAACCTCACCCATGCGCGCATCCAAACACGCAACAACTTTGGTCGCGCCACTGGCTTCTGCCAAGGCCATTAAAGTAGATACAGCCACCACCGGCAAACTCGCCCCCAAGCCCAAACCCTGCGCCACACCAGCGGCAATGCGCACCCCGGTAAAAGAACCCGGCCCGGCGCCAAAAGCAATGCCGTGCATATCATGCAACTGTAGCTCAGCCTTATTCAGTAAAGTTTGAATTTGCGGCAAGATGATTTGCGAATGGGTTTGCCCTGCTAAGGTATCGAATGTAAAAATAGCATCGCCTCGCATCAATGCAAGCGATAAGTATTCGGTAGAGGTATCAAAGCTTAATAAATTCACTTGAGTTTTTAATGCCAAAATTATTCAGACGCTATTTTGCCACGCAAATGCTTAATCTGCCCACGAATTGTCTTGCCTTCTAAGCGCCGTTGTTTAGACCCATAACTCGGGCGCGTCGCGTAACGTGTCGGTTTAACCTGATTCGCAGCATTCACAATTTCATGTAACCGCTTAATCGCATCTTTTTTATTTGCCTCTTGCGTACGGTATTGCTGCGCTTTTAACACCAGCACACCTTCATCGGTAATACGGCTATCTTTTAAATGTAGCAATCTTTCTTTAAGCCAATCACTTAAAGACGAAGCTTTAATGTCAAAACGCAAATGGATTGCGCTCGATACTTTATTCACATTTTGCCCACCCGCGCCTTGGGCGCGGATAGCGGTGAGTTCGTATTCAGTGTCGGGAATGAGAATCAGAGACATCATCTATGTAATTAAAATTTAAACGCGTCAATAAGGCTATATTTTGACAGCAAATCTACTACTAGTTAGCAATCTTTTGTCATGGACAGATTTTAACATCCCACACCAGTTAGCATTTCAATCTACATTTAGTAACAATTTCAATGTCATCGGATCGTGATTAACCACGTTAATTACTCACAACCATCGAACAAGGACTTAAATATGAAACGTTTTTTTATTGCAACTACACTCGCGCTTGCAACGGTTACCTCCACAGCAATGGCTGCCGACGTAGGGGTTTCTGTAAGTATTGGACAGCCAGGCTTCTATGGTCGAATCGACATCGGCGACTATCCTTATCCGCAACCGAGAGTCATTTACCGCCAACCACGCGTGATTGAACGGGTAGTGATCGAGCGCGAACCAATCTATTTACGAGCACCATTGGCGCATCGTCAAAATTGGAGCAGACATTGCCATCAGTATAGAGCTTGTGGTGAGCGCGTTTATTTTGTAAGAGACGACTGGTATCGCCACGACTTTGCACCACATTATCTTGAGAGGCATCGCGATAGTCGAAGTGATTATCATCATGATCGTAACCGTAGCCACCGCAATCAGCGAAACGATCATGGTAAAAGAGGGCATGACAATCACCGTTAGTATGAGGTGATTAAATTAACGCTGGTCGGATTAGCTCAAATCATCCGCCCAGCACTTGCCCATAGTTTTGGCGCTATAGACACTTCGCGCCTTAGAAAAAGTCATTGCTCAAAAAACGCCTGTACTTCTGCCAACTCACGTGTGCGCTTAAACGGTGGCAAGCTCTGCCAAATCCTTTTGCCGTATGACTTTGTAATCAAGCGCGGGTCACAAATCATGAGCACACCGCGGTCGTTCTCATCACGTATCAGCCGCCCTGCGCCTTGCTTTAGGGTGATCACTGAATACGGTAATTGATACTCCATAAACGCGTTTTTACCTTCGGCGTTGAGTTTATCCACTCGGGCAGATAATACCGGGTCATCTGGTGGCGCAAATGGCAGTTTGTCTATAATCACAACACTCAAAGCTTCACCACGTACATCCACGCCTTCCCAAAAACTTTGTGAACCAACCAGCACGGCATTGCCTAGCTTGCGGAAACGCTCCAGCAACTCGGTGCGCGAACTATCCCCTTGTAATAACAACGGGCTTTCTATGCCGTTTTCTGCAAATGCCTCTTTTAACAAAGCATGAATCTCGCGCATCGCGCGCAAGCTGGTAGACAGCACGAAAGCTCTGCCACCGCTCGCCTGCAGTACCGGCAATGCGGCAGCCACCACACACGTGGTATAAGATGGGCTATTTGGGTCTGGCATATCGGGTGGCACGTAAAACAATGCCTGCTCCTGATAATTAAACGGGCTTTGCCATGATGCGGTAGTTGCAGCAGTTAAGCCCATTTGCGCCAAATAATGGCTGAAGTCATTTTTTACCGCGAGGGTGGCTGAGGTAAATATCCAGGCCCGTGGTTGTGCATTGAGCTGTTTACCAAAGCCTTCAGCCACGCTGAGTGGTGTGGCATGTAGCTGTACAGACTGAGTAAAGACTTCTACCCAGCGCACCAGATTATTATTTTCGGCAGATTGCCAGCGACTTAGCAAATCATGTAGCGCCATGCTGCGTTGCCAACATTTTTCTAGTAAGGGGTCACGTGCGGCTTGCGTTTCCAACGCCTTTGCTAACGCTTGCAATTGGCTTTGCATGTGGTCAAATGCGTCTTGAAATCCCTTTAAAGCCAATGCTTTTAGCACCGGCATGCGCGAGCCTTCATAGGCAAAAATCAACCTGAAATCTTTACAGGCTTTTTCTAACACCGGAATCGCCTCGCCTAACGCCACGCAGTCTTTGGCAAAGCTTAAATGTGCGGCGGTGCAATCTCGTACTAATTCTATCAATTGGCTAGTTGAAACATCTTCACCAAAAAACAAGCCTGCAACTTCTGGCAATTGATGCGCTTCATCAAAAATAACCGTGTTAGCACTGGGTAGCAACTCGGCTACGCCTTCATCGCGCAACATCACATCTGCAAAAAACAGATGATGATTCACTACCACCACATCTGCCGCCAGCGCCTGCTTACGCGCTTCCATCACAAAACATTCTTTATAAAAACTACAGTCGCCACCCAGGCAATTATCACGGGTTGAGGTCACGTTTGCCCAAATAGTAGCGTTTTCCGGCACGGTGTTGAGTTCGCTTTTATCGCCAGTTTTACTATTTTCGGCAAAATTCTTAATGATATGCACATATTGCGCGTCATCACGCGAGGCAAACCGACCTTCATGAGTAGCGCGTTCTAAATGATAATGGC
>JBAYTS010000046.1:0-20108 GCA_041675545.1 Methylotenera sp.
GATATTTCAGAAGCTTTAAATGCAGCAATTCAGAATGTAAAAGAAAGCTCAACATTTCCTCAGTACGTTTGGCGACTGGATTCTATTTGGGGTAGTTCATCCGGTTTTATCAAGGTAAGCCTTGTGGGTGCAGATACTTCAGGGGTAGGTGAAAGTTTACTTTCCTCTGAGAGTGATTTAATTTTTTGATGCCCTGACCTTAACGTATTAGGCAGATTTTTTTGCAAAGAGTTGATTATGACTAATTCACGAAGATATAAAAATCAAACCATGAATATTACTAGTCTTGATAATTTGGCTGAAATTGTCTCAACGATTGACGAAAACAAGAGCATCAGTGGGGTAATTTTTGTTGCGCTGACGAACCTTGGAATGCAGCTAATCGCGAATATGAAGCAAGCACAAATGGATGTTGGCATCTTGCAATATTTATTTGCCGAGCTCCAGAAACGGCGTAACCAGCTTGAGTTGCTACCTGAGTTGATCGACCGTACGCATGATGAAATTATTCATTTATTGGGTGATGACGTATCGCGTGTTTATGGATGTGAGTATGAGTAAAGGAATAAGGATATGCTGAAACAAGGATGGATTACTCTTTGCGTCATCGCACTGTTCTTACTTGCTAGCTTTGTAATAGGCACTTATGTGGAAGAAATCGTAAAGGCACTTTTTAGATTCAAATGACCGCCAAATTAACCACTATTAAAAAACGGGAATTGTTATATGATGCCGTGCCTTTATATAACTTTTACCCATTGATTTGTAGCAAAAGCCGTAAAAATTAACGATATTCAAGTGTCCTACCTTAAATTTCAAGCGGCACTTTAGTTATAGGAAAGTTATAGGAAATTAACCATGAAAAAACACGCGACATTAAACCGTATTTACCGCCTAGTTTGGAGCCAAGTAAATAATTGCTGGGTAGCCGTTGCGGAAACCGCCAAAGGTAGAGGTAAGTCTACAACGAAGCGAAAACTGGCAGCGATTGTGATGGCCATGTTGCCCACACTGGCACTAGCCGGGCTTGACGGCGGAGTCATTGTCGGCGGGCAAGGGGTTATCGTTAATCCTAACCTTGTGCAGCAGAACTCCTCTCGTCTTGCCATTAACGCCCAAGGCTTTGGTGTAGGTGTGGGTGAAACTTTCACCATTAATCAGAACTTGGCAACTGACTTAGCCTTGATTCGTGTCTGGGGGCAAAACCCCAGTAACATACTCGGCAGCATCAATGCCAAAGGCCAGCTGTTTGTAAGCAACCCCAATGGCGTATTGTTTGGCACGGGTGCGCAAGTTAATGTGGGCGGCTTGGTAGCTACCAGCCTCGATATCAGCAGCGATGACTTCATGGCTGGCAATATCACGTTCTATAATAGGGCTGGTGCCGGCTCTGTTATTAACAAGGGCAACCTCACTGCCGCTGAAGGCGGCTATATTGCATTATTGGCGCCAGAAGTACGCAATGAAGGCATTATTAGTGCCACGCTGGGCAAGGCAGTACTCGCCTCTGGCGATCAAATCACTCTCACACTGAATAACGGCGCACTGGTTGAATACAACATCGACAAAGGTACAGTCAATGGCTTGGTAGAAAATAAACACCTGATACAAGCAGATGGTGGCCAAGTATTCATGTCAGGCAAAGCGGCAGACGCCTTAACCACCTCTGTAGTGAATAACACCGGCATCATCCGCGCCCGCACCGTACAAAATCACGATGGCGTCATCAAGTTGATGGGCGACATGCAAACCGGCACTGTTAATGTAGGTGGCACGCTGGATGCCAGCGCGCCAGATGGCGGTAATGGCGGTTTTATTGAAACCTCCGCCGCGCATGTCAAAGTGGCTAACGGCACACACGTCACCACCCTAGCCGCCAATGTTGACGGTGGCACTTATCAAAATGGTACATGGCTAATCGACCCGCAGGATTACACCATTGGCGCTGGCGGTGATATTACCGGCGCAACACTCTCAACCAACCTTGGTTTAGGTAACGTGAGCATCCTAAGTAGCGGTGGTGGCACGGCAGGCAATGGCGATATTTTTGTGAATGACGCCGTATCATGGAGTGCCAATAACCTTACGCTGACTGCTGCGCGTGACATCAACGTTAACGCCGTCATGACGGCCTCAGGCACCTCGACACTGGACCTCAACCCCGCCACAGCCAACGGTGCTGATGCAGCAGTGGCAGGCGGTACTGTTAAAATGGGCTTTAACCCGGGTGGCACCTTCAAGGGGCGTATTGATCTCCCCGGCCGTTCCGGCGCTGGTATCATCAGCATGGGCGGGCTGGGCTATACCGTGATTGACAGTCTAGGTGCGGCAGGCAGTATGACAGGCTTAGATCTACAAGGCATCAACGGCGGCCTTGCCGGGCGCTATGTGCTGGGCAGTAATATTGATGCCAGCGCCACCAGCGGCTGGAATGCCGGTCTGGGCTTTGCACCAATTAGCATATTCACCGGTAACTTTAATGGCCTGGGCCATACGGTGAATAATTTGTATATAAACCGCCCTGCCACTGATAAAGTAGGACTTTTCGGCGACGGCGGTAATGCCAAAATCAGTAACGTCGGGCTGGAAAGCGGATCAATCACCGGCCAGTATAATACGGGCGGTCTGGTTGGCTATATGGATAATGGGAGCATCAGCAATAGCTATACCACGAGCGATGTTGTCGGCAATACCTATGTCGGTGGTCTGGTTGGCAATGTGTTTGGTAGTGTGGGCAGCGTCAGCAATAGCCATGCAAGGGGCAACGTCTACGGCGTAGGGGATACGGGTGGTTTAGCCGGTAATTTATCCGGCACTATGGATGGCAGCTATGCCACGGGGGATGTTACTGGCGAGCAGCACACTGGCGGTTTGGTTGGTCATGTCTGGGGCGCTGGCATGCTGACTGGGCAAAATTATGCCACGGGCAATGTAACTGGTACTGCTACTGTTCTTCTAGGCTTCGCTAGAGGTGGCGTAGGCGGGCTGATAGGTGCTTATAGCAGTTCGACCACCCTCGATCTCACTGGTAGCGATGGCACGGGCAATTACGCCACCGGCAACGTAACTGGCTGGTATTCTGTAGGCGGGCTGGTCGGCCTTGATTACGGCAATCTCACCAATGTCAACAATAATGTGAATGCCAGTGGTACGGCAGGTTCGGTGACCGGCCTGGACGGCGGCCAACACGTCGGCGGCTTGGTCGGGTGGAAATACGCCGGCACGCTCAACATCACAAACAGCACGGCCGGCGTCGTGACGGCCAGCACCTCTGATTATGTGGGCGGTCTGGTGGGCAGCATCTCCGACGGTACCGTGTTACGTAGCTATTACATGCAGGATATCTCTGGCCGCAGCTATCTCGGCGGACTGGTAGGCGAATCTGGTGCGGCAAGCAATATTACCGAAAGCTTTGCCATGGGCAATGTAACCAGCGCCGACGGCACCAATGTGGGCGGCCTAGTCGGGCTGAACGCCGGCGTGATTACTGATGCCTATGCAACTGGTGCCACAGGTGGCGGTGGTAGTACCATGGTTGGTGGTTTGGTGGGTGATAATGCAGGTGGCAGCATCACCCGTACCTATGCTACAGGTGCAGTCAGTGGCAGCTCAGGCTTGGGTGGATTAGTGGGTACTAACACCGGCACGGTTGCTGATAGCTACTGGGATACACAAACCAGCGGCCAGTTAACCAGTGCAGGCGGCACCGGCAAAACCACCGCAGAAATGAAAGCGGCGGCTACCTATAGCGCCTGGAATATCGACGATATTGGCGGTACGGGTAAAACATGGCGTATCTATAATGGCAGCACAGCGCCTTTATTGCGTCATTTTCTTACCCCAATTACCGCAACGCTCAGTGGCAGTGGGAGTTATCAATATGATGGTTTAGTACATACGGCATCTAATTTGGGGGTTAGTTATAGCGTTGACCCAACCACGACAAAGCCAAACTTTTCAAACCAGCTAGGTACGCAGCATTTATTTGAAAGTAATGCACTAAATGCTGGCAACTATGCACTGCTGTACTCTAACCAGCTTGGTTATGATGTTAATTTTGCAGCTGCAAACGCTATCACCATTACACCGGCACCCCTTACAATTACCGCTGGCGATGCCAGTACAACTTATAATGGTCTGGCGTACGGCGGTGGCAATGGCGTGAGCTATAACGGCTTTGTGAATGGTGAGACTAGTGCCGTTCTATCTGGCAGCTTGACTTACGGGGGTAGTAGTCAGGGGGCGATTGGTCTCGGTAGTTACTTAATCACGCCCTCTGGTTTTAATTCATCTAATTACAACCTGACTTATGTGGATGGAACATTGACGATTAAGCCTGAGACTATCGTTGATACTCCGCCTTACAAAGATGGCTATACAGGTGCAATCAATGTGAATACTGGTAGTAGTGTTGTTAGTGTTAACAACACTAAACGTGGATCTGGTAACAGCTGTGTTGCTAGTGATTCATATGTTAAGTTGTCGGATCAGAGGTTTGCAATTACTGCGGCAGCTTCATTCGAGCTTAACGATACTGGTGCATTGGCACTTGAAGACTCAGCTTTGAATCCAGACAAAACAAGCGCTGAATTAATCGCCAGTAATGAGCTAACAGTGACGTTGTTGAATGATGGTATTCGATACCCAGATAATCGGATTGACAAAACCCATGAATATAATGAATTACAAATTGCAAAATTACCGCGTATTGTTAAATTAGGGGAAGTGAATTGATCGCGCGCAAAACATCACAACAAGTTTTATTATTGCTACTGGGTAGTATCGCATCGCTGAGTGCTGGCGCAGGCCAAGCGCCCGATGCCGGGCAAACTACACGCGAGTTGCAGCAGGAACAAAATAGGGAAATTAAAAAGCCGAAAGCGATTCCACCCTTAGATACTGAAGGTGGGGCATCGACTGCGCCTAGTGTTGTGGATAATACGCAAATCCCGGTAAAGGCGATTCATGTGACTGGCAGCACCGTGTATTCTGCTGCTGTGCTAGAGGCATTAGTTGCTGATATGGTTGGGGGAACACATTCCCTCACAGAGTTGGAATTAGCTGCTGCACGGATTTCTACACATTACCGCAAGCATGGCTATTTTCTGTCGAGTGCTTATCTCCCTGCTCAGGATATTAAAGATGGGGTATTAGAGATTGCAGTGCTGGAGGGTAAGGTTGATCAAATCACACTTAATAATACCTCCAGAGTGTCTGATAAGCGCATCCATGGCCATCTGGAAAAAGTCTCGGCAAAGCAATCACCTATGGATCGCAAATTACTGCTATTGCGTGATTCAATCGGGATGTCCAGCTTGCGTGCAGTATTGCAGCCGGGTGCTAGTGTCGGCACTTCTGACTTGCTGATAGAAACCACATCAACTGCGCCCTATAACGGATCCGTACAAGTTGATAACTATGGTAACCGTTACACTGGCGAATATCGCGTTAATGCAGCAATAGCCATTAACAGCCCACTCAAGATTGGCGATCAACTGACCGCGCGTGTTATCGGCAGTGATCGCGACATGGTTTACGGGCGAGCCGCTTATCAGTTGCCTATCGGCGGTGATGGTTTGCGGGTAGGTGCTGCGTTAGCACGAATAGACTATCAACTGGGGCGCGAGTTTAAGTCTCTAGATGCCCATGGTACTGCGACGAGTGCCAGCTTGTTCACCACCTATCCATTTATCATGAGTCAGAACGGGTCACTGGTTGGTGCAATGACCTATGAAGATAAAAATCTTAAAGACTTTATCGACAGTACCAATACGGATAATAAAAAATCAGTGCAATCTGGCACTTTAGGCTTGACTGGTAATTATCAAGATGGATTTAATGGTGCCGGTCAAACTTCGTTTGATGTCAGTTGGACATTGGGTCATTTAAGTATGGATGCTGTGCAACGTGTGATAGATGAAGCTACTGCGCGTAGTAATGGTGACTTTACTAAGGTGGGTTACACGTTCAATCGATTGCAGCGTGTGACCGATAACAATACACTATCAGCCTCAATATCAGGCCAATGGGCTGGCGACAACCTGAACTCCTCTGATAAATTCAGCTTGGGCGGTTCTTACGGTGTTCGTGCATACCCGCAGGGCGAAGGTAGTGGTGACGAGGGTTCTCTTTTGAATCTTGAGTTGCGCCATCGCTTTATGCCGCAGCTGCAAGGGGTGGTGTTCTACGATTATGGGCATGTCAAAATTAATCACAATCAATATGCTGTTGGTGATAATACACGCACGATTGCCGGCGCTGGTTTTGGTGTGAATGCTGAGGTATTTAAAAAAATCAGGGTTGATGGTTATCTGGCATGGCGCACACAGGGAGGTACACCTTTGTCTGAGCCGGCCTCGTCAGAGCGGTCACCTAGGCTTTGGGTGCAGGCGGGCTTTGAATTCTAGTTGGTTTTGAGTTATAGCTGATTACCTAGATCCGCTATTTCCTTTTACCCGCTTTATCGGCGGGTATTTTTTTGTTTTGAGTTTTAAGGTGGTTAAGATGACATTCCATATACAAACTTTATTGATTCATGTAGCCGTGATGGCGCTGGCGCTTTGGATAACGAGCAGCTTACTTAAGGGCATGGCGTTTTCCGGCGTGCTGGCGCTGCTGGCTTCTGCATTGCTGTTGTGCGTCTCTAACATTATCTTGCGCCCCTTGCTGCAATGGGTGCCGATTCATACTTCACAGTTGATTCTAGGGCTTGTGCTGCTGCTCCTCAATGGCTTGCTAATCATGCTGATTGCATCATTGATTCGAGGGTTTAATCTGTCTGGAATAGGTGCCGCATTCCTAGCCGCATTGGTTATTGCCATACTGGGCATGATTGTAGAGCTGTTTTTGCCCGGCGCTAATCCATCTCTTCTGCACGTAAAGCAGCTTGTGCGGATTTAGATTTTTGATTAGATTTTAGTGGCTCACATAAATAAAGGCATGGTTCTGTAGGTGCGCAATCAGAGAAAACTGATAACCAACACTAAGCCGGTAAACCGGCAAGTGCTGTTAATAAATTGCGCGCCTACATACGAGATATATCTTATAAAATTGGAGCGCCCTTGAGTGAAATAACTTAGAACCTCGCACTAAGCGCTGGCTTCTGATGAAATAGCAAATATTTAATTTAACAAGGTAAACCCTAGCTCTGCCGGGGACTTACCAAGATTTTACCTATACGACGGTCATATAAAGTGAAGTCAAAATTCAGCGACATTCAGCAGTTTGTACCCCCATCCCAACCTTCCCCCTGAGATGGGGAAGGGGTGCAAGTGCAATCCAGCCGCTTTGAGGCAGGCACAAAGGGTTTATTGGCGCCTTTGAGGCGCTCACCAAATAAGCCACCGGCAAAGCCTGTGGTAATTTAATTCTATTAATTGGTCAGATGCCTGATATAGCCTTAAGTACCTTTGCTTAACCACTATTTTGTAAAAGGGTAAACACGCAATGAAGCTTAAATTAAAGTTCATGCTGCCGGATATAAAAACGGCAAATAACGCTTTTGACAAGTTGTTGCTTGCCAGGGTTAAAGATAGCCAAATCCATTTTTTGTCTAACCCAGACATGAATCTTGGCAAGCTACCCGTGGCCAGTGCGATAGAGACAACCAATATCATCCACGAAGGTGAGCGTGGCATTCTAATTGGAGCTGGATTAGGGTTGCTGGCTGGCTTGTATGTGCTGAAATTTCCACCTTGGGTAACAAAGTCACCGTTGTGGTACACCGATTCACATTGGTCTATTGTACTGGCCGTTACCATTCTTGGAGGTGTTGTTTTTGTGATGCTAGGTTCAGCCATGCTAGGCGTTAATTTGTTTAACACCGATCTAAAGCACTATAAAAACAAAATAGATAATGGCGGGATATTGATGATAGTAAGCGTGCCATTTTATGAAGCCGGTAAAATTCGCAATATCATGAAACCGTATCGTTGATCGATGGCATTGGTGCATTGACTACCTACTTATGGATGTAATCGAAAGTGAGCTAAGCTGATATTCAAAGAGTCGAACGTTTCGTAAAATACATGAAAGAAACGGAGTCACTCTGGTAATCACCCGTTACAAACAAGTGGTTTTGACTGGATTAATCTGTGATCTACTGATCTAAATCAATTGTAAGACAATCAATTGTAAAACTTAGGATAAAAAGAAGCCTCCACGAGGGAGGCTTTAAATTCGGATTTAATCCGAAGGGGATAATCAAGCAACTACCAAAACAGAGGGGTATTTGCTACAAGCTTTAATCGCAAGTTCCGAATCCGTTATTTACCTCACTCAATGAGGTGGTAAGCGATTGAATTGCATAGTGATTAAAACGTATTACAGGTACAACTTAACTTTAGCGCTTAAAACTTAACGAGAATATCTTCATTGCGAACAATGAACTGACAAGCCAAGCGCCATGGCGGTGGTAGGTCAGTCGTTTCAGACTCTTCAATCTGTTTTTTAGTGATCTTGCCTGCGAGTTTAAGCACAGTTTTTTCTTTCTCAGTCAGATGCATGCCCATCGGCTGTTTGTTTGCCAAGATTGCGACTTCTACTGCACAAGAACCACATTCGCCGTTTTCGCATTCAAATTCCACTGGAACTTTGTGTTCTTTTGCTAATGCTAACAATGTGCTGCAATCACCAGCCGTTGCATACACGGTGATGTCTTTTTTCATCTTGGGGGAGCTAAATGTTACGTTTGCCATACTATTTCCTTTAGAGATTCGCTCTTTTAAGTACGTGACCGTTATCAGCTTATGACTGATAACGGTCACGTTAACCAGTTAACGAATGATGTCGAAACTGTAGTCTGTAGTCCCGATGCCGTTGGTATCTGCATCCATCACATCGAAAATCTTATCAAGAATAGTGACTAACACATTCATACCGCCTTGGTAGCCCCATACTGGATAACGGTGTTTATGGTGGCGATCAAAAATCGGGAAGCCAATACGGATCAATGGTGTTTTAGTATCACGATCCAAGTATTTACCGAATGTGTTACCAATCAAGAAATCAACTGGGTCAGTGAATAACAGTGAACGCATGTGCCATAAGTCTTTCTTCGGATACACTTTGCAGCCTTTACCGAATGGGCTGGCATCAAACAACTCTTGTACCTTAGCTGCCCATTTGTCATCGCCGTTGGTTGACAACACTGTCACTGGTTCAGCACCTAACTCAAGCAAGAATGCAGTCAGACCTAACATTAAGTCTGGGTCACCATACAAGGCAAACTTTTTGCCGTGAATGTGTGCGCTAGAGTCAGCAATCGCATCCACTAAACGGCCACGTTCTTTAGTCAATGAATCAGGAATGTCTTTACCAGTGATGCGTGATAACTCCATCAACAATTTATCTGTACCCGCTACACCAACTGGGTGATGCAGACGAACTACTTCTTGACCGTGCTCTTCAATCATTTTCACAGTTTTTTCTGTGCTGATGGTTTGCATCGCAATCGTTGCTTTAGCGTGCACTGCATTCGCTGTATCTACTAATGAAGTGCCGCCGTCATACATACGGAACTCACCGTCAGTTGGGGTATCCCATGCATCTGAAGGGTCGCATAACATGGTGAAATCGATATCGAACTCTTTGAAAATGCGACTGATTTCACGGTTGTTACCAACGACGTAGCCATCAAAACCACCAATGAAGTTGATGCTTTCATTTGGTTTGCGTTCCAGTTTAGGTGCAGTACCTGCTTTACCATCCCAGAAGTGTGTCAACACGCCGTGTAGGGCATTGTCGTAGCCGGTGATATGGCTGCCGACGAAGGCTGGTGTGTGTGCAAACGGTGCATCAAATTCAGTAGGAATAGAACCTTTTTCTTTTGATGTTTTGATGTAGGCGTTGATGTCATCACCGATAACCTCAGCCATACAAGTCGTTGAAACTGCAATCATCTTTGGCTTGTACAAGTTGTAAGCGTTTGCAAGACCATCAACCATGTTGTTTAACCCACCAAACACTGCGGCATCTTCAGTCATGGATGAAGATACGCAAGAAGTTGGCTCTTTAAAGTGACGGCTGAAGTGCGAGCGATAGTATGCTACGCAGCCTTGTGAACCGTGCACAAATGGTAATGTTCCTTCAAAACCGTTAGCTGCAAAAACTGCACCTAATGGTTGGCAGGCTTTAGCTGGGTTAACAGTTAAGGCTTCACGGGCAAAGTTCTTTTCGCGATAGTCTTCAGACTTGGTCCACTCAATGGTGTGTTGCAAAGCTTCATCTGGCACTGCATATTCAAATTCAGCCTTCTTCTTCGCGAACATTTCGGTGTATTCAGGTTCACGGAACAGTTTGAAGTGGTCTAATACTTTTTCAGCACTCTGGCTCATTTTATTTCTCCTTTAAGCTGGGGTTAGCCATTAACTATGGCTACGCTACTTTTTTCCATGGGGTTTTAGTTAATGCCCAAACTGGGTTGTTAATTGCCATATCCATGTCGCGAGCGAAGATGGCGAAGCCATCGTAGCCGTGGTATGGGCCTGAGTAATCCCAGCTGTGCATTTGGCGGAAAGGAACGCCCATTTTCTGGAACACGTATTTCTCTTTAACGCCTGAACCCACTAGATCCGGTTGTATTGCTTCAACAAATTTCTCAAACTCGTAGCCTGTTACATCGTCGTAGATCAATGTGCCGTCTTTAACGTAGTGAGTGGTACGTTGATAGTCATCGTTATGACCAAACTCATAACCAGTACCAACGACTTCCATGCCTAAATCTTCATAAGCACCAATCACGTGGCGTGGGCGCAAGCCGCCAACAAACAACATCACTCGCTTGCCTTGTAGACGTGGTTTGTATTTAGCAATCACGGCATCAGTTAGTGCTTTGTATTTCGCAATCACTGCTTCAGTTTTTTCTTTGATTGAATCGTCAAAGAAGCTGGCAATTTTGCGCAATGACTCTTCAATTTTTGAAGGGCCAAAGAAGTTGTATTCAACCCAAGGTATACCGTACTTTTCTTCCATGTGACGGCTGATGTAGTTCATTGAACGGTAGCAGTGCAGGATGTTCAATTTAGCTTTAGGTGAGTTTTCCAACTCAGCAATAGAGCCATCGCCCGACCATTGTGCAATGACGCGTAAGCCCATTTCTTCGAGCAAGATACGTGAAGACCATGCATCACCACCAATGTTGTAGTCGCCGATAATCGCAACGTCATAAGGTGTGCCTGTGAATTCATTTTTGCTTGGATCAGTTTTGTCGAAAATGAAGTCACGAATCGCATCGTTAGCAATGTGGTGACCTAAAGATTGTGATACGCCACGGAAGCCTTCACAACGTACTGGCACAATGGTTTTGCCATCGTATTCTTTAGATTTTTTCTTGGAGACAGCTTCAATGTCATCACCAATCAAACCAATCGGGCATTCAGATTGCACTGAAATACCTTTGTTGAGTGGGAATAACACTTGAATTTCATCCATGATTTTTTCAAGTTTTTTGTCGCCACCGAAAACGATGTCTTTTTCTTGGAAGTCAGACGTAAACTGCATGGTACCGAATGAATCAATACCGGTTGTACCAATGTAGTAGTTACGACGTGAAGCCCATGAGTATTGACCACAACCAACAGGACCGTGGCTGATATGGATCATGTCTTTAATCGGACCCCATACCACGCCTTTAGAACCAGCGTATGCGCAGCCGCGAATGGTCATTACACCTGGTAATGACTTAATGTTTGATTTAACGTCGCAATCAGATTTACCTTCTTCATGCACGGTCAAATGTTTTGCACGTCGTTTGGCAGATTTTTCAGGGTAGGCTTTTAGAACCTCCTCAATTAATTCTGCGCCATTGACGCCTAAATCAACTGTATAACTCATTTCTTTCTCCTAATCTAAAATGAAGTTGTTTCAAAAATTGCTTGCGCTTTAAGTACCATCTTTAAGTCTGGCAGACTCTCAGCCCCCTCAATTTTTGAAACAACTTCCAAAAGGGGCCAGCGAGGAGCTTATGGTTTACACCTAGAGCCATAAGCCCCCGCTAGATTGACTACTTAAGCTACAGCTTTACCGATTAAAGTTTCATCTTCTTTCTTCATAATGCCGAAGTCCATCAACAAGTCTTCCAACTGATCCATCGTGATAGGGGTTGGGATAGTACCGTTGCCAGCATTCGCGTGAATTTTTTGTGCTAATTGGCGATACTCTTCAGCTTGTTTTGATTCAGGTGCGTATTCCAACACTGTCATACGACGCAATTCAGCGTGTTGAACGATGTTGTCGCGTGGTACAAAGTGAATCAATTTAGTACCTAACATGCCAGCTAAAGCTTCAGCTAGTTCAAGCTCTTTATCTGTTTGACGCTCGTTACATACCAAGCCGCCTAAACGTACGCCGCCTGAGTTTGCATATTTAAGAACACCTTTAGAAATGTTGTTAGCCGCATACATGGCCATCATTTCACCAGACATCACAATGTAAATTTCTTGCGCTTTGTTTTCACGAATCGGCATTGCGAAACCGCCGCAAACCACGTCACCCAATACGTCGTAAGAAACGTAGTCAGCACCGTCGTAAGCACCATTTTCTTCTAGGAAATTGATAGAAGTAATCACACCGCGACCTGCGCAACCAACACCAGGTTCTGGACCACCAGATTCAACGCAACGGATGTCGCGATAACCTACCTTCATTACATCTTCGAGTTCCAAATCCTCCACGCTACCAGCTTCAGCAGCAAGTGAAAGTACGGTGTCTTGTGCTTTCGCGTGCAAGATCAGACGAGTTGAGTCAGCTTTTGGATCGCAGCCAACGATGAGGATCTTTTGACCCATTTCAGCCAGAGCGGCTAATGTATTTTGTGATGTCGTAGATTTACCGATACCACCTTTGCCGTAGAAGGCAATTTGACGTAATGCAGCCATTTCAGTACTCCTTAAAAAAAATTAAAAGTTCGTTTAAGACCGTTTGCTGCCGGGCCTCCGATTCCGAGTCGCTATCTATCACTCTTATTATCTGGCGCCGGATGGTTTGTCGGTCATGCAAAGTGAATAGAGCAAAGTGCGTGCCAACGCTTTTTATTTTTTGTAAGTTATTGAATTTTAACTAAATATTTTTATTTTTATGTGATTTTTTGGCTTTGTACGGTCGTGTCGCAAACCTGACAAAGGGGTAGATATGGTGTTGTATTGAACAAAATGACAACGCTTGTATATCTGTCAGTTAATACAAGTGATATACGGATTATTTTTTTATAACTAATTGATTGTATTGTAATTAATTTAATTTTTAGGCTTTGTTTTATCTCTTGGTACAACCTTTGCTTAGTGCTTAGCTATCAGTGTGGTGTGCGCTGTCAATGTGCGCACGGTCTATAGAACAAGTTAAGAAAGTTAAAGGAGGCTGTATGAAATTAGCGATGATAGGTTTAGGCAAAATGGGCGGCAACATGGCAACTCGTTTGCTTCGTAATAATATTGAAGTGGTTGGGTTTGATTTTAATGCTGACACGGTTAGTACACTCGCTAATAAAGAAGGCTTGATTCCTGCTACTTCAGTTAAGGAGGCTGCAAGTAAATTAGATGATCAAAAAATCGTTTGGATGATGTTGCCATCCGGTGACATTACCGAAAATCAAATCAAAGACTTGATCCCGATGTTAAGTAAAGGCGACATCATTATTGATGGTGGCAACTCTAACTATAAGGATAGTCAACGCCGCGGTGCGATGTTGGCTGAACATGGCATCGGCTTTATGGATTCTGGTACGTCAGGTGGCGTATGGGGTTTGGACAACGGCTATTGTCTGATGGTTGGTGCAACCAAAGAAGTCGCTGATGTCATGACCCCTATTTTAAAAGCACTAGCGCCTGCAGATGACCGTGGCTGGGCGCACGTAGGGCCTGTTGGCTCTGGCCACTTTACTAAAATGATACATAACGGTATTGAATACGGCATGATGCAGGCGATGGCTGAAGGCTTAGACCTGATCAAAGGCAAGGAAGAATTCAAACTTGACCTCGCAGAAATCACCGAATTATGGCGTCATGGTTCTGTCGTGCGCAGTTGGTTGCTCGACTTGACAGCTGATGCCTTGAAAGGCGACCAACAACTTCAAGACATTGCGCCTTACGTAGCGGACTCTGGTGAAGGGCGCTGGACGGTGATGGAGGCTGTAGAGCAAGGTGTGGCCACGCCAGTACTCACGTCGGCATTGCAAGCTCGTTTCAGAAGCCAGGATGCTACTGGCTACAGTTACAAATTACTCTCAATGATGCGTAATGGTTTTGGTGGCCACGCAGTCAAGAAGTCTTAAATCTTGGCCACTTAAATTTTGGACATTTGAATGAACGCTGATAACCATAATCCATACGCAGCACTCAAGCCTGTGACCCAGATAATGAGCAATCCACACTTTGAAACAATCGGTGGGGAAGCACAGATTATCAAACTGGTGGACAGGTTTTATCACTATATGGATACGCTGCCAGAGGCGAGTCATATTCGTGCTATGCATGAGCCTGACCTTAGCCATACCAGACAAGTGCTGGTTAAGTTTCTGGTGGAGTGGTTGGGTGGCCCAAAAGTCTATTCGGCAGAGCGTGGACACCCACGTTTACGCCAAAAACATCTTCATTTTTCCATCGGCGAGGCTGAGCGTGACACTTGGATGCAGTGCATGCAACGCGCGATGGAAGATGTAGTTACCGATGCGATGCTGCGACAACAACTTCAGCAAGCATTTTTTAAAACCGCAGATTTTATACGCAACGATACAAGGAGTACTAACACATGACCACGATAGATCAAACCGCATTTGCCAGACTAGATGCTGAAAAACGCCTGACAAACCCAGTATTAAAAGAAGCGACTAAAGTACCTGGCCGCTTTGGCTTTCGCGGTGAAGTCGCGATTAAATTTGCAGAACAATTAGCCGATGAGGCCCGTCCACCAGAAGTGTCATCAGCACAAGTAATGGCAATTGCCAATGCAGGTGAAAAAGGCATTCCATTTTTTACGGGCTATTTATTATCTTTTGGCTACCTCAATATGCTAGTTGATGCCTTGGGGGATACTTTGCAGCCAGATGGCAAGTACTTCATTTTTTGCAACAATATTGACTTGCTGAAAAAGTATCAGGTACATATGGGCGGCGCGACGTTCTTTATTCTGCCGTTAGATGAAGCAACGGTGTACAACGAGTTGCTAGAGTTATTGCGTTTGGAAAAAGGTGACCTCAAAAAGCTTGATACCGCAGCTAAGTTAGATGTGATTGCAGATAAAGCATTGAAATTTACAGCTAACTACCCAGTGATAACTTATGAAGAAGGCCTAGCACTGATGGGTCCTGTACGTAATCCAAACGAAAACCGTCCAGTTTAATAGTGAAACTCCGACCCGTTTGGGTTTGGTTGGAGTTCCTGATGTAAGAATTTAAAGTGAATTCAGAAACCAATAAGTACAGTAATCCGCAAAATTGGTACTCAACTAATCTGGTTGGAATACCAACATGGCTAATTGCATCCACTGAATTTAACGATTTTCCGCAAAGATTAAGAATCGCTGGCGCGCGTGAAACACATCGAGGCTTATTTCGTTTGTTAGAAGCTGCTAGTAGCCGCGCTGATTGCGCAGAGAAATTTCGTCGGTATTTAGATATTGTTTTTCAATTAAATCCTAGTGAGTATGAAATCGAACATGCTGAAATACGTCGTTTTCGTCCTAGTTATATCAAATTGTTAGAGGGCTGGGGTTTTGATGCCAATGGTCAGCAAGGTGCGGTACTCAAGGGCTGGGTGGAAAGCCGTTTTGGTTTAACGCCCACATTTCATAAAGCAGCATTGCAACAATACCCGTCAGATGTATGGGTGCGCTATATGGAGGAAAAGTATTCCAGCCGTTTTCACAGTAACAGTATTCATATGCAATTGGATTTACTGTATGAATATTGCCAGTTTGTGATTCATAGATTTGGGTTTCCAGCTCGTGATTGGATAACCTTATGGCGAGGTGTTAATAGTTATGATGAAGCGACGATGACTGAGACTAAGCTGGTGAAAGGTCAAAGTGTGGTACGGATGAATAATCTTGTGTCATTTACCACTTCGCGTGAACGCGCTGATGAGTTTGGTGATTGGATACTCGAAGTAAAGGTGCCCGTTGTAAAGTTACTTTTCTTTCCTGATTTGCTATGTAAGCCACTATTGACAGGTGAAGGCGAGGTGTTAGCCCTTGGCGGCTATTACTCAGTGAAAGCGAGTTATGCCTAATTTGCTAGATTACAATACGTTATATTCTAAAGCACTGGGTGCTTATTATGGGTTGGCTGTTGGCGACGCCTTGGGTGCGCCAGTAGAGTTTCTCACTAAACGTGAAATTGCACAGCGTGGTACGCATCGTGAAATGACTGGCGGCGGCTGGCTAAAACTAAAGCCAGGGCAAATTACTGACGACACGGAAATGTCCCTCTACCTAGGGCGAGCCTGGATACAGGCAGGGGCTTGGGATGCAGATATCGCTGCAGCACATTTAGTTACATGGTTAAAACATTACCCGATAGATGTCGGCAATACCTGTCGCCGTGGTATTCGTCGTTACATGCTAGATGGTACGCTACACGGATTACCTAACGAGAGTGATGGTGGCAATGGTGCCGCCATGCGTATTTTGCCTATCGCCCTTGCTACTTTTGGAGATGACGCTGCGTTCGAGCAGGCAGCGCTTGAGCAAGCGCATATTACTCATTATCATCCGCTATCTGATGCGGCTACGCTAACATTAGGACGTATGGTGCATGCGTTACTGGCTGGGCAGGGGGTGGAAGCCTGTCTAAAATTTGCTAACACTCTGGTTAAAGTACATCCGCAGTTTAGGTTTTCCCCTTATCCTGGTCGCGCCAGTGGATACATTGTAGATACGATGCAAACGGTATTGCACCATTTTTTTAACTCAGATAATTTTGAAGACTGTGTAGTAGCCACCGTTAATTGTGGTGAAGATGCAGACACTACAGGGGCAATTGTCGGCATGTTGGCTGGTGCGCTATATGGTGTAGAGGCAATCCCACAGCGCTGGCTGGACAAGCTGGATGTTGGGGTTAAGACCGAAATTGAGCAGCAAACCCTCGCGTTTTTAAAAGGAGTTAAATGATGAGCGTGATCGTCTTTTACGAAAAACCCGGCTGTGCCAATAACACCCGACAAAAGGTATTGCTGGTAGCGGCAGGGCATACGGTGTGGGCTAAAAACTTGCTTGTTGAGCCTTGGACAGCAGAGCGCTTGCTTACCTTTTTTGAAGATATTCCCGTAGCCGAATGGTTCAACCGCGCCGCGCCAAAAGTAAAATCTGGCGAGATTATTCCAGAGCAGCTCAATGCCTACGCCGCTTTGGCGATGATGCTTGCAGAACCGTTACTCATCCGTCGTCCGCTGATAGAGGTAGATGGTCGCCGAGAAGTGGGCTTTGATATGGATGTAATTGATGCTTGGTTAGGCTTAAACGAAAAGTCGGAAGGCGATCTGGAAGCTTGTTCAAAGCAGCGTAAGCTATGTGCTTAATCTTAAGATATTGTTCCTACCGCCAAGTTACAATGGACTATCGCCATAAAACAATAGAGACATGGTGCAATCACCCCTGCAAACGTTTCTGACATTCCAGCGCTTTGTGAATTGTTGGCGCTACTTTTTACGCAAGAAGCTGACTTCAAGCCTGACCGCGTAGAGCAAAGCCGTGGCTTGGCTAGCATTATTAATAATCCTGAGGCTGGGCTCATACTCGTAGCCCGTCACCATGGTGGTAAAATTGTGGCTATGGTTAATCTTCTCTACACGGTATCAACCGCGCTTGGCGACTGCGTTGCGCTACTGGAAGATATGGCGGTTTCTCCAGCGCAAGAGGCGCCGGTGTAGGCTCTCATCTTTTAGAGCAAGCCATGCAAGCCGCACGATTGAATGGCTGCAAACGTATTACCCTGCTCACGGATGGCGGCAATGAATTCGCACAACGTTTTTATCAAAAACATGGCTTTACTGGTTCTGTCATGGTTCCATTTCGGCTTTTTCTGAGTTAACTCCGTGATTAAAGTTAGCTTGCAGACCTATTGCGTTTACCTATAGTTAATTAACACGGGTATCCGGGTTTTATGATCGATTTGATAAAAAACTCATAGCGCCAAAATTTATTCAATTATGTTGATTTTAGTATTGAACTATCAGTTTTATGTAAATCTGATTGAAGTGTCATGAGGTAGCAATAGACCAACAGCCGTCTGTTACCAATTTTGAGAAAATGGCAGTTCTGAGGTGCAAAACGGTCTCACAGGTCTGGCAGGTCAACTTCAGTCCTTGGTTTACTGCGGAGGTTTAATATTCAGAAGTGAGATTGCCTTATTTATTTTCAGCAACAGTAACTGCTGCTGCCCGTATTGCTTTTATGGCCTCTTTTGAAAGGGTTTCATCAACAAGCGCTCGAATAGTTGTTACTCCGCCAGAAAGTAAGCAAATAAACGCCCAGGCACGCTGACTTCTGTCTTCAGGATTTTTTTGTGGAAGCCCTTTTGCTATGGTTTCCAGTATTTTTGCTAATTCAATTTGATAAACTTCACGTATAGCATTATTTGAACGTGACACTTCAGGTGTTAGTGCCGGCATTGAGCATGCCTTGGTCAGATCGCAAGTTAGCTTTTCGCCAAGATAAAAATCAATAAACGGTTCAATCCATTTTGAACCATACTCTGCTTGAAAATAATCTAATCCCACTTTTAGTTCATTTAAGCCGAAAATAACGGCTTCTTTAAACGCATCTTCTTTTGATGCGAAATGACCATAGAAAGCGCCAGAGGTTACGCCCGCTTCTTTGGCAAGTCCATCGACGCCAATGCCGCTATACCCACCTTTTCTAAAAGCCCGTCCTGCAGCAGCAATAATTCGCTCACGGGTTTGTTCCTTATGTTCAACTTTATATCTAGCCATAGCACACCTCATCTTCAATACGATCATTGTATCAAGAATAACGATAGCTATCTATTGACAATATAACGATCGTTATGTAATTATGTATCACGGTCGTTATTTAATTAGCCGTTTAGATAATTTAACAACTTAATGGAGATACAAAAATGCCACTTACCCTTACCCTTACAGAAGGCGTGCTACCAGTAAACAAAGTAGAACAAGCCATCGCGCAGCTCACGGCTTCTTTTCTGGAGCATCACGGCATGTCTGGCAACAAAGTCATGACACCAAACATTACCGCTCATGTGAATATCATCCCTAAGGGATTGACGTTTGCTGGTGGTAAGCCAGTCGACGGTGCATGGATTGAAACTAAGACACCGTCATTTGCGCTTGCAGACAACAAGATTCAGGCAAGTTTCTTCAGCACAGCCACCCAAATTATTCATGATCTGACGGGTGGAAAATTGCCTAAAGAGAAAATCTGGACAAATGGTGTGCATGCAGTTGACGGTACATGGAATATTGATGGCGTTACATTGACCAATGAAGGCATATTTGAAGCTGTTTCAAAAGGCTAATTATTTTTTAATTGGCAAAAATAATTAGCCTCGATAAGGGCAAATGGAGTGGCAGTAATAATTGACTGTCGCTTCGTTTTTAGCTTACAAACAAAGGAATATTAAATGCCTATATTACGTATTACTTATCAACGAGGAACTCTGACTGACTCTCAAAAATATCAGCTTGCAGAAGAACTTACACCAGTACTATTAGTTGGGGAAGTTGGGACAGACAGTCAAGCTGGAAGAGAAGCCACACATCTGTTATTTCAGGAAATAGACGCTAGTTCTGAATGGTTTGTTGGTGGAAAGCCAGATCTAAATTCTCCAAAAGGTGGACGTTTTATACTTGAAGCTTGGTATTTAGAAGGTGCTGCCACACAATCAGAAAAATCGATTGTTCATTACCAAATGAACAAAATTCTCTCCAAAGTCATTGGAGTAGATGGAAGCTTCCCAAATAGATTGAAAGACTGGTGGATCATTGTCAATGAAGTTGCAGAAGGGGCTTGGGGAGCAAGCGGAGTTACTGTAGGTATCGAAGCCGCGAACGGAGCTCTTGGTGGTTCAGCAGGCCGATCCGAATACTTTAATCGCTATCTTTCGGCTAAACAAAAAGTAGCAGGAACATTTGGTTTCCCTA
>JBAYTS010000047.1:0-19646 GCA_041675545.1 Methylotenera sp.
CGCAATTTATTAACAGCACTTGCCAGTTTACTGGCTTTAGTGCTGATTATCAGTTTTCTCTGATTAACAGCACTTGCCAGTTTACTGGCTTTAGTGCTGATTATCAGTTTATTCTGATTGCACTTCTACAAAACTTTAGGTAACAACTGAATTTCAGTGGACAAACACTTTTCTAAAGCTGTCTCAATCAATAATAAAAGTTGACTAAAAATAGGTCTGCGGATTAAATATTTTTTTCAACGCTTCTGGCGCGATTATTTTCACATGGCGCTGCTTAACTTCAATAATGCCTTCTTCACTAAATTTTGAAAAAGCACGACTCACGGTTTCAAGTTTAAGGCCTAAATAACTACCAATTTCTTCACGGGTCATTCTCAGCACAAGCTCAGACTGAGATAATCCGCGTGCATGCAAGCGTTGCACTAGGTTTAACAAAAATGCCGCCAAGCGCTCTTCCGCCCGCATATTACCTAACAGCATCATCACACTATTTTCACGGACGATTTCACGACTCATAATTTTATGCACATGGCGCTGCAAACCAGGCAACTCGCGCGAAAGATCCTCTACACTGGCAAAGGGCATTTCGCAGACCTCGGCGTCTTCGAGCGCCACTGCATTACAGTTATGGTGGTCGCTCACAATGCCATCCATGCCGATAATTTCACCCGCCATCTGAAAACCAGTCACTTGTTCACGGCCATCTGCACTGGTCACGCAAGTTTTAAAAAAACCTGTGCGAATCGCATAAAGGGAGGTAAACGCTTCTCCGTTACTAAACAGTAACTCGCCTTGCTTAATGCGGCGGCGTTTTTCAACCACCTCATCAACCCTTTTCATTTCGTCAACGGTAAAGCCGGCGGGCATGCAAAGCTCACGGAGATTACAATTTGAGCAAGCCACTTTTAGTGCTTCTGACGTAGTAACAGAGTGCATATTTCACCAATAGAGTTGATTGGGTCAAGCATACCGCTTTCAAGCCTTTATCGCCAGTCCGTAGTGAAATTATGTGTTAAAAAAATAATAGCGCTCATGTAGTCATTTGATATGCATCAAAGACTATTTGGCTAATTGCTGGCACAGTGTCATCCTAAATTAGGAGTAGCATAATGATTACCGATGAAGCTGCAATGAAGCCTGCCAAATCAAACAGCGCCATACCAGAACTAACCCCTGAAACTTTACAAAAATTTGATGTTTCCGGGCCGCGTTACACTTCGTATCCAACGGCTGATCGCTTTGTAGAAGCATTCACTGAGGAATCCTACAAACAAACGCTGGCGCAGCGTCGCGTAGGCGGTTTGACTTTGCCGCTATCCATTTATGTGCATATTCCTTTTTGTGAGTCACTTTGCTTCTTTTGTGCCTGCAATAAAATAGTCACCAAGCATCATGAGCGCAGCGCAGAATACTTACGCTATCTTAGCCGTGAAATTGACTTACATATTGAACATTTAGGTGCAGGACAAACTATTTCACAATTGCACTTAGGTGGCGGCTCACCTACTTTTTTTAGTGATAATGAATTAAGCGAGCTGATGGCGATGATCCGCCGTAGCTTTGTACTGGAGGCAAATGGTGAATACTCGATTGAAGTTGATCCACGCACGGTAGATGAAAATCGCCTAGCGCATTTAGCATCACTTGGCTTTAACCGCTTAAGCTTTGGTGTACAGGATTTTGACCCAGAAGTGCAAAAAGCGGTGCATCGTATTCAACCCGCCGAGCAGGTATTCTCTCTAGTTGAGGCGGCACGACGCTTAAAATTTGACTCGGTTAATGTCGATTTAATTTACGGCCTGCCTAAACAAACACCGGAATCATTTACGCAAACGCTCAACCAGATTGTAGAACTTAAACCTGAAAGAATCGCACTTTACGCCTACGCGCACTTACCTGAGCGCTTTAAACCACAACGCCGTATTGACGCGTACGAGTTACCCGCTGCCTCAGCAAAAATCGCCATGCTATCCAATGCAATTAAAACGTTTCTTGATGCTGGCTACGTGTATGTAGGCATGGATCACTTCGCCTTACCAACGGATGCTCTAGCCATTGCCAAGCGTCAAGGCAGATTGCATCGTAACTTTCAGGGTTACAGCACACAGCCGGATTGTGACTTAATCAGCCTAGGCGTTTCTGCCATTGGTCGCGTAGGCGCAACTTACAGCCAAAACGCTAAAACAATTGAAGAGTATTACGACCTACTCAATCAAGGCCGCTTTCCAGTAGTGCGTGGTTTAGCGCTATCGCGCGATGATTTAGTACGCCGCGCCGTGATTATGGCCATTATGTGCCAAGGCGCATTGCAGTATGAATCCATTGAGCTAGCTTATATGATTGATTTCAAAAACTACTTTGCATCAGAGCTAGAAGCGCTCAAAGAGCTGGAAGGCTCAGGCATGGTCGTGCTAGAAGACACAGGTTTGCAAGTCACCGACTTTGGCTGGTTTTTTGTCCGTGCAGTCGCCATGCTGTTTGATCGCTATTTACAAACTGACCGCAACCGCGCGCGCTTTTCTAAAATTATCTAACCACCCTGCGAAAAAAAGCCTCGATGTAACGTAAGTGAAATCGAGGTTTTTGTCAGGTTTTGCCTCGATTTCTAAATGGGAATCGAAGGTAATGCACATAAAACGCCTAGTAGTACAAAAACTACATAAAAAAAAGCCTCTACCGATAAAGGCAGAGGCCAACGTGGAACTTAAAAACTTTATTGTCTTAAATTATTAAACTTTTAAAGTTCGATAATTAGAATTTTTTACCGATACCGATACCGAATACCCATGGGTCAATGTCAAGTGAATCGATTTTTGTCCAATTGCCATTGATTTTTGCTTTGACGGCAGTATCAATAGTTACATATTTAACATCCGCATTAATCAACCAACCATCTTTCAAATTGATATCAAAACCAGCCTGTGCAACCAAACCCCAGCTATCACTATCAATCTTGATTTTTGTACCAGCTAAATTACCTCTAGAAAACTTCAAATTACGGTCTAGAACATTAGTATAGTTCACACCAGCACCGACATATGGGTCAAATGTTTGGTCCGGATTAAAATGCCACTGTGCAGTCAGGGTTGGCGGTAAAAGATTTACGCTACCTAAGTTCTGGTTAGTTACTGTAGCATTGGCATCACCTGTAACGCTAACATCATGACGAGTACCTAAAGCCAAAATCAATTCCGCAGCAATGTTCTTAGTTATATAGTAAGAGATATCTAATTCAGGAATCCAGTTATTATCTACCGACAATTCAGCGCCTGGGGACATAACTTCCGTGCCCGCACCAACGTTTTTATTTACGGTTTTACCCAGTTTACTATCTTCATTAGGGCTAACATTTGCAGCACGTACACGCACTACCCAGTCACCCGCTTCAGCTTGTGCCAATACAGGCGCAAATGCAGCAGCAATCGCTAAAACTAATACTGATTTTTTCATCTTTTTATCTCCACATTAAAATAAACAAATACACACAAATTCGATATGTGAATTATACGGGCTAAATATGCGCTGCATTTGATATGCATCAATAAAATCCGCTTCAAACAACAGGTTGTTGTTTTTTTACAACATAAATTTGTTGTTTGTTGAGAGCGTTGCACGAAGCTAATTTAAGTGTAATTTTGTATATAACTCAAGAAATCCGTCATTCCCGTGAAGGCGGGAATCTAGGCTAATCAACCACTTAACTGGATTCCCGCATTCGCGGGAATGACGAAGGTGATAGGTTTTTGGGTTAAATAAGCACTCGAGCAAAGCTCTCTTATTGAATGAACTAAACAAAACTATGTACTGAAGCACTCCCTACTAACTTAGGCAACTCGCTCAAATAACGCAATAGATTCCACATGTGCGGTATGCGGGAACATATTGATCACCCCTGCCGCCTTTAAAATGTAACCTTTTTCATTGACCAATACCCCTGCATCGCGCGCTAAGGTTGCCGGGTTGCACGATACATACACAATCCGCCTTGGGTTATTATTGTGGTCACTATTGTTAGCATCTAGTGATTTAATCAACTCGAATGCGCCATCACGCGGCGGGTCCACCAGCCATTTATCAAAAACACCTAAGTTTGTTAGCGCTTCTGGTGTCATTTTAAATAAATCAGCCACGCCAAACTTCACATGACGAATGTCATTCAGTTGTGCGCTTTCATTGGCGCGGTCAACCAGATTAGCCAAGCCTTCTAAGCCCAGCACTTGTGCGCCGCTGCGTGCGATGGGTAAGGTAAAATTACCAATACCACAAAAAAAGTCAGCAATATTCTCATCGGCTTGGGGTGCCAGTAACTGCATGGCACGGCGAATCATCACTTGGTTAATTTGCGGGTTTACCTGTGTAAACTCGTTGGGTTTAAACGGATAAGTTAAACCAAACTCTGGCAGGCTGTATTGCAATTGTGCGCCATCAAGTGGGTAAAATGGTTTAATCGTATCCGGCCCTTTGGTTTGCGTCCAAATTTGCACTGCGTGATCATCAGCAAAGGCTTTAAGCAGCGCCTCATCTTCTGGTGTAAGCGCTGCCATAATGCGAAAAATCAACACAATGACTGGCTTAACATTGCCTTCAACGGGTTCACGCTCGTTAATTGAGTTGGCTTCACCAACAGCTAACTCAATTTGAGGTAATTTATCGCGTATGCTAAGTTGCACAATCATGGCTTGCAATGGTGCAATCAAGGCAGAAACCTCTGGTACCAATACCTCACAGCTATCCATCACTGCCACATAGCGTGTAGCTTTTTCATTAAAACCCACCAGTACGCGCTGTTTTTTTTCCACATACTTCACACTTAAGCGCGCTTTGTGGCGGTAACCCCAAGTAGGACCATACAGTGGTGGCAACATGTTTTCAGCTTTAACTTTGCCAATGTGCCACAAATCATTTTCAAGCAAGCGCTGCTTGGCAGCCACCTGCGCGGCAAAATCTAAATGTTGTAGCTTACAGCCACCGCATAAACCAAAGTGCGGGCATTTTGGTGTAACACGTTGGTTTGATTGCTTTAACACCTCCACCACATTAGCTACTTCATAACTCGGTTTAATGCGAATCGATTGAAAGGTGACTTTTTCATTAGGCAACGCACCATCAATGAATATCGTTTTACCTTCAATGTGTGCAACACCGCGCCCTTCTTGGTCTAATGACTCAATGGTAGCGTTTAGAATTGGTGCTGGAGTTGCATCAACATTGGATTTATTACGGCGTTTTCTCATGCGAGCATTTTACCGTAGAGTTTGCCTTAGAGCACATCCATTAGAGGAATCGCGCTAATTTTGTTACACTGAAAGCCTTTAAAGCTAGATTAAAGCGTAAACCGCAATGAAAAATATCACCAAATTAATTCTGTTATTAGTGCTCACAAGTTTTATGGCACCAGCATTGGCAGAACCGAAAATGCACTACACGCATGACAGAGTTCGCTTTATGTCAGGCGGAGTTGGCCACGATGAAGTCGTTGAAATGCGTAAGACTGCAAAACGCTACACGCTAAACCTTTTGTTTTCTGAAGGCAAGGTAGGCCGTGCAGTGACTGGGCACAATGTGGATATTTACAACGAACAAGACCAGCAAGTTTTTAGGCTTAAAAATGCACAACCTGTATTGTACGTTAACTTGCCTGCGGGTAACTATATGGTTTTGGCAAATAACAACGGTGTAAAACTACGCCACAAATTCTCACTTAAAGAAAATATCACGCAAAAAATTATTCTGAACTGGAAAGATGAAGTAGAAGAAGACTCGCTGACCGATACTGAGTAACTGCGTTGAAATCCGTTCATGGTGAGCCTGTCGAACCATTTACGCATACCCCCGCACGCTCTACCCCTCCCTTCCACAAGCTCAGGGCGAACGAAAATTCCCCAATACACTAACTCTAGCCGGCTTACTTCCAGGCAGCTAAAAACTCCTGCCAGTGCAAACCTTGGTAACCTGCCAAGGTTTCTTTTACCAAAGCAATTTCACGCGCATAAGCGGCTTGATTAAGCTGACCACGCATCAACTGAAAACGTAAATAGACTAGATGCGTATTCGCCACATCAGTCTCACAATAATTACGAATATCTTCAATACCGCCTGCTTTGTAGGCATCCCACACTTTACTGCCGTCCATACCAAGCTTGCCAGGAAAGCCGCATAACTTTGCCAAATCATCTAGCGGCGCATTGGCGCGAGCGTTATACATCGCCATCACATCCATTAAATCTAAATGGCGTGCATGGTAACGGCTGATGTAATTATTCCACTTGAACTCTTTATCATCCTCGCCTAAGTCCCAATAACGGCTGGCGTTGATGCCATGAATTAGGCCACGATAATGCAACACAGGTAAATCAAAACCGCCGCCATTCCATGAAATAATCTGCGGGGTGTATTTCTCAATACCATCAAAAAAACGCTGAATAATTTCAGCTTCAGATGAATCCGCATCGCCTAATGTCCACACTTTGAAGTTTTTACCTTCGCGCAAAGCACAGGATATAGCGCAAATCCGGTGCTGATGCAGTGGCAGAAAGTCACTGCCATTATGCTGGCGGCGTTGATGCAGGGCAATATTGGCAACATCTTCTGCCGACGTATCTGCCGGCAATTCTAATAAAGTACGAAGTCCATCCGTATCGGGAATGGTTTCAATGTCAAATACAAGCGTGGGAGTCATACCTAAAGCCTTCTAAAAATTATTTCTTCACCCAACCACCAGCACCTTGTACCCACCAACCCGCCTGCGCTTTATCTATCCAGCGGCCTGCAAACGTACTTTGGATTTCCGCTTGCCACTCTGGATGGCCATTGGCGGTAGCGATTTCTTTATATAGTTTGTTACGATCTGCGTTTTCTGCAGCTACAGCGCTATTTAACCCGCCACGGTCTTTCAGCGGCACAGCATTCGCATCACGTACCGCAATCAAACCGTCTTTTGTTAATCCAATAGCGCCACTGGCATAGTGCGCGGCCAATTGCCCATGGCGGGCTTGCATGCTACTTTTAATAGCCGAAATAGCTGGAGTGTTAACTTCCAAATCTGCTGCCGCAGCTACAAATTGGCTAGTCAATAAAGTACTCAATAACAACACTAAACTGAATAATATTTTCTTCATTTTGATTCCTTTGATCTAGGGGATTATATCTAGGGGGATTATTTTGCTGGCGCAGCAGGTTCAACGCTATTGACATTAGGCTTCTCACCACCGTTTTTCAATTGCCACACATCATCAATTATTTTATCTGCAGCTTTTTCTGCAGCAGCTGCAGGAAAATAAATATTGATGGTGACACATGCCGGTAGAGCACATGCCAGTGTCACACCAATCATCCAATTTTTCATGTTCTATCCTTTGACTTAAAGTGTTTTAAAGTTTAGTTACTTAACAATTGCCTTGCTGTTGCCGTCCGTCACACGCTTAATGCGCGCCAACAGTTCACTCCAACCCACAGTTCGATTGTACCCCATCACCGTAATGGCTGGGATACCACTGCCTTTAACGATGATATACCCGTGTGGCGTTGACTCAATGCCGCCCATTTCACAAATATCATTACGCAACCGGCAACTTAGGCCCATTTTTCCATAATTAAATTGCTCAAAAAACCGTAAAAAACTGCGTTGTACCGCTGCGGCAGCTCCACCACCGCCCAATGCTGATATGTTTTCTACAGCGCGTTGTGATATTTTTTTCGGATACTTGCCAGGACTGCTCTGTACCATGGCATCAAACCGTACCGGCTTCCAGTTTTGCAGCTCTAAATCCTCAATATCGCCGTCAAGCTTACCTTCAATCGCACCGAATGAAAATGTACGAGTTAAATCACCTAAATCCAAGTTTCTTAAAGCAATATCCGCATTCAGCTTAGGTGCAATACCAAGTGGGGTTTGCAGGGTAAGTTGTGTCACCGTTGCCGTGCCGTTAAACACATTGAGCACCACACTGCCATCTGTGGTGACAATGCCATTACTATAGGTAACCAGTGGAATTTCAGCCGAAGCTTTACCTGACATCCGTGGCAGATTAAGCTTTACGCTGAAGTCTGCCATTGAAACGGGCTCTAACTTAGCACTTAAGTGCCAATACCATTGCCCGCCAATACGCGCGGCTGAAATATCGGACAAACGCAGTGCGCCATCTAAAACAGGCAACCGAATATCAGGTGATATTAGCGAATAACGATTCACTTCAGCTTGTATATTAGTTTTGCCTAAAGGTAAATTAAGCAACTCCCCGCTATCGTAGTTCAAACTAACATTTTTTGGGTTATCAAAACTCCATGGTAAGTTCGCATTGAGTTTATATAACGCAAACTTCTGATTTTTATCTGCGAGATCGACATCTTTCAGACGAAGTTCGAACGATTTCAGCTCTGAATTAACAATGTGTAATGACAGTGCTGCCTTACCCTCTATCTCAACGTCATTGAATGCGGTTTTCTCTAAAAAAGGTTTGAATAACAAAGGGTAGGCAGTATTTAAAGCTAAATCCGGTAAGTTCGCATTTAAATTTATCAACTTAAAATCAGTAAGATGCATCTGCCCATCTGCATCAAGCTCACCCACGTTTTTAATTTTCAAATGCGCAGATTTAACTGTGAGCACATCATCTTCAAAGCTACCATTCGCTACAAGCGCATGCCCGCCATTGGCTAAATAAAACGGCTGCCAAAACACCTCACCCGATTGCCAGTCTAGCGCTGTTTTCCACTGCCAAAGCTGCCCGGTTTGTTTTAGGGCAATCAAAACATTGCCACTTAGCTTATCTGCTGCGTGCAGTCCTGCCTCATCACTGAAACTGGCATTTTTTATCTGCAAGGTTGCTTGTAAATCAAGCGCACCGTGACTAAATAAATTGTTAATTTCAAGCAAAAAAGGTAAATTTACCCGAGTATTTTTAACCAAACCCTCGTTACATTTAAACCTATTTAACTCAATAGACTGCGGAACATCGCAACGAAAACTAAGCGCGGTAAAATCCTTTTCATTTTTCTGCTTAAGCTTAGCGGTTAAATTTAATGTCGATAAGCGTTTATTTAAATTGAGTTGTAGATTAATGTCTTGGGCGTCGCCTTGCGGATGCTCAATACGCCCAACTTTAATTGAAACCTCGGTAACGGCACCAGCACTCATGCTGACTAAAAGTAGGCAAAGGGTGCTGATGACATAACGAAATTGAGCACTCATTTTGCACACATCTAAGCTATGACGGATACACACCCGTTGATAGGTAACGATCACCTCTATCACACACAATCGTCACAATCACGGCATTTTCTACACGTTTAGACAACTGCAACGCAGCATACAAAGCACCACCTGACGAAATGCCAGCAAAAATACCTTCTGTCGCGGCTAATTTACGCGTGGTGTCTTCAGCATGATATTGGCTTACATATATAAGCTCATCCACGCGTTTTGCATCGTAAATTTTTGGCATATACGCTTCCGGCCATTTGCGAATACCCGGAATTTGCGAACCTTCTTCTGGCTGCACCCCAATAATTTGTACATTAGGGTTTTGCTCTTTTAAAAAGCGTGAGGTCCCCATAATCGTACCCGTAGTGCCCATACTGGAAACAAAATGAGTGACTTTGCCATCAGTATCACGCCAAATTTCAGGCCCGGTACCCTCATAATGCGCAAGCGGATTGTCCTGATTACCGAATTGATCTAACACCACACCTTCGCCTTCTGCTTGCAATTTCATCGCCACGTCGCGGGCTAACTCCATACTGCCGTCTTTAGGTGTTAGCACTAATTCAGCCCCATAAGCTTTCATGCTTTGGCGACGCTCCACACTTTGATTCTCTGGCATCACCAGTATCATTTTATATCCGCGCATAGCTGCCACCATGGCTAAAGCAATGCCAGTATTGCCACTGGTCGCCTCAATCAGTGTGTCGCCTGGCTTAATATCGCCGCGTGCTTCGGCGTGTGTAATCATCGAATATGCAGGTCGGTCTTTTACTGAACCTGCGGGATTATTACCTTCCAGCTTCAATAAAATGGTGTTGGTGGTGTTGCCAGCCATGCGCTGCAACTTTACTAATGGCGTGTTACCAACAAAATTATCTATAGTTTTGTACATAAAATTATTTTCTATTTATTTTTTAAATTTAACCGAGCTAAATAAACCGCATAAACGCCAAAACCAACAAACGCAATCAGCGACAATTGTGGAATGGTCAACCCTAAAAATGTCCAATCAATGGCAGCACAATCACCCGTCCCCTTAAACACTAATTTCAATGCTTTTTCTAGCGGAAAATTCTCAAACATGTAATCAAAGCCTACGCCGCAATCAGCAATCATGCTTTCACGATGTGCTTGTATCCACCAATGACGGATTGCAACCCCTGCCCCACCTAAAGCTGCAACCACATGTAACGCTGCGAAAAGTTTTGGGGCTTGATTAAAAATCGCCGCCAGCAAAAACAGCACCCCCAACGCCATGAACACAATACGCTGCGAAATACAGAGCGGGCATGGCTCCAAGTTGTAACGTGTTTGTATCCACAATGCTAGGCCGACCAAACCAAAGCAGGCAATAAAACCTATAAAATATCCTGTGCGACCGGTAAGAAGTTTATTTAGCATGTAGTTCTACCATATATAATCTTAAAAAATCATTTTAACCCAGATAATCTATTAGGCGAGCCAGTTTTGACAGACTTTGCAGTAAATTTAACCCCAACAAAAGTGTTGACCGTGACCGAGCTTAATCGTTTAGCGCGGAATGTGTTGGAACAAAGCTTTCCATTATTCTGGGTGTCAGGCGAGGTTTCTAACTTTACCCGTGCAGCCAGTGGACATTGGTATTTTTCACTTAAAGATACAGGCGCACAGGTACGTTGTGTCATGTTTAAAGGACGCAATAGCTTTTGTGACTTTACACCGCGCGAAGGCGATAAAATTGAAGCACGCTGTACGGTAACCCTTTATGAAGCGCGTGGTGACTTTCAGCTAACTGTCGAGTTTGTGCAGCGCGCAGGCTTAGGTGCATTGTTTGAAGCGTTTGAAAAACTCAAAAACAAACTGAGCAATGAAGGTTTATTTGACGCAGCTTTTAAACGCGCCATTCCCAAGTATCCCAGACAAATCGGCATTGTTACCTCAGCCGATGCCGCAGCCTTGCGCGATGTGCTATCCACGCTCAAACGCCGCATGCCGAGCATTCCCATCATTATTTACCCAACACCGGTGCAAGGCCGCGGTGTCGCGCAACTGATTGCCAATGCAATTAACACCGCAAACGCCCGCGCTGAATGCGATGTGCTGATTATTTGTCGCGGTGGCGGTAGCATTGAAGACTTATGGCAATTTAATGAAGAAGTCGTAGCGCGCGCAATTGCCTCGTGCAATATACCTACCATTAGCGGCGTGGGCCATGAAACTGATTTTACCATTTGTGATTTTGTCGCAGACATACGCGCCGCCACACCCACTGCAGCAGCCGAACTTGCAACACCCTCGCGCGAGGCAATACTCGGCTCACTTAAACAATTAAAACTGCAACTCGTTAAAAATATACAATTTGCCTTAAACCAAAAAACGCAAGCGCTAGACTACTTGGCACGCAGGTTGATTTCACCCACACAACAAATCGAACAACAAAAAACACGGCTACAGCAACTTGCAAATCGATTAAATATAAGCATTACTCAACAACTGCAAACAAAACAACAGCATTTACAGCGCCTAAGCCAAAACCTGACACACCTGAACCCACAAGCTGTTCTTACACGCGGCTATGCCTTTGTGCAAAATAAACGCGGAGAAATTATCAGTGCTAGCCAACAATTACAAAATGGTGACGAAGTGACGTTGACATTTGGCGTGGGTTCAGCAGAGGCCACTATTAACCAAACAAAGATCTAAGCGGCATAGTTAATTAATCGACTGCTAAAAATCATTCGCCCTATTGGGTTACAAAAAAACAATTGGTTTAGTCGTACACTTGGTTGATAATAGCCAACTCATCTAAACCTCAACGTATTTTTAATGTCATCTCCTACTGGTAGCAAAACCAAACTTTCCGCACTCACACTCGCCGCACTTGGCGTGGTATTTGGCGACATTGGCACCAGCCCTTTATACACGATTAAAGAAGTTTTTTCAGTGGGCGTACACCCTGTACCACTCACCGAGGCCAATATGTTCGGCATATTATCGCTCATTGTATGGGCGCTCATCATGGTGGTATCGGTTAAATATGTTGCGTTTATTATGCGTGCAGATAACCGTGGTGAAGGCGGCATTATGGCGTTACTAGCGCTTGCCAGTAGCAATGCTGGGGATAACCTAAAAAAACAGCGCATGATTATGCTATTGGGCATTTTAGGCGCCTGTATGTTTTATGCTGACGGCGTGATTACCCCCGCCATTTCAGTACTATCCGCAGTTGAAGGTTTAGAAGTTGCGGCACCGATACTGCACCCACTGATACTACCCATCACATTGTTCGTATTATTTGTTCTATTTTGGGCGCAAAGCAAAGGTACTGCCTTAGTCGGTGCCTTTTTTGGCCCAGTGATGTTACTGTGGTTTAGCACATTAGCCATTTTAGGCATCGGCGGCATTATGCAATACCCCACTATTTTAAATGCGCTCAATCCTATCTATGGCATACAATTTTTTCAGGTAAGTCCGTGGATTGCCTTTGTGGCACTAGGTGCGGTAGTGCTTGCGGTCACCGGCGCTGAAGCTTTATATGCGGATATGGGGCATTTTGGGCGAGTGCCTATCCGTTTGGCTTGGTTTGGTTTTGTACTGCCAGCGCTAATTTTAAACTATTTTGGTCAAGGTGCCTTGGTATTAAAAAATCCTGAAACAGTGATCAACCCCTTTTATTTATTAGCGCCCGAGTGGATGTTGTATCCGCTGATTGTGTTAGCAACCATGGCTGCGGTAATTGCCTCGCAGGCAGTGATTACCGGTGCATTTTCTGTATCGCAACAAGCGTTGCAATTAGGTTATTTACCGCGCATGCATGTTGAACACACCTCAGAAAGCCAGAAAGGCCAAGTCTACATGCCGCGCGTTAACTGGGGCTTAATGGTCGGCGTAATGGTATTGGTTATCGGCTTTGGCTCGTCTGGCAATTTAGCCGCCGCTTACGGCATTGCGGTGACTGGCGACATGGTGATTACCACTTTATTAGCGGGTATTGTATTTCACAATATTTGGGGCTGGAGCAAACTACGCACAGGCATGTTGGTAGCGCTGTTCTTAACGGTTGATGTTGCATTTTTTAGTGCTAACGTGTTGAAAATTCCTGATGGCGGCTGGGTGCCACTAGTGATAGGAACGCTCATTTTCATCTTGATGATTACGTGGAAAACTGGCCGTAGCATGCTGTACCTACACCTTAAAAATGACGCCATGGCACTTGACCCGTTTATTGAAGCGATTGGAGCGCATCCACCCACACGCGTACCTGGCACTGCATTATTCATGACTCCCAACCTCGAAGGTGTGCCGCACGCCATGCTGCACAACTTAAAGCACAACAAAGTGTTACATGAGCGTGTGGTGATTCTTACCGTTAAGTTTCTAGATTTCCCGCACTCATCACTTGAAGACCGTGTAGAGATAACAGCCTTACCGCACGAGTTCTACAAAGTGACTGTACGCTATGGCTTTAAAGACGAGCCAGATTTACCAAGAGACTTAAAGCTTTGTGCTGAAAAAGGCTTAGCCTTAGAGGCTATGGACTCCTCGTTCTTTATCGGTAAAGAAATTCTTATCGCCCATGAGTCCTCCGAAATGGCTTACTGGCGTAAAAAAATCTTCATCGGACTATTTAGAAGCGCAGAAACCATTACTAACCAATTCAAACTGCCGCCAAACCGCGTGGTTGAACTTGGCGCGCAAGTTACTTTCTAACGCTGGTGGTAAAAAACTTCTATCGAGATAAACTGACAATTGTTGGTGAATGCCTGATGCAAAAATCAACTATTTTTCATAAAAAACGTTAAAGCTGAATCATCTATTTAAGTCATCAATTTAAGGTTTCATACAAAATGAAAAAACTCACACTTAAAAAAATGTCATTAGTGATTGCGACGATTGTTGCAACCCAGTTAAGCGGTTGTGCTACCACCACCAAGGACAGCATTTCTGGCGTAAGCCGATCCCAATTTATGTTGTTGCCAGCCACAGAGGTCACCAACATGTCCAATCAGGCTTACACACAAACTCTAAAAGAAGCGGAAAAGAAAAATACGCTCAATGCAAACAAAGCGCAGGTTGAGCGCGTACGCAGAATTTCAAACCGACTGATTGCTCAGGTTGGCGTATTTAGACCCGATGCAACGCAATGGAAATGGGAAGTCAATGTAGATAAAAATGATGAACTCAATGCCTATTGCATGCCCGGTGGAAAAATCATGGTGTATTCAGGTCTGATTGAAAAACTGAAAACCACTGATGATGAACTGGCCGCGGTGATTGGTCACGAAATTGCACATGCGTTGCGTGAACATGGCAGAGAGCGCATGTCGCAAGCCTATGTACAGCAATTTGGTCTGCAGGCACTAGGAATCATGCTATCAAAAGGCACCAGCGCCACCGTTAGCAACGCCTCTATGCAGGCGGCAGGCTTGGGTTCGCAACTCTTTTTTGCACTGCCTAATAGTCGCGAGCAAGAAAGAGAATCAGACAAAATCGGCCTGGAACTTGCGGCGCGCGCGGGTTACAACCCTGATGCCGCTGTGACCTTATGGCAAAAAATGGAAGCGCAAGGCGGTGCAAAACCACCAGAGTTTTTAAGTACACATCCCGCCAGCACGAACCGTATTGCAGAGTTACGCGCATTGGCGCCTAAAGTCCGCCCACTCTACGAAGCAGCTAAAACAGCTAAATAGAACCATCCGTCAAAATAGTTACACTGATAAAGCGCATGGCGGTGAGGCTATGCGCTTTATTTTTTGGCTAATGCCGGGTTTGAGTTAAAATGTCGTTTTACGTATTTACTTACTTTTTTTGATTACTTTAGAGACTTTTATGGATTCACGTCAAAGCATTATCGAAGCCGCGTTTGAAGATCGCGCTAACATTAACCCAGCCAACGCATCTGCTGAAATCAAAGCAACGGTTGCTGCAGTTTTAGCTGATTTAGACAGCGGAAAATTGCGTGTTGCCAGCCGTGTAGGCGACACCCAACAATGGGAAACGCACCAATGGTTGAAAAAAGCGGTGCTACTCTCATTCCGCTTGGATGACAACGTATTGCTGGATGACGGCGTAACTAAATACTTTGACAAAGTGCCGCCAAAATTTGCAGATTACACTGAAGAAGACTTCAAAGCCGGCGGTTTCCGCGTAGTGCCAAACGCAATTGTGCGCCGTGGCTCTTTCATCGGTAAAAACGCAGTATTGATGCCATCATACGTGAACATTGGCGCATACGTGGGCGAAGGCACCATGGTCGATACATGGGCAACTGTTGGTTCATGCGCACAAATCGGTAAAAACGTACATTTGAGCGGTGGCGTGGGCATTGGCGGCGTATTAGAACCAGTTCAAGCCGGTCCAACGATCATTGGCGACAACTGCTTCATCGGCGCTCGCTCTGAAGTGGTTGAAGGCGTCATCGTTGAAGACAACTGTGTGATTTCAATGGGCGTTTATATTGGTCAATCAACTAAAATTTACGACCGTGAAACCGGCGAAGTGTTCTACGGCCGCGTACCTTCAGGCTCAGTCGTAGTTTCTGGCAACCTGCCTTCAAAAGACGGTAGCTACAGCCTTTATTGCGCAGTCATCGTTAAAAAAGTGGATGCAAAAACCTTAGGTAAAGTTGGCATTAACGAATTGTTACGCGGCATTTAAGTTGCTCTGTCATTTCGAACGTATGTGAGAAATCTTTTACACTATGATTGCAGTAAGACGTAAGATTTCTCACTTCATTCGAAATGACCAGTACGAAAAAGTAATTTTTAATTTACATGTAACATTGATTGAATGCTATCCAAGTGAATAAAACTTACTTTGTGTATGCAATTACAAACTGGAATAACAAAGTCCTCTATATTGGAATGACCAATAATTTAGAGCGCCGTATGTTTGAACATTAAAATAAGTTATTAGCGGGATTTAGTGCTACTTACAATTTGAACAAACTTGTATATTTTGAAACAAGCAATGATGTAATAAGCACAATTAGCCGTGAAAAAGAAATCAAAAAGTGGCGACGTGAAAAGAAAAACGCCATGATTGAAATCATAAATCCAGAATGGAAAGATTTAAGTCTTAGTTGGAAATGAATAGATTTCTCGCTTGGCTCGAAATGACAGGAAAATATGTTGACGCTATACGGCATCCCCAATTGCAACACGGTAAAAAAAGCCCGCGATTGGCTGGATGCAAATAGTGTCAGCTATGTTTTTCATGATTTCAAAAAACGAGGGATTGATGAAGTCACAATCAATCACTGGTTAACCCAATACCCTTGGGAAAAACTCATTAACCGCGCCGGGCTTACCTGGCGTGGTTTAGATGATGCTACAAAATCCAGCATTACGGATAACGCTTCTGCATTGACGTTAATGCAAGCTAAAACCTCTGTCATCAAGCGCCCAATTTTAGCCAAAGATAACAAAGTGTTGTGCTTGGGCTTTGATATAAACTTATACAAAGAAACCTTTAAACCATGAGCAAAACTCCAGAAAATAAGACGCTGGCATTAGCGATTGACCTGCTGCAACGCCAATCTAACACGCCATTAGATGCAGGTTGCCAAGAGCTGATGATTTCACGCCTGGAACCGCTGGGCTTTAAAATTGAACGCATGCGCTTTGGCAATGTAGATAACTTTTACGCACGCCGCGGTACTACTGGCCCGCTTTTAGTGTTTGCAGGGCATACCGATGTTGTACCGACAGGGCCGCTGGATAAATGGCACACACCTCCGTTCGAGCCGACGATTAAAGATGGCATGCTATACGCACGCGGTGCGGCGGATATGAAAACCTCGCTGGCGGCATTCATTACCAGTATTGAAGAGTTTATTGCTGAAAATCCAAACCACACCGGTTCTATCGGTTTGCTAATTACGTCCGATGAAGAAGGCGTAGCCGTTGATGGTACGGTAAAAGTCGTGGAGGCGTTAAAAGCACGCAATGAGCTGATTGATTACTGCATCGTTGGCGAACCAACCAGTAACAAAGTGGTGGGCGACATGATTAAAAACGGTCGTCGCGGCTCACTCTCTGGCAAATTGATCGTTAAAGGTGTGCAAGGCCATATTGCTTATCCGCATTTGGTCAAAAACCCCATCCACATGGTAGCCCCTGCGATTAAAGACATGGTCGAAACCGTTTGGGATACTGGAAACGAATACTTCCCGCCAACTTCATGGCAAATATCCAACATGAACGGCGGCACGGGTGCGACCAATGTAGTGCCGGGCGAAGTAGAGATTCTATTTAATTTTAGATTTTGTACGGCCAGTACCGAGCAGAGTTTAAAAGATCGCGTATACGCGATTTTAGATAGACATGCTTTGGAATATACGCTGGATTGGGAGTACTCTCCGCCCTACATTACGCCACGCGGCAATTTGGTGGAAGCGATTACAGAAGCGATTCAACAGGCTTATGACGTAACGCCGGAACTATCAACCACTGGTGGCACCTCTGATGGACGCTTTATTGCAGACATCTGCAAGCAAGTCATTGAATTCGGTCCACTCAATGCGACGATACACAAGTTGAATGAATGCGTAGGCGTTGCAGATATTGAACCGTTGAAAGAAACCTACAAGCTCACTTTGCAAAAACTTTTAAAATAAGCCACAGAGAACACAGAGTGCACAGAGAAAACCTGTGAAACGCCTCTGTGTTCTCTGTGCACTCTTTGGCTAAAATAATGACATACCAACAAGAAACAACTGAACTATTCACCATCCGCGACTGGATACGCTTTGCCGTCAGCCAATTCGAGGCCTCCGACATTTTTTATGGCCACGGCACTGATAATGGCTATGATGAAGCGGTTTGGCTCATCATGAGCGCACTGCATTTACCGATGGACACACTGGATAACTTTTTTGACGCACGCCTAACGGAAGCAGAACGTACTAAGTTAGCGGATTTTATTGAGCAACGCATTAGCAAACATACACCAACGGCTTACCTACTAAAAGAAGCTTGGCTACAAGGCTTGAAGTTTTACGTGGATGAGCGCGTGCTTATTCCGCGCTCGTTTATTGCAGAGTTATTAAATAATGATTTAAGCGCGTGGATTGAATTTCCAGAACTGATAGAAAGCGCCGCCGACATCTGCACCGGCAGTGGCTGTTTGGGCATATTACTGGCCAGCGCGTTCCCCAATGCCGCGATTGATGTGATTGATATTTCACAAGATGCGATTGATGTAGCAAATATCAATATCGCAAATTATGGTTTAGAAGCGCAAATCACGGCAATTAAGTCCGATATGTTTAGCGCACTTAACGGCAAAAAATATGATGTTATTATCAGCAATCCGCCCTATGTAGATGCGCCAGCGATGGCCGCGTTGCCAGCGGAATATCGTAATGAGCCGCAATTAGCACTTGGCAGTGGCGTGGCGGGCTTAGACCATACCCACACTATTTTGCGCGAAGCCGCAAATTACCTAAGTGATGACGGCATATTAATTGTTGAAATCGGCCATAATCGCGAAGCCTTAGAAGCTGCATATCCCAATATTGTATTCAACTGGTTAGAAGTTTCATCAGGCAATGAATTTGTATTTTTACTGACTAAGTCTCAGCTGGCTTAAAGCAGCCCGACGACCAAACTCAAGGCTATCCAACTTATCCCAGCGCTTAGGCGTTGGGTAATTTGTGAGTTCATCGAAGCGCGGCTCTTAATCCCGTTGAAAGACCCTCACCAACACTAACAGGCCATAATATTTTGAACACACCCAATACAATCAACTGGCAAGAAGCCGGCAAAACTAAAACTGGCATCTGGCATTCAGAAAACGCCGCGCCTGTGCCTAAGCGCGTACAAATTGCTGACGACACCACCAAAGCAGACGACGCTTACAAGCTCTGCTGTGAAGGCACTGCCTTACTGTGGCGTGGTGATTTTCAAAATGCCAAAATGCTGATGCAAGCGCTATCACGCCGCATAGACCGCCCCGGTAAAAAACCAAAACCGCCAGCAGGCTCTATGCTGCAAGCGTTTCATTTGCACCGCCAGGCACAATCGCAAAAAGCACGTATTTTGGGCATGTTAGTCATTGAGCTGAATGTAGGTTACAACATCAACTTACGCCGTGCCCCAGACGTTAAAGCCGCCTGCGAGCATGCCTATGGCAAAAGCACGCAAAGCATTATCGTGTCATTACGTGAGATTTTAGGTTTGGTTGGCGCTTATGAATGGAGCAAAAGTGGCGTTGAAATTAGCGCCATCAACAATAAAATTTACCCAAGTTACGGCGTATTCTCACCGATTCGTGGCGAGTACCTGGATTTAGTTGATGTTGCGCCGTTACCTGTACCGTGCAACCTAGCTTTTGATATAGGCACTGGCACTGGCGTACTAGCCGCTGTACTCGCTAATCGTGGCATTACAAAAATCTTAGCCACCGATAACTCTCACCGCGCCTTAGATTGCGCACTCAAAAATATCAACCTGTTAGGCTTAAA
>JBAYTS010000048.1:0-19102 GCA_041675545.1 Methylotenera sp.
ACCTGCTGGTGGGGCTTTGAGGAGCTCAACAAGTTGTGCGACCTGTTCAGCGGTGAGTGGCAAGGGCGGTAGTTGTTGAGCTGCACGTTCTTGCACGTGCGCGGCGTAGGCTTTTAACATGATAGTGTGTGTTTCAAGATTAAATTAGAAAATAATGTCGTTCATTAAAAATACGTATACGTCATGCACGAGAAATCTACCCAGCCTCAGAGTTAAGCTTTAACTGATTTACGCCGTGCAATCTGCGCAACCCACTCAGTTGGCCCCATCTTATGGATCGACTGACCATTTACATCCACGGCCACTGTTACTGGCATATCTTGCACGGTAAATTCATAAATCGCCTCCATCCCCAAATCAGGAAACGCAATCACTTCGGCTTTTTTTATCGCCTTACTGACAAGATAAGCGGCACCACCCACTGCTGTGAGATATACGGCTTGATGCCTAGCAATACTAGTGATAGTTTCATCACCACGCTCAGCTTTACCAACCATACCAAGCAAGCCGCATTGACCCAACATCATCTCGGTATAATCATCCATACGTGTCGCAGTAGTCGGGCCTGCTGGGCCAACGGCCTCATTGCGAACAGCATCCACAGGGCCAACGTAATAAATAAAACGATTTGTAAAATCAATAGGTAACTTTTCACCTTTTTGCAGCATGGTCATCATGCGTTTATGCGCTGCATCACGGCCCGTCAGCAACTTCCCATTTAACAATAGCGTTTGACCTGGTTTCCAAGATTGAATTTGATCTCGGGTAATGGTATCTAAATTAACGCGTTGAGATTCCGCACTAGGCTGCCAACTAATGTTTGGCCAATCATCAAGACTTGGCGCCTCAAATATTGCTTGGCCACTGCCATCTAACTCAAAATGTATATGACGCGTTGCTGCGCAGTTAGGAATAATGGCAATAGGGAGGCTTGCTGCATGGGTTGGATAATCTAAAATCTTGACATCAAGCACAGTAGATAAACCACCTAATCCTTGAGCACCGATACCTAAAGCATTTACTTTTTCATAAATCTCAAGGCGCAGCTCTTCTAAACGATTACTAGCCCCGCGTGCTTTTAGCTCGTGCATATCAATAGGCGCCATTAATGATTCTTTGGCAAGTAGCATTGCTTTTTCAGCAGTTCCACCAATCCCAATTCCTAGCATACCTGGAGGGCACCAACCCGCGCCCATCTTCGGCACTACTTCTATAATCCAATCCACAATACTGTCATTCGGATTCAACATCGCAAGTTTGGCTTTATTTTCACTACCACCGCCTTTTGCACCAATGGAGATATCCACCTTATCACCAGAAACAAGTGAAATATGTACCACCGCTGGCGTATTGTCTTTAGTATTAGTGCGTTTACCTGCTGGGTCACTCACTATTGATGCACGGAGCTTATTTTCTGGTAGTAAATAAGCACGCTTCACTCCCTCATTTACCATTTGCTCTAATGTTAAATCCCCTTCAAAACGCACATTCATCCCCACTTTGACGAATGCAACTACAATACCAGTGTCCTGACATAGCGGGCGCTTGCCCTCCGCGCACATACGAGAGTTAGTCAGTATCTGAGCGATTGCATCTTTAGCTGCAGGTGACTGCTCCTGCTGATAGGCTTCAGCCAGTGCTTGGATAAAATCTGTTGGATGGTAATAAGAAATAAATTGCAAGGCATCCGCAACACTCGCGATCAAATCTTCTTGTTTAATCACACTCATCTTGATGACTTCGCTATCGCAATACTCGAGTTAATATCTTTACGCAAAATTTTTCCATTCTTAGTGCGGGGGAAGTCATTAGCTAAATATACAGTTTTTGGTGTTTTATACGCAGCTAGATGCTGCTTGCCATATTGCAAAAGCGCATCTGGTGTCACTTTCGCATCTGGCTTTAAAATAACATACACCACGACCAAAAGCTTATCTTTTTCAATCTCTTCACCAATTGCCGCACAGTCCGCAATGTCAGCGTGACCTTTATAAACGCGCTCTATCTCATAGGGAGAAACACGATAACCAAAACTCTTGATAATGTCGTCCTTGCGCCCTAAAAACCAAATATAGCCATCAGCGTCATATTTGGCATAATCTCCAGTAAAGAAATACCCATCATGTTTGTATTTCAAGGTTTCTTCATCTAGATTCCAGTAGCGTAAGAACAAACCTGGATCTGTATCTGGTACACAAATCATCCCCTCTTCACCCACTGCTACCGGCTCAATGGTGTCTGGATTGAGCAACTTAATATGATGGCCAGGCTGTGGAAAACCCGCTGATCCTGGGCGAATTGGCCTATAGATGCTTTGTGACAAGTAGTAAGAAAACTCACTCATACCAACAGCCTCATAAATATCCAGGCCAAAACGCTCATGCCATTGCGCTAATACTTCATCTGACAAATGTTCACCAGCACTCATAAAATGCCGCATGCTGGGTAACTGACTACCATCAGTCGTTGTTTTTTGTAAAATCTGGCGATAGATGGTTGGCACACCAATAAATATAGTTGCTTGATGTTTTTGTATCAAATCCAACCATTTTTGCGCATCATTTTTACCCTCATGCACTATCACTGTTTTTCCCAAATACAGTGGATCCATAAGCCCCGTGCCCAGTACATAAGTCCAGTTAAACTTACCAGAGTGCATAATACGATCTTGCACATTGTCACTATAATTGAACCAATATTTTGAAGCAGGTTGTCGACCGATTAATGCTCTATGTGCATGAAGCACGCCTTTAGGATAGCCCGTTGTGCCTGATGTATAGACAAGGTAAGCAGGCTCATGAGCCTTGGTTTGATAAGGGTTTGCACATGGTTTTGCAGTTCGTATACAAACCGCTAAATCGAGTACATTAAATTTAGGATGTGGCTTAATTTCTGCCGCCTGCGACAGTAACACATGTTTCAGTGTTGGCGTATTGACCAGTGCATCCGCCATCCCGTACCAAGCGGCTGCATCGGTTACTAACACTGCCGCACTTGAATCTTTTGCTAAATATGCAACTTCTTCTGCCGTAAGCAAAGTTGAAGTCGGCACTGAAATAGCACCTGTTTTCATGGCACCCAGAAATGCAATAGGATAATCAAGGCTGTTAGGTAAACGAATCAACACACGGTCGCCCGGCTTCACACCAAGATCACGTAGCACTTGTGCAAATTGGTCAGTTTTTACAGCCAATTCAGCGAAAGTAATGCTGGCGGTACCAAGCGTATCATCCTCAACAATCATAGCAATATTGTTTTGTTGATCCGTGCCTAGATGCTTATCTGTACAAGCAACTCCGATATTGAAGTTTTCTGGGACTTCCCATTCCCACTGAGGAAAAGCTGTGAACATTATAATAGCACTCCATAAGGCCAGTTTTGGCGAACTACCTGTGCCGGCAATAGTTGTAGCACGTGTAGGGCAAATTCCATGTCACTTGATTTAAGCGCGCGTAATGCATGTGCCCGCAAAAGGGTTTGTAGCGCCTTACCAAACATAGGCGGATCAAGCATTTCGCCTTCAAACTTGATGGCACCGCCCAGTAAGGCATCTGCCTCAATTGCAGCTTTTAATATGCTGACTTTCTGGGCTACTTCTGTCGGTGATGGTGTATAAGCTGTTTTACATAAATGGATATGGCCGGGATGAATCACCTGTTTGCCGGTTAATCCCATCGCAGCCTCTTTACATGCATGCTTGTAAACCACGCGTGATTCATTGTCACCATGCAGATCAAGCCAGCGACGCACATCATGCGGTTCAAGAAATTTTTCTGGCATGGCGCTAGCACCGATCAATGTTTCAACACCGCCAATCACCCCTTTACCGGCGATGCGTGCCTCAAACATCAACTGATTCATATAAAACTGTAGCTCATCAATCCAGTTTTCAGGGGTAATGTGAATACCCATCGCTTTGGAGAAGTCATGAATACCGAATACCACATGCTTCACTGTGTTGTACTGCATGAGATCAGGCGCAATTTTGAGCGATTTAGGGTGCTCAATAATCGGCTGAATAGTAATATGCGGATTAACACTTAATAAAAAACTCGATAGATCGCGTACCTCTGCTGCGCCATAAGCCTCGCCCGCTTTTGCCAGCATTACCACATCGATATATTCACCCATGTCGCGTACCAACGCCATATCTAGCTCGTATTCATCGGTACGGAACGAGTTTGCACGAATCGCAATGGTCACGCGTTCATTCACCTTACGTAATTTAGGCAGTTCCTGACGCAACAGATCTCGGCTCATTTCCTTTTGCCGACAGCCATCTTCAAGGTCAAAAATCAAAGTATGCGCATGGGTATAGTGTGCATGCTTTTGCATGCGTGCCGAGGCCTGCTCCATATCCTCATAAATACCCAGACTTGGTGCATATTTCACCGGTGGATAGTACAGCTGAATTCCGGGCCAGTGATCACCCAAAGCATTTGCGTCTAAAGAGAGAGGCTCTTCACCTATATGCATCATCACGTTAATTTGCCTCCTAATTATGGTTGAGTCTGACAGACCTTAATTTTTCCAGCATGTCGCCTGCTGTTTTTGTTGCTAATGGTTCTGCTTTTTTAAAATCTTTTGATGCGTTAATCAAATCCCATAAATCGTTATCAGGCAATGCCAGTAGGTCGTCAAACGCTTGTAATTCAATCATATTGAGTGACTCAAATTGTTTGCTAACAAATTCCTGCAAAACAATATCCAGCTCTAACAAGCCGCGCCTGCAACGCCAGGCAAAGCGCCTTTGTTCTGCCTCTCGTAAGATTTCTGCATTCAGCATGAATCACTCCTAAGCCGGTTTGATTGAATAGATTTTTTTTGTTTTCTTTTCTTTTGATCGCTCAATTTTTAAATCTTTAATCTTGGCAATCGCTGCATTTGGATTCAGCTTTTTCGGGCACACATCCACACAGTTCATAATATTGTGGCAACGGTATAGCCGATATGGATCTTCCAGATTTTCTAAACGCTCGGCTTCAGCCTGATCTCGAGAGTCAACAATAAAACGGTAAGCCTGCATCAAGCCGGAAGGACCAACAAACTTGTCTGGATTCCACCAGAAACTTGGGCAGGCGGTGGTACAGGCACCACACATGATGCATTCGTAAAGTCCATCCAGCTTGGCTCGATCTTCCGGACTTTGCAAACGTTCTGTTTCCGGTAGCGGATCATCGTTAATCAGGTATGGCTTCACTGAATTGTAATGTTCAAAAAACTGTGTCATATCCACAACCAGATCACGAATCACAGGCAAGCCTGGCATTGGCCTTATCACCACCGGCTGTTCAATATCCTGTAGTTTTGTAACGCAAGCCAAACCATTTTTACCATTGATATTCATGGCATCGCTTCCACACACACCTTCGCGACATGATTTGCGTAACGATAAAGTATCGTCCTGCTGCTTGATACGAATCAGCGCATCCAGCAACATTTGGTCGCCTTCCTGCAACTCAACTTCGTAATCCTGCATGTAGGGTTTTTTATCTACATCGGGGTTGTATCTGTAAATTGAGAACTTCATGATTAGTATGACCTTATTTTAGGCACGAATGGTGCTACGGTTAAAGGCTTCAAACGCACCGGTTTATAAACCAGTTTGTGGTCGTTTTTATAATATAGTGAATGTGTAAGCCAGTTTTCATCATCACGCTCAGAAAAGTCTTCACGGGCATGTGCGCCGCGACTTTCTTTACGGTTGTGCGCAGTGTGCATAGTGGCCATCGCCACATCCATCAGGTTATCCAGTTCTAGTGCTTCTATACGTGCGGTATTAAATACTTTGCTTTTATCTTTAATCTGCAATCGTTGTGTACGGTCAGCAATTTCATCAATCGCGCTCACCCCTTCATCCAGAAGGTCTGGAAATCTGAACACGCCGCAATTGGTTTGCATGCTTTTTCGCATATCTGCGCCAACTTCTGTCACGCTCTCACCAGATTGCTGATTATTCAAGCGGTTAATACGTGCCAGAGTCATATCCGCAGCATTTTCTGGTAAGGGCTTATGCGCTTGACCACGCTTAATATCACCTACCATTTTGTCACCTGCGGCCTTACCAAACACCACTAAATCTAATAATGAGTTAGAACCTAGCCGGTTAGCGCCGTGTACAGAAACGCACGCGCACTCTCCCACCGCATATAAACCCTTCACTAATTTTTCTGTGCCTTCAATATATTCCACCACCTGTCCATCCAGATTAGTAGGAATGCCGCCCATCATGTAATGTGCTGTCGGCACTACAGGAATCGGATTAATCACTGGATCTACATTGGCAAAAGTTTTTGCAATTTCACGGATGCCCGGCAGGCGTTTGTTAATGAGCTCTTCACCAAGATGATCCAGCTTCAGATAAACTGCATCTTTATTTTTACCTACGCCACGGCCTTGTTTAATTTCAGTAGCCGTTGCGCGCGAGATCACATCACGACTGGCTAAATCTTTAGCGTTAGGTGCATAACGCTCCATAAAGCGCTCACCTTCAGAATTTACCAGATACCCCCCCTCACCGCGCACACCCTCGGTAATGAGGACACCCGCATGCAGCACACCGGTAGGGTGAAATTGCCAGAACTCCATATCTTGCAAAGGAAGTCCGGCTCGTGCCGCCATGCCCAAACCATCGCCGGTGTTTATGAAAGCATTAGTGCTGGCCTGAAAGATACGGCCAGCACCGCCGGTAGCGAGCAAAGTGGTTTTTGCCTCAAGAATATGGATATCGCCGGTTTCTATTTCCATGGCAATGACACCAAGCACGTCACCATCAACATCACGTATTAGATCTAGCGCAAACCACTCTACAAAAAATTGGGTATTGGCACGGATATTACGTTGATATAGCGTATGTAACATGGCATGACCCGTTCTATCAGCCACAGCACAGGTACGAGAAATTGGTTTTTCACCATAGTTCTGCGTCATGCCGCCGAATGGGCGCTGAAAGATCTTTCCGTTATCTAGACGGTCAAACGGCATACCAAAATGCTCAAGCTCAATAATCGCTTTGGCCGCATTTTTGCACATAAATTCAATCGCATCCTGATCGCCCAGATAATCAGACCCCTTTATAGTATCGTACATATGCCACAGCCAGTTATCGCCTGCCACGTTGCCCAAAGCAGCAGCAATGCCACCTTGCGCGGCTACAGTATGTGATCGCGTAGGGAAAACCTTCGACAGTACCGCAACCTTTACGCCTGACTCAGCCAACTGCAGGGACGCGCGCAGTCCAGCACCACCACCGCCAACGATTACCGCATCAAATTGGTGTTTTTGTATACTCATGAAAATTGAATGCTCCATAAAATAACACCGCTCCAGCAAAGATAAATGATTAACAACACATCCACCAGAATCTGTAAAAGTGCGCGCAACTTAATATTAAATATGTAATCCTTAAACACATCCCGCACACCAAGCCAAGCATGCATAACTAAGCTAGTTAAAAACAGCATAGTGACGAGACGCCACCACCAAGGTGACATTATTTCCATCCATTGAACATAACTTGATGGCTGCCTAATGATTAGAATCAGCGCAAATACAACCAGATAAACCGCCATCACTACTGCAGATAGCCTTTGGGCGAGCCATAAACGCATACCTGGGTACTTTTTCGTAAGCAGTTCTATCAACATGATTGATCCTATGCCTTTACCAGATCACAAACGCAAACGCCATTACCGACAGTACATCAAGATACAAAACTAAACGACTGGAAAATCTCGCTTTCTGCAAGCTAGTCATCCAATGCACATCCATGCCTAAATGACGGATACCTGCGTAGAAATGGTGAAAAAATGCGCAGGAAAATGCTATTAAAAACAGCTTCACTAACCAATGCTGCAGCATGCCAACGAGTGCGATATAACTCGCCTCGCTTTGCACTGATTGGCTTAGCGCCCAAACCACTGCTGGCAAAGTCAAGAAGAGCAACATGCCACTCATACGATGCATGATCGATATAATCGCGTTGACCGGCAAGCGAATCGTAAACAGATTCAGATTTTTAGGCCTTTTACGTGACTGCAAGGTTTGCATGTCAGACAGCCTCGGCAACGGCTTTTGAAACACGTTCTAATAGACGCGGATCAAACGGTTTAGGAATAATGTAATCTCTGCCGAACTTCAATTCTTTCAGGTTGTATGCATTGAGCACTGCTTGTGGCACTGGTTCACGCGCAAGCGCACCCAAGGCATGTGCAGCCGCTATTTTCATTTTGTCGGTGATCTGCCTGGCCTTTGCATCCAGCGCACCTCTGAACAAATACGGGAAGCACAGTGCATTGTTTACCTGATTAGGAAAATCACTGCGACCAGTTGCCATCAAGATGTCATCTCGAATCGCATGGGCAATACTAGGAAGCACTTCAGGGTCAGGATTAGCCAATGCAAAAATTACCGGATTTTTCGCCATGCCTTTAATCAAGCTGGCATCTAACGCATTTTTTGCTGAAACACCCACAAATACATCTGCACCCAGCATAGCCTCTGCTATTGTTTTAACACTTCCGGCGACCACTGCAAGCTCCCGGTTATTGTCATGCAGGTCGTCTCGAGCGGTATCAAGCACGCCGGTTTTATCGACCATAGTCACATTGGTCGCGCCCATCAACTTCAGCAACTTTGCACATGAACAGCCAGCAGCACCTGCGCCTAGAAACACAATTTTTGCTGTTGGTAAGGTTTTACCCTGCAATTCTAATGCGTTTAACAATGAGGCAGCCACGATGACGGCTGTACCGTGTTGATCATCATGAAACACTGGAATATTTAGACGTTTTTTAAGCTCATTTTCAATATAAAAGCAGTGCGGTGCAGCAATATCTTCAAGATTAATTCCGCCAAATGTAGGCGAGATATTGACTACGGTTTCAATGAATTCATCTGGAGTTTTTGCATTAATCTCAATATCAAATACATCGATACCGGCAAATCGCTTAAATAGTACAGCCTTGCCTTCCATTACCGGCTTGCTAGCAAGCGCACCCATATTACCCATACCCAGCACCGCTGTGCCATCGGTAATCACTGCGATCAGATTGCCTTTATTTGTATATTTATAGGCATTGGCAGGATCCGCATAAATCTCACGCACGGGCTCAGCCACACCCGGAGTGTAAGCCAGCGACAAATCATCCTGAGTGACGCATGGCTTAGATGATTCCACACTTAATTTACCAGGTACCGGAAACTGGTGGTAATCAAGCGCGCGCTTTTTTAAATCACTCATGTGTAACCCCTATATGCTGACCTAAAATCAGCCATGTTATTAATCACAACTTCTATTACTTACATCAAAAAGTCAATTTTTTGTAAGCTCAATCATTACTCAAGTTCACTGAGATAATGATGGTCATTTGTCAGACAAAGCCCTAACCGCCACTCCATCGGCTTATCTCCGTAGGTGAATGAAACGCGCTCTATACTTAACAACGGATAACCTTCCTTCAAACCTAGCGCAGAGGCAACCTCTTTTTCTGCTGCCACAGCTTTCAAACACTCTTCCGCACGAATCATTCGTACTCCAAACTGAGATTCATACATGCTGTACATTGAACCTTTACTTTCTTCAACCTTGGCACCATTCAAACCTTTAAAAGATGTTGCCGGCACAATAATGTGGTCATAAATCAAAGGTCGACCTGAAAAAGTTAGCAGGCGCTTCACTTCAATCGTTGCAGCCCCGACTTTTACCCCTAATATTTTTGAAATATAGCTATCAGCCTTTGTTTTTATGCATGAGATAAACTTATTCTCTAATAACTCTTTATTACCGGTAACAGAGGTCAACCTTAAGAATCTCAACTTAGTTAGCTCGGCTTTGTGTGTAGCTACAAACGTACCCTTTCCTTGGCGGCGTATTAAAATATTCTCAGCCGCCAGATTATCAATCGCTTTGCGTACCGTACCCTGGCTTACTTTATAGCGTGCCGCCAATTCAAATTCACTTGGAATCATCTCACCCGGCCGCCATTCGCCACCAATAAGGCTTTGTGTAATCAACACCTTAATTTGATCATATAAGGGTCGATAGCTCGGTGAAATCAGTTGCTTATTCATTATTGTTACCACTCATTCAATTACCTCTATCTTCTATCTGGTCAGCACCATCTGTTACTGTTATTAATTTATATCACGGGGGAACAATTAAGTCTAGTGTTTTATATCTTATATAAGACATAAGATATATGTTGACATGAAAATAATTTAATCTATATAATCAAGTCAACATCACTATTTAAGAGTCTCGTTGATATGGAATACAACATACGTCCAAGGCGCTCCATGCTATATGTACCAGGCTGCAACCCTCACTATCTGGATCGCGCACGCACTTTGGCAGCAGACTCCGTTATCCTTGATTTAGGTGACCCAATTCTGGTGGATGCAAAGGAGCAGTCCAGAATAAATGTTGTGGAAGCCATTAAAAAAGGCGGGTATGGCAATCGTGAAATTGTAGTTCGTGTAAACAATCTTGATTCAGCATGGGGTCAAGATGACATTCGCGCCGTCGCCAATGTTGGGGCTAATGCCATATTGTTTCCAAACATTGAATCTCGCGAAGATGTATTAAAAGCACAAGCTTGCTTAGATGATGCAGGCGGTTCGCACATGCCTATCATGGTGATGATAGAAAGCCCTATTGCCGTACTTAATGCAAAAGAAATAGCGGCCGCCTCGGACAGAATCTGCTGCATCGTCATGGCTACTTCCGACCTAATCTCTCAGCTACATGCACATGTCACGCATGAACGCTCAGCGATTCTAACCTCACTTTCACTGGTGATATTAGCCGCACGCGCCTATGGTAGGTGCGTGATTGATGGCATTACCAGCGACTTTAAAAACATGCATTCATTTGAATACGCATGTCGATTAGGAAGAGACATGGGGCTGGATGGAAAGTCATTGGTCCATCCAGCGCAGATAGCCTATTGTAACGATGCTTACACACCAAAAGCCGCAGAGGTATCAAATGCCAGATTGATTATAAAGGCATTAAAAGAAGCCAACGAGGAAGGACGTGGTACGGTTGTGGTCAATGACAAATTGGTCGAGCATCATCATATCAAAGCTGCAAAGCGACTCATCAAACTACATGAAGCAATTTCCGAACTGGAAGAAGAGTTTATTTAAATGTCGAATACGAACAGAACAGCAAGTAACAAAATTAACGCTGGCCGATTTTTTGAAAACTTCACAATGAATGAAGTGATTCAGCACGCCACGCCACGCACGATTACTGCGGGCGATGCTTCGCTATATATTGCACTAACCGGCGCACGCAACCCTTTGCATTGTAGCGAACCATTTGCGCACTCACTAGGTTATGCAAGTACGCCGATTGATGACTTGCTGGCTTTTCATATCGCCTTTGGTAAAACCGTGCCTGATATTTCAGTCAATGCCGTCGCCAATCTAGGTTATGCCGACGTGCGTTTTTTACAACCAGTATTTGTTGGCGATACCTTAACAACATCCAGCACAGTGATTGGTTTAAAACAAAACTCCAACGGTAAAAATGGGGTGGTTTATGTGCATTCGACCGCTGTTAACCAGAACCAACAAGCGGTATTAAGCTGGGTACGCTGGGTAATGGTGCACAAAAAAGACTTGAATGCACCAGCGCCGAAAACAGTGATTCCGGAATTGCCAGCTTATGTGAGTGCTGAAAGCCTGAATATCCCGCAGAATTTCTCTGCCAGATACTTTAATACTGCAGCTACAGGCGGATGCTATTTCTGGGAAGATTATCAGGTGGGCGAGCGTATCAACCATAGTGCTGGGATGATAATTAACGATAGCGACCACTCTCTAGCAACTCGCCTATATCAAAATAATGCACGTTTGCACTTCGAGAACCAATACGACCAAAATCTTCAAGTAAATACCATGGATGCTGTAGCTGAAAAAGTCGGCAAACGCTTAGTGTATGGCGGCGTGGTGATTTCCATCTGCCGTGCATTAAGTTTTGGCGGCTTAGAAAATGCGTTAACTATTCTTGCTATCAATGGCGGCACACATGCTAACCCATGCTTTGCCGGGGACACCATTTATACTTTTTCAGAGGTGCTTGATCGCTGGGAGCTAAACAGCAGAACAGATATAGGCGCACTCCGCCTGCGCATGCTGGGTGTCAAAAATGCCACTCCTGCAGAAATCACTGAAATTAAAACGGCAGATGGCTACCACCCGAATATTGTATTAGATCTTGATTACACCGTATTAATGCCACGCAAAGGAAACGAATAAATGGCAGTGCATCCAAATGAAGCCCTCTTCGGAGGCGAAAAACCGTTCCCGCTGATTCCAGCATGTGAGCACTTTGCCGGTAGCGAAAAGCTGATCTTGAAAGCCTTATCGCTTCAAGATAGTATCGGGCCTGTTTTTGATATTACTTGTGACTGCGAAGACGGTGCAGCCTCTGGCCAAGAACGTGATCACGCAGAGATGATTGTGCGAGTACTGAATTCTGATGCCAATAAACACCGCATGGCAGGTGCGCGCATTCATGATTACACGCATGCAGCATGGAAACAGGATATAGACATTCTGGTAGGTGGCGCAGGCAAGGTGTTGAGCTACATTACCATTCCTAAATGTACCAACGTCAGCCAAGCCAAAGAAATGATTGCCTATGTTCAAAAGGCAGCGCAATTTCAAGGCATTGCGCGCGAGATTCCGATACACATTCTGATTGAAACCCACGGCGCACTAAAACAAGTGCATGAAATTGCCGCCCTGCCCTGGCTACAGGTACTGGACTTCGGCTTAATGGACTTTGTGAGCGCCCATAACGGTGCCATTCCAGCCAGTGCAATGCGCAGCCCAGGGCAGTTTGAACACCGCCTACTAGCACGTGCTAAGGCAGAAGTTGCCGCCGCTGCATTAGCTAACGGTGTTGTGCCCGCACATAACGTGACATTGGACCTGAAAAATGTAGAGACTACTTTCAGCGATGCAAGTCGCGCACGTAATGAGTTCGGCTTTTTACGTATGTGGAGTATTTATCCAACACAGATTCAGGCAATTGTAGATGCCATGAAACCCAACTTTGATGAAGTGATTGATGCCGCCTACATTCTCCTTGCGGCGCAACAAGCTGATTGGGGACCAATTCAATATGCAGGCGAATTACACGACCGTGCAACTTATCGGTACTTCTGGCAAGTGTTGCAAAAAGCCAAGGTGACCGGCGTTGCGATTTCAGAGCAAGCAAATTTATCATTTTTTAGCTAACTATCATGACCCAACCCACATCTGCAGGTGCACGCTTTCGTACGGCATTAGCCGCCGAAAAACCATTACAAATCATCGGCGCTATAAATGCTTATCATGCGTTGCTAGCAACGCAAACGGGTTATAAAGCCCTGTATCTATCGGGTGGCGGTGTTGCGGCCGGCTCCCTCGGCATACCAGATTTGGGTATTTCAACACTTGAAGACGTGCTGGTTGATGTGCGCAGAATTACAGACATCACCGAAACCCCGCTACTAGTAGATATCGACACCGGTTTCGGCGGCGCTTTCAATATCGCACGTAGCATCAAAAGCATTATCAAAGCTGGTGCAGCGGCCGTACACATTGAAGATCAGGTACAAGCCAAGCGCTGTGGCCATCGCCCGAATAAAGCAATTGTGAGCCAAGCCGAAATGGTGGATCGTGTTAAAGCGGCTGTAGACGCTAAAACCGACCCGGAATTTGTCATCATGGCACGCACCGACGCATTGGCTGTTGAAGGTCTGCAATCGGCAATTGACCGCGCATGTGCGTGTGTTGAAGCCGGTGCTGACATGATTTTCCCCGAGGCAATCACCGAACTTAGTATGTATAAGCAATTTGCAGCAGCTGTCAATGTACCTGTTCTAGCAAACATTACAGAATTTGGCGCTACGCCATTATTTACAGTGGATGAACTTGGTAGCGCCGATGTAAGTATGGTGCTTTACCCTTTATCAGCTTTCCGCGCCATGAATCAAGCTGCACTCAAAGTTTACGAAGCTGTTCGCCATGAAGGCACGCAAGCTAATGTGGTAAATCTGATGCAAACACGTGCAGAACTTTACGATCATCTAAGCTACCACGCCTATGAACAAAAATTGGATGCACTTTTCAAAGGTGAAAACCAACATAGTAAGGGAGAAAAATAGCATGTCAACAACCACGCAATCATCTCATCAAGAAGCACCTAAAAAGAAAAAAGGTGTAGCGCTTGCGGGCGTGGCGGCAGGTACCACGGCTATCTGCACTGTAGGCCACACTGGAAATGACCTGCATTACCGCGGTTATGACATCATCGAACTGGCTAAACAAGCCACATTTGAAGAAGTAGCCTACATGCTTATACATGGTGAATTACCGACCCAGGTACAACTCTCCGCATATCACCAAAAGCTAAAAAAACTCCGTGGACTACCTGACGCCTTGAAAAAAGTGTTGGAGCAGATTCCAGCTAACGCTCACCCAATGGACGTCATGCGCACAGGCTGCTCGATGTTAGGGACATTGGAACCAGAATCTACTGACCGCAATATTGATGCTGCCAAAGATTTAGGCGACAGACTCATTGCCTGCTTTGGTTCGATTCTGATTTATTGGTATCACTTTAGCCATAATAATAAGCGCATTGATCTGGAATCAGACGAAGACTCAATCGCGGCTCACTTTTTGTACCTGTTACACGGCAAGAAACCTTCAGATCTCCATATCAGCGCAATGAACACTTCACTCGTGCTATACGCTGAACATGAATTTAACGCATCCACTTTCACAGCACGTGTAATAGCGGGCACTTTATCTGACATGTATTCCTGCATCACGGGTGCGATTGGTGCATTACGTGGGCCAAAGCACGGTGGCGCAAATGAAGCTGCCATGGAAATTATCGAACGCTATAAAACAGCAGATGAAGCCGAAGCAGACATCATGCAACGTATGGCTCGCAAAGAAATTATTATCGGCTTCGGTCATCCGGTTTACACCATCGCCGACCCAAGAAATGAATCCATCAAAGCGGTAAGCCGTAAGCTATGTGAAGACAATGGCAACATGACATTGTTTGATGTTTCTGCACGTATTGAAACTACGATGTGGCGCGAGAAAAAAATGTTCCCCAATCTCGATTGGTACAGTGCATCAAGCTATCACATGATGGGCATTCCTACTGGCATGTTCACGCCAATTTTTGTGATATCACGCACTACCGGCTGGGTTGCCCATGTCATTGAACAGCGCATTGATAACAAGATCATTCGACCAAATGCTGAGTACACAGGACCAGAAAACCGTCCATTTGTGCCATTAGAAAAAAGATAACGTTTTTCAACTTCAATTCATCAATTAAGGTTATTAAAGATATGAGTTCGCATATTTCTAACGTTCGCCCTGCGCCTGACCAAGTCATCGTAGATATTGCTAACTATGTTGCCGATTACGAAATTAAAAGCGATGAAGCTTTTGATACCGCACGTAACTGCCTAATGGATACGCTAGGCTGCGGCTTTGAAGCTTTAGACTACCCTGCATGTACAAAGCTTCTAGGGCCAGTCATTGCCGGAACGGTAGTACCTAATGGTTCAAAAGTACCTGGCACCTCATATCAGCTAGATCCAATTCTCGCCGCATTCAATATCGGAGCCATGATTCGCTGGCTAGACTTTAACGATACTTGGCTTGCCGCAGAATGGGGTCACCCATCGGATAATCTAGGCGGCATTCTAGCCGTGGCTGATTACATGTCTCGCAAGAATATCGCAGAAGGCAAAGCACCACTCACGATCAAAGACGTACTCACCGCCATGATTAAGGCACATGAAATTCAAGGCATACTGGCTTTAGAAAACAGCTTTAACCGTGTAGGGCTTGACCACGTAATTCTCGTTAAAATTGCTTCAACTGCTGTGGTTACCAAGCTGTTAGGCGGAAACAAAGAAGACATCATCAATGCGGTCTCTAACGCATTTGTTGATGGTCAAAGTCTACGTACATATCGCCACAGCCCTAATACTGGCTCACGTAAATCATGGGCCGCTGGTGATGCAACTTCAAGAGCGGTGCGTCTCGCTTGGATGACAATGCTGGGTGAGATGGGCTACCCTTCTGCACTAACTGCCAAAACATGGGGGTTTTATGATGTGCTATTTAAAGGCAATGCTTTTAAATTCCAACGCAACTACGGTTCATATGTCATGGAACAAGTACTCTTTAAAATCTCCTTCCCTGCAGAATTCCACGCACAAACAGCAGTAGAGTGCGCGTTACAATTAAACAAACAAGTTGGCAGCCGGTTACAAACCATTGAACAAATTGATGCCATCGATAAAATTGTCATCACTACCCATGAGTCAGCGATTCGCATCATCGACAAAACAGGACCACTCGACAACCCAGCGGACCGCGACCACTGTATTCAATATATGACGGCTATCGGTCTATTGAAAGGCAATCTCACTGCACAAGATTATGAAAATGAAGCGGCTTCAGACCTTCGCATTGACGCCATTCGTAGCAAAATGACTTGCGTAGAAAAAGCAGAATATACCCGTGATTATCTCGACCCTGAGAAACGCTCTATTGCCAATGCCGTACAGGTATTCTTTAAAGATGGTAGCAGTTCAGAGAACATCGCCGTTGAGTATCCTATTGGCCATAGAAGACGTCGTAGTGAGGGTATTCCTGAATTAGTCAAAAAATTCAAAATCAATCTAGCAAGACGATTTGATGCAAAAACACAAACCGACATTCTCACTTTGTGTTTAGACCAAAAAACACTGGAAGCAATGCCAGTAAACAAGTTTGTAGACATGCTTTCATTTTGTTAAACCCGCAATGATAAGTTTGCTAACAATAGTTTCAACTTACTTATCAAACAATTGTTTAGATACATTAATGTCCAAAAGCACCAGATTTTGTATTACTTACGTTAAATACAAAAAGGTCACGCGGTGCTTTAACTGTATCTGGTAATTTTTAAGGAAACGTTATGACTAACGATCATAAAGAAACCCGCATTTTTCATCCAAGCGAAAATACCGTGAGCCAAGCCACGGTACAAGGCATGGTTGCATACAATGCACTTTGCGCAGAAGCTGAAAATGACTATGAGGGGTTTTGGGCAAAACTTGCGCGCGAGTTACTCACTTGGCACAAACCATTTAATCATATCCTTGATGAAACTAAGGCTCCTTTTTATCGCTGGTTTTCTGATGGTGAACTCAACGTTTCTTACAATTGCCTTGATCGACACCTAGATAAAAATGGTGATAAAACTGCCATATTATTTGAAGCAGATGATGGCAGCTCAAGGGTTGTAAGCTATCGCGAGCTTTATCATCAAGTATGCATGTTTGCAAATGGACTCAAAACTCTAGGTCTCAATACTGGCGACCGTGTGATTATCTACATGCCTATGGGTGTAGAAGCAATCATCGCCATGCAAGCTTGCGCTCGACTTGGTTTAATTCACTCAGTAGTATTTGGTGGCTTCTCTGCAAAAAGCCTTGTAGAACGCATTCACGATGCACAAGCGCGCATTGTCATCACAAGCGATGGCCAGTTCCGTGGCGGTAAGCAACTGCCACTTAAACCTGCGGTAGACGAAGCACTGTTAGATAGTCAATGCGCCAGTGTAGAAAAAGTGGTTGTTTTTAAACGCACTGGCGGAGAAGTCAGTTGGGATGACACTCGCGAGATTTGGTGGAGTGACCTCATTGCAAATCAAGCTGATACTTGCGATCCTGTGTGGGTAAATTCAGAGCATCCACTCTTTTTACTTTACACCTCAGGCTCAACAGGAAAACCTAAAGGCGTTCAGCACTCATCTGGGGGTTATTTACTCCACGCCATGAACACCATGCGCTGGACTTTTGATATTAAAGATCATGATATTTTTTGGTGTACTGCAGATGTAGGCTGGATTACAGGCCATAGCTATGTCGCGTATGGCCCATTGGCAATGGGTGTGACACAAGTCATATTTGAGGGCATCCCTACTTATCCTGACGCATCCCGCTACTGGAAAGTAATAGAAAAACATAAGGTCAGTATTTTTTACACGGCACCAACTGCAATACGCTCACTCATCAAACTTGGTGGCAACATGCCAAGTCAACATAATTTATCGTCACTGCGTCTACTGGGTTCAGTGGGCGAGCCTATCAACCCAGAAGCTTGGATGTGGTTCTACAATGAAGTAGGCGGCGGCCGCTGCCCAATAGTAGACACTTTTTGGCAAACTGAGACTGGTGGGCATGCCATTACACCATTACCTGGCGTTACACCACTCGTACCCGGCTCCTGTACGCTACCTTTTCCTGGCATGCAAATTACAGTTGTAGATGAAAATGGTCATGAAGTGGAGTGGGGAACTGGCGGCATCCTTGTCATTAAAAAACCTTGGCCATCAATGATACGCAACATCTGGAATGACCCAGAGCGCTATCAACAATCTTACTTCCCTACAGATTTAGGCGGAAATCTTTATTTAGCTGGTGATGGTGCCATTAGAGATAAGAAAACAGGCTACTTCACCATCACGGGTCGTATTGATGACGTATTAAATGTTTCAGGTCATCGTATGGGAACAATGGAAATTGAATCAGCACTTGTTGCTAACCCTCTAGTAGCAGAAGCCGCTGTAGTAGGCAGGCCACACGAAATCAAGGGCGAAGCCATAGTAGCTTATGTAGTGCTAAAAGCTGAAAGACCTGAAGGTGATGAGGCCAAGATTATCGTTGCACAATTACGCGACTGGGTCGGCAAAGAAATTGGTCCTATTGCCAAACCAGATGAAATTCACTTTGGTGACAATCTACCTAAAACTCGCTCAGGAAAGATTATGCGCCGATTATTACGCTCACTGGCAAAAGGTGATGATATAACCACGGATATATCCACCCTAGAAAACCCAGCAATACTACAACAGCTTAAATCAAAGTAAGTTCAGTACGTTAATTAATAACAGTAATTTCAACAGAAAACCAAAGGAGTCAGCATGAGTTTAGATTTATTAAAAGGTTTTGGGGTAACCATCCCTTACAAAGCCAAATATGATAATTTCATTGGCGGAAAATGGGTAGCGCCTGTTAATGGC
>JBAYTS010000049.1:0-18570 GCA_041675545.1 Methylotenera sp.
CGCGCATCGGCAATAGTGCAATTAAATGTGCGGCAGGTTGTGCTACATATTGTTGAGTCTCTTGAGTCGTCGTGACCTTGTCGGCTGAGGCTTTTTCGGGTGACTGTGCAGTGGTCGCACATCCAGCAATAAGCAGGGTAGTCGCGAGTGGTAGTGCAATAATTGTACGTTTGATGGTGTATTTGGTGTTGTTTTTCATTATGTGGCTATCCTTGTTTGTAGATGAGTTAAGTGGAAATATTGATTCATGTAGATTCATCATTTGCTTTCAGGTTACGTGTAGCTTGCAAAAGTAGAATCAATCGGCGTGTTAAATAGATGGCTAGAATATTTTCCAGTATCTGTTCTTCTTGATAATCTGCTTGCAAAAATGCTTTAATTTCTTCAGCTAAGTGTTTTTGTGAAACGTTACATGGAGTTTGCAATAACAATAGTCATTGCCTTGAATCCTAGCTCTCGTAATGGAATGATTTCAGCGTATTCACTACTGTTGAATACTGTGTCTACAGCATTGGATGTTGGAAAATCCATCACAAGACATGCATGGTAGTTTTGTTCACCCAGTATGGCTCGCTCAACTTTTACACGACGAACAATTTCGCCGCCAGCCTTTACTAATAGAGATATAGCACGTTGCATATATTCTTGTGCAGATGCCATATTGTCTGGATTAAATACGGCTGTGATAATGAGGGTGCTTTTTGTGGTCATAGTTAAGTTTCCATGGTTTACAGAATTTACGTTTGTCATCATATGTGTATCAATATGGCTTTGGAATGCAAATTTTTGGTGACATGTTGTGCAAAAATGTGACACCATGTTGCTTGACCTAGCCAAGCTAATTCATGATGATTCTCATCATTTAGTAAGTTTTTTATTTAGAGTTGGTAAAACATGACAACATTGGACTGGGACGATATTAAGCATTTTCTAGCGCTAAGTCGCCACGGTTCAGTACGTGCGGCTTCAGATAAGCTCGGTATTAGCCATTCGACCGTTGCCAGACGCATTGAAGCTTTTGAAAAGAAATTGGGGGTACGTTTATTTGAGCGTTCTAGTACGGGATATGCCATCACGGGCGCGGGGGAGGAGGTGTTAGCAGTTGCCGAGCAGATGGAAAATGAAGTCAACGGACTTGAACGGCGTATTATTGGGCAAGACTCAAAATTGAGTGGTCATATTCGAGTGACGATGACAGATGTGATTTGTACGCATTTGTTAATGCCTCACTTAGCTGAATTCTCTAACCTGTATCCTGATATTTCTCTCGAAGTGATCATTACTTACGATACGCTTGATTTAGGTAAGCGCGAGGCTGATGTAGCGATACGCTGCACGCAGCAGCCCCCTGAGCAATTGGTTGGTAAAAAATTAGCAACTATTTCTTATGCAGCTTATGCTACAAAAGATTATTTAGCTCAACATGATTTGAATCAAAATGCGACAGCTCGCTGGATCAACTTTGACAATCGTAGCTCCCAGCCAGCGTGGGTTAAGCGGACAGCTTATCCACATATTCCAGTAAAAGATGTTTTTGTTAGCTTATTACTTCAACTAGAAGCGACTAAGGCTGGGATGGGCATCGGTATGATTCCATGTTTTATTGGTGACCCTGAACCAACGCTGCAGCGCTTACCATTAAGTTCACCACACTCTGGGCACGATCTTTGGTTGCTAACGCATACTGATATGCGTACTACGGCAAGATTGCGTGTATTTTCTGAGTTTATAACGAAAGCAGTTCTTAGCCATCGTGATTTGATTGAAGGAGGTGGTTCTAACTTTTAATGGGGCAGACGCCTGTCAATTATCTAACACGGTGGCGCATGCACAATGCCAGGAAATTGTTAGAGATAAGCAATATTTCCATGCAGGCGGTTGCTGAGCAGTCTGGTTATCAATCAGAGGCTTCATTTAGTAAGGCATTCAAGAAATGCATGGGGGTTAGTCCAGGGGCATGCAGGCGGAAAAATAAAGCTTAGCAATTGATTTAAGCTTTCATTCCGCCCGTCTATTGGAAAATACTATAGATAATTGGCACTTAAACTGGTTTAGCATTGCGCTATTAGTCAATTATTGGTTATCTACAAACCTAAATCACTTAAATTAGGATGATCATCAGGACGACGACCTTGTGGCCAATGAAATTTACGTTCTGATTCTGTAATGGCTAAATCATTGATGCTGGCAAAGCGCTTTTGCATCAGACCATTTTCATCAAACTCCCAGTTTTCATTACCATACGAACGAAACCAGTTGCCTGCATCATCATGCCACTCATAAGCAAAACGGACTGCTATTCTATTATCCCCAAAAGCCCATAATTCTTTAATTAATCTGTATTCATTTTCGCGCACCCATTTACGGCTTAGAAAAGACTCTATCTCTGCACGCCCACGTGGAAACTCCGAGCGGTTTCTCCAAACGCTATCAAGCGTGTAGGCAAGCGCAACGCGCTTGGGATCTCGGCTGTTCCAGCCATCTTCAGCCATGCGTACTTTTTGTGTGGCAGTTTCTCGCGTGAATGGAGGGAAAGGTGGGCGGGGTTCAGTAGGTGCATTCATGCTAATTCTCCTTTATGGATAAGTGGTTTAGTAATCATTGAGGTAAAAATCATGCTACATCCCAGGCATACTGACGTATCTAGGCAATGCTTTGAATCTTGCTAACCAAGCAACTGTAGAAGAAAAGCGCGACAGATCAACTTTTCCTTCATGGGCAAGGGCTATGTACGGATATAACGCAACATCCGCAATCGTTGGTACATCTAACGCAATCCAATCGTGATTAGATAAATAATCTTCCATGATATTAAGTATTGTTTCAGTCACTGCCATAGCATCTTCAATGTTAATTTTACGGCCAAATTTATGATGTAATCTTAAAGCGTTGGGGCCTCGTGCAATCTCATTAGATACCGTGAAAAGCCAAGCGCTAATCTTGGCTAAAGCCTCTGAGTCTTGCGGCCACCATTGTTCACCGCCATAGTGGTGTGCCAGGTATATCAAAATAGCTTGGCTATCTCGAATCACGATGTCCTTATCTTTAAGGATGGGCAATTGACCCAGTGGGTTCATTGCAAGAAATTCACTCGACTTATGTTCGCGTACGCTGCCATTTACGGCAATGCTCGTATAGTTCAGCTCTAGAAAGCTAAGCATTAGTCGTACTTTGTGACAGTTACCTGAAAGTGCAAATTCGTAGAGTTCGATCATGGCATTTTCCTTAAGTTTGGGTCCTTATAAATCGAGCACTAATTTGGCTGAGCTTGCACGAGAAACGCAGATGCACATCTTTTTACCTTGTGTGCGCTCACGTTCGCTAAGTGCAGAATCAAAGTGCTCTGGAGTGCCTTCTAATACTTTGACGGCGCAAACACCGCAATTACCGACCTTGCAGTCGGATAAAGTTTTTACTCCTGCTGCTTCTATTGCACTGAGTATGCTTTCATCTGGATTTACATGTATGGTTTTACCAGTGCGGCGTAGCTCAACTTCAATGCTTTGTTGATTGTTGCTGACTTGGCTAGAAAAGCGCTCAAAGCGGATGAGAGATTCTGATATGCCAAGTTGAATAGCAGTTTCTAGAACGCCTTTAATCAAACGCTCTGGGCCACATACGTAGAACACTGCATCATGCGTCACGTTAGCCATTATTTTGCTGAGATTGAGACCTTGTTGCTCAGAGGTGTAAATATTGAGTTGCTCACCAAACTCATGCTGCAGATTTTCAACATAAGCCATTTCTTTTAAGGTGCGCCCAACATAATGAAACTGAAATACGCGCTCCGCTTGTTTTAGTGTTTTTGCCATTGCCATAATGGGTGTAATGCCGATGCCTCCAGCAATGAGTACAGCAGGGCGCTCATCCATATGTAAAGCAAAGTCATTACTTGGTAATCCACAGCGTAAATGCATGCCAAGCTGATAACTCTCATGGACAAAGCGTGAGCCGCCATTTCCTTCAGTTTCAAGCAGTACGGCAATTTCATAGTAGCTGTTTTGATTCGGGTTAGCGCTAATAGAATAATGGCGGGTACTTGCTGTTCCATCTGCAAGTAGAACAGGCACACTTAAGTGAGAACCAGCACTAATCTTAGGCAAATCATCGCCAAGCGAGTGGCGTAATTCGTAAGCGCGCACTTGGGCTGTCAATTGCCGCACACCAGTGATCACAAGTGCGAGTTCACCTTCGCCTAGGCTACTAATCTTTGCTGTAGTGATTTGTGAGTGTTGAGCGCGTAACTGCTGATTCTCTTCCATTAGCGGTAAAACAATTTCGTCCATTTCAGCCTCTGTAAAGCGCGGCGTAATATGCTGTGGGCAGTTCCAATCAATTGCTTCAACTTGAATTAGAATGCCACGCTCTACCCGTGCACGGTAGCTAGGTACCTCAAGGCGTGCAATTAACTCAGGCTCCTCATTCTCATGTATCACACGCACAGTACCCCAGATTTTAAGACGACGGCGATTAGGATAATCCATTAGAATCATCGAAATACGCGGGTTGGCATTGAGATTTCCAACGCTAATGTATTGTCGGTTTCCTTTAAAATCTGCAAAACCTATGGTGCGTGCATCCAATACTTTGAGAAAACCTTTAGGACCACCGCGATGTTGAACGTATGGCCAATCGTTTTCCGAAATAGTAGCCATGTAAAAACTATCGCGAGAATTGATGAATTCTGCTTCCAGTTCACCAAGTTCATTACGTGGGTCGTCGGATAGTTCGAACCCACGATTATTATCTCGGCTGCCGTATCGTGTTTGAGCGGCTTTGACGCTATCTGTAAAACTAATGGTGGCAAATGCATTTGGCATATTTTTTCCTAATCGTGATGTATTTTTTTCAGGCCGTGACGTCGGCCTGATCTGATTGAGATGCCGGCCTAGGAAGCCTAAAGCTGGCTTTAGCCTGCTTGACGTCAAAGTTTCCAATAGCAGACTCACTTTGCTTATGCACCAAAAAGTTACGTAGTTTGACAGTATCTAATATGGTGATATGTCCACCTTTAATTTCAATTAACCCAACTTTTTGTAATGTGCTAATGCTACGAGACAAAGTCTCAGGAGTTATATTAAGAATCGAAGCAATATTACTTTTTCTTGTCGGCAACATGAAACTCTTAGCATCGTTTGCATTAGTGCTTATTTGGAGTAAATAAACGACAAAACGTCCAATTGCATTTTGCTGTGATAGAACTTCGACGCTATGGATCATATGATGCAAACTAGCCGACAATCTTTCATGCATTTTGCGAGCGATACTTGCATAATTGTTTAATAGCGAATCTACGATATATTCTGGTAAGAGCAAGACTTGCGATTCATTTATTGATTTCGCATAAAATGGTAACCGTTGTTTGAGAAATAACCCAGTTTCTCCAAAGCTCTCACCAGGTGTTACTATGCTAATTACTTTTTCTACTCCTTGAGTTGAAACCACGCCAACTTTGAGTTGTCCTGCCATAAGCAGATAAAGTCCTTGTGGCGAATCTCCAAGGTTAAAAACATAGTTATCCTTAGTTAGGAAAAGTATCCTGCTATGCTTTGTTAGAAGGTCTATTTGGTCATTGCTCAATTCGCTGAACAATTCAAAACTATTTAGCAACTTCTTGATGTTGTCATTTTTCATGATGTTTTAGGCTGCAATTTATCTAGGCTTTACCTTCAAAAAATCTTTTACTTTGCAAAATATAATCAACATTATGCTGACTCCAAGCCTCAACTAGATTTCTTATCAAGCGCTGGCAGCAAAGCAGCTGCCAGCCTTTTGAATGATTTTGATTAAAACGTCAAAACATTTGAGCCATATTTTAATAATTTTGCAAAACTTGCCACTCCTGTAGTTCCTGGAATAGGGGTTTCGCTAATTATGTTCATACCACAGGCTTTTGCACCTTGAGTCGCACCAAATGCATCAGCACAACCACATGACACACCTGCAATACTTCCCTTTACGAGTTCATACAATCCGTTCAATGGGTGATCTGCTTTCGTAATCAGGGCTGGCCATCGCGTGCCGGCACCCTGAAAGGTAACTGAAACTTCACCACCAGCTTCTTTAATTTCATATGCTGCTGCCAAGCCATTAAAAGCACGGCCAAATGCTTCTTCGCCATTGTTTGGATCTGAAAAGATAACGATTGCTGTTTTGTTCATAATATTCTCCTTTAAATTTAATTTGCATATTGTACCGAACGTTCGGTACAATGACAATATAACGAACGTTCGGTATGATGTCAAATATATTTTTAAGGTGGTACTTTATGGCACAGCAAATAATTGATAACGACTCATTAGTAGAAGCGCTATTTGAGATATTCCGGAGTCACGGCTATGAAGGAACAACGATTTCCCTATTATCCGAAGTGACAGGGCTACAAAAATCTAGCCTATATCATCGTTTTCCTGCAGGTAAGGCGGATATGGCTAAAGCTGTCGTAATTTATGTTAGTTCACAGCTACATAAACATGTGATTGAGCCACTATTAGATAGTAAAGAGATGCCGGAGAGGCGATTTAGCAATATGATTTCCATTATCAAGACATTTTATGAAGATGGAAGGAAAAATTGTCTTTTAAATGTGCTTAATCTCGGCAAAGCCAATAAAGAAATAAAAGCTTTACAGAATAACGACTACAACGCATGGCTGGCGGCGCTGAATAAATTAGGAAAAGAAGTTGGCATGAGTCAACAAAATGCAGAAGTATGGTCAGAACGTTTTTTAATAATAGTTGAGGGGGCTCTAGTTATTCAGCGCTTAACTAGTGCTATGCAGACTTTTGAAAAGCAGATGGAATTTGAGCAGCAACAGTTTTTACAGCAATGTCGTAAATAACAGGCGAACATAATGGTGGAATTAATATAAACGATAAAAACAGCGCTGGGCCGACTTCGCTCGCAGCTTCGCTTCGTATGCATCGTGGTCATTAGCACCATACCCACCGCGCATCGGCAATAGTGCAATTAAATGTGCGGCAGGTTGTGCTACATATTGTTGAGTCTCTTGAGTCGTCGTGACCTTGTCGGCTGAGGCTTTTTCGGGTGACTGTGCAGTAGTCGCACATCCAGCAATAAGCAGGGTAGTCGCGAGTGGTAGTGCAATAATTGTACGTTTGATGGTGTATTCGGTGTTGTTTTTCATTATGTGGCTATCCTAAGCAAGCGCAACGCGCTTAGGGTCGCGGCTGTTCCAACCATCTTCAGCCATGCGTACTTTTTGTGTAGCAGTTTCCCGCGTGAATGGAGGGAACGGTGGGCGGGCTTCAGTAGTTACATTCATGCTAATTCTCCTTTATGGATAAGTGGTTTAGTCATTATTGAGGTAAAAATCATGCTACATTCCAGGCATACTGACGTATCCAGGCAATGCTTTGAATCTTGCTAACCAAGCAACTGTAGAAGAAAAGCGCGATAGATCAACTTTTCCTTCATGGGCAAGGGCTATGTACGGATATAACGCAACATCCGCAATGCCGTAATCGTGTTAAGCTACATGATCCAATAATTGACGCAATGAGATGAGTGCCATCGTGTTCTCCTGGATACATGAAGCAATTTTTGCACTTCAACCTTGAAGCCGCCCCGTAACAAGTTGACTAACTTTAAATTGAATTAAATTAGATTAGATTTTGCTACAAACCAATTCATCACAATCTTATTAGATTACCGTGCGCTGATTTAATACCTTGGCAGTTTTTAATATTTTTAACCAGAAAGTAACCATCAATAGAAGCCGCCTCTCATCAAATTTATACACTGTTCTTGCAATACGGATATATTGCCATTTTCGTTGGGGTCATGTTTGATAACGCAGGATTTCCTAGGCTTAGTGAGATTATATTATTGTTAGCGGGTAGCTTGGTGGCCGGCGGAGATTTTGTATTAACTCCTGCCACACGCTATGTGCGCCTAGCAGACCTTAGGCGCATCCTTATTGGGTTCTAGGCGGTGAGAGAGTTACCTTAAAAATATCAATTCGGGTTAAATCTGGGGCAGTGAGGGAAAAATGCCGGCACCGTCTCCGCATAATAGTCATACTTCTCCTCGAATTCAGCTCTCGCCTCCCGTTCCTCGGTACGGGCAAGCTGCACGTACATATAGAGCAAAATCGGAAACATCACCACGGTCACGATGGTTGGCCATTGCAGTAGGAATCCAAACATAATCATTACAAACGCAGCATATTGCGGATGCCGGATTTTTGCGTACGGTCCGGTGGTAGCTAAAACATGCTGGCGTTGAGCGGCATATAGTACTCGCCAGGCGCTGGATAACAGGAAAAACCCGGCAATAATCAGAGCATTACTAATCAAGTGAAATGGCCCGAAGTGTGGGTTGCCGCGCCAGCCGAACAAATCTTCAAGCAAATGCCCGGCATCATGAGAAAACGGGTCAATACCCGGAATGTGGCTTGTAAGCCAACCTGACAACAGATAAATGGTGAGCGGAAAGCCGTACATCTCAACAAACAACGCTACCAGAAATGCTGAGAACGCGCTGAAAGAACGCCAGTCACGCTTACTCTGTGGCTTGGCAAAACTAAAAGCGAAGATAATGAATACTAGAGAGTTAATGATAACAAGTGACCACAAACCATAATTAGAAGATGGTGCATTCATTTTTGTTCTCCCTCTTTTGTTTCATGATGATTGTGTCCACCATGCCCATGATGCATGAATAAGTGCATCAAAGGGCAAGCAATCAGGATCAAGTAGGGCAGAAAACCAAGAACATGGGCGCGGTGTTCTGTAAAGAGAAGTAATCCGGCAAATATCAGAAATCCATAGAACACCCATTGCCCTCTGAAAAGATGTTTCGTTTCATGTTCGTCGTTCATGATGCCACCCCTTGATATTTAATTAGTTGTAATAGTTGTTATTCCAATTCGCAATAGAAACGAGTACTAGACGTCCTGACGCAGACAGTACTGTAGTACGGCAAGGAAGAGCAACAACGTTATCGTTTCTATTGCGATTGGAATTAGTTACGTAAGGTTACCAATCCCCATAATACGATGCTTGGACAAACAAGCATCAGTGCGGCGACAAATGATGTCCATAAAGTAAAACCCCACATATAGAACACCAGTGTTGCTAATGTCAATCCTAATGCGGGACAGATCCACACCCATCGGCTGAGGGTATCATTCGCAAAAGTTGGCAGGAAACCTGGTACTCGAACCATATAATCGCTATATTTTGGCATCCGCTGCAACAAATCAACTTCTTCCAATTTAGCCATCACTGTAAAAAATATAATGGAAAGGATAGATGCCATTAACCATGGTGCGGTGAAATGCACTAATGCAAGCCCAATAAAAACAACCAGACCGCCGGCATATATAGGATGCCGAACATAGGCGTAAAGTCCGTTATCCATCAGTGAATCATTCATAGAAGGCATATGTGTACGCCATCCAAGCTGCAAATGACCTACAATGACTGGCACGGCACCTGCGATTATCAAAAGCCAGCCTAAGCCTTGCCCGATAGCTCCCAAATTGAATATCAAGGTTGAAGTTCCACACCAAGCGAGCACAAGACCATAACCGTAGAGTGGTATACCTAACATATTACGCAACAGGTTGGTAACCAGCCGACCGCCATTTACACCCCACGAACGAGAAAAAGCAGCTGTAAATGCGCTAGAACCCGCAAATATAAAGCCTATGAAAAGTGGTATTAAAAAATAGTACATTTCAGCCTCCTTTCATGACGGTTGAATCAAAACACCCATCATTTACTTTTAATTAACCCTAAATTCAAAGCTTGGTTCGTTTAAGTAACGCTGAATTCACAATCACTGACAATGAACTCAGCGCCATTGCCGCTGCCGCGATAATGGGGTTAAGAAAGCCAAATGCCGCAATTGGCACACCAATAGCGTTGTAAATAAACGCCCAGAACAAGTTCTGCTTAATCTTGCGCATGGTGGCGCGTGACAGACGTATGCTTGCCACCACGTCGCGCACATCATTCTTGATGAGGACGATACCGCCGGTTTCCTTGGCTACATCGGAGCCGGAGCCGAGGGCGATGCCGATCTCGGCAACCGCCAGCGCGGGCGCGTCGTTAACGCCGTCGCCCACCATGGCGACTGATTTACCTTGTTTCTGTAAATCCTGAATGACTTTAGCCTTGTCTGAAGGTAACACTTCAGCAATGACGCATTTAATACCTAGTTCTTTGGCAATGGCTTCGGCGGTGCGACGATTGTCGCCGGTAAGCATGATGACTTCCACATTTTCTTTCATGAGTTCAGCGATAGCGTCTCTGGCCTCGGGCTTGAGCGTGTCTGCCACAGCGACGACACCAGCGAGACTGCCGTCAAGACCGACCAGCATCGCCGTCTTCCCTTGGGCTTCCAGCTTTGCCATGATTTCTTCCGCCGTCTTGGTATCAATACCTTCTCGTTCGAACAGCCTACGGTTGCCGAGAAGCGTGACCATGCCATCAACGTTGCCGCGGATGCCATGACCGGGAATGGCTTCGAAGTTTTCCACCTTAGGTAACACGAGTTCGCGGTGTTGCGCGGCACGCACGATTGCTTCGCCAAGCGGATGCTCAGAGCCGACCTCCACTGCGGCGGCGGCACGCAGAATGTCTGCCTCAGGCTGACTGCCAATAGCAATGATATCTGTGACATTAGGCTCACCACGAGTCAGCGTCCCAGTCTTATCGAACACCACTGTAGTGAGCTTTTCCGCGCGCTCCAGGACTTCTGCACCACGGATCAAAATACCGGCCTCAGCTCCCTTACCCACGCCCACCATCAACGCCGCCGGGGTGGCGATGCCGAGAGCGCATGGGCAGGCGATAATCAACACCGCGATGAAGGCCATCAGCGCCTGTGGGAAATTACCCATCAACCACCAACCCACAAAAGCGGCAAACGCAACCAGCACCACTGTGGGAACAAAATAACTAGCCACTTGGTCTGCGAGGCGCTGGATAGGGGCACTGGAAGCCTGTGCTTCTTCCACCAGCTTAATGATCTGTGCGAGCGCGGTTTCCGCACCGACTCGTGTCGTCTTGAAGCGAAACAGACCGGTACGATTGATTGTTCCGCCGATTACTGCGCTGCCTGATGATTTTTCCACCGGCATGGATTCGCCGGTGAGCATAGCCTCATCCACTGAGGAGCTGCCTTCAAATACTACGCCATCGGCGGGAACCTTCTCGCCAGGGCGCACCACGATGATTTCATCCACCATCACACTTTCTGCGGGTACCTCCATCTCCTGACCCTCGCGAATGACATGTGCGGTTGCGGGTTTGAGATCCAGCAGCTTGCGTACCGCCGCCGAGGAACGTTTTTTGATAATTTCCTCCATGTACTTGCCGAGCAGCACGAAGGCGATGATGACTGCCGATACTTCAAAGTAGGATTGCCGCTGATCTACCGCCACTGGCAACACATGAGGGAAAAACACTACCGCGACGCTATAGAAGTACGCGACCGAGGTGCCGAGCGCAATCAGGAAATCCATATTGATGTTGCGGGCGCGAATCGCGTTCCATGCCCCCTTGTAGAAGCCCCAGCCGCCGATGAATTGCACCGGCGTGACCAGTATCATCATCCACACCCCCCAGGTAACCCACGGCAACGCGTCAACCGGCACCCAACTCAAGGTCATCGCACCGCCGGCGAGCCCAAGGAATACCGCAGCACGCATGACAGCCAACACCAGCACGCCCGACATCGCGATCATGACTCGGGTACGCATGGATTTTAGTTCCTGCTCCGGCGACTCAAAGGTACGCTGACAACCTACGCTGCAAAAATAGTAGGCTCTTCCGGCACGATCAGTTTTCAGCGCTGTGGATTTGTCTACCATCATGCCGCAGATAGGGTCTTTTGCTTTTTCTCCAGCGGTTATTGATGTTTTTGCCTCGATCATGCCATGGTCATGGCGTTGAGCGTGATCGAGGCTGTTAGTCGCCCCGCCGATTCCCGCATACTTTGCTGGATCAGCTTCAAACTCATGTTGGCATTTGGGTGAGCAGAAATAGAATGTCCTTCCAGAATGAACAGTGTTACCAGCCGCTGATTTTTCATCCACCGTCATCCCGCAAACCGGATCAATTGCCATGATTATTCCTTTCGTTATTCGTTATAATGATATTACTCTTAACTCTTCAATACCACGATGATTCCACTACAATATGTCTGGTTTGCATGGTCATTAGCATTCCTGATCCCTTGGGCAGTCATATTTTATGCCTTTCCACACCACCGAAAAACGATGTTGATAGTCAGCCTGGCTACCGCTCCGTTCGGCCTCAGCGAGCCGCTATTCGTGCCCGAGTATTGGAATCCGCCAACGTTTTTCGACTTGGCTCAGCGTACCGGCTTCGATCTGGAAAGCCTGATATTCTGTTTTGGCATCGGCGGCGTCAGTTCCGTGCTCTATTCCGTTCTCACTCATCGCAATGACATTCCCGTACTTGAGACAGAAAAGCGTCAGCCGCTGCATCGCCATCATTACAAGGCACTCGCTTCACCCTTCATCGCTTTTCTGCTTCTTTATTTTCTGCCATGGAACCCGATCTACGCTTCTATTGCCGCCATGGTAGTTGGCGCCATCGCCACCACCCTCTGTCGACCCGACCTCAAGACCAAGACCTGGGTGGGCGGGGTGCTGTTTCTCGCCTACTATTTTGTTTTCTTCCTTGTTCTGGAAGCGTCCTCCCCCGGCTATGTCCAGCAGGTATGGAACCTGCCGGACATCAGTGGCATCCTCTTGCTCGGTATACCGCTGGAGGAACTGTTGTTCGCTTTCGCTTTCGGCCTTTATTGGTCGGGCGTTTACGAACACTTAATGTGGCGGAAGATTGCTCCGCTGCATACACATGGTTAGCGGCAGCACTGGCATTTGCCCACCAGGTTATAACAACCTGCAAACAGCGCACCGACCAGAAAGCCAGTCAGCGTAACGCTGAACAGGCCGTAAGCCAAGCCACTCAGGGTCCATGGCCTGTCGCTCCTTAACATTGTAAAATCTAGGCCATGTGCCCAGGAATTGACAACGTCAACCGTTCCCTGCGGGCAGAGGTAAACCGCCACCGCGCATACCACACTGATCACTGCTGCTGTCAACGCCGTTGCGCCGCCGGTACGCCAGGGATTGAGTTTGTCCATGATTTATTCTCCTTTACATTGATTGCACAAAAATAACTTTCTTGATTGCCGCTCTCCGTCGCTACATTTCAGTTTACCCATACATTCTCCGCCGCAACTATCCAAGTTACAGAAAAAAGCTTCGCGCCGAACAGGCGACTTCAACCCGCGCTGGCATGGGAGTCATCACAGAAACAGGATGGACGCTTGTAGTGATGACTTGTATATGCCTCAGCTAACTTACTAATAAGCAGGTGGGGATCAGACTCATAAATCACTTGAGCACCTGTGTCCTTGCCAAAACTGGTGACCAATTGGGGTAATTGCGTCGTGATGCCACCACTGCCTTCAAGCACACCTATTATCTTTCCCTCGTCATAGGCGATTGCAAACTCACCTAACGTTCCGGAGCTTCCACCCACGATTACAACCATGTCACTTGAACGAATATTGATAACCTCTCGTCCCATTAGTCCACTACCTGTATAGATAATCACATCAAAGACATCTACTGGAGAGAAATATTTATGCACATGCTCATCTTGGCTAAGTGCTGGGGAAATGCCTATCGACAATCCGCTCCTGTCATGCGCACCTCGTGCACATTCATACGGAAGACCTGGGCAGGCACCTGTAATCAGAACGAATCCACGTTCAGCAACATCTTGACCCAATGCAAAAACCAGCGCTTTTACCTCTGGCGTGAACCCTCCGCTTGCTGAACCCATGACGCCAACCGTTAGCCGCAAACTTGGGACTTGATTGAGAAACATACTTGGCTGGGCTAGAAACTTTTGCTTACAATCTTCAGAACAAAAATAGTAAGCCTGCCCTTTATACTCGATCATCGCCGCTGCACGGCGTGGATCAATGGTCATCAAACAAACAGGATCGCGAATCATGTTATTTATTATCCTCGCATTATGTTTTCAGCAGCATCACAATGTATCGACTTAATGGCAAGACTTTTTGCTTTTTATCACTTCAAGGTTGCCAATTTCAGACTCTTCCTTAAAGTGGATGAAAGCGCGCCTAATGCGATCAATCCATCCCTGCCCAAGCGAGGCTCCGACTGATACCAACGTATTCTCAATTTGTTCCGCAGTAACTTGGACTAGGTCATACCTGATCTCCAAAAGATTGCCATCGACATGGATATCCTGAACCCCCATCATGCTGGTCAGTGCATCTTGTACTAGTTGAGACTGTGTCACATCAAGCGGACAGTTGAGACGAATTTTTCGGTTTTTTACGACTTCAACGCCCTGCTGTGCTGGCGCCTTCTGTCTGGGGAAGCCCATATACAGGTGCGGGTTTGCCAAAAAACGGTCTCGGCATTGCCCTGAACAAAATGCGAAGGTCATACCAGAATACTCGGTATTAAAAGACGATTTCGAAACCATCATGTGACATACTGGATCTTCAGTTAAATCTTTCATCATGATTCTCCTTGAATCAGTGCGTATGTTCATGCCGGGAATGCTCATGAACTTGGTCATCTGGCACTGTATCCGCATGAGGATGCTCACCACTGCTTGCCGTACTGTCACCGTGGTGACCATGGCCGGCACCATCTTGTGGTACTGGCAGCGACATGACTCCCAAACCATGTCGATAGACTAGTTCTCCACCATGCCATGCCGTAATAGCAACCATACTCCATGCCCCAATTACCGCAACTACAAACCACCAAACAAGCGGTGAATCTATCTTATTACGCCAGACATCCCAGCTCGCCAAGATGATTAAAACTACCGATGTTCCCAACGCCCAGTTGCGGTGGATTAACATAGCCGCGTGACTGATATCATCATGGTTCACACTATTGTATGCCTGCCAGCCTAAAAATACGGTAGGCAATACTGATAGCGCGCTTAACCATAATAAAGTATGCGCAAGAATGGCAAAGTTTCTGGAAAAAGGCTTCCCACGCGTTGCGGCTGCAACAACATGGAAAACTGCTGACACCGTGATAAGTGCGATTGGAAAGTGCACCATCAACGGATGCAGGTTAGGAATTATTTCAGGCATTTGGAGCTCCTTTTCTTTGGAGTGATATTTGTTTTATAAGTGCATAAATTGCTGGAATCACGATGAGCGTCAATACGGTTGAAGAAACCATACCGCCTACCATCGGTGCAGCAATACGTCGCATCACTTCAGAGCCGGTGCCACTTCCCCACATAATAGGTAACAACCCTGCCATGATAGCGACCACAGTCATCATTTTTGGTCGTACACGCTCTACCGCACCTTCCATCACTGCTTCATAAATATCGGCCACAGTGAAGGCTTTGCCTTCAGACGCGCGTTTTGTCTTGAGCTCCTTGTAGGCATGATCGAGATAGATCAGCATAATCACACCGGTCTCCGCCGCAACTCCTGCCAATGCGATAAAGCCGACGGCAACGGCGACGCTCATGTTGTAACCTAGCCAATACATCAGCCAAATCCCGCCAACTAACGAAAACGGTACTGACAGCATGACGATAAACGTTTCTGTTAAGCGCTTGAAGTTTAGATACAGCAATACGAAGATGATGAGCAATGTTAACGGAATCACTATCTTCATCTTGGCTTTGGCACGTTCCATATATTCAAACTGGCCGCTCCATGTTGCGTAATATCCAGGCTGGAATTTAACCTGCTCACGGACTGCCTTCTGCGCATCGGCCACATAACTACCGATGTCTCTGTCTCGAATGTCTACAAAAATATAAGCAGATAGCAAAGCATTCTCGGTACGGATGCTAGGTGGCCCTTTTTCTAAAGAGATATGCGCCAATTGGCCCAGAGGGATCAATGCTCCGTTCATGGCAGGCACCAGTACCTGACGCGCGATTGCATCCGGGTCTGAACGCAGTTCGCGTGGATAACGCGTGATTACCCCAAAGCGCTCTCGTCCTTCAACAGTCGTGGTAACCACTTCCCCACCAAGAGCGCTGCTGATCACATCCTGCAAGTCGCCCACGGCTAAACCATAGCGAGCCAGTGCCATGCGATCCGGCTCGATATTCAGGTAATAACCTCCAGTGATACGCTCTGCATAAGCACTCGTAGTTCCCGGCACGTTTTTAACTACAGACTCGATAGATTTGGCGAGTTTTTCCATTTCGCCTAAATCCCTGCCGAACACCTTGATACCGATTGGCGTGCGGATACCTGTTGACAGCATGTCGATACGTGCCTTAATCGGCATTGTCCAGGCGTTGCTGACGCCAGGCAATTGCACGGCTTTATCCAGCTCAGAGATAATCTTGTCGATAGTCATGCCAGGACGCCATTCACGCTCCGGTTTGAGGTTAATGACTGTCTCAAACATTTCCATAGGCGCCGGGTCTGTAGCCGTATTAGCGCGACCTGCTTTGCCAAAAACCGAAGCTACTTCCGGGAAGCTCTTAATGATTTTGTTCTGGGTCTGCATAATCTCTGCCGCCTTCGTCACAGACAGTCCAGGCAAGGTGGCTGGCATGTAGAGCAAAGTCCCTTCGTTCAAGGTTGGCATGAACTCACTGCCGAGTTTAGTCAGAGGATAAACAGATACGCCAAGCATAAGCAGTGCAAGCAGGATGGTCGTCTTCTTCCAGCGCATGACTGATGCAATGACTGGTCTATAAATCCAGATCAGGAAACGGTTTACCGGATTTTTACCTTCCGCCATGATTTTGCCGCGTACAAACAGCAGCATCAGCACCGGTACCAGCGTTACCGAAAGCAGCGCTGCTCCGGCCATCGAGAATGTCTTGGTGAATGCCAGCGGCTGAAACATGCGGCCTTCCTGCGACTCCAGCGTAAATACAGGCAAGAAGGAAACCGTAATGATCAACAGGCTAAAAAATAGCGCAGGGCCTACCTCTTTGCAGGCGTCAATAATAAGCTGCAATCGGGGTGCATCAGGCGGTGCCCGCTCAATGTGTTTATGAGCATTCTCTATCATCACAATGGCAGCATCTACCATGGCACCAATGGCAATCGCAATGCCACCAAGGCTCATGATGTTGGAATTGAGTCCTAGTGCATGCATCAACGAAAACGCAATCAAAACGCCAACCGGCAACATCACAATCGCTACAAGCGCACTTCGCACATGCATCAGGAATAGCATACAAACCAATGCGACCACGATGCTTTCTTCGAGCAGCGTGGTCTTGAGGTTATCAATCGCCCGATGAATCAAATCGGAACGGTCATACACTGTTTCCACCGTAACGCCCTGTGGTAAACCAGGCGCAATCTCAACAAGTTTTTGCTTGATATTGTGGATGACTTCGAGTGCATTCTGGCCATAGCGAGCCATGGCAATACCGGCTACGACTTCGCCTTCACCATTGAGCTCGGCAATGCCGCGCCGTTCATCCGGTGCCAATTCAACCCTTGCCAAGTCACGCAGCAATACCGGCGTACCTTTATCGGCCTTGACTACCAGTGTCTCCAAGTCACCGATGCCGCGCAGATATCCTTTACCACGCACCATATATTCGGTTTCCGTCATTTCGACTACGCGTCCGCCGACATCGCGATTGCTCTCACGAATCACCTGTGTAACACGCGATGGCGATACACCATATGCTTGCAACTTGCGTGGGTCCAGAACGACTTGATACTGTTTTACAAAGCCGCCAACGCTGGCAACTTCTGCAACGCCATGCGCCTTGGTCAGCTGATAACGTAAATACCAGTCCTGGATGGCGCGCAATTCCTCAAGAGAGCGATTCTTTGCCAATACCACATACTGATAAACCCAGCCTACACCAGTAGCATCAGGACCCAGCGTTGGCGTAACGCCCCGTGGCAATCGGCCAGTCACACTGTTCAGGTATTCCAGCACGCGAGAACGCGCCCAATAAATATCGGTACCATCTTCAAAGATCACATAAACAAAGCTGGCGCCAAAGAACGAGAAACCACGCACGACTTTCGATTTTGGTACTGACAACATCGAGGTTGTGAGCGGATAGGTCACCTGATCCTCTACAACCTGTGGCGCCTGTCCTGGATACTCGGTATAGACAATCACTTGTACATCGGACAAATCCGGGATGGCATCCAGAGGCGTTTTCAGCAACGAATAAACACCGGCACCCACTATAAATAATGTGGTTAACAGGACAAGGAATACATTGCGTACTGACCAGTTAATAATTTTTTCCAGCATGTCAGTGTCCCTCGTGCCCAGTTATCGGTGCAGGAGTAGTTTCCGCAGGTTCTGGCAAACTGCTTGCATGTGAACTGTGCTCACCAAAACTCCCTAGTGCGGCTTTAAGATTGCTTTCAGCATCAATCAGAAAATTGGCGCGAACTACCACGTTTTCACCCTCACTCAATCCTTCCGCCACCTCAACATAACCATCGCTACGCATACCAAGCTTAACCTCACGCGGTTCATACCGCCCTTCTGTAAGTTGAACCAGCACAACCTGACGTGTACCACTGTCGATCACAGCC
>JBAYTS010000050.1:0-18447 GCA_041675545.1 Methylotenera sp.
AATTTACGTGCTAGGTAAAGACGAAGGTGGCCGTCACACACCATTCTTCCAAGGCTACCGCCCACAATTCTACTTCCGCACTACTGATGTAACTGGTGCTGTAGAATTACCAGAAGGCACAGAAATGGTAATGCCGGGTGATAACGTTTCTATCGTAGTTACATTGATTGCGCCTATCGCGATGGAAGAGGGTTTACGCTTCGCTATTCGTGAAGGTGGTCGTACTGTTGGTGCTGGTGTAGTTGCTAAGATTATTGAATAAGTAATCTAGGTATTATTCACGTTTATGTGATTTTGTAAGTTAATTAAGCGGCAGAGTGAACTCTGCCGCTTCGCTCTTTAAGGAAAAGTAAAATGGCAGCTCAAAAAATTCGTATCCGCTTGAAAGCATTTGATTATCGTTTGATTGATCAATCTGCTCAGGAAATTGTAGAAACAGCAAAACGTACTGGTGCTGTAGTTAAGGGTCCAGTGCCATTACCAACACGTATTGAGCGTTTTGATATTTTACGTTCACCACACGTAAACAAAACATCACGCGATCAATTTGAAATCCGTACCCACCAGCGTCTGATGGATATTGTTGATCCTACCGATAAAACAGTGGATGCGTTAATGAAATTGGATTTACCAGCTGGTGTTGATGTTGAAATTAAACTATAAGTTGTAAAGAACCGGTTGTAAAGTATTCTGGAGTTCGGTATAATCCGCGCTCTTTCACAGAAGTCGGTCAATTGTAATCGACTTTTTAACTAAAATATAAGGAAACGATCATGAGCTTAGGGCTTATTGGTCGCAAAGTGGGTATGACCCGCGTGTTTACTGATGATGGCGCAAGCATCCCGGTAACCGTGTTGGAAGTTGTACCTAACCGCGTGACACAGATCAAGACGGTCGCAAGCGACGGCTATACAGGCCTTCAGGTTGCTTATGGTACGCGTCGTGCTAGCCGCATCAACAAAGCGCTGACTGGGCATTATGCCAAGACAGGTTCTGCTGCTGGTGCTGGTATTCATGAATTCCCAGTAACGAGCGAAGTTTTAGCTAATTACACTGCCGGTGCAAATATCACTGTAGATATTTTCCAGGTAGGTCAGATGGTTGACGTTACTGGTACATCTTTGGGTAAAGGCTTTGCTGGTGCAATTAAGCGCCACCACTTTAAATCTAACCGTGCATCTCATGGTAACTCTAAATCACATAACGTACCTGGTTCTATCGGTATGGCACAAGACCCTGGCCGAGTATTCCCAGGTAAGCGCATGCCTGGTCACTTAGGGGCTACTAAAGTCACTACGCAAAACCTGGAAATCGTACGTGTTGATGTTGAGCGTAACCTGTTGTTGATTAAAGGTGCAGTCCCTGGCTCTAAAGGCGGAGACGTTGTAGTGCGTCCGGCTATTAAAGCTAAGCTTCAGAAGGGGATGAAATAATGGAACTCAAATTAGTCGATAAAAGCGGCAAGCTTGCTAAAAAAGGCATGACTGTTTCTGATGAAACTTTTGGTCGTGAATTTAACGAGGCTTTAGTGCATCAAGTGGTTGTTGCGTACATGGCAAATGCCCGTACTGCAACCCGAGCACAAAAAGGTCGTGGCAATGTTGCGCATACTACGCATAAACCTTATGCGCAAAAAGGAACGGGTAATGCGCGTGCTGGTATGACGTCTAGCCCAATCTGGCGTGGAGGTGGTCGTGCGTTCCCTAGTTCACCACTAGAAAATTTTAGTCATAAAATAAACCGTAAAGCTTACCGTGCTGGTATGCAAACCATTTTATCTGAGTTGGTTCGTCAAGAGCGTTTAAATGTAGTTGAAGAATTTGTGGTAACTACACCTAAAACTAAAGCTTTGGCTGAAAAAATCAAAGGTTTGGGTTATGAAGGCGGCGTATTAGTGCTGACCGATGGTTTTGATGAAAACTTATATTTATCTTCACGCAACCTCATTAACGTGATGGTAGTTGATGCGCAATTTGCTGACCCAGTCAGCTTGGTGCGTTTCCCTAATGTAGTGGCAACTGCTGCTGCCGTGAAAAAACTTGAGGAGATGCTAGCATGATGACCGCTATTACTAAAACTCAAGACCGTTTATTGCAGGTAATTTTAGCGCCGCAGATTACTGAAAAAGCGACTTATATTGCTGATAAACATCAACAGATCGCTTTCAAGGTGCGTACCGACGCAACTAAGCCTGAAATTAAAGCTGCGGTTGAACTTATTTTCAAGGTTGAGGTTGAAAAAGTTGCTACGATCAACGTTGAAGGTAAAACAAAGCGCGCTGGCAAAAGTACAGGCAAGCGTAAAGACTGGAAAAAAGCTTATGTTAGCTTGAAGCCGGGTCAAGAAATCAACTTCGCAGCGGCCGAATAAGGAGAGATGAGATGGCATTAGTTAAAGTTAAGCCAACGTCCCCGGGTCGTCGTGGTGTAGTTAAGGTGGTAACACCTGACCTTTACAAGGGTAAACCACACGCACCGCTGTTGGAAAGTCAAAGTAAACATGCAGGCCGTAATAACAACGGTCATATTACAACCCGTCACCAAGGTGGTGGTCATAAGCAGCATTATCGTTTAATCGACTTCCGTCGCAATAAGGATGGCATTCCAGCGAAAGTGGAGCATATTGAATATGATCCAAACCGCACAGCGCACATTGCATTGCTTGTGTATGCTGATGGTGAGCGCCGTTATATTATTGCTCCACGCGGCGTTGCCGCAGGTGCGCAACTAATTAGTGGCTCTGATGCGCCTATCAAAATTGGTAACGCAATGCCGCTACGTAATATCCCAGTGGGTAGCACAATTCATTGTATCGAATTGCAGCCTGGCAAAGGTGCGCAACTAGCACGTTCAGCCGGCACCTCTGTGCAATTGCTTGCACGTGAAGGTAGCTATGCGCAATTACGTTTACGTTCTGGCGAAGTTCGCCGTGTACACGTGGATTGCAAAGCAACCTTAGGTGAAGTTGGCAATGAAGAGCATTCACTTCGTTCAATTGGTAAAGCTGGTGCTATGCGCTGGCGTGGTGTTCGTCCAACCGTTCGCGGTGTGGTGATGAACCCGGTTGATCACCCGCACGGTGGTGGTGAAGGTAAAACAGCAGCTGGTATGAATCCAGTTAGCCCATGGGGTGTTAAAACTAAGGGTTATCGTACACGTAGTAGTAAGCGTACCGATAATATGCGAATTAGTCGTCGTCCGAGAGGCGTAAGGTAATCATATGGCACGTTCACTTAAAAAAGGTCCATTTATTGATGGTCATTTGGCAAAAAAAGTAGAAGTTGCAGCTGCAACACGCGACCGTAAACCAATTAAAACCTGGTCACGTCGTTCTACAATTTTCCCAGATTTTATTGGTCTTACTATTGCAATTCATAATGGTAAGCAACACATTCCAGTGTTGATTTCTGAAAACATGGTAGGTCACAAGCTCGGTGAATTTGCGTTAACACGCACATTCAAGGGGCATGCAGCCGACAAAAAAGCTAAGAAATAGGAGCTGATGATGCAAGTATCTGCAATATTAAAAGGCGTTCATCTTTCTCCGCAAAAAGCTAGATTGGTGGCAGACCTGGTACGTGGCAAGAAAGTTGATCATGCGCTCAATATCTTAAATTTTACGCCTAAAAAAGGCGCTGAAATTATCAAGAAGGTTGTTGAGTCTGCAATTGCTAACGCTGAACATAACAATGGGGCTGATATTGACGAATTGAAGGTAACTTCAATTTATGTTGATAAAGGCATTGTGCTTAAACGTATTCGCCCACGTGCAAAAGGTCGTGCTGGTCGTATTACTAAACCAACCTGTCACATTCATGTGACAGTCGGTAACTAAGGGATAATCATGGGTCAGAAAATTCATCCAATTGGTTTCCGTCTGAGCGTCCAAAAAAACTGGGCCTCACGTTGGTACGCCAATAGTAAAAACTTCCCTGCAATGTTGCAAGGCGACATTAAAGTACGTGAGTTTTTAAATAAAAAATTAGCCAATGCTGCGGTTAGCCGTATTTTAATTGAGCGTCCTGCAAAGAATGCAAAAATTACTATTTACAGTGCGCGCCCTGGTGTTGTTATCGGTAAAAAAGGTGAAGACATAGAGTCATTGCGTGCTACTTTGCAAGGATTGATGGGCGTGCCTGTGCATCTCAATATTGAAGAGGTGCGTAAGCCGGAATTAGACGCTACTTTGATTGCGCAATCGATTGCTCAGCAACTTGAAAAACGTGTTATGTTCCGTCGTGCCATGAAGCGCGCTATGCAAAATGCAATGCGTTTGGGTGCTCAAGGTATCAAAATCATGAGTTCTGGTCGCCTGAATGGAATCGAAATCGCACGTACTGAATGGTATCGTGAAGGCCGAGTGCCATTACATACATTGCGCGCAGACATTGATTACGGTGTTGCCGAGGCATTAACAACCTACGGTATTATTGGTATCAAAGTTTGGGTATTCAAAGGTGAAATCTTTGCAGGTAATGTACAAGCGCCAATAGGTGCAACTACAACACCAGTTGCTGAGCCAGAGAGAAAAGTAAGAAAGCCGAGGGCTAAAGATGCTACAACCGTCTAGACAAAAATACCGTAAAATGCAAAAAGGCCGCAACAAGGGCATTGCAACTACGGGTAATAAAGTAAGTTTTGGTGATTTTGGCTTAAAAGCAATAGGACGCGGTCGCTTAACGGCCCGTCAGATTGAAGCTGCGCGTCGCGTTATGACTCGTCACATTAAACGTGGCGGTCGTGTATGGATTCGTATTTTTCCAGATCAACCAATTTCTAAAAAACCAGCTGAAGTGCGTATGGGTAACGGTAAAGGTAGTACCGAGTTCTACGTAGCACAAATCCAGCCGGGTAAAATGTTGTATGAAATGGACGGCGTGAGTGAAGAGCTTGCGCGTGAGGCTTTCCGTTTGGCTGCTGCTAAGTTGCCAATTGAAACTACGTTCATGACACGTCAGATAGGAAGCTAGAAATGAAAGCAACCGATTTAAGAGCAAAAAGCGTTGAAGAGCTAAATGCAGAATTGATTGATTTGCGTCGTGCGCAATTCTCACTTCGTATGCAAGTAGCTACTCAGCAGTTATCTAAAGTAGACCAGCTAGGTAAAGTACGCAAAGATGTAGCGCGTGTTAAGCTTGTATTAGCTGAGAAAGCGAAACAGGCGTAATAATGACTGAAACTTCAAAAGTAGTACGTACCCTTAGCGGTCGCGTAACAAGCGATAAAATGGACAAAACAGTTACGGTGTTGGTTGAGCGTAAAGTGAAACATCCATTGATTGGTAAAGTTATTCGCCAGTCTAAAAAGTTTCATGCACACGATGAAACCAATAGTTGTAAAGAAGGTGATTTGGTAACTATTGTTGAAAGCCGTCCGCTTTCTAAAACTAAATCTTGGGTTGTAAAAACAGCTTAAGATAAGTTTAGATTATTGTGCAATTACTTAGATTAGTAATTGCACAATAAAACAATGCAAGTTATAATGTTTGGCTATTCAGGTGAGCGACCTTTATCTAATCAATAAGGTCTTAAGCTCTCACCCCAATACTGACCGGGTCTATCGGCCGTGTTAACGTTAAGTTTATTTTTTCGTTAAAAATGGCTGGTGTTGGTTTTAACGGATTAAGTTGGAGTTTATCTCATGATTCAAATGCAATCTCGGCTGGAAGTTGCCGACAACACTGGTGCGCGCTCTGTGCAATGCATCAAAGTGTTAGGTGGTTCTAAGCGTCGTTACGCCGGTATCGGCGACATCATTAAGGTGAGCATCAAAGATGCTGCCCCGCGTGGTCGCGTAAAAAAAGGCGAAGTATATAGTGCAGTGGTTGTACGTACAGCTAAGGGTGTTCGTCGTCCAGACGGCTCTTTGGTTAAGTTCGATAGCAATGCTGCCGTTCTGTTAAATAATAAACTTGAACCGATTGGCACACGTATTTTTGGGCCAGTGACACGTGAATTGCGTACTGAAAAATTCATGAAAATCGTTTCATTAGCACCAGAAGTGTTGTAGGAGCTCACATGAACAAAATTCGTAAGGGTGATTTGGTCATCTTAAATACCGGTAAAGACAAGGGTAAGCAAGGTGCAGTTGTTAGCATTCTTGATTCAGGCCATGTGATTGTAGAGGGTCTTAACTTAGTTAAGAAACATGCAAAAGCAAACCCGATGAAAGGTATTGCTGGCGGCATCATTGCTAAAGAAATGCCATTAGACATTTCAAATGTTGCTTTATTTAACAGCGCGACCCAAAAAGGTGATCGCGTAGGCTTCAAAACATTGGATGATGGGCGCAAAATTCGCGTATTCAAATCTAATGGCGAAGCAGTGGACGCATAGGAAGAGTTATGGCGCGCTTAAAAGATTTTTATAAAGACTCAGTTGTAAAAGCAATGACTGAGCAATTTGGATACACTTCAGTCATGCAGGTGCCTCGCATTGATAAAATCACACTTAATATGGGTGTGGGCGAAGCGGTTGCGGATAAAAAGGTAATGGAACATGCTGTTGGCGATATGGAAAAAATTGCTGGTCAAAAAGCAATTGTGACTAAAGCTAAAAAATCAGTAGCTGCATTTAAAATTCGTGATGACTACCCTGTGGGTTGTAAAGTTACTTTGCGCCGTGAGCGCATGTACGAATTCTTGGATCGCTTGGTAACTGTTGCTATTCCGCGTATTCGTGACTTCCGCGGTATTTCTGCGAAATCATTTGATGGTCGTGGTAACTACAACATGGGTGTTAAAGAGCAAATCATTTTCCCTGAAATTGAATACGATAAGATCGATGCAATTCGCGGAATGAATATCACAATTACAACTACTGCGAAAACGGATGAAGAAGCAAAAGCTTTGCTTGCTGCATTTAGTTTTCCTTTCAGAGGTTAAGTCATGGCTAAAACCTGTATGACAGAGCGCGAAATCAAACGTCGCGCCACTGTAAGTAAATTCGCTGTAAAACGTGCTGCATTAGAAGCGGCAATGAATGATGTTACTGCTACGGCTGAAAGTCGTCTTGAGGCACGCATGAAATTCCAAGCGCTGCCACGCAACTCAAGCCCGGTCCGTCTTCGTAATCGTTGTGCTTTAACTGGTCGCCCACGTGGTGTGTTTAGTAAATTCGGTATTGGGCGTAGTAAATTACGCGATTTAATGATGAGTGGCCAAGTGCCAGGCGTCACTAAAGCCAGCTGGTAATAGGAGGATATAGCTATGAGTATGAGTGATCCGATTGCCGACATGTTGACGCGTATTCGTAATGCGCAAATGGTTAACAAAGCGGTTGTTGCTATGCCTTCATCAAATGTTAAGACTGCTATTGCTAGCGTGCTTAAAGATGAAGGTTATGTAGAAGATTTTGCAGTGCAAACTGAAGGTGGTAAAGCCACCCTAACTATTAGTTTGAAGTATTATGCTGGTCGCCCAGTTATTGAGCGTATTCAGCGTATTAGCAAACCAGGTTTGCGTGTTTACAAAGGGTCTCAAGAGATTCCTAAAGTAATGAATGGCCTTGGTGTGACAATTATGTCTACATCTAAGGGTGTAATGACAGATCGTAAAGCTCAAGCTGCCGGTATCGGTGGTGAAGTGCTCTGCGTAGTGGCTTAAGGAGAAGCAAATGTCACGTGTTGCTAAAAATCCGGTAGCTATCCCTGCTAAAGTAGATGTTGTTTTAAGTACTGATGCAATCAATGTAAGTGGTCCTTTAGGTAAATTAACTCAAGCTTTGACTTCGGCAGTTGTGCTGAAAAAAGAGGGTGATGCAATTACTTTTGCGGCAGCAAATGATGCTCAGCATTCGCAAGCTATGTCAGGTACCGTGCGTGCCTTAGTGGCTAATATGGTGAAGGGTGTTTCAGAGGGCTTTACACGTAAATTAACGCTGATTGGCGTTGGTTACAAGGCCGCTGCACAAGGTGCTGTATTAAACTTAGAGTTGGGCTATTCACATCCAATTAACCACAAGATGCCAGTAGGTGTCACAGTTTCAACACCTACACCAACTGAAATCGTGTTGACAGGCGTTGATAAGCAGGTGATTGGTCAGGTTGCTGCGCAGATTCGTGCTTATCGTCCACCAGAGCCATATAAAGGCAAGGGTGTTCGTTATTCCGATGAAGTTGTTGTAATTAAAGAAACCAAGAAGAAATAAGGCTTAAAAAATGAACAACGTAAATAATCGCTTGCGTCGTGCACGTAAAACCCGTGCCAAAATTGCAGAGCTAAAAGTTACACGCTTGAGTGTGCATCGTACTAATACGCACATTTACGCGCAAATTATTGCTGAAACTGGCGATAAAGTAATTGCTAGTGCTTCAACGGTAGAAGCCGACGTTCGTAAGAATCTTAAAAATGGTGGCAATATTGAAGCCGCTATTGTAATTGGTAAACTCATTGCAGAAAAAGCTAAAAAAGCAGGTATTACTACTGTCGCTTTTGACCGCTCGGGTTACAAATATCATGGTCGTATTAAAGCGTTGGCAGATGCCGCTCGCGAAAACGGCTTGTCCTTCTAATTGGTCTGATTGCTAAAGAGGTTAATGATGGCGAGAGAAATGGAACAGCAACAGCAGCAGACTGATGGTTTGCGCGAAAAAATGATTGCAGTTAATCGTGTAAGTAAAACGGTTAAAGGTGGTCGTATCATGAGTTTTGCAGCTCTTACGGTAGTTGGCGATGGCGATGGCGCTGTTGGTATGGGTAAAGGTAAAGCACGTGAAGTGCCAGTAGCTGTACAAAAAGCAATGGATGAAGCGCGTCGTGGTATGTTGAAAATCAATTTAACTAACGGTACGTTACATCATGCAGTTACAGGGGTACATGGTGCTGCTAAAGTGTTTATTCAACCGGCTTCTGAAGGTACCGGCATTATTGCTGGTGGCGCAATGCGCGCAATTTTTGAAGTAATGGGTGTGACTAACGTTGTTGCAAAATGTATTGGTTCTACCAATCCTTACAATTTGGTTCGAGCTACATTAAATGGCTTAGAGTCAATGAATACACCAGCAGAAATCGCAGCTAAACGCGGTAAATCAGTTGAAGAAATTAGAGGCTAATTATGGCTAAGGCAAAAAAAGAAGCATCTACTATAAAAGTAACGCTTGTAAAAAGTGTTATTGGTCGTATCGAAGCACATAAAGCTACCGTTAAAGGGTTGGGTTTACGTCGTATACGTCATACAGTTGAGTTACAAGACACACCAGCAATTCGCGGCATGATTAATGCTGTTGGCTATCTCGTAAAGGTAGAGGGATAATGCAATTAAATACAATTAAGCCTGCAGAAGGCGCAAAAACAGAGCGTCGTCGCGTAGGTCGTGGTATTGGTTCTGGCTTTGGTAAAACGGCGGGTCGTGGTCATAAAGGTCAAAAATCGCGTACAGGTGGATTTCACAAGGTTGGTTTTGAAGGTGGTCAAATGCCTATTCAACGCCGTTTGCCAAAACGTGGTTTTAAATCTATGACTAAGGCTAAAACTGCACATGTGCGTACTAGTGAATTAGCTTTAATTCCTAACGAGGTTATTGATTTGTTAGCGCTTAAAGCTGCAAATATCGTTTCTTGTACGGTTACTAACGCAAAAATATTTCTTTCTGGTGATGTAGCTACTAAATATAATATTCAAGGCTTGCTTATAACTAAAGGCGCTCGCGCTGCAGTTGAAGCTGCTGGCGGCACAGTGTTAGAAGCTGCGTAAGAGGCTATATTTTGGCACAAGAAGGATTATTAAAAACAGCAGCAAAAATGGGCGAACTTAAAAGTCGCCTATTATTTGTTTTAGGTGCATTAATCGTATTCCGCTTAGGCGCTCATATTCCAGTTCCTGGAATTGATCCTGAGGTCTTAGCAAAGCTATTTGAATCTCAAAGTGGCGGTATTCTTGGCATGTTTAACATGTTCTCGGGCGGTGCACTTTCTAGATTTACTGTGTTTGCCTTGGGCATTATGCCGTACATTTCAGCTTCAATTATTATGCAGTTGATGGCTGCTGTTTCGCCAAAACTTGAGCAGTTGAAAAAAGAAGGTGAAGCCGGACGCAGAACAATTACCAAATATACGCGATATGGCACGGTGTTTTTAGCTACATTTCAAGCGTTAGGTATTGCAATTATGTTGGAAGGTCAGCCAGGTTTGGTACTTGACCCTGGTATGGCCTTTAGGCTAACTGCAGTAATTACATTGGTATGCGGCACCATGTTTTTGATGTGGTTAGGTGAGCAAATTACAGAGCGTGGCATTGGTAACGGTATTTCAATCATTATCTTTGCAGGTATCGTGGCTGGTTTACCTAGTGCTATTAGCTCCACTGCTGAAATGGTAAGTACTGGAGCATTCAGTATACCGTTAGCATTTTTCTTGCTAGTGGCGACAATTTTAGTAACGGCTCTGGTTGTTTTTGTAGAGCGTGGACAACGTAAGATCACTGTTAATTATGCTAAGCGCCAAGTAGGTAATAAAGTCTATGGTGGACAAACTACGCACTTGCCATTAAAGCTGAATATGGCGGGCGTTATCCCACCAATTTTTGCTTCTAGTATTATTTTATTTCCGGCTACGTTAGCAGGCTGGTTTGGCGGTAGTGAAAGTATGTTTTGGCTTAAGGATGTGGCTGCAGCACTTTCTCCAGGTCAGCCTATTTACATATTCTTGTTTGCGTCAGCTATTGTATTCTTTTGTTTCTTTTACACTGCATTGCAGTTTAATCCAAAGGATACTGCTGATAATCTTAAGAAAAGTGGTGCATTCGTGCCGGGAATTAGACCAGGCGACCAGACGGCAAGGTATATTGATCGCATTATGGGGCATTTAACCTTAGTTGGAGCCGCGTACATCACACTAGTATGTTTGTTACCTGAATTTTTGATTTTGAAATTTAATACACCATTTTACTTTGGCGGTACTTCTTTGCTGATTATTGTGGTTGTCACTATGGATTTTATGACGCAAGTGCAATCTCATCTAATGTCAAACCAATATGAGGGCTTGCTTAAGAAAGCTAATTTTAAAGGCAACACACCGGGCATTAAATAGCTGGTGAATAAGAATAGCCTTATTGGAACACATCGATGGGCTTTAAAGGGGTCTTACCCATGCGTTATTTGGAGTTAAGACCGCAGTAGAAATGACGCTTTATGATTTATAGCGCGAGAAAATAAATTTTCTAGTTAAATAAATTACATTAGTAATGTTTTGTAAATAGTCAGTTAGAAGTAATGGAGTGAAATATGAGAGTTCGTGCATCAGTAAAAGCATTATGCCGTAATTGTAAAGTTGTTCGCCGTCGTGGCGTTGTGCGTGTTATCTGTACAGATCCGCGTCATAAACAACGCCAAGGATAATTGATTTATATCAATGTTCAAATTAGTGGATTTGTAATATCTACTAATTAAGTTGATCAAACATGTTATTTTGATCAGAAGATTAGCTAATTGATAAAAATAGGTTTATCTGATAGAATGCTCGACTTTTTAAAGCAGTAACTATTTGGTTTGCCTAAACTGGAGTAAAGTATGGCACGTATTGCAGGGGTCAATATCCCTAATAACAAACACACGGAGATTGCTTTAACAGCGATTTTTGGTATTGGACGTAACACGGCACAAAAAATATGTGTCGCTGCAGGTGTTTTAGCAACTGCAAAAATTAAAGATTTAAACGATGCAGACGTCGAAAAGTTGCGTGATGAAGTGGCTAAGTTTAAGGTTGAAGGTGATTTGCGTCGCGAAGTTTCGATGAACATCAAGCGCCTGATGGATCTAGGCTGCTACCGTGGTGTGCGTCATCGTCGTGGTCTTCCAGTTCGTGGTCAGCGTACTAAAACAAACGCTCGTACACGTAAGGGTCCTATAAAAGCGATTAAGCAATCTAAATAACTTTTTAAAAGTTCTAGTTGGCTTATAAATTCTAGCAAGTTTTATTGGTAAGGAAAGTGCAACATGGCAAAAGCTAATGTACGCGTAAGAAAGAAAGTTAAGAAGAATATTGCTGAGGGCATTGCCCATGTGCATGCTTCTTTCAATAACACCATCATCACAATTACAGACCGTCAAGGTAATGCGTTGTCTTGGGCAACTTCAGGTGGTCAAGGTTTTAAAGGTTCGCGTAAGAGTACACCGTTTGCTGCTCAAGTTGCGGCGGAAGTTGCTGGTAAGTCAGCACAAGAAAATGGTGTTAAGAATTTGGAAGTGCGTATTAAAGGCCCAGGACCAGGTCGTGAATCTGCTGTGCGCGCACTTAATGCAGCTGGTTTTAAAATTACCAGCATAACCGACGTGACGCCAGTGCCGCATAACGGCTGCCGTCCACCTAAAAAACGCCGCATTTAAGCTGAGCTTAGCGCTCGCTTTGTAGAGATAACAGGAGAATCCCTTGGCTAGAAATTTAGACCCTAAATGCCGTCAATGTCGTCGTGAAGGCGAGAAGCTTTTTCTAAAAGCTGAAAAATGCTTCACAGACAAATGTGCAATTGAAAAACGTAACTTTCCACCAGGTCAACATGGTCAACGTCGTAATCAACGATTGTCAGATTACGGTGTTCAGTTACGTGAAAAACAAAAAGTCCGCCGTATTTATGGTGTGTTAGAAGCTCAGTTCCGTAGTTACTATGCTGAAGCTGATCGTAAAAAAGGTATTACTGGCGAGAATTTGCTGCAGTTACTTGAGTGTCGTTTAGATAACGTTACTTTTAGAATGGGTTTGGGCGGATCACGTACCGAAGCGCGACAAATTGTTCGTCACAATAGTATTCTGGTTAACGGCAAGCGTGTAAATATACCTTCATACCAAGTTAAAGCTGGTGATGTGGTTAGTGTTGCTGAAGCATCTAAATCACAACTGCGTATCAAGGGAGCACTTGAGGCTGCTGAGCAACGCGGCTTCCCTGAGTGGTTGGAAGTTGATGTTAAAGCGCTTAAAGGTACCTTTAAAGCTAAGCCACAACGCGATGAGTTGCCACCAACAATCAATGAGTCACTGATTGTTGAGCTTTACTCTAAGTAATTAAAATATAAATTGCAAGCATTAGTGAGCTAGTTAATGGCTTGCTAGTGCTTGTATTTACTGGCAGATGTCAGCATTTATTAGAAAATTTAAAGGTATAACTATGCAAAACAGTCCTACCGAATACTTGAAACCGCGTGTGGTTGATGTTGAGGTGATATCTCCATTGCGTGCACGTGTGACGCTAGAGCCGATGGAACGTGGCTTTGGTTACACGCTTGGTAATGCATTACGTCGTGTTCTGCTTTCATCAATTCCAGGCTTCGCAATTACAGAAGTTAAAATCGATGGTGTTGTTCATGAGTATTCTACCTTAGACGGCGTGCAGGAGGATGTTGTGGACATCCTGCTTAATCTCAAAGGCGTCGCACTTAAACTCAATACAAAATCTGAAACGATTTTAAAGCTTAATAAAACAGTTGAAGGTGTTGTTACTGCTGGTGATTTTGACGCAGGACATGATGCTGAAATTTTCAACCCAAACCATGTAATTGCGCATCTGACTAAGGGTGGCAAGCTCAATTTGGAAGTGAAAGTTGAAATGGGCCGTGGCTATCAGCCAGTTCCAGTTCGTCAAAAAGCAAATGATGAAGACCGTGTTTTAGGTTTTATCATGGTCGATGCTTCTTTTAGTCCGATCAATAAAGTAAGCTATCAAGTTGATAGTGCACGTGTTGAGCAACGTACTGACTTGGATAAGTTGGTTATGGATGTTGAAACTAATGGTGTGATTGAGCCTGAACAAGCGATTCGCGACGCTGCCCGTATCTTGATGGGTCAGTTGTCTGTATTTGCTGATTTAGAAGGTGCACCTAGTGAGGTTGAAGTTAAATTAGCGCCACAAGTTGATCCTATTTTATTGCGTCCAGTTGATGATTTAGAGTTGACTGTGCGTTCAGCAAATTGCTTAAAAGCTGAAAATATATTTTACATTGGTGATTTGATTCAACGTACTGAGAACGAGCTGTTAAAAGCGCCAAATCTTGGTCGTAAATCACTAAATGAAATTAAAGATGTTCTAGCTACTCGTGGCCTAACGTTAGGTATGAAGTTAGAAAATTGGCCACCAGTTGGTCTGGAAAAAGCTTGAATCACAAGCTAACTATTCAAGTTAAAGAAACTTTAAGGAATTACTATGCGTCACGGTAATAGCAATCGTAAATTAAATCGTACTAGCAGTCATCGTGCTGCTATGTTCCGTAACATGACCACTTCATTGCTACGCCATGAAGTTATTAAGACTACTTTGCCAAAAGCAAAAGAGTTGCGTAAGTTTGCAGAACCTTTGATTACTTTAGGTAAAACTGCAACTTTAGCAAATCGCCGTTTGGCATTTGATCGCTTACGTGATCGCGATATTGTTGGTAAATTATTTGGTGAACTCGGTCCGCGCTATTTAGCACGTAACGGTGGGTACTTGCGTATTTTGAAGTGCGGCTTCCGCAACGGTGATAATGCCCCTATGGCTTTGGTAGAGTTAGTAGATCGTCCAGATGTTGGTGCTGAAGCAGTTGTTGCAGAGTAATTTCTAGCGTTGTTATTTAGTTATTAAAAAGCCAGCTACAGCTGGCTTTTTAATTTGTGGTAACTTGTTGAATTGTCATTCACTAGATGTTTCTTCTGTAATAAACCACTCAACATCAACAATAGTAAAAGGCCACACAATTTCACTTTGATCACTCAGGCGTTTTAATACTGGGATTTTTATTCCATAGTTTTCTAGTAGCTCGGCATCATCAGTAATTTCTACAAGCATCCAGCTAATGTCATATTGTTTTGATAATGTAACAAGTAGTGATTCAGCCTGCTCACATAAATGGCAATGCGAGGTTGAATACAGGTGAAGATTTATACTCAATGGGTTTGTTTCCTGATTTAACGTAGTTGTACTTAACTCTTAATAAATTCGCGGATATTGAGTCGAACGTTTCGATTTTAACCAAATATAAATCATAATGCTACTTTAGTCATTGTAAATCTCTAACGTAAGTTCATATCACACACGGGTCATCATGGCAGATATTCAAGAATCCAAAGATAGTTTAAGCGACAGTCTGCAGCAGGTGATCTCGCTGTTGGATAAGCATAAATTAGTTGAAAACTTGGTACATAATCAAGCAATGCACAACCATGACCTTGTCGAGTCTTTGGTGCATAAACAAAATCTAGTAGAGCTTCGAAAAAAGCTAGATTCACTACACTCCGCAGACATTGCTTATATCCTTGAGGCATTACCACTTGAGCAGCGTCTGGACGTTTGGGAGTTAGTTAAGGCTGGACGTGATGGTGAGATTCTGCTTGAGGTGTCTGATGCTGTGCGTCAAACCCTAATTGCTGATATGGACTCAGATGAGTTATTCGCGGCCGCTGAGCAATTAGATACCGATGAGCTTGCGGACTTAGCGCCAGACTTACCTAAAGACGTTTTGCAGGACTTGCTTGATAGCCTAAATGCACAAAATAGAGCGCGTTTACAGTCTGCATTGTCTTATACGGATGATGCCGTCGGTTCGATTATGGATTTTGACATTGTCACCATAAGAGAAGATATCACCTTGGAAGTAGCGTTGCGTTATATGCGACGTTTAGGTACTTTGCCCGATCATACTGATAAGTTATTTGTCGTTGATCGACATGATATATTGCGCGGCGTGCTACCGCTTAAACGCTTGGTCGTGAGTGATCTCGATGCCATAGTTGCTGATGTGATGTCTGAAGATGCGGTTGTTTTTCATCCGGAAGATTTTGCTGAAGATGCAGCTAAAGCTTTTGAGCGTTATGACTTAGTGACTGCGCCGGTAGTTGATGAAAATAACAAACTAGTCGGGCGCGTTACCGTGGACGCGATTATGGATTTGATTCGTGAAGAAGCTGAAAGCGACATGCTGTCAATGGCAGGCTTGCGTGAAGAAGAAGACTTCTTTGCCTCTGTGTGGAAATCTGTACAAAACCGCTGGGCATGGCTAGCAATAAATTTAGTGACTGCTATCGTTGCCTCCCGTGTGATTGGATTGTTTGAAGGGTCGATTGAGAAAATTGTAGCGCTTGCCGCATTGATGCCTATTGTGGCAGGAATTGGTGGTAATTCAGGCAACCAAACGACGACGATGATTGTGCGAGGGTTGGCATTAGGTCAAGTGGCTTCGCACAATATGAAATCACTTATTACCAAAGAGTTAGGGGTGTCTTTACTAAACGGGTTGCTTTGGGGCGGCGTGCTGGGCGGTATTGCGTACGCACTCTATGGAAATTATAAATTAGGCTTAGTGATGATGTCCGCCATGACGTTAAATTTATTGTTAGCGGCACTGATGGGCGTCATTATTCCATTAATGATGAATAAAATAGGGCGTGATCCGGCGGTTGGATCCAGTGTGCTGATTACTGCTGTCACTGATAGTGGTGGATTCTTTATATTCTTAGGATTGGCGACAATATTTCTGATCTAATTTTTAGGTGTATTCAGCATGAATGATGGTATCAAGCATATTTGGCAAGAAGCGTTCGCTGACATAGGCACATCTGTAGCGATCTGGCAGATTTCAGTGATCATTGCAGCATGCGCTATTGCCTGGATGATTAACGGTGTCCTACGTGCTTATGTTACGCGCAATGCGCCAGAAAATTGGAAGTTAGGAATAGGCACAGTTAACCGCCTATTATTTCCGTTATCAACACTCGTCATCGTTTTGCTCGCTAAATGGATATTGGGGCACTGGCAACATACGAGTGTGTTGCATTTAGCTAGCAATTTATTATTAGCGATGGCTGCTGTTCGTCTAGCTGTTTACGCCGTGCGCTATATGTTGGCGCCTGGCAGTATGCTTAAAACGCTAGAGAATGCGACAGCAATGCTGATTTGGCTGGTGCTGGCGCTACATTTGAGCGGTCTGTTACCAGATATATTAAATGCACTTGAAACCATTGAATTTAACATTGGTAAAAACCAGGTTAATTTACTCATCATACTGCAAGGTTTACTCACCATACTGGTAACGATTTTTGCAGCGATGTGGCTGAGCCGATTTGCAGAAAATAAATTGATGCATATTGACCACCTTAATGCCAATACACGCGTGATGTTAACCAAGGTCTTGCGTGTATTTCTGTTATTTATTGCTGTTTTAATAGCACTATCGGCTGTGGGCCTGGACTTAACGCTACTCTCTGTATTTGGTGGAGCGCTAGGTGTGGGTTTAGGCTTTGGTTTGCAGCGTATTGCGAGTAATTATGTGAGTGGATTCATTTTATTGATGGATAAATCAATTCAGATAGGCGACGTGGTAACCATTGATGTGCATTATGGAATTATTAGAGACTTAAGAACTCGCTATTTAGTATTGCAAAAACTAGATGGTACTGAAGTGATTATTCCCAATGAAACATTGATTATAAATCCTGTCATTAACCATTCGTTTTTAGATCGCAACACCAGAGTGCTGCTTCCGATTCAAGTGGCATATCAAAGTGATTTAGACCTAACCTTAAAGCTGCTGCTTAAAGCCGCAGAGCTACATCCGCGCGTATTGGTGGCGCCTGAGCCTAATGCGCTGGTCAAAGGCTTTGCTGATAGCGGAATTGATTTAGCGCTGTCAGTGTGGATTGCTGACGCGGAGAACGGCACGGCATCGCTGCAATCAGAAATTTATTTAACGATATGGCGCTTATTTAAAGAGAATGATATTTCTATTCCTTATCCGCAGAGAGAAGTGCGTATATTAAGGACTTAGTTGAAAAGTAATAAATTTTAGCAGCAGTCATAAAAAAGCCCACGTAAGTGGGCTAATTTATGACTGCTATAATGCTAGAAAGTAACGCTAGATTATTGCAGTAGATTATTTCAATTTTGTTTCTTTGTACAAAACATGTTGACGAACAACTGGATCAAATTTTTTGATTTCTAATTTTCCAGGCATTGTACGTTTGTTTTTAGTAGTGGTATAAAAATGACCAGTACCAGCACTTGACTCTAATTTGATTTTTTCGCGCATTATGTTCTACCTTAAATTTTCTGGCCAGCAGCACGCATATCAGCAAGCACGGCATCAATACCATTTTTGTCGATAGTACGTAAGGCATTATTAGTAATGCGCATGCTTACCCAGCGATTTTCGCTCTCAACCCAAAATTTACGATTTTGTAAATTAGGTAAAAAACGGCGTCTTGTTTTGTTTTGTGCGTGAGAAACGTTGTTACCCACCATCGGCTTTTTGCCAGTTACCATACATACACGTGCCATGGTTAATCCTTAAATGCTATGCTTTTTTAGAAAGACCGCAATTATAGTACTAAAATTGATATTTCCTCAAGTGAAATATCAATTATCTTTAAGCTATTTTGCAATCACATGAAATTGATTGTGAATTTAGTGTTTGCCGGTGCTACCAAAGCCACCTTCGCCGCGCTCAGTGGACTCAAAATCATCCACGACATGAAACTCAGCTTGCATCACAGG
>JBAYTS010000051.1:0-17824 GCA_041675545.1 Methylotenera sp.
CGACAAGGTCACGACGACTCAAGAGACTCAACAATATGTAGCACAACCTGCCGCACATTTAATTGCACTATTGCCGATGCGCGATGGGTATGGTGCTAATGACCACGATGCATACGAAGCGAAGCTGCGCCCAATTACCAAAGAGCATGGCATGACACTGGATTCGGTATATACCGTGAGTAAATATCTTGGTGGCAATGGACCAAGCAAGGCTTCCTCTTTAGGCATATGGTCGCTTGGGACAGATAAATCACTTGGTGAAGTCATGGGGGATCCCCATTATCAAGCGCAGACTAAATATCGCGACACAATTCATGATATGGCTAATTCACCTATGTATATAGTGAAAGAAGAATTCAAAGGCGCGTCATTGCCTTCAAGCCACGCGTTGCTAGTTGGCGTACTGGTGATGAATCAAGGCTACGATTTCAAGGCGCACGATGCCTACGAAAAAGCAATTGCACCAGTTACTGCACGTTATGGAATGCGCATGTACCGATCATATCGTGTTTTACAAAAAATGGGGGCACACAACTCCGACAACGTGGTGGCTGTTAATCTCTGGGAATTACCTAACACAGAAGCATTGGGCAAAATTATGAATGACCCAGACTATGTGGCGAACATTCCAAACCGAGACAAAATACACAACATGAAGGCGACGACTATGTATTTCGCAACACCTAGAAGTGTTGGTCAATAATTAAAACGACCATGCGAAACCGCGCCTACAAACCGTGCTTAACGAAGCCAACGAAAGCGAGCAAAAAGTGAACCAACAAAGCAAATTTAAACGTTATGGTAATTGGGCATTAGTGACAGGAGCCAGCTCTGGTATTGGGCTGGAATTCGCTCGGCAACTCGCATCTCATGGTATGAATTTGGTGCTCGTTGCACGGCGCGGTGATGTCTTGGCGGCACTCGCTCAAGAACTAACGCGCGAATTCTCGGTGGAAGCCAAATTCATAAGCCGCGATCTGGCGGGAGAAGGCGCGGTAGAGAAGCTCTTTCAAGACCTTTCCGGCATCGAGATCGGGCTTGTGGTCATGAGCGCTGGCATGGAAACCACCGGACATTTCACAAAAGTCAGTCTGGATCGCCATATCCAATTGGAACGGCTCAACATCGACGTCCCGATGCGTATGGCGCGGTTGTTCGGCGAGGCCATGGTAACCCGCCGACGCGGTGCGCTGATCTTTGTCTCCAGCGTGTTTGGCTATCAAGTCGTTCCAATCCTCGCCAACTATGCCGCATCCAAGGCCTACATCTTATCTCTTGGCGAAGCGCTGAATGTTGAGATGAAACCGCACGGCGTTGACGTGCTTGTGCTTTCGCCTGGACTTACCGATACCGATATGCCCGCCCAAATGCCGATCAATTTCGGCAAAATGCCTATTACAACCTCATCTCCCAAGGCGGTTGTGCGCATTGCACTGCGTGCACTTGGCAAAAAAGCGACTGTGGTTCCCGGCCTCATTAACAAGTTTTACGCGTGGGAGAACAGACTCATCCCGCGAGGCTATCCTGTGAAACTGTTTGGTTTCTTAATAAAAAACGCGTTCGACAAGACCCGCAGAGACGAATTGCTTCATGAAAACACGCGCAGGTAACACGGACATTTCAAGACAAAGAACTTTTTCGGAAAAATAATGGAACAATTATGAACTTACTAAAATCAATGTTTATCAGCAATTATATGATGGCTATCATGGGCGTCGCTGGCTATGCTGGCTGGATGCTTTATCGTGGTGCTGACCCAGTCGCCTGGGGTGGCGTGATGCTGACTTCCGCACCATTAATGATGTTTATTAGTGTGGCGATGATGTTCAAAAATATCGCCCGTACCAGCGCGCGCTTTCCATTGATTAACTTCTTGGGCGCGGCCGGTACCGGCCTCACTATTTGGGCTTGGTATCAGCCGGGGACAAGTCAATTTTATACGCCCGGTTATCTTGCCCCAGTATTGGCGTTAGTCGGATGGGGTGGGTTTTTACTGTATGCCTACTGGTATTCAAGTTATGGGCGTGTACCAAGCTCTAGAATTAGGATTGGCTCTACTTTACCTAATTTTACTGTCAGAAACGCAAGTGGTTCGACCGTAACGACTGCACAACTCACGGATAAACCAGCTATCTTAATGTTCTATCGCGGTAACTGGTGTCCATTATGCATGGCTCAGGTGAAGGAATTAGTAGGCCGCTATAAGGACTTAAGTGCGTTAGGTGTTCGTGTTGCACTTATTTCACCTCAACCTCATAGCAATACCGAGGCACTGGCGAAAAAATTTGATGTGCCTTTCGACTTTTTAACCGATAAAGGCAATGTCGCCGCACGTATACTGGGCATTGAGCAAAATCACGGTTTACCTATGGGCATGCAAATGTTTGGCTATGATAACGAAACGGTGTTGCCAACTGTGATTATTACCGACAAAAATGGCAAAGTGATTTGGAATTATGAAACTGATAATTACCGCATCCGCCCTGAGCCTGATGTTTATTTAGATGTGCTACGTAAGCATCGCGTAGTTGCAACGAGCTAGTCATCGGCGCATAAATCAATGAAAAAAACTTACGACATAGCTATTATCGGCACCGGCATCGGCGGCTCGACGCTAGCGGCAATATTGGCGCGGCAGGGATTAAAGGTCATCGTGTTTGAGGGAGGTACACATCCTCGCTTCACAATCGGCGAATCCATGATTCTGGAAACCTCCGAAGTCATGCGTGCCTTGGCGGAACTCTACGATGTTCCGGAACTGGCGTATTTCAGTTCGGAAAATTACTACAAACTCGTCGGCACTTCGCACGGTGTGAAGCGGCATTTCAGCTTCCTGCATCACATGCCGGGCGAAAAACAGGATATACGCAAGAGTTTGCAGGCCGTCATCCCCAAGTTGCCTTACGGACACGAGATGCATATTCATCGCCAGGATTCCGATTATCTGCTCACCTCCATTGCCATCTCCTATGGCGCGGAAGTCTTGCAGGGAACCCCCGTGCGCGACATCACCGTTAAGCCGGATGGTGTAGAAGTTATGACCGACAGCAACACTTACCGTGCCCAGTACATCGTGGATGCGGGCGGGATGAAATCCATCCTGGCGGAGAAGACCGGCTGGCGGCATCGCAACCTTCAGGCTCATACCCGCACCATCTATACGCACATGGTGGATGTACCGTGTTTCAATGATATTGGAGCATCGCAAGGGCAATACGGACACCCTTTCCGTCTCTCGGAGGGTACCTTGCACCATGTTTTCAAAGGCGGCTGGCTTTGGGTTATTCCGTTCAACAATCATCCCCGCGCCACCAATCCACTGTGCAGCGTGGGACTGCAACTCGACCCGCGCATCTACCCCGTCCGCACCGATCTGACGCCGGAGGAAGAGTTCTACGCTTTCATAGAACAATTCCCGGACATGCGCGAACAATTCAAGACCGCCCGTGCCGTGCGGGTCTGGAACCGCACCGACCGCTTGCAATACTCGGCACAGCATGTTGTCGGCGACCGCTTTGCCTTATTAGCGCACGCGGTTGGCTTTATTGATCCGCTGTATTCCAAAGGTTTGTACGTTACCCACATGAGTGTCATGGTAGTAGCGGATTTGATCCTGAAAGCCCACCACACAGGGGATTATTCGGCGACGGCTTTCGCATCGCTGGAACAGGTTACTCTGCGCTACATGGGCATGCATGATCGCTTGGTGGCTAACTCATTCAAGTCCTGGGGACATTACAAACTCTGGTCTGTATATGCCGTCCTGTGGCTGCAAGGCGCGTACCTTGAATACCTCAAGCTGACTGTCACGCGTTTACGCGCCAAAGACCGCGCCGACTATCTGGCGCAATTGACCGGGTTGAAACTGGCAGGCGGGGGGTTTGCCCCTTTCTTCGAGCTGCAGGAAAAAGTGGATGCGCTCATCGAGCAGGTGAACCCGGACGATGAGGCCGATGTTGGCCGAACTGTGGCGGAAATCCGTAAATTGTATGCGGCTTATCCTTGGATGCCTTCGGCATTTCGTGACCTGCTGAACGGTAAGAACACCCTGCCCAATAACAAATTACGGGTCAATCTGTTCAACCGAAGCGACGGATTTCTGGGTGATGGCATATATCGCGAGCATTTTTTCGGCAATAAAACCATGCTCGACCTAATCCTGAAGGCTGTAGGCGAGCAAACTCGCTACTCCGCTTTTGCATTAAGTCTGGGAAGACCTGCCTGGCGCTGATTGTCTTGATGAATCTCGCTGCAATCAATGTTTTTGTCGTCAAACATCTTCGCTCCGTGGAGCTGATTGGCGTGCTCCTTCGCATTTTCAGTTTTAGCCTGGTCAGTTGGCTGGGCCCGGCGAGTCCATTTCTCTTCGTTTGGGTAGTTAACACCATTGATGCGCTTACACTCTCTTGGTGTGCCGTGCTCAAAAGGGATATTCCCTATATTTTGCTTAACGTTTTCTGGGTAATGATAGGGATTATCGGAGTTTTGAGAGCAAGCAGTTTTTTTAGCTAAAAAATAACTAAAGCATTACATTAACTTTTTATATTTTTTATTGAATTGTCTACGCTAACAGCTTCACGCCGACATGCGCCTGGATTAACCCCCATGCATTTCTTGAATGCCTTACTAAATGAAGCCTCTGATTGATAACCAGACTGCTCAGCAACCGCCTGCATGGAAATATTGCTTATCTCTAACAATTTCTTGGCATTTTGCATGCGCCACCGTGTTAGATAATTGATAGGCGTCTGCCCCACCAGCGTGTGAAAACGCTGCGCAAAAGCGGTGCGTGACATCCCAGCTTTATTGGCAAGCGACTCGATTGACCATGCGTATTCAGGATGCTGATGCATCGCATTTAAGGCCAATCCTAATTTAGCATCAGCTACCGCGCCCAACACCCCTGCTGGCGTTTGTGTTTGTGCGATATAAGCACGAATAATCTGCGTAAATAGCACCTCCACCAATCGATTCACAACAGCGGCAGTACCAGGTTGCGTGTTTCGGATTTCATGACTAATAAAGTTAATCGTGGTCTGCAACCACGAAAACTCCGTAGCATCGGTGCCTTTAATATGAATGAATGCAGGCAAAGCTTGCAGTAAGGGAGATTTTTCATCACGGTCGAATTCAAAATAACCGCAAAGAATATTGGCTTGATGATCACCTTGTCCATAAACAACAGGACCATAATGCTCAATAGACTGCTCACCAATGATGTCTTCTGGCGGAATTGCTTTTGCAGAGAGGGAGTCAAGCAACAGGTGCGCATGACCATGTGGAAATAAAACCAGATCCCCCGCATTCAAGCAGACGGGTAACGCCTCACCTACCACATCCATCCAGCAAGTACCACGCGTCACTACGTGAAATTCTGCGACTGGCGTTTGCGGAATATCCATGCCCCAAGGACCCGACAATTCACATCTAAAGTAAATTCCGCCACTCAGGCGCATCGCCTTCAATATGTTAGTTAGTGCGTCCATTATTATAATTCCGTATTAATACACATAAATTATGCACTATTTATCATTTTTATTACAAAAGTATAAGAATATTATTCCACCCATGCCAAATAAATAGCAGTGATGTGATTGCTGCTTGGTTACGTTTTAACAAATTAAAGGATAAACAATATGCCATTAGTACAAATTAAAGGGATCGCTGGTTATTTAAATACAGTGCAGAAGCAAGATCTTATTAAACGCATTACTGATGCCGTCGTAGCTGTCGAAGGTGAAGGTGCGCGACCTGTGACATGGGTCATTGTTGAAGATGTGCCATCAGGCACATGGGGGGTTGGCGGACAGCCGATCACAACAGAGGCCTTTAAACAACTCGTTGCTCAATCCAGTTAGCAACCAAATTCAATCAATCTCAAGGAGAATATCGTGTCATCAAACTACAAAATTAAACTTTCAGCGCTCACAATAGACAATGCTGAACCTGACGCAAAATCATTGCTCGAAAGCGCTAAAAAGAACTTGGGGTTTATCCCTAACATGTACGCATACATGGCTAACGCCCCCATTCTTTTGGATAGCTATTTATACGCCTATGCATTATTTCGCCAAAAATCTGGTTTTACACCTGTTGAGCAGGAAGTCATATTTTTAACCATCAGCAAAGAAAACGGCTGCCATTATTGCGTAGCTGCACACAGCTTTGTGGGCGATGCGATGAGCAAAGTGCCTACCGAAGTCACAGACGCCATTCGTGAAGGCATCACTATTCCAGATACAAGACTTCAAGCACTTAGCGCATATACCAAGATATTGCTTAACTCACGCGGCCATCCTTGTGAAGAATCAACGGCAGCGTTCTTTGCAGCAGGTTATCACGAATCAGACATTCTAAACATCGTACAGGCCATCAGCGTAAAAGTGCTTAGCAACTATGCTAACCACCTGTTTCAAACACCGTTAGATGACGTTTTTAAAGTGCGTGCATGGCAAGAAACAAGCCATACACAAACCTGCAATACAGGCAAATGCACGGCTTAACAACAGTTTTAGTGTTGCTATTCCAGTGACGTAAGCTCTGGAATAGCATTTGCCATGCTTAAACTATAAGGAGAACAATATGTCTGAGTTAATAAAGTTCAACATCAAACAACATACACAAGCACCACTGAGGCTTGCCTATGAAATGGACTTTAACGCATCCCCCGAGGCGCTATTTCAAACCATTTCTGATCACAACGCCGTGCTGAACTGGGTGCCACTCATGAAGTCGGTATCAATGGAGCATCAGCAAAATAATACACAAGCATGCGACGTAGGCTCTGTAAGACATTGCAGCCTACATGCCATGGGCGGTATAGATGAAACCATACTCTGGTGGAACCCTCCTTATGGTTACGCTTTTAAGGTAGAAGCAAAATCAAAAATAATGATGCCAACTGTCGATCATGTTTCAGTGATGCAAATCGACCAACTTGCAGAGGGCGGTAGCCATCTGACTTGGCAGCACTATTACAACTGGCGTGGTTTATTGATGCGCCATATCACAGCCATCATGTTTCCGAAAATGATGGAAACCGCGCTTAACAACATACGAAAAGTGCTTCACGAAGCACCCGAGCAAACATGTGCAACAACGGGTTGCCAGAAAACCTGTCCGAAATGACAAACTCAAGCATGGCGGGCGGGAAATTTTCATCAACAGCATCTGCCTTGCTCGATTCATCCCATGCAACTTACTATAAAAGTGTAAAAAATGACAACATCAGACAACATGACGTTGATTATGCAGGAAATTAATCTCACGTTTGGCTTTGTGCCCAATCTGTTTACTGCCTATAAAAAGCATCCTGCACTACTGGAAGCCAATTGGAACAAGGTGAAAGCTGTGCTATTAAGCGGTAATGTTAAACGAAAAACAAAAGAAATGATCGCACTTTTAGTGTCTGTAGATAACAACTGCGGCTACTGTGTTGCCGCGCATATTGCAGCGCTCAAAAGTATGAAAATAGAAGAAACACAAATAGACGCACTGCTCCTCGGGCTTTTTCCTGTTGACTGCACGCCAACCGACATCGCCTTAATTCAATTCTCTCGTAAAGTAAATCAATACTGGCGAGATATGCAAGAGGCCGACCTCATCGCACTAAGGCAATTAGACATCAGCGATGCTGAAATCCTGGAAGTTATCGGTGTCGTTGAGCTATTTGCAGGCTTTAACCGCTTTGCGAGAACCATGCAAATTCAAATGGATTTTTGATATTGGTACTCCAGATCAAAACAAGACAGCAACCTTGCAAATTACAGCAATCAAAATGATCCTGATAACCGCTGAATCTGGTTTTGACGAAATGCCGTCATAACCTTACTCGGTTTAGCCTGAGCGCATTGCCGATGACCGATACCGAGCTGAAGCTCATCGCTGCTGCGGCAATCATCGGTGAAAGCAGCAACCCGAAAAACGGGTATAGCAACCCTGCCGCGACCGGGACGCCGAGTGCATTGTAAATAAAGGCAAAAAACAGGTTTTGCCGAATGTTGCGCATGGTGGCCTGACTCAGCATACGTGCGCGCACGATGCCACGTAAATCGCCTTTGATCAGCGTGACGCCTGCACTTTCCATTGCCACATCGGTGCCAGTTCCCATCGCGATGCCAACGTGCGCCTGCGCCAGGGCTGGCGCATCATTAATACCGTCGCCCGCCATCGCGACCACTCGACCTTCAGCTTGCAGTTGTTTAATAATCTCGGCTTTTTGTTCTGGCAGCACCTCGGCCACCACACGGTCTATGCCCAGTTTTCGCGCTACCACCTCGGCGGTAGCGCGGCTATCGCCAGTAACCATAATCAGTTGTAATCCAGCCGCATGCAATGCCTGTATAGCTTCTATTGCGGATTCCTTAATCGGATCAGCCACTCCGATCAGACCTGCGGGCTTGTGATCAACAGCCACGAACATTACGGTTTGTCCTTCAGCACGCAAGGCATCAGCACGCTCTGGCAAGTCGCCTAGTGCAATATCCAACTCAACAAACAATTTCTGGTTACCAATGGCAATCATGTGGCCGCCAACCTGGCCGGTGATGCCTTTGCCACTGACTGATTTCACATTACCCACTTCTGGCAATGTCAGGTTACGCGTTTCCGCCCCCTTAACAATGGCGGCAGCCAGTGGATGTTCACTAGCGCGCTCCAGACTTGCACCTAACTGTAAAATTTCATTTTCTTTAAAACCATCCAAGGCCAACAGTGAAGTAAATTTGGGTTTGCCTTCCGTCAAAGTGCCAGTTTTGTCAGTCACCAGCGTATCCACTTTTTCCATGATTTCCAGCGCTTCGGCATTTTTGATCAAAACACCAGCCATTGCACCTCGCCCAGTCCCCACCATAATGGATATTGGTGTTGCCAGCCCCAATGCACACGGACAGGCAATAATCAGCACCGACACAGCGGCAACAATGGCATGGGCAAATCTTGGTTCAGGCCCCCATATCGTCCAGATGGCAAACGCCAGCAGTGCAACTAACACCACAACTGGCACGAAATAACCAGACACTGTATCTGCCAGCCGTTGTATCGGTGCACGGCTACGTTGTGCCTCACTCACCATGTGCACGATTTGAGCGAGCAACGTATCTGCCCCCACTTTTTCTGCGCGCATCAGTAATCCGCCTGTGCCGTTTACGGTAGCACCAATCAAATGATCATCAACATGTTTTTCTACCGGAATCGGCTCGCCAGTTACCATCGACTCATCGATAGCACTGGCACCTTCTTCGACCTTACCATCTACGGGAACCTTTTCGCCAGGACGCACCCGCAGCACATCGCCCACCTGTACTTGCGCTAACGGAATATCCTCCTCCTTGCCATCGCTGCGTATAATGCGCGCGGTCTTGGGCGCCAAACCCAGCAACAACTTGATTGCCGTGTTGGTACGACTGCGTGCGCGCAGTTCCAGCACCTGCCCCAGCAATACCAGTGCGGTAATGACCGCTGCCGCTTCAAAATAGATGGGGAGCGTGCCATCTGTTCTGCGCAACGTTATTGGAAAGATATCTGGCAGAAAAGTGCCGATCACGCTATAAATCCAGGCTACGCCCACGCCCAATGCAACCAATGTAAACATATTAAGATGTCGATTCACCACAGACGCCCAGCCACGCTGAAAAAACGGCCAGCCACCCCACAGCACCACTGGCGTTGCCAGCAAAAACTCAAACATTTGCAACTTGTAATATGAAATCCACTGTGGCGCGAAGCCTGGCAACATATCTGCGGCCATCGTCATCACAAACACTGGCAGTGCCAATGCTGTGCTGATCCAGAAACGTCGCGTCATATCGGTGAGTTCGGGGCTTTCTTCTTCTGCGTCACCAGTTTTTGGCTCCAGTGCCATACCGCATATCGAGCAATTGCCGGGCGCATTGCGCACCACCTCGGGATGCATCGGACAAACGTATTGAGTGACATTCGACATTGCAGGCAATGGCGCTACAGGCTCCAACGCCATGCCGCATTTTGGGCACGCACCTGGCATGGTCTGACGCACCTCTGGGTGCATGGGACAGGTATAATCGCCTGCCACTTCAGTAGCAGGTGGTGTGTCAAGCACTACGTATTTAGCTGGACTTTCCTGAAACTTTTTCAGGCAGTGTTGCGAACAGAAATGATAAGTGTTGCCAGCGTGGTCAGCAGTGCCTGCCGCTAACTTTTCTTCAACAGTCATTCCGCATACGGGATCAGTGTCCATGATATTACCTTTCATCTGGATGGATATAAAAGTTCCTATGTTTTTAATAACTAAAGAAATTACCCTTCACTCACTACCCGCTTCAACATCCTTCTTCATGCGTTCAAAAGCTTCTTGATCAATTTCACCACGGGCGTAGCGTTTTTTCAATAGATCCAACGCAGATTCGCGTGTATTCCGCCTGCGTAGCCAATTGACCAAGCACACGACGCTGGCAATCACTAATATCCAAAACAGCAAGGTAAAAATCCACATGCCACCCAACATCCAGCCGCTATATCCATCATGCATCATTTTGAAATCTCCTTATGTATCAAAATATTGCCGTTACATTCGTTTATTTCACACTACTTATCAAAGATTATCATACGCCAATACAGTTATCGCTCAACCACATTGTTGTACAGAGTAGCAACACGACGACTGCGACTGCATCGGCGGGCATTTTACTGATCCATAACTACAAAACACACAACAATCGCCGGGTGCTGGCTTGAGTAACATGTGGCAATTTTCACACGCATAGAACCACTGGCAAGCATCAGTAGGCATGGGTTCCGTCTTGGCATGTCCACAGTGCGGGCAGGTAAGTACAGCGTCTAGAATTATGGCGCTCATTTGTCATTCTCCACAGCGATTGAGGGATAGCCAGCCTCAGCAGTAGCACGAGCCAGTGCTGCGACATTGGTCTCGGCATCATCGAAGGTCACAACAGCTTCTCTTCTACCAAAGCTGACCTCAGCCTTCACAACACCATCCACCCTACCTAGCGCTTTCTTGACCGTGATCGGACACGCCGCGCATGTCATACCAGACACTGTCAGTGTGACGGTTTTAGTAGCAGAAAAAGCAGGGATAGCATAGGTTGTAACAAGCACCAACGTAATAAGGATATTTTTCATCACAACCTTTCAGTAAAATAGCGGCAAAACGCAAGGGGAAGCGAGTGCAATTAAGACCAGAACAGCTACAATCCAGAAAATGACTCTGTAAGTTGCTCCGACCTCTAGTAACGCACAGACCTCGCCCGGTTTACACTCGGCTGCGGGACGATAGATGCGCCGCCATGCGAAAAACATAGACAGTAGCGCTACGCCAATGAAGATCGACCGATAGGGCTCCAATGCCGTCAGGCTGCCGATCCAGACACCACTAAAGCCGAGCGCTACCAGTAATAATGGTCCGAGGCAGCAGATCGATGCCAGAATGGCCGCCACACCACCAGTGAAGAGCGCACCACGGCCAGTTTTCGATTCAGTCATAAGCTTTTCCTTTCAAAAATCAAGTTGGTAGCGTAACCTTACCTCCGTAGTCAAGTACGGAGTCAAGCACCATGTTTGAACACCATAAGAACTTAACCATCGGCCAACTTGCCAAGGCCGTCGGGGTCAATGTTGAAACCATTCGCTTCTATCAGCGCAAGGCATTGTTACCGACGCCAGAAAGGCTTTACGGGAGCATCCGCCGATACAATGAAGCCGACATGCGTCGCATTCAATTTATCAAGCGAGCGCAGGTTCTGGGGTTCAAGTTGGATGAGATTAACGGACTTCTTAACCTTAACGGTTTGCGAGCATGTGCTGATACACGCGAACTCGCAGTACATAAGCTTGCTTTGGTCGATGCCAGACTGACCGATCTCACGGCAATGCGCACCTCACTATCAGAAATGATCACACGTTGTGATGCTGGAGATCAACAAGGTGAATGTCCGATTATTCGGGCTCTGGTACAGGATGAGTAGCGCTATTTTTTAAAATAAGTTAATTGGAGGTGTAATGGTCCAAGATGATACTAATTGAATGAGGCTAACCGTTGTCATTAAGATTAATTGTCGCTTCAGCATCAGATAGTGCCTGTGCAATCCGTTGCCTTGCCTCGTCCGATAAGTGCTTCATGGATGAATGCTGTTGATGCGCTAACTTTCGTATCAATTTAATCTGATTGAAATAATTAGTGCAGTTTTCGCATATTAATAAATGCCATTTCAACAATAAGTATTCATGTAATGTCAGATTTTCATCTAATGAACGAGACGCTAATGGTGCGGCTTGTTTACAGGTCAGAATCAACTGGCATTTGAAAGTATTGGTAGATCTATACATTGTTCCTACCTCTATTTAATCTCTAATTTTCGTATAAACTTAAAAATTTTTCATCTATTTTTCAAGTGCTTAGGTAATGATAATCTCTGCATTGATGGGCATTTCACCGTACCAAAACTACAAAATACGCAGCAGTTACCACATTTTGGCTTTATCATTGAATGGCAACTTTTACATTTGTAGAACCACAATAAAGAATCTAAAGCCATCTTCTCTGTAGCTACATGCCCACAACCTGGACAGGTTAAGGTGGACTCAAGAATCATCATATTTGGCATCCAAACTTGCACGTCCATGGCGCACCCGTATTAGCCATTTCATGAGTAAAAACAAAAGCAAAAGGCTGCCAGCTAAATATAACAAGACAATTCTAGAGTTCTCCAAATGCCCGATCATGATATTAATTTGATTCGCAAATGTCATGCCGACTGAAACACCAAGACTCGCCCATAAGATCGCGCCAAGGCCATCGTAAAGAAAAAATAGTCGATAAGGCACGCCCGACATTCCTGACATGGGTGCGGCAAATGTTCTAAATCCAGGAATAAAGCGTGCATAAATCAGCGACCTTGCACCAAAATGCAGTAATTGATCTTCAGTTTTAGCCATGCACGCACCCGAGCCAAAGCTCATTTTGCAATACACCTGGATAATGCGGCGCGAACCGCTACGACCGATTGCATACCAAATGCTATCACTCAATAGCGCGCCTGTTGCAGCAGCAAGCACGGCTGGTGCCAATGCAAAATCTCCGCTGGCAACAAGGCTACCCGCTAACAATAATATAATCTCAGCAGGCATAGGAAAGCCTGCGTTATCAAGCATGACGCCAAAAAAAATGGCAAGATATCCATACTGCAAGAACAGTGTAAAAGTTTGATGAGCGACAGATTCCATTGACAGCCACCTACTGGTTAAAAAAATATAAAATATTAAAAACTGCCAAGGTGCTAATTGAGTACATATTCAACCCAAATTAAGTTTGCAATGCATTAGTTTATGGTTAAACTGAAATTAACTTAGCGTTAGACACATGTTGTTAGACGCCTATGCCATGCCATTTCTTACAATCGGCGTAAAAATCCATTTTGTAAGAAATGTCTTTTCCGCACGTCTAATGAGCAGCTCAGACGCCAAAATTTTTTAAGCTAATCTTTAAGGACAAAGACAATATGTCACCTTTACTCAACAATTCAAAACGCCTCGCACTGGTGCTTGCTATCCTGCGTTATACAATATTTATCACCATGGCAATGTGGACTATGGACAAGTTTGTACGCCCTGATCATGCGGCAGCAATTTTTGAGCATTTTTATGGACTCGCAGGGCTTGGCGTAAGCTTGGTTTATGCGTTGGCTACGGCTGAGGCTGCATTGTTAATTGCATTTCTGATAGGCTTGAAGCCGCGTTTTACTTACGGCACCGTACTCATGCTGCATGGCATTTCCACCTTGGCCTCATATCAACAGTACCTCAATCCATTCGATAGTAACAACCTGCTGTTCTTTGCGGCATGGCCAATGTTAGGCGCTAGTTTTACGCTTTATATCCTGCGGGATTTTGATATATGGCGCATGGCAACTTGTTGCGGCCATTGTAAAAATAAAACTGAGTAATGGCTTAACCTAACCAGGGATAAACATCATGGCACTCGTTTCATTACGTCAACTGCTGGATCATGCCGCTGAACACGATTACGGCATTCCCGCGTTCAATGTCAACAATATGGAGCAGGTGCACGCCATTATGCAAGCTGCAGACGAGGTCAATAGCCCCGTTATTCTGCAAGCCTCAGCGGGTGCGCGCAAATACGCAGGCGAGGCCTTTTTACGACATCTGGTATTAGCTGCCATTGAAACTTACCCGCACCTCCCTGTCGTCATGCATCAGGACCACGGCCAGTCTCCCGCTGTATGCATCCAGTCCATGCGTTCTGGTTTTTCTAGCGTGATGATGGACGGTTCACTGCTGGAAGATGGCAAAACACCTTCCAGCTACCAATACAATGTAGAAATGACCAAAAAAGTGGTCGAGATCGCGCATGCGATTGGTGTTTCCGTTGAAGGTGAGTTAGGTGTGCTTGGCTCATTGGAGTCCGGCTTGGCAGGTAAAGAGGATGGCGCAGGCGCGGAAGGTCATTTAAGTCAATCACAATTGCTCACCTCCCCTGAGGAAGCAGCGGATTTCGTTGAAAAAACAGGCGTGGATGCATTGGCAATCGCGATTGGCACCTCTCACGGCGCCTATAAATTTAGCCAACCTCCAACAGGTAAAACTTTAGCCATTGATAGAATTCAGGAGATTCATGCGCGCATTCCTAATACACATTTGGTCATGCATGGCTCCTCTTCAGTTCCGCAAGAGTGGCTACATATCATTAATGAATTTGGGGGGGTGATGGGTGAAACCTATGGCGTACCAGTGGAAGAAATCGTACACGGTATTCAAAACGGTGTGCGTAAGGTGAATATAGACACCGACCTGCGTATGGCTTCTGCAGGCGCAATTCGCAGATTTTTTGTGCAACAGCCCAAAGAATTCGACCCAAGAAAATTTCTCTATGCTGCGACATTAGCCATGCGAGATATATGCAAAACCAGATACGAAGCTTTTGGCTCGGCTGGCATGGCATCACAAATAAAACCCATTCCATGTGAACGTATGGCTGATCTTTACAAGGCAGGAAAACTGCAAGCTGTCGTTAAATAAACAGGCTGTCGTCAAATAAATCTGATGAACTATCACCTTAAAGCTAAGCAAAAGGATTCAAATATGCGTCGAAAATTAATTGTAGGCAACTGGAAAATGCACGGTGACATTCACAGCAACCAAGTGCTCCTTAATCAACTGACTGAGGGTTTACATGACTTAAATAAAGCTGACTATGTTGTATGCGTCCCTAACCCCTATCTATGCCAGACCAGGGATTTACTCCACAAGACTAACATCGCTTGGGGCGGGCAGAATGTAAACCAACATGAACAAGGCGCATTTACAGGGGCTGTAGCACCGCACATGCTCACAGATTTTGGTTGCTCATACGTACTGCTAGGCCACTCTGAACGACGTAGTATTTTTCATGAAACCAATTTAACCGCTTCGGCCAGATTCGAGGCCGCAATTAATGCAGGATTAACGCCTATTTTCTGCGTTGGTGAAACACTGGCTGAACATAATGCAGGATTAACAGAGGTGATTGTAGCGAGCCAAATGGATGCAGTAATGGCAACGCTGGATGAACATGAATTTGCCTTGGCAATGCAACTCAACATGGTTTTTGCCTACGAACCAGTCTGGGCAATTGGTTCTGGCAAAACGGCAAGCCCCGAACATGCGCAATTAGTGCACCATTTCATACGCAACCGCATTGCAAAGCGCAATCAAGACGCAGCAAAAAAAGTAAGGATACTTTATGGCGGTAGTTTAAAAGCTAAAAATGCAGAAGACTTATTCAGCATGCCAGATATAGATGGCGGATTGGTTGGCGGGGCTTCATTGTTAGCTGATGAATTCATTGCTATATGCCGCATCGCCAATAAGTACGAACAAACATAAAAAATAATGCATTAGGCATAGTGTAAAAAAGTTAAATGCATCACTATGTGTCATCAATTATTACAGTTATAAATCAGTTATAAAAAGGAATAGAACACCATGAGTAAAGTGATTATGTACACCACCAGCACCTGTCCGTATTGCCTTGCGGCAGAACGTCTATTGCATAGCAAAGGTGTAGAGCATATAGATTTTATCCGAGTGGATTTGGATTTTCAAAAACGCACGGAAATGATAGAAAAAACCGGAAGGCGCACTGTGCCGCAAATTTATGTCGGCGACTACCATGTAGGCGGCTTTGATGATCTGCAAGATTTAGAACATTCTGGCAAATTGAAGCAGCTACTGGAAATTAATTAAGGGAACACGATTAATTGCTCCTTTACAAAAAAACTACTCACGATACCAAGCTAAGATTAAAATACACTCCAGCTGACGCCCACCCACTGGAGTGAAAAAAGAGATGACAATAGACACTAGCGTGCTCAATGCCTTGCGCCCTGATATGACACGTTTTGCTTATCTTCTACTACGCGACCAGCACGCAGTAGAAGATGTGATTCAGGAAACCATGCTCACTGCCATTGAGAAACAAGACGGCTTTAAAAATAAATCCAGCTTAAAGACATGGCTCTTTAGTATATTGCGTAACAAAACAATTGATGCTTTACGTCGTGGCAAACGCGAAGTGAATATTTCCACACTCTCCAACGATGAAGATGACGGCCTGGAAGAAGTGTTATTTAACCACCACGGCGCGTGGAATATGGAAACCAAACCAAACACCTGGAGCAATCCCGATGCGTCATTTGAGCAAAAACAATTTTGGGCGGTTTTTGATGCATGCCTGAATCACTTACCCGCACAAACCTCACGGATTTTCATGATGCGTGAATTTCTTGAGTTTGATGTGGATGACATTTGTAAGGAATTAAACCTATCAACGTCTAATTGTTGGGTGGTTCTGCATCGCGCACGCACCAAATTACGTCTTTGTTTAGATACCAAGTGGTTTTCTGGGCAGGGCTTTCAAGCATCCAGGAGTTGATCATGATGAACTGCAAAGAGGCTAGCCAATTAATGTCTCAGGAATTAGACCGCAAACTCAGCTGGAGAGAGGTGATTGCACTTAAACTTCATATCACGCTATGCGATGGCTGTGCAAATGCCAGAAAGCAAGTGAGTTTTATCCATCAGGCCTGCAAACATGCTTTTGACTTGGATGAAGAGAAAAAATAACAATTAATTAAGATAAGTCATTCACCTATGCGTCGATTATTACGTTTTATACTCACAAGACAAGTGCTCTTGGGTGCAGTCAAAGTGAGTCTTGTCGTAGGCACCCTACTTAACCTCATTAATCAGTGGGATTACCTTGTTTCAGCGCAAGGTCTAATGGTGGGTCATGCGCTAATGAACTATATGGTGCCATTTTGCGTCTCTGCGTACAGTGGTGCCAAAGCGCTTGAATCAAAAAACCGCCCAATATAAACCTGATACCGAGCGTTTTCGGCTTTTAGCTATGGCGCATTATCTTTCAATGCTTATCAAAGTTTAACCTGATCAACAAATGACTAAATCCATACTCCCCAGAACGCCATCGCTGGCTGATAAAGAAGAAGCCATCTCACGAGAAGAAATTCGCGCATATTTTCATCGTACATTTAACCGTTACGAGTCCTTATTTGAAACACTGGCAAATAATGAGGCTTATTATCGCAGGCCAATCACGTTGCGGCATCCGCTGATTTTTTATTACGGTCATACCGCTACTTTCTTTGTGAACAAATTAACCTTGGCAGGCTTGATGCACGAACGCATCAACCCAAAATTCGAGTCCATGTTCGCAATTGGCGTGGATGAAATGAGCTGGGATGACCTTGATACCCAGCATTACGAGTGGCCAACAGTGCATGAGGTGCGCGCATATCGCAATGCTGTATTTTCA
>JBAYTS010000052.1:0-17342 GCA_041675545.1 Methylotenera sp.
CAAGCAAAGAAAGCCATTGCAAGCTGGCGAAAGGATTATAACGAAGTAAGGCCGCATAGCAGTTGTGGGCGCATGCCGCCTGCAATCTATGCACAAAAACTAAGGCAGGCAACCTGATTTTTAAACGGACTTTTTTCAGAATCAGTTGGTAGTGTTATTGGGGGCAGGTCAGCAAAACATTATCACTAAGTCACCATTTTTTTTGTTCACATGTCCAGATAACCACCATCTACCTCTTTCTGGATTTGTTTTCATAGCACTAAGCGGATATGCATGGTGCCGAACGTTCAACATTGCTTCTGTTATAGCCCTATAAAGTCTTCCTTTGGCAGGTCCACTCATTTCTATGGACTTACCAAGCAAGGACTCTCTAAAGGCCCTTACGGTACCTTTTACTTCATGGATATGAGTGACAAAATCAATATATTCCATAGGGTATTTTTTATTTTTAGAATTATTTCGTGAAGCGACTCCTAATAATTTAAAAAAACCAAAATCTTCCAAAATACCTTCTATTTTTTTATCTTTAGGGTAATGGCCAGTTATTTTCTTGATTCCATGAATTCTCCTGCATCTGTGAATTTCGGCTGCCAATATTAACAACGCGGAGGGCTTAATAAATTTAACATTATTAAAAGTTAAGCAAATTGGCTTTTTTTCAGAAAGGACTAGCTTTCTAATACTTTTCAATACGGCTGTCATTTCTGAATAATTTGAATTTAAATCAATTTTTTCTGGCAATTCAAGTAGCAAATAACCTTCTTTATTCCTTTGCAAATTACCTTCAATATTTGAGTTGTCAGAAGTTAACTCCTTAGTTTCACTATAATATTTATACTTCCGCGCTATAGTGCTAGTAAATTTCTTTCTTTCAATACGAAGTTTAGTTTCCCTTTTCTTTAATGATAGCTTTCTCGTATTTTTCATTTTTGCCTTTTTTTTTGAGAATTTATGTATACATCATAGTATATTTGTTATTAGCAAAAGCGTATTTCTTATACTTAGTAGCTTATAAAAAAATTAAACTAAAAATTGTAAGGCTCATAAATGTCAGACATTAATCATCAACCGACCATCTTTAACAAAATATTTTCTGATACAACACTACTCCTTGCTTTAACGCCATTCGCATTTACCCTAATTGTATTTATGTATCAAATAGGGAAATTTTTTTTCTATGACATTCCTCTACAACATATATCAATATCGTTGGGCCAATTATTTTCATTTTGGTTTGGTTTCTTCATTGCAGTAGGTTTGATAGGTTTTGGATTAATTGATTTATTAATTGGGATGATTTTCAAATATAAATTGGGGCGATTATTCGAAGTTCTTTTTTTTGAAGCGTTTGTATTGGCATTAATAATTTTTCTATTATTGTTTCCAATTGCACCTCTTGAGAATACTTTGGTATTCACGTCTATTGCTTTCTCTTTAATGCTGATTAGTAATTTAATAGATGCTGGAACTAACAAAAATAAACAACTAAGCTATTTAGAACGAATTGAAAGCAATCATGCGCAAAGCAAATACAAAAAGCAAATCGCAAAAAGTTTTGAAAACAATTTGTGGGAAAAGTTAAGCGAAAGATATTACTTGGGATTCTTTTGTGTTTACGTAATTCTCGGCGTACCTTGCAAAATAGGTTATTTGCTAGAAAGTACCGAAACCAAACATTGGGTTGATGGTACTAAACATGGACTTATTTTGGTTCAAGCTCAAAATGACTTTCATTTGCTTAAGGAATATGACCCCACTAAAAAAGTTTTAAAAAATGGATATATTGTTCGGCCTATTTCTAATAACGACATACATTATTATCAAGTTGAAACTGGCCGAATCAGCAAACTATAGTACTTACCAATTTGAATCGAATTTTAAATTGGCAAAAAAAAACGACCTAGAGATTTCTCCCTAAGTCGTCTTATTTTTTGGTGCCCCCCCTGTGAGTCGAACACAGCACCAACGGATTATGAGTCTCACGCTCCAAAAATATGCAAGCGACGACCACAAAAGAAAAAAGGCTTAGCCATTTCTGACTAAGCCTCGAATTTGGTAGGGCGTGCGGGGATCGAACCCACGACAAACGGATTAAAAGTCCGCTGCTCTACCAGCTGAGCTAACGCCCCATTGTACTAATGGGTAATACTAAATTTCTGGTTTTTCGCGCTTGATTTACATCACTCACGAAAGGGCGCAATTATGCTAGAAACTCTCGACTTGGTCAACCCGAAACTAGCAATAAATTAAATTAAACCTAAATTAATTTATGTTTAATGCTAAAGGCAATCATATCGCCAGCTTTTAGTAGCTAACACGTTAAAAATTGGCGTCTAGCGCATGCCCGGAATTTTACCGCCCATTAAGCTACCCATGCCACGCATCATTTTGGCCATCCCGCCTTTTGCGAACATTTTCATCATCTTTTGTGTTTCTTCAAACTGTTTTAACAGGCGATTCACCTCTTGCACCTGCACGCCTGAGCCATCTGCAATACGTTTTTTACGTGTTGCTTTAATAATTTCCGGTTTACGGCGCTCTAGCGCTGTCATGCTGTTAATAATGCCTTCAATACGGCGAATGCTTTTATCTGCGTCATCTGGGTTCATTTTTGCGGCCATGCCGGCCATTTGAGCCGGCATTTTATCCATCAGTGCGCCCATGCCGCCCATTTTTCGCATTTGTGACATTTGCGCTTTAAAGTCGTCTAAATCAAAGTTTTTGCCTGATTTAACTTTATCGGCCAGTTTTTGCGCTTCTGCCATATCGACATTTTTATGCGCCTGCTCGATTAAGCCGAGCACATCACCCATGCCCAGTATGCGCGACGCCATACGATCCGGGTAAAATGGCTCCAAGCCATCTACTTTTTCGCTCACGCCAATAAATTTAATCGGCTGACCCGTCACATGCCGCACAGATAACGCCGCGCCACCGCGCGAGTCACCATCCAGCTTGGTGAGTACGATACCGGTGAGCGGCAGTGTTTCACCAAAAGCTTTTGCGGTATTGATGGCATCCTGGCCTTGCATGGCATCGACCACAAACAAGGTTTCAATTGGGTTTAACTGTGTGTGCAAGGCCTTGATTTCCGCCATCATCACTTCATCAATGCCCAAGCGACCTGCGGTATCGAAAATCACCACGTCGTAATAACCACGCTTTGCGAAATCTAAAGTGGCGGCGGCAATGTCTGCCGGTTTTTGGTCTGCGTTGCTGTCAAAACATTCCACCTCTAATTGCTTGGCGAGTGTTTTTAGTTGTGCAATCGCGGCTGGACGATATACATCTGCACTGGCTAACAGCACTTTCTTTTTTTGCTCTTTTAATAGTTTAGCTAGTTTGGCCGAAGTAGTCGTTTTACCTGAACCCTGCAAACCTGCCATTAAAATAATTGCCGGCGGCACCGCAGCTAAATTTAAACCTACATTGGCTTTACCCATTAAAGTGGTCAACTCATCATTCACCACCTCAATCACGGCTTGTCCAGGCGTGAGGCTTTGCAACACGTCTTTACCCTGCGCACGCAACTTAACTGCCGCGATAAAATCTTTAACTACAGGCAAGGCAACGTCAGCCTCCAACAGCGCCATACGCACTTCACGCATTGCGTCTGCGATGTTTTCTTCAGTAAGCCGGGCTTGACCACGTAAATTTTTAATGACGCCTTGCAGGCGTCCAGTTAAGTTTTCTAGCATTATTTACTCTTAACAAATGATTTAGGCCTCAATTTTACATGAAGCTATTATATTTACCGCACATTTGCGCCATAATTGCGTTATGACCTATACCGCACAAAAATTAATTCCCTATTTAGTCGTTGTGTTTATCTATCTGGCAGTCGCTATTGATTATTGGCGCATCGCAAAAACACCTGAGAATACACAGCTCAAACTACATTCAGCCATGATTGCCTTAGGATTATTTATCCATGGCGGGCTACTGCATCAAAGTATTTTTTCTACCGGATTTAATTTAGGCTTTTATCAATCAATTTCGGCCATATTCTGGTTAACTGTTTTGGTGTATTGGATCACTGATCGCAACTACCAGTTGCATAGTTTACAGGCCTTTGTATTGCCACCTGCGGCACTTTTTGCCCTGTTACCTGCATTTAGTGTGAGTCATCACTATCTGCCCGAAGCAGAAAACAGCCTGTTTGTTGCACACGTTTGGATTGCGATGATTGCATACAGTCTATTTACGTTTGCGGCATTGCATGCACTATTGATGGCCATTGCTGAGCGTAGCCTGCATCACAAAACCACTTGGATTAAATTGCCTAGCTTTCCGCCTTTAATGATGATGGAGTCACTGCTATTTAAAATTATTGGCTTTGGCTTTGTTTTGCTTACTATCACCCTCATCAGTGGCATGTGGTTTTCTGAGCATATTTTCAATAAAGCCTTGCAATTTAATCACAAAACTATTTTTTCAATTGCCAGCTGGTTTATATATGCAGGCTTGCTGTTTGGCAGAGTCCGCTATGGCTGGCGTGGCATCAAAGCCATTCGTTTGACGCTCGCCGGCTTTGTATTACTGTTGCTGGCTTATGTTGGCAGTATGTTTGTTTCGCAAATTATTTTGGGTCGATAAGCTAAAAACTCACCAACATGAACGTTTAACCAATTTTCCAGCGTTAGTGTCACGCTTGGGTTAGCTTAAGCTTTATCTTAAGCTAATGTGTGGCCAGTGCTGTTGTTTTGCATAAGCGGTTAATATTTCATCAGCATCTACCGCCACTGGGTTTGTCACTAATTTCATTAGCGGTAAATCATTATGTGAATCACTATAAAAATAGCTTGTTTCAAAATCACTTAACTTTTGATTGCGTTCAGCCAGCCACTGGTTGATACGCGTGACTTTTCCCGCTTGAAAGCTAGGCACACCACTTACACCACCCGTATATTGACCATTCACCATTTCAGGGTCGGTGCCAATTAAATGCTCAATGCCAAAAGCTGTAGCAATGGGCTTGGTGACAAAGCTATTAGTAGCGGTAATAATCAAACATAAATCCCCCTGCGCTTTGTGTTTGTTGACTAAATCTTGCGCTTTTTGCGTCATCATTGGGCGAATCACTTTGTCCATAAACTTCAAGTGCAGTTCATCCAAAAACTTTACCGGGTATTGCGAAAGTGGCTGTAATTGAAACGCTAAAAACTTAATAATATCCAAGTTGCCGTTTTTATAATCCTGATAAAACTGCTCGTTACGCGCTTGATGCGTAGTTGCATCCAACAACCCTTCACCAATTAAAAATAGGCTCCAGTTGTAATCGCTATCACCTGCAAGCAATGTATTGTCTAAATCAAACAGTGCCAGATTCTGTTTTAATACTGAGTTTTGTTTCATGTTAAATATCTTTATGATGAGTTGCAGAAAGTACTAAATACACGCCAATTAAAATCACGCCGAGCGCTATCAATTCTATGCGGGTAACATGCTCATTCGCCAGCCAGATCCCTAGAGCAAACGCCACCACAGGATTTACAAAGGTATTACTACTAGCAACCAACGGGCGCACAGTTTTAAGCAAATATTGGTATGCACTGTAAGCAACTAACGAGCCTAATACCACTAAAAACAACAAAGCGCCCCATGACTTCAGGCTAATGGTTTGCGGCCACTCTTCACCCTGGGCAGCACTCATTATAAGCAACGCCACGCCACCGGCTAACATCTGTGCTGCACTTGCCATCAAACCCTGCGGCATGGCTAAACGCCTGCCCCACACCGAGCCAAATGACCAACTTGCTGCTGCAAATATCAGTAACAATGCGCTGGCAAAATCGCCATGCAAACTACCACCCATATTAAGCAAGACAATACCCACCAAACCGACTGCGATACCTAGCCATTCTTTAGCCGTGATGTGGTGCCCCCAAATAGAAGAAAAAACCGCCATCCAGATAGGTGCGGTTGCAATAGATAATGCCGCCACACTTGATGATACCGTTTGCTGCACATAACACACCGTGCCATTACCTAAAGCCGGCAACAACAATCCCACGGCGCTAGCACCTAACCACTGCTGCTTAGTTGGATTGGGCGCGCCTAAAAAACGCATCACTATATACAAAATAACACCCGCGAGCGTAAAGCGAATGCCTGCTATCAGAAATGGCGGGAAGCTCTCAATACCAAAGCGAATCGCTAAGTAGGTTGAACCCCAGATAAAGTAGGTGCAAAACAGAGCCGCTAGTATAAGTAGGGTTTGGTTTTTATTGGTCATTACCCGATTTGTCTATAAATGAAATGAGTCACTTGAGCGTAGTTCAGCGGATAATGGGTGCAAAATTAGCTTGACTGACATCTCACCTTGCTATTTCACATCACTCAATGCCTCCCAAAACTCCGTCATTCTGAGCGTAGCGATGAATCTAGCAGCACTGGCTCAATTATGGGACAAACAGTTCCAATTTTTCTACTAAATCATGCCATTCTGGGTTTTGCGATTCTATCAAGGAAATTTTCTTAGCTCGTGTAATCCCTTTAAGCGATTTTTCTCTTGTTATTGCACTTGCCATATCGTCACATAATTCAAAATATACCAGTGTTTTAATGTGATATTTTTTAGTAAAACCTTCTATCAAACCCATTTGATGCTGGTACATGCGTTGCGGCAATTGGCTGGTAACGCCTATATACAGCGTACCATTACGCTTACTGGCCAAAATATAAATCGCTGGCTGTTTGGGGTGACTCACACAAAAACTCTCAAGTCATCATCCACTCTTGTCACATTCTTTTGTATTGTCATTCTGAGCGTAGCGAGGAATCCAGTATTATCAATTAGTTGCATGGATTCTTCGCTATGCTCAGAATGACAAACTTCCATTAAACCTGCGGGTGCGCGCGCTCGAGCTTGCTATGCAACTTATTCAAGCCATTCAAATACGCTTTGGCCGAGGCAATCACAATATCAGTATCAGCGCCCTGCCCGTTCACAATACGCCCGCCTTTGGCCAAACGTACCGTTACCTCACCTTGCGCATCTGTACCACTGGTGATGTTGTTGACAGAATACAATTGCAACTCCGCACCGCTATTTACAATACGTTCAATGGCTTTAAATGCCGCGTCCACTGGGCCGCCGCCATCCGCTTCTGATTTTTTTTCAGTACCATTATCGGACACTGTAATCAATGCGTGTGGTATTTCACCTGTTTGTGACGCCACTTGCAAATAGACTAATTTGTAGTTTTCAGTTGCCTCTTGTACAAACTCGTCACTCACCAAAGCGTGCAAATCTTCATCAAAAATTTCAGATTTTTTATCGGCCAAATCTTTAAAGCGTGCAAATGCGGCGTTCAACAAGTCTTCACTAGGCAACTCAATACCCAACTCCTTCAAGCGCGTTCTAAATGCATTGCGACCTGACAATTTACCTAAGGTTAACTTGTTCGCATTCCAGCCCACGTCCTCTGCACGCATAATTTCATAAGTCTCGCGGTGCTTCAATACGCCGTCCTGATGAATGCCAGACTCATGCGCAAACGCATTAGCGCCAACAATGGCTTTATTGGGTTGCACCGGGTAACCGGTAATAGATGACACCAATTTGCTGGTGGCTACAATTTGTGTGGTATCAATACGTGTAGTCAAATTAAAAACATCACTACGGGTTTTAATCGCCATGACGACTTCTTCCAAGCTCGCATTACCTGCGCGCTCACCCAAGCCGTTAATCGTACATTCCACCTGGCGCGCACCGCCCATAACGGCTGCCAACGAATTGGCCACGGCCATGCCAAGGTCATTATGGCAATGCGTTGACCATACCACTTTATCGCTATTAGGCACGCGCGCAATCAATTCACGCATACGCTCGCCCCAAGGTGCGGGGATAGAATAACCAACGGTATCGGGCACGTTAATGGTTTTTGCACCCGCTTTAATCACAGCATCAAACACGCGTACCAAAAAGTCCATGTCGGAGCGCACCGCATCTTCAGCTGAAAACTCAACATCATCGGTATATTCCAACGCCCATTTCACGGCTTGCACCGCACGTTCCACCACTTGATCTTCAGTCATGCGGAGTTTATTTTCCATGTGGATCTTGCTAGTGGCAATAAAGGTGTGGATACGACCACTAACCGCATGCTTAATCGCCTCGCCAGCACGGCGCACATCGTTTTCACTCGCGCGCGCCAATGAACATACGGTTGAATTTTTAATGATTTTGGCGATTTCTGAAATTGAATCAAAGTCACCAGGGCTGGCTGCGGCAAAGCCGGCTTCAATCACGTTAACGCCTAATTTTTCGAGCTGGCGTGCGATACGAATTTTCTCTTCTTTCGTCATCGCAGCACCTGGGCTTTGCTCGCCATCACGCAAGGTGGTGTCAAAAATAATAATTTGATCTTGTTTGGTTGCTTGATTCATGGTCGTTACCTTACTTTTTTATTCAGTTTAATTTTAGCTTAATTTGAGACCGAGTAAATTTACCTTAAAGCAAATTGAGTTCAAATAGTAGCATCTCGCTGCAGATAATACGCAACGTCATTTAACACATGGAGGGTGGGGGATAGTTTGCGCGCTAGCGCAGGTTTTTAGTACGGAGCGCTGTAGCGCGTAATGCAAACATTTTACGCAAGAGTATTGCGCTTGCAATTAAGCTGGCGGAAAAAAGTGTACTAAAAATGTGTAAGTTCGACATAGTGTTAGAAATATAATGTTTTTTAGAAAAATCTGCAAGCATTTAACTTCTGTAACTTAAACCTTCGCATTCAACCACGCTGGTTTTTAAGTCTTTAGTCACTTAGCTTTTTCGCACGAAGCCTGCCACGCAACCACATGACATAGCCTGATAGCGCATAAACAGCCATCACAAAAAATAGCACCTCTGGCGGACTATATGAAATAAGCACAAAAGCCAGCACAATGCCCAACATGACAATAAATGGCACACTGTGTTTTAAGTTGATGTCTTTGCCACTGTAATAACGCAAATCACTGACCATTGATGCACCTGCAAACACAGTAAGCACCCAAGCCATCCATTTCATTTTAAGCACGCCAAAAAACACATCGCGGCCACTTACACCGTATTCGTAAGACACCCAAACAAAACCTGCCAACAGCGCAGCCGCAGCAGGGCTAGGCAAGCCCTGAAAATAACGCTTGTCTTGATGCTCGTCATCTAGCTTGGTGTTAAACCGTGCCAAGCGCAATGCTGCACAGGCACAGTAAATAAAAGCGGCAATCCAACCTAACTTACCTAAAGGCTTAAGTGCCCACACATAAAGGATCAGCGCAGGCGCAACACCAAACGACACCATATCAGATAAGCTGTCATACTCCGCACCAAAGGCACTTTGCGTATTGGTCATGCGCGCTACACGGCCATCTAAACCATCCATCACCATGGCGATAAAAATAGCAATTGCGGCATACTCAAAATTACCATTCATCGCCTGCACGATGGCGTAAAACCCTGCAAACAAGGCCGCTGAAGTAAATAAATTTGGTAGCAAATAAATACCACGCGCTCTTAATGATGGGCTATCTGTTTTGCTACTTGGAAGTTGTTTAGTATCTGTCATGTTCGTATCATACCTGCGAATGAGGTAAATATAAATCAAGCGCTTAAAATTAAGACTTAACACAGCTAGCTTAACTCGGTTCTAATTAACAGACTTAACTGCAGACATAGGTTAAGGATAACAAAGGCGTGTGATAATATCATCGGTTGATTACTAAAGTTAAAACTATGCAATTTACATTACACAAACAAGATGGTCTTGCCCGTCGCGGCACACTCTCACTGGCCCATGGAGAGGTACAAACCCCAGCTTTTATGCCTGTTGGCACTTATGGCACGGTCAAAGCCATGTCGCCATTAGAGTTAAAAGAAATCAACGCCCATATCGTGTTAGGCAATACGTTTCATCTATGGCTACGCCCTGGGTTAGACGTGATTGCTGCACACGGTGGCTTACATAAATTTATGGGCTGGGATGGACCAATTCTTACGGATTCTGGCGGCTTTCAGGTGTGGAGCTTAGGCGCGTTGCGTAAAATTACTGAAGAAGGTGTGAAATTTCGCTCACCCATCAATGGCGACAGCTGTTTTTTAACGCCGGAAGAATCCATGCGTATTCAAAAAGTATTGAATTCCGACATCGTGATGATTTTTGACGAATGCACGCCCTACCCTGCCACCGTGAAAGAAGCCAACGACTCCATGCAGCTTTCATTGCGTTGGGCGCGCCGTAGTAAAGATGCGCACCAAGGTAATAGCAATGCACTATTCGGCATTATTCAGGGCGGCATGTATGAAGATTTACGTGATATTTCTTTGGCTGGACTAACTGAGATCGACTTTGATGGTTATGCCATCGGCGGCTTATCTGTTGGCGAGCCTAAAGAAGATATGTTGCGAATTTTGGCGCATACCGCGCCTAAAATGCCGCAAAACAAACCACGCTACTTAATGGGCGTAGGAACGCCGGAAGACTTGGTCGATGCGGTTTCTCAGGGCATTGATATGTTCGACTGCGTGATGCCTACGCGCAATGCGCGCAATGGCTGGCTATTTACGCAATATGGTGACATTAAAATTAAAAATGCCACTTATAAGAACGATACCGCGCCGTTGGATGCCGATTGTAGCTGCTACACCTGCCGTAATTTCAGCCGCGCCTATTTGCACCACTTACACAAGGTTGGCGAAATTTTAGGTTCACGTCTCAATACCATTCACAACCTGCATTACTACCAGGTGCTGATGCAAGATATGCGCAATGCGATTGAGGCGGGAACCTTCGAGGCATTCAAACAAGACTTTTCTGCAAAACGTAGGCGTTTATCCTGACTTTATCGCTTAAAAGTTGAGATTACTGCAACACAAGTCAGTCTGTGCTAAAATTCAAAGCTAATTTTTTAGACCATTTCCACTTAATATTTTAAGAGAGTTATATCGTGTTTATTTCAAATGCCTACGCCGCCGCTACACCTGCTACCGATTTCACCAGCTTTTTGCCGCTGATCGTTATTTTCGTGCTGTTTTTCTTCATGATTATTCGCCCACAAATGAAACAAGCTAAAGCGCAACGCAATATGATTGCGGCTTTGCAAAAAGGCGATGAAGTAGTCACAGGCGGCGGTATCGTTGGCAAAGTAACGAAAGTGACTGACAGTTTTGTGAGCGTTGAAATTGCGCCAAACACTGAAATCACGGTGCAAAAACATGCCATCCAAAGTGCCTTGCCAAAAGGTACGATTAAAAGCCTTTAGTTTACTGCATTTACTGCTGGCGACATTCGCACACCTCAGATCAACACCGCTATTCACTAGAGTCTAACTATGAACCGCTATCCATTGTGGAAAAACATCCTTGTTGTTGTCATCATTTTAATTGGGCTCACTTACACCGTTCCCAATTTTTTTGGCGAATCACCTGCGGTACAAATAACGCCCGCTAAAAGCACAAGCAAACTTGACCCTGCGTTACTTGGCCAGGTTGAAGAAGTTTTTAAACAAGAAAATATTCAATATGACGGTATTTATTTAGATGCGCGCGGTGTGAAAGCACGCTTTGCCAATACTGATACGCAAATCAAAGCTAAAGACGTGTTGCAAGCCAGTTTAGGTAAGGATTATACCGTTGCCCTCAACCTGCTTTCGCGCTCACCGGACTGGTTGCGTAGCCTAGGCGCCAAGCCGATGTACTTAGGTCTTGATTTGCGCGGTGGTGTGCACTTTTTACTGCAAGTTGATATGAAAGCCGCCTTAGATAAAGCGGCTGAGCGTTTTGTGGGTGATTTTAGAACCGCGCTACGTAAAGAGCGTATTTCTTACATTGGCGTAACGCGCGAAGGTCAAACCGTTCAAATCCGTTTTAGTAACGCAGATGAGCTGGCAAAAGGCAAAAAAATCATTAGCAAAGAATATCCGGATTTAACATTGAATGAATCTGCAGAAGGTTCGAGTCAATTACTCACAGCCTCACTCAATGCGGTAGAACAAAAACGCATTCAAGACTTTGCCTTAAAACAAAATATTCAAACTTTGCACAACCGAATTAACGAACTTGGGGTTGCTGAACCTATTATTCAACAACAGGGTATAGACCGCGTAGTGGTACAACTGCCTGGCGTGCAAGATACCGCCAAAGCGAAAGAGATTTTAGGACGTACCGCCACGCTCGAAATCAGACTGGTGGATGAAGATAAATCTGATGCGGCCACACTAGAAAAAGCCGCTAAGGGTCAAGCGCCATTGGGTGACGAAGTGTATAAAGATCGCGAAGGCCGCCCGATTCTTGTGAAAAAGAATGTCGTGCTGACTGGCGACTATATTACTGACGCTGGCCCTGGTGTAAACAGCCAAAATGGGCAATCGGTAGTTAACGTATCACTTGATGCACGTGGTGCGCGCATATTCCAACAAGTCACGCGTGAGAACGTAGGCAAACGTATGGCAATATTGCTGATTGAAAAAGGCAATACTGAAGTCATTACAGCGCCAGTGATTAACGAAGAGATTGGCGGTGGTCGCGTCCAAATTTCAGGTATGGCCAACACACAAGAAGCCACCGACATTTCATTACTATTGCGTGCTGGCGCACTCGCCGCGCCAATGGACATTATTGAAGAGCGCACCGTTGGCCCGAGCATGGGTGAAGCTAACATCAAACGCGGCATGCATTCTACTTTATGGGGGTTTGCCGCCATTGCACTCTTTATGATGATTTACTATGTGATGTTTGGCGCAATTTCTGTGGCTGCACTTAGCATTAACTTACTACTGTTAGTCGCGGTATTGTCTATGCTGCAAGCTACGCTCACCTTGCCTGGTCTTGCTGCGGTAGCACTCACACTGGGGATGGCGATTGATGCCAACGTGCTTATCAACGAACGTATTAGAGAAGAGCTACGTAACGGCAACACCCCGCAAGCCTCGATCCACGCGGGCTATGATCGAGCATGGGATACTATTTTAGACTCAAATGTCACCACCATGATTGCAGGCCTTGCACTCTTTATGTTTGGCTCAGGGCCAGTCAAGGGCTTTGCTGTTGTGCACGTCATTGGCATTTTGACTTCTATGTTTAGTGCGGTTGTTGTTTCGCGCGCCATTGTTAATGCACTTCACGGCTATCGTCGGAAAGTCAGCAAACTCTCTATTGGCTAATGTTGAATAACTAGGCATTACAAGCTAACACCTTTAAAATTTAAAGAGTAACTAAATTATGGAATTATTCAGTTTAAAAAAAGACATCCCCTTCATGAGTTATGGTCGGCTTACAACCGCCATCTCTCTGATTACCTTCATTCTTGCCATATTCTTTTTAGCTGTGCGAGGCCTCAACTTTGGTGTGGACTTTACTGGCGGCACCATGATGGAAGTCAGCTACCCGCAAGCTGCAGATCTAGCGAAAATTCGTCACACTGTTGACAGCATTGGGCTTAAAGATGCCACCGTGCAAACCTTTGGTAGTAGCCGAGATGTGCTGATTCGCCTACCAGTACGCGCAGAGGTGACAGGCTCGCAACTCTCAGAGCAAATGCTGGCAAGTTTAAAAGAAATGGACAGCTCGGTGCAGATGAGCCGCGTTGAGTTTGTGGGGCCGCAAGTTGGAGAAGAACTGTATGAAAATGGTGCCCTTGCCTTGCTATTAGTAATAGCTGGCATCATGCTCTATCTTGCCATGCGTTTTGAATGGCGTTTTGCGGTCGCAGCCATCATTGCCAATATGCATGATGTGATCATTATTTTAGGTTTTTTTGCTTTTTTTCAATGGGAATTCAACCTCACCGTACTCGCTGCAGTTTTAGCGGTATTAGGATACTCGGTCAATGAATCTGTGGTGGTATTTGACCGCGTGCGCGAAAACTTCCGCAAGATGCGTAAAGCCAGCGTTGTGACCGTGATTGATAACGCCATTACCCGCACCATGTCGCGCACCATTATTACCCACTTCTCGACACAACTAATGGTGCTGTCCATGCTGTTATTTGGCGGTGAAGTACTGCATAACTTCTCTTTAGCACTCACGATTGGCATTTTGTTCGGTATTTATTCTTCAGTATTAGTTGCCTGCCCAATCGCGATGTGGCTAGGCGTTAATCGCGCCAATTTGATTGGTGATATAGAGAAAAAAGAAGGCGCAAAAGAAGAAAAAGTAACCGAACCGGATCCATCAGAATTTGCATAAATGCGACACTGCTGACTGTGATTAGTGATTAAGCACAGTCAGCTTGATAACTAGCAAACTCGCGTATAAACTCTACCTATCGTCATCAGCGTAAATTCACCCATTGGATAACATTCCTATTTCATGGCAACTAGGCGCCCTTGCCTTATTGCTACTTATTTCCGGTTTTTTCTCAATTGCCGAAACTAGCCTAATGTCGCTTAACCGTTATCGGTTGCGGCATTTGGTTAAAGAGGGCCACCGAGGCGCTCGGCTTGCCAGTGCCTTGTTGGCTAAAACAGACAAGTTGCTAGGCGTTATTCTGCTTTGCAATAACTTTGCCAATGCCGCCTCTGCCACTTTAGTGACCATTATTGTTGTAGAGCTATTTGGTGAAGGCGACTGGGCGCTGATGTTAGGCACACTGACCGTCACTTTTGCTATTTTAGTATTTAGCGAAATTTCACCTAAAGTCATTGCCGCAGCCTACCCTGAAAAAATTGCGATGTTTTGTAGCTACATCCTTTACCCATTACTTAAAGTACTGTATCCGGCAGTTTGGTTTGTTAACTTATTCGTCGTTGCTTTACTACGCATACTCCGTGTTCGCGTCAATTTTGAACAACCTACGCAATCACTCACCATGGACGAACTGCGGAGCATCGTCACCGACGCAGGTCATTTTTTACCCAAAAAACACCGCACAATTTTGTTGAACTTATTTGATTTAGAAAAAATTAGCGTCGATGATGTGATGACGGCACACACGCAGGTTGAAACCATTGACTTTGACTCACCCCTAGACGATATTCTGCAACATATTTCCAGTAGCCACCACACACGCCTGCCTGTGCGTCAAGGCGAGCACGAAGAAATTATTGGCATACTTCATGTCAGAAAAGTCATTAGTCAGCTACGCACAATGCATCAAGATAGCAGTTTAGACAAAGAGGCCTTGCGCGAAGTCATGAGTGCACCCTACTTTATCCCTTCTGGCACGCCGCTTTTTACACAAATTCAGCAGTTTCAAGAGAACCAACAACGCATTGCCTTGGTGGTTGATGAATATGGTGAGTTTAAAGGTCTAGTAACTTTAGAAGACATTTTAGAAGAAGTGATAGGTGACTTTACAACACAATCACCCTCACGCCTTGGCAGTTACCACCAGGAGGCTGATGGAAGCTGGTTAGTAGATGGTAGTAGCACCTTGCGTGACCTCAATAAAAAATTAAAGCTTAACTTTCCCATTGATGGCCCTCGCACGCTCAACGGCCTGATACTCGAACACTTTGAAGACATCCCAGAATCCAGCACCAGCTTTAAAGTGGGTGCACACGTGCTGGAAATTGTACAAACGCAAGATAGAATCGTGAAAAGCGTTAAGATATTCCCTTAGTCTCTGCAATTGCACACCCGATCAGCAAGGTATTATTCCAACTCAACTGGTGAAATTAAGCTTGAATTTTTTCCAGTTTGGCTCAAAATAGATTTTAATTATGGCTAAACCCTCACACGAAACTAACATAGCACTTAAACCTGAAGTTGCAAAACCGAAATTGCCCCCCATGTTTAAAGTGTTGCTATTAAATGACGATTACACGCCAATGGAGTTTGTCGTTGAAACAATAGAACGTTTTTTTAACAAAAGCCGTGAACAAGCGACAAAAATTATGCTCCAAGTACACACTGAGGGCGCTGGCGTATGTGGTGTTTATCCACAAGATATTGCAGAAACAAAGATGAATCAGGTAGTTAGCCACGCAAGGCAATTGCAACACCCTTTGCAGTGCGTCATTGAGATGGCTTGAATACAACTAGATTAAGGTACAAAAAATGATTGCTCAAGAGTTGGAAGTTAGCCTGCACATGGCCTTTATGGACGCAAGACAAAAGCGCCACGAACTCATTACGGTTGAGCATTTACTACTCGCCATGATTGACAACCCAACGGCTGCGGAGGTATTGCGTGCATGCGGGGCAAAACTTGAAATATTGCGTACTGAACTCAATCAATACATTGAAGAACATACACCAACGGTGATTGGCTTGGATGACGTCGATACGCAACCCACACTGGGCTTTCAGCGCGTGATCCAGCGCGCCATGTTGCACGTACAATCTTCAGGTAAAAAAGAAGTCACTGGCGCCAATGTACTGGTTGCAATTTTCGGTGAAAAAGATTCGCATGCCGTGTTTTTCTTGCATCAGCAAGGCATTACCCGTTTAGATATTGTTAACTTTATCTCACATGGTGTTTCTAAAATAGGTGAAACCGCCAAACCTGAAGGTCCAGAGCAAGAAGCTGATGCAGAATCAGCTCCGGCTGGCGCACTTGAAAACTTTACACTCAATCTAAATGCACAGGTTGCCGCGGGCAAAATTGACCCGCTGATTGGCCGCAGCGCTGAATTAGAACGCGTGGTACAAACATTATGCCGCCGCCGTAAAAATAACCCGCTATTAGTAGGTGAAGCCGGCGTAGGTAAAACCGCGATTGCTGAAGGTTTGGCGCGCCGAATTGTAGAAAAAAATATTCCAGATGTACTGGCGAATGCTGTGGTTTACTCACTCGATATGGGCGCATTGCTCGCAGGGACTAAATACCGTGGTGACTTTGAGCAGCGCTTAAAAGCCGTGATGAAACAGCTGGCAGAAAAACCAGATGCCATTTTATTTATCGATGAAATTCATACGTTGATTGGTGCAGGCTCTGCCAGTGGCGGCACTTTAGATGCCAGTAACTTGTTGAAACCCGCGCTTTCTAACGGCTCTCTCAAATGCATAGGCGCCACTACTTATCAAGAATATCGCGGTGTGTTTGAAAAAGACCATGCTTTATCTCGTCGCTTTCAAAAAGTGGATGTAGTCGAGCCGAGTGTTGCTGAAACCATAGAAATACTCAAAGGTTTAAAATCACGGTTTGAAGAACACCACAGCGTGAAATATACCGCTAGCGCGTTAACAACCGCCGCAGAGTTATCAGCTAAATATATTAATGACCGTCACTTGCCTGATAAAGCGATTGATGTGATTGATGAAGCGGGCGCGGCACAACGTATATTGCCAAAATCTAAACAGAAGAAAACGATCGGCAATAAAGAAATTGAAGACATCATTGCTAAAATTGCACGGATTCCGCCAAAAAACATTTCTAACGATGATCGTAGCGCGCTTAAAACGCTTGAACGCGATTTAA
>JBAYTS010000053.1:0-17339 GCA_041675545.1 Methylotenera sp.
AACTTGGTTGTCTGGGTTCTCTGGAAACCGGTCAGGCTGGTGACGAGGATGGCAGCGGAGCCACGGGCGTGTTAAATGAATCGCAACTACTCACCGACCCGGATGAAGCCGCTGCCTTTGTAAAGGCAACACAAGTAGATGCGCTGGCGATTGCAATTGGCACCAGTCACGGCGCTTACAAGTTTAGCCGGCCACCGACAGGCGATATTTTAGCCATCAACAGAATCAAGGCGATACATCAGCGGATTCCAAATACACATCTGGTGATGCATGGCTCCTCAAGTGTTTCGCAGGAGTGGCTGGAGATGATTCGCAAATACGGCGGGCAGATTAAAGAGACTTATGGCGTGCCAGTATCCGAAATTATTGAAGGCATCAAAAACGGCGTGCGCAAGGTCAACATTGATACGGATATTCGATTAGCCATGACCGCTGCTATGCGTAAAAAAATGTACGAAAGCCCTGAAGAGTTTGACCCTCGCGCGATCTTAAAGGCTGCCACTGTTGCCGCAAGAGGGGTTTGTAAAGAGCGCTTTGAAGCATTTGGCAGTGCAGGTCAAGCGTCAAAAATTAAAGTGATCAGCTTGGATACCATGGCAATCCGTTATGCCAAGGGTGAATTGGCAGCAGTCATTAGATGAGTCAACACTCTAAGCATCCATATTAAGGTTTAAAAATGAGACGCAAATTAGTAGTAGGTAATTGGAAGATGAATGGCAGCAGGGTAAAGAATACGTCGCTTTTGGATGGCGTAATGACGGGTGTGCGTGACTTGCATAATGCTGATTACGTGGTATGTGTCCCCTACCCTTACCTTGGTCAGGCGCAGTCTTTGCTACAAGGGTCGAATGTGGCTTGGGGAGCGCAGAATCTTTGTGCAACCGAGGACGGCGCACTCACCGGCGCAGTCTCGCCGGACATGCTGGTGGATTATGGCTGTACTCACGTCATTATTGGGCACTCCGAACGGCGCATCCAGTTTCATGAAACCGACGACACGGCTGCCACCAGATTCAATGTAGCGCTCAAGGCTGGGTTAACCCCGATATTTTGCATGGGTGAGTCGAGAGAGGAACGTGAATCAGACTGGACAGAGTATGTCGTTGGGCGGCAACTAGACTCCATCATCAGGCGTTTCGGCGCGGATTTTCTAGCCAAGGCCGTACTTGCCTACGAGCCATTGTGGGCAGTTGGTACCGACAAGCCAGCGACACCTGAGCAGGCACAAGAGGTGCATAGCTTCATCCGTGGACGTATCGCGCGGTGTAATGCAGAAGTTGCTAAAAATGTACGTATCCTCTACGGAGGTAGCGTAAATCCGGCGAATGCGGCACAGCTGTTTGCAATGCCCGATGTTGATGGGAGTCTAGTAGGACGTTGTTCATTAGATGCAAAAGCATTCGTGGATATTTGTCAGGCTGCTTGCCAAGCTCCAATGACCAGTTAATTCAAATAAAGATAGAAAAAATGAAAATAGGCATACCAACTGAAATTAAAGGTGAAGAACGTCGTGTAGCTGCGACACCGGAAACCGTTAAAAAAATGGTGAGTTTAGGCTTGCAGGTTGTTATTCAAAAAGGCGCTGGTGAGCGTGCAAACATTTCAGATGAGGCCTACCAAGCAGCAGGTGCCAAGTTGGTTTTAGCACAGGAAGTATTTGAAGCCGCAATCATTCTTAAGGTTCGCGCACCAGAGCCATTCGAAATAAAAGCCATGAACTCAGGCACAGTTTTAATTGGCATGTTGGACCCTTACAATCAGGCGCAGTTAAACATGATGGCGAACCAGGGCATTACTGCTTTTGCTTTGGAGGCACTACCCAGAAATACTCGAGCACAGAGTATGGATGTACTTTCATCACAAGCAAATGTAGCAGGCTATAAGGCAGTTTTACTCGCTAGCCATTATTACCAACGATTTATGCCAATGTTGATGACTTCAGCGGGAACGGTAAAAGCAGCGCGCGTGCTTATTTTAGGAGCAGGCGTTGCGGGCTTGCAAAGCATTGCAACGGCAAAGCGTTTGGGTGCAGTAGTAGAAGCTTCGGATGTTAGACCTGCGGTTAAGGAGCAAATTGAATCGTTAGGGGCTAAGTTTTTAGACGTCCCCTTTGAGACAGAGGAAGAAGTAACAATTGCCGCAGGCGAATCTGGCTATGCGCGGTCAATGCCAGAGGCATGGATGAAGCGTCAAGAAAATTTAGTGGCTGAACGCGCAAGCGAAGCCGATATTGTGATTGCCTCTGCACTGATTCCTGGAAAAGATCCACCTACCTTGCTGCATGCCGACACGGTAGCTGAGATGAAACCTGGTTCTGTGATAGTCGATATGGCGGCAGGGTTAGGTGAAAACGGAGCAGGCAATTGCCCGTTAACCGAAGCAAATCAGGTGATTGTTAAACATGGCGTAACTATCGTTGGCTATACCAACCTACCGAGCCTTGTGAGTGGGGATGCTTCAGCGTTTTATGCCCGAAATATTTTTGAGTTTCTGAAGCTTATTGTTACGAGCGAAGGCAATTTTCATATACCTGAAGATGACGAATTAGTGGCCGCTTGTTTGGTTTGTAAAGACAACAAAGTAACTAAAGATTAATTGATAGGTAATAGGGGTCAGCTTATGAACGAATTATTAACCATGCAAAATATCACGATTTTTGTATTAGCCATTTTTGTGGGTTATCACGTCGTATGGAACGTGACCCCCGCGCTACATACCCCGTTGATGTCAGTGACCAACGCGATTTCCGGCATTGTGATTGTGGGTGCGATGCTACAAACCGTAACTATCGATACAGAGGCTTTTAATATAACCAGTATATTGGGTGCAATAGCTGTTTTTTTAACTTCCATTAATATTTTTGGCGGCTTTATGGTGACGCGAAGAATGCTTGAAATGTTTAAAAAGAAAGAAAATAAGCTTATGGAGTCTAAAAAATGATTGCTGCAAATGCTAATTTCACTTCAGCAGCCTATTTAATTTCTGCGGTATTGTTTATTTTTTCGCTTAAAGGTCTGGCATCCCCCACCAGCGCAAGTTTAGGTAACACATTAGGCATGGCAGGCATGGCGCTTGCCGTTATCACCACTTTATTTGTCGGTCATCATCTTATCTATTCATTGATTGGTATTGCAATTGTTCTGGGCGCGGCGGTGGGGATTTTTGCTGCAAAACGAGTGCAGATGACCAAAATGCCAGAATTAGTCGCTTTGATGCATTCTTTTGTGGGCTTGTCAGCCACCCTTATCGCCATTGCTTCAGTTTATAACGCTGCTGAAACACATGCTGCTGTACAACGTATTGAGTTATTTATTGGTGCCTTTATTGGTGCAATAACCTTTTCTGCCTCGATTATTGCATTTGGAAAACTTTCAGGTAAATTCAGCGCAAAACCAATTCATTTCAATAATCAACACCCATTGAATTTAATGCTAGCCCTGTTAATACTAGGCTTTGGTATTTTTTACTATAGCCAAAGTAGCCAACTTGCCTTTTTAGTGATGTGTGGATTAGCTTTAGTATTAGGTATCACGCTGATCCTTCCGATTGGTGGCGCCGACATGCCAGTGGTGGTATCCATGCTCAATAGTTACTCAGGTTGGGCCGCCGCGGGTATTGGCTTTACCATGAATAACTCTGTATTAATTATTGCTGGCGCGTGCGTAGGTTCATCTGGCGCAATATTGTCGTACATTATGTGCAAAGCGATGAATCGTTCAATTATTGCGGTAATGTTAGGCGGTTTTGGCTCGAAGTCGATCGTAGCAGATGCATCCGATGGAGTACAAAAGTCAGTGAAATCCGGCTCTGCCGAAGATGTAGCTTTTTTAATGTCAAATGCAGACACTGTGATTATTGTCCCAGGTTATGGATTAGCGGTTTCACGTGCGCAACACGCGTTGCAAGAACTTACCAGCAAATTAATTAGCAAAGGCGTGCATGTGAAATATGCAATCCACCCTGTAGCTGGTCGAATGCCCGGCCATATGAATGTGCTGCTTGCCGAGGCAGATGTGCCTTATGAGCAAGTGGTAGAGATGGAGGATGTCAATAATGAGTTTGGTCAAACTGATGTGGTATTTGTGATTGGCGCTAACGATGTGGTGAATCCCGCAGCAAAAAAGCCTGGCACCCCAATTTATGGTATGCCCATTTTAGAAGCCTACAAAGCGAAAACAATTATCGTCAATAAACGGTCGATGGCATCAGGGTATGCAGGTTTAGATAATGAATTATTTTATTTAGAAAAAACCATGATGGTATTTGGCGATGCTAAAAAGATTGTTGAAGATATACTGAAAGCCATATGAGAAGTAGACTCCTTAGCTTAATCTGGACCATTAGCTCGCGTTCGCATGTCTGCGCCAAGTTCATTATCTAGCAACAATAACGGAATCTGGTCATTCAATGCCTTGTTTGAAGCATTTAGCCACACAAAAAAAATGTTGGCAAGCTCGTAAGATGCTATTTAATGGTCTATATAAATCAATACCTTATATCGACACCAAACACCATAAGTAACAACTAAGATATCTCATAAGTTGCTAGTTTCTTCTAAAATTTACGAATAAAGCGCAACTTAGCTTTAGTCAATATTGCAGTCGAGTTCGTGCTTAATTTTGTAATGGCGAGATTAACAGTTCCCAAGAATACTCCGCAACGCCCTCATTACTTAAAAGCTGATTTTCGCTTCCACCGCGAAAAGCCATTCCTAAAGGTCTAAACCCCAGTGAATACCCATCATCAGACAAACTCATACTTTCGTTATAGCTATTGCGAGATACTCCATTGTATTACTCACTGCATTCTTACGCTTTCTTCAACTTACCACTATGAGGTTGACGCTAGTTATAAAGTAATTAATTATATGAGATGTCTCAGACATAAAAATCAGGCTATCTAATTGCAAGTTATGAGGTCTTTAATTGCAACTTATGAGGTCAAACTTGCAGCTTATGGGGTCACTGACACAACAACAGTTATTAAAAATCAAAACCCTATCTAACCACACTTACTCTCGCCGCAATTCAAGCACGTCAAGCAGCCATCCATCATAATCACGGCCTTGGTGCTACATTTACCACACAAGCTTGCTCCTTTAGGAAAACCTTCTGCATTCACTTCTTCACCTGGTGCTGCATGCTTTTCTAGGTATTCAGCTTTTTTTTCAGTCACTAGTTTTTGTTGGTGTTGATCTAAGCCAGGTTTTTTCAGCATGCCGATCTCTTGCAGGTGTTGTTCAACAACTTCGCCAATTTCTGCCACTAAACTAGGGATGAACTTGCCGCCTTTTTTAAAGTAGCCACCGCTGGGTTCAAAAACGCTTTTGAGTTCCTCTACCAAAAACGTGACATCACCACCTTTACGGAACACGGCAGACATGACGCGCGTAAGGGCTACTATCCATTGAAAGTGCTCCATGTTTTTGGAGTTAATAAATATCTCGAATGGACGGCGATGCTCTTGCGGTGTTCCTTCATTCATTATCACGTCGTTAATGGTGATGTAAAGCGCATGTTCTGTGACTGGCGTTTTGATTTTATAGGTGTTGCCTACCAGTTTGTCAGGGCGGCTTAATGGCTCGCCCAGCTGTATGACATTTTTTGCTTCAGCATTTTGTGCGGCCGCCTTGGCTTCTGCGTCTTTTTTATCTTGCTCATTCACTAGCGCGTAGCTAACGATTTTCTTTTCAATTTTAATTGCCATGTTATTTTCTCCTTTAAGGGAATAGGGGCTGGGAATTAGGGGCTAGTCAACCGCCCTTCGCACTTTATCCACCCTAGCCCCTGATTCCTAGTTTCTAATCCCTAAAATTTACCGTAATAGCCTTCTTTCAGCGCATCGTAAAGATTAGCGGCTGAGTGAATTTCACCATCGTATTCAATCTCTTCATTACCTTTGGCTTCAACTTCAGTACCATCATCTAGCGTGAACTTGTATGTGGTACTTTCCAAATCTTTTTCAGTCACTAATACGCCTTGGAACGCTTCAGGATTAAACCTGAAGGTAGTGCAACCTTTTAGACCTTTGTCGTAAGCGTAGAGATAGATGTTTTTGAAGTCTTCAAAATCGTAATCGGTTGGTACGTTAATGGTTTTTGAAATCGAGCTATCAATCCATTTTTGTGATGCCGCTTGAATATCCACGTGGGCTTTAGCCATAATGCTGGATGAATCCAAGAAGTAATCCGGCAACTGCTCCTCAACTTTGTCGCTAAACGGCATCGCATTCGGGTTAATCAATTCACGGTAAGCCAATAGCTCATAAGAGAACACATCGACTTTTTCTTTTGATTTTTTGCCTTCACGAATCACGTTACGTGCGTAATGGTGCGCAAAGCTTGGCTCAATACCGTTACTTGCATTGTTAGCCAGTGACAGTGAAATGGTGCCTGTTGGTGCAATCGAGCTGTGGTGCGTAAAGCGCGCACCTTTAGTCGCAATTTGGTTACGCAAGCCCTCGGGGAACTGTTGCATGTAGCGGCTATATTTACCTAGCAACACTTTACCGGTTACTTTACTGCCGACTTTAATGCCATCTGCCGCCATTTCTGGGCGTTTTGCCAGCATGTCAGCGGTTACTTCAAATTTCTCGTCCATAATCGGTGCCGGGCCTTTTTCTTCAGCTAGTTGCACGCCTACGCTCCAGCCTTCTTCCGCCATCACACGGGTCACTTCTTCTGTGAATTTGATTGATTCTTCTTCACCGTATTTCATTTTCATCATGGTGAGGCTTGAGCCTAAGCCTAGATAACCCATGCCATGGCGACGTTTACGCATAATTTCATCACGTTGCTGTTGCAATGGCAGGCCGTTAATTTCAACTACGTTATCCAGCATGCGCGTAAAAATTGCCACTACTTCACGGTACTCTTTCCAGTCGAAGTAGGCTTCGTCGGTGAATGGTTTTTTAACAAAGCGAGTTAAATTGACTGAACCTAACAAACAAGCGCCATAAGGTGGCAAGGGTTGTTCACCACATGGGTTAGTGGCGCGGATGTTTTCGCAGAACCAGTTATTGTTCATTTCATTCACGCGGTCAATCAAAATAAAGCCTGGCTCAGCAAAGTCATAAGTGCTGGACATGATGACATCCCACAAGCGGCGCGCTTTGATGGTTTTATACACGCGGCACGCTACTTTACCGGCATCTTTACCTTCAGTTTTTGTCAGGTATTTACCTTTTACTGGCCACTCGCGCCACACTACCTGGCTTTCATCATTCACATTTAGGTCATCTACTATCGCTTCTTTTTCAGTCACAGGGAAAGCAAGCTTCCACTCTGCATCTGCTTTTACTGCCTCCATAAATTCTTTGGTAATGAGGCATGACAGGTTAAATTGGCGTAAACGGCCGTTCTCACGTTTTGCTTTAATGAAATCAGTGACATCAGGATGTGAAATATCAAACGTTGCCATTTGCGCACCGCGGCGGCCACCCGCGCTAGACACGGTGAAACACATTTTGTCGTAGATATCCATGAAAGAGAGTGGGCCGCTGGTATAAGCACCTGCGCCCGCAACAAAAGCACCTTTTGGACGTAGCGTTGAAAATTCGTAACCAATACCACAACCTGCTTTTAACGTTAAGCCTGCCTCATGCACTTTGCCTAAAATATCATCCATGCTATCTGATATCACACCAGAAACTGTGCAGTTTATGGTTGAAGTAGCAGGTTTGTGCTCCAACGCACCCGCGTTAGACGTGATACGGCCCGCTGGAATTGCGCCGCGGCGCAGTGCCCACAAAAATTTGTCATGCCACTCTGCACGTTTTTCTGTCGTGGTTTCTACATCCGCCAAAGCACGTGCTACGCGCGCATAAGAATCATCTATGTTCTGATCAACATATTCACCAGTTTTGGTTTTTAAGCGATATTTTTTATCCCAAATATCAAGCGAAACCGGTTGAATAGGAATTTCTTTTTCAAGCGCTGTAGCATTTGTATTTTTAGCAGTATCAACGATTTTTAGCATGGATTAACCCCTTATTTGTACGCAAAATGTCATTTTAAATCATGACCTAGGCCTGTATTCGTTTCACGATTTTACATTTAAATCTTGTGACTTAACGTCATAAAAGCACTTGTGTGAAAATGTAAGTGCTTGTGCAAAAGTTAAGCAATAACCACAACATGTTGTGTTTTTTTAGTAATTTAATCACTTAGTAGTGGTAGGTCAAGCGGTTTTTTTGTAATTATTTTTTGTAAATTTCTATAATTTTACTTGCAATAATTATGCATAAGACGGCTATTGGCTTACAACAAGGTCGCTAATAAAAAGTGTAATCGCTAGTGTTGAAAAATATGTGAGAAAATAACGTCATGTCACGACGCTTATATACTTTTTTACTTTATTTATTACTGCCGTTTACGCCACTCAAATTGCTGTGGCGCGCAAAAAAACAACCCGAATATTTGCAACACTGGCGTGAGCGCTACGGGTTTTACTCACTTAAGTTTGCAAAGCCTGTCATTTGGCTCCATTGCGTATCAGTGGGTGAAACGCGCGCGGCTGAACCCCTAATCAAATTGTTATTACTCGAATACCCTAATCATCAAATTTTACTTACGCACACCACACCCACTGGGCGTGCCACTAGCGCGCAATTATTTGGGGATTTAGTCGCCAGAGTGTATTTACCTTACGACTTGCCGTTTGCGGTGAGGCGGTTTTTAAAGCACTTTAAACCCGTAGTAGGGGTGTTGTTGGAAACCGAGCTTTGGTTCAATTTGATTGCAGGCTGCAAACAATATGACATTCCACTGCTATTAGTTAATGCACGCCTATCTGAAAAATCAGCCCTAGGTTATGGCAAGTTAGGCGAAGTTGCCCGGCAAGGTTTGCAAAGTTTGAGCGCAGTAGGTGCACAAACAACGCGGGATGCCGAGCGCTTACAAAGCTTAAGCGCGCACAGCGTAAGCATTATGGGTAACTTGAAGTTTGATGTGTTCCCTCCAGATAACGCCGTTGCGCAAGGTCAACTTCTGCGGAGTGGTTTGGGGGAGCGCCGACCTATATTTTTAGCTGCCAGCACCAGAGATGGTGAGGAGGCGCTGATTATTGACGCGGTTACCAAAGCCGACATTCCAAATTTACTGACAATTATTGTGCCGCGCCACCCGCAGCGTTTTGAAGAAGTAGCAGCGCTAATTAAAAAGCATGGCGCTAGCTTTTTACGTCGCTCCGCGCTCGCTGACCAATCCACAGAACCAAGCCAGTTCAGCTACTTTCTTGGCGACTCTATGGGTGAAATGTTTACCTATTACGCGGCATGTGATGTCGCTTTTATTGGTGGCAGTTTATTGCCATTAGGCGGGCAAAACCTGATTGAAGCATTAAGTTTAGGCAAGCCCGTGCTGATAGGGCCACATACCTTTAATTTTACGCAAGTGGCGGAACTGGCCGTTGCGGCAGGTGCGGCGCAGCGCGTGCAAAATACGACAGAATTAGCCAACAGCATTAAAATGCTATTTTCGGATTTTTCTAAACAACAAGCGATGAGTAATGCCGCCTTAAATTTTAGCGCACAAAACCGCGGCGCCACGCAACGCACCTTAAGCTTGATAGCGCAGTATCTGCGCGCTTAGGCTAGTGCACCTCAATACTTTTCACCAACAACACCTCGCACGCGCCATTGCCCGTGTCATTGCGTGTTAATGAACTTTTCCAGTGCCAGCCATCGCTCGCTTTAGCTTCAACCAAATAACCGTTTAACGCAACAACTTGCCCCACGCGCACTGATTTCAAGCGCTTTTCTACTAGCCTATCTGCTGGAATCATGTGCATATTGGCACTTTGCGTTTCTATTGCCTCACGCGGGATAGGAAACTCATCTACATGCCAAAAGTAAAAACGGTTACTTTGACTGATCTCGATTTTATTAAGTATCGCCTCATCAGACATCGCGCCCCAACCCAGTGCAAAATCCACTGGCGCTAAGTCAGCCTCACGTCCAAAGTGATAGCGCTTGCTCGCGAGCACACGTGCTTTAATGCTAAATTTTGCTAAGGGGGTAATTTCATAACCATTGATGTTTTGGGTATCGCTAATATCAAGGTTTCTTTGTAGCGGCGCCTCTGATGCTACTTCACCTACCCCATGAAGTATCTCGCGTTTATGGAAGTGCTGAAAACCACCAAAACCTAACAGGCCGATAAAGAAAATTGCTTTCCAGTTCATACGGTCATTACTCAGGCTAAGTGTTTAGTAGGCTTAACGGATGAGTTTGGCTAACGCCTTAAAGGCATCACCTTCGGCTACGCCCAACCATTCAAATAGCAGCGACTCGGTGTTGGTGACGATACACCCTGCATCGCGCAATCTGGCCAAGGCGTTGGCTTTGTTAGCGGGGTTACGTGAGATAACGGCATCTTCAACGACAAACACTTGTTTACCTGCGGCAATTAAATCTAGCGCCGTTTGCAGGATGCAAATATGCGCCTCCATACCAGTAAGAATTATTTGTGAGTGGTCACGCGTGAGCTGGCGCTTAAATATAGGCGCTGCCAAACATGAAAATGTGGTTTTTTCAACGGGCTGAACATGCGTCAACAAGACAGAAAGCGCTGGGATGGTATGCCCTAATCCTTTTGGATACTGCTCGGTAAGCAGTAAAGGCACATTAAGCATGTTGGCCGCCTGCACCAAAATGCCGCAATTTTTTACAACCTCAGCCATGGCATCAGCTGGCATCACCGACGCTAAGCGCACTTGCATATCCACCAAAACCAACTGACTTAAAGTCTGACTTGCTTTTAAATTTTGATAAGCGTTATCCATATCACTGCGTGTTCAACACCACCAACTGCTGGTTTATATCAGCCAAATCTGCCTCGGCTACTACGCCAGCAGCAGATTTTAAACGAATAATATTGACTAAATAATTGTAACGCGCCTGCAATAAATCGCGTTTAGCACTAAAAAATTGTTGCTGTGCATTAAGGACATCCACACTGGTACGCACGCCAACCTCGTAGCCTAACATAGTTGAATCTACTTGACTTTGGCTGGAAGTGAGCGCTTGCTCATAAGCCCTTACCTGTGCAATAGTTGTATTCAGGTTGAGATAAGCGCGCTGTGTTTCTAACTCTGTGTTACGCCGTGCAATTTCAACATCATCTTGTGCTTTTTGCTTATTAAGCAGAGCCTGCCTGACACGTGAACTCGTCGCACCACCTTGATACAAAGGAATCTGCAACTGCAAGCCTATTGTTCCGGTTTTAAGTTCATTGCCAGTACCAAACACAGAAACACTGCCATTGGCATAATTATCGGTATAGCTTGCTACGGCATCCAACGTTGGCAAATGCCCAGCTTTGGCACGCTCAATTTCTTGCTCCGAAAACTTAAGCGCCTCTTGCTGAATTTGTATGTTCAAATTGTTCTGTGCGGCCACTTCTAACCATTTATCCAGTCCCTGCTCTAAAGCGTTGGGTTTAATATCAGCTTTAACCGTGGCTAATTTTTGCGGAATTTCCCCAATAATCGCCTGTACTGAACGTTTAGCAATTTCATACTCATTCACGGCGCCTATTTCTTGCGCCACAATTAAGTCAAAGCGTGCCTGCGCTTCATTCACATCAGTAATGGTGGCAGAGCCCACCTCAAAGGTGGCCTTAGCTTGCTCTAACTGGCGCAAAATAGCGGCCTTTTGCGCAATAATCAGATCAATTTTATCTTGCGCGATCAGCACTTCAAAATAGGTCTGCGTGGTGCGTAGAATTAGTGCTTGTTGACTTAAATGTAATTGCTTATCGGCTTGGCTCACCTGTGTTTTAGTTTGCTCTATTTGTACTAAATTCTGTTTGCGGTAAATAGGTTGGCGGGCGTCAACGCCCGCTTTATAAGTTTCAAAGTTGGAGCGGCCTGAGGGCAAGGTGGAGTTTAAATAGCGGATATCTGAGCTAATGGCATTGGCCTCAGCATTAAAATTTACGGTTGGACGATACAGAGCCTTGCCTTGCTCAATGATTTCTTGCGCCGCTTGATTGGCACTTAACGCAGAGGCTAACGTTGAATCATGCGTTAATGCTCGGTTATAAACATCAAGTAAAGAGTATGGCTTGTCCGCAGCGTTTGCAAACGGCGCAAACCCTAAAAGTAAGCCGACTAACGCGATACTTGTTAAGTTTTTAGGCATTTATTAATTTAAAACTCAAATCTACTTGTCTGAGGCGTATTTTCAAGCGCGGGCAAACAAGTTTCAAAAAGGGTTTCATGGCGATAGACATCTTCGCTAATGCGCTGTGTAAGCGTGGCTTGCATGATTGGTAAATCTCCAATCACGGCAAATAAGCGGCCACCTACATTTAACATTTTTTCTGCCGCTGTTGGACGTAGCGGCAATGAGCCAGTAAAAATAATCACGTCATAGGGTGCGGCGGGGGCATAACCATTGGCAGCATCAGCCACATGCAATGTTACATTACGGATGTTTTGTTGATCAAGGCGGTTTTTAGCGATTGCAGATAATGTAGGGTAAATTTCAACGGCATGCACATGTGCCGCTAAAGTTGCCAGCAATGCCGTTAAGTAACCACTGCCGGTGCCTACCAACAATACTTTATCCGTTTTTTTAACGCCTACTGCCTGCAAAATACGCCCTTCAACTTTAGGCGACAGCATGGTTTGACCTTCACCAATGGGCAGCTCAACGTCAGCAAATGCCAAACCGACCTGCGACTCCGCCACAAAATTCTCACGTGGTACGGTATTAAACAGTTCCAACACCACTGGGTCTAACACCTCCCAAGTGCGGATTTGCTGTTCTATCATGTTAAATCGCGCGGCGTCGCGTGGCGTATCGAAACTGGCGATGTTCTGGTGATCTATAGTTTGTGCTGTCAGTGTCATGTTACTTACTCTTCAATATTCTATTTAGCTCAATTATAACGCAAGTACTTATTGGGCTAGAAATTTCCTCATGCAGTTTTACTTGGGCTACGTTTACTTGGGCAGTTTTACTTTAAACCAGGCTGCGTAGAGCGCAGGCAAAAACAGCACTGTCAGCAAAGTGGCTACCGCTAACCCACCCATAATCGCTACAGCCATCGGACCAAAAAATACGCTTCTCGTGAGCGGAATCATCGCCAGTATCGCAGCGGCAGCAGTTAATACAATGGGCCTGAAACGACGAATAGTCGATTCAATAATGGCTTGCCACGCTGGCAAGCCAGATGCTTTATCTTGATCAATCTGATCCACCAAAATCACCGAATTGCGCATAATCATGCCAGATAAAGCAATGGTGCCTAACATGGCGACAAAGCCAAATGGTTTATCAAATAACAATAATGCAAGTGTGACCCCGATTAAACCTAATGGTGCGGTAAGCAATACTAAAAATGTGAGTGAAAAGCTACGCAATTGCAAAATGAGCAGTGTCAGTACGGCCACTAAAAACAAGGGGAAGCCTTTAGCGACAGAAGCGCCGCCCTTGGAAGACTCCTCTACCGCGCCACCGGTTTCTACCGTAATACCTAAGGGCAGGTTAGCTTTAATTTCACCTAATTTTTCTTCAATTTGGGCAGAAACTATCGGCGCTTGCATGCTGCCACGCAAATTCGCACGCACGGTTATCGACGGCACGCGGTTTCGGCGCCAGATCACGCCCTCTTCAAACTCGGATGAAATGGTCGCCAGTTGCGATAGCGGCACGCTGGTGCCATTTTGCGTATTAATCATTAAGTGCGGTAAATGCGACAACTTGCTGCGTTCAACCTCTGCACCGCGCGCTACTAGATCAATGCGTTCATTGCCCTCTCTAAACTCGGTGATTGTAAGCTCGCTCATGGCGGCATTGAGCAGATTGGCAATATCCACCGAACTTACGCCTAGCAGGCGCGCTTTGGATTGATCAATCGACACCTTCATCACTTTGCTTGGCTCTTCCCAACCTAATTGCACATTAGCCAAATTCGGGTTGACGCGCATGATGTCGGCAATTTGATGCGAGATTTCACGTATTTTTGGAATATCTGCACCATCTACCCGAAACTGCACCGGGAAGCCCACCGGCGGCCCATTTTCAAGCCGCAATACCGAAGCCCTAACCGCTGGAAAATCTTGTTCAAATAGCTGGAGCAGATCATTACGCAAGGCTTCACGGGCGCTTAAATTTTTGCTCAAAATCACCAACTGCGCAAAAGCGCGATGTGGCAACTGCACATCTAGCGGCAAATAATAACGTGGTGCGCCAGTGCCAATGTAAGCTACAAAATTATCAATGCCTTGATGCTGTTTATTCCATCCACGCAGCCAATGCTCAAGTTTTTTCACTTCTGTACTGGTAGCAAGGTAAGAGGCACCCTCAGTCAAACGCAAATCTACCACTAATTCTAAACGCGTAGAATCTGGGAAAAACTGCTGCTGCACTTTGCCAAAACCGATGATAGACAGCACAAACATGGCAAGCGTAATAGCAATTACGGTTTTGCGATAACGCACGCATGCGGTGACTAACTGGCGGAAAGCGCGATAAAACTTAGTATTGTAAATGTCGTGATGATGAGCCACATTTTGTTGATTTTGCACTTTTTGTTTAAGTTTAAGCTTGTTACGCAACCAACTACCAAACCTCGAGGCTTGCGGTGTTTTCGTATAATCCGGCAATAGGTGATACCCCAAAAAAGGCACAAAAATTACCGCCGCAAACCATGAAATCACCAAGGCAATGGCAGACACCTGAAAAATGGAACGCGTGTATTCCCCCGTTGATGAAACTGCGGTGGCAATCGGTAAAAAACCCGCCACGGTAATCAAGGTGCCGGTGAGCATAGGCATGGCGGTTGAAGTGTAGGCAAACGAAGCGGCCTTGGCTCTATCCCAGCCTTGCTCCATTTTAGATGACATCATTTCAACCGCAATAATCGCGTCATCTACCAGTAGCCCAAGTGCTAAAATCAGCGCGCCTAATGATATTTTATGTAAGCCGATATCTAGTGCGTTCATGCCTAAAAATGTAGCGGCTAACACAACGGGGATAGTAATTGCCACCACAATGCCGGTGCGTACACCCAATGAAATCAAGCTCACGCCCAGCACGATGACTAATGCCTCAATCAGCGACTTCACAAAATCATTGACCGAATCGGCGACTAGTTTTGGCTGTGAAGTCACCGTGTTAAAACTCAAACCAATCGGCAGATTTTGCTTAATTTTGGCTATTTTCGCATCTAAATTATGGCCCAGTGCTATCACATCACCACCTTGACGCATGCTCACACCCAATAACAACGCATCCTCGCCGGCATAACGCACGGTGTCGCGTGGCGGGTCTTCATAACCACGGTAAACACGCGCCACATCACCCAGCTTAAAGTCTTGATTATTAGCGCGCAAGCTGATCTCACGCAGGTCTTCCAGCGCGTTATATCGGCCTGAAACTTCAACCCGAATACGCTCATCAGGCGAATCATAAGTGCCGCCTTTCACTACTGTATTTTGTGTTTGTAAAATGTTAATCAGCTGCGTGGCGCTCATGCCTAAAGTTGAAAGCTTGGCGTTTGAAACCTCAATATAAATACGCTGTTTGCGCTCACCAAAAAATTCTATCTTGGCAACATCGGGGGTAGTTAAGAACTCGGCACGGATAATTTCAGCCTGCTTTTTGAGGGCGAAATTATCAAAACCATCGCCAGTCAGTGCATACATACTGCCAAACACATCACTGAATTCATCATTAAAGGTGACGCTCTCAATGTTTTGAGGCAAAGTGTGGCGAATATCGCCTATTTTTTTACGTACCTGATACCAGATTTCGGGGATTTCTTTTGAAAAAGTATCATCTTTAATCACCACAAAAATGACAGACTCCCCCGGGCGCGAGTAACTGCTAGAGAAATATAAATGCGGCACTTCCTGAATTTTTTTCTCTAACTTATCGGTTACCTGCTGTTCAACCTCAACCGCACTCGCACCTGGCCAAGTGGCGCGCACCAGCATCACCTTAAAAGTAAACGGCGGGTCTTCAGATTGCCCAAGTTTGGTATAAGCCAACAACCCTGATACGGTAAGCATCAGCATGACATACAGTACTAATACCTGGTTTTTTAGCGCCCACGCTGATAAGTTAAAGCGTGATTTTTCTGAGGCTTCCAAGTGGGGATTTTCAGCGCCTTCACTCACAGCGCAGGCTCTATTTTCGGTTTTACTTTCTGCCCACTAATCAAAGTATGCACACCAGCAATGGCAACCATTTCTCCTGCTTGCAAGCCGTTTGTAATCACCACCCCTACCTCAGAATATGCGCCGGCAACGACTTGCCGTGGGGTTGCAATTCCGCGCGCATCAATCACCCAAACGCTGGCTTTACCCTGATGTTGCGTTAACGCAGTTGATGGAATAATTATTTCTGTAGACGCAAGCTGCCCAAAGCTCACCCCGGCCGTCATGCCAAGCTTAATGGCATCATCCGCATTTTTAATAGTAACGCGTACATCAAAAGTGCGTGTAGCGGCATTGGCGGCCGGCGCGATTTCACGCACTTCGCCGCTATAAGTTTTTGCTCGATCCGCCCACAGCTTGATGCTCACCTGATCGCCAATTTTCAAGCGTTGCATGCGCGACTCCGGTACCGCAACCAACACTTCAATTTGCTGAGAATCCACCACTTGCGCCACCATCACACCCGCTTCTACCACTTGCCCAGGTTCGGCATGAATTTGTGTCACGATGCCGTCACGGTCAGCCACCAGCGCGGAGTAGCGCGACTGGTTGTTAGATACATCCGCGCGCGCCTTGACTTGTTGTAGCCTGGCATGTGCCGTTTTTAGCTCAGCCTCACGCATATCCAAGGCTGAAGCGGAAATAAACTTTTTATCAAACAATATACGCTGACGGGCAAGTTCTGCCTGCGCCAACGCGTGGCTTGCCTCCGCTGCGCGTACATCTGCCACCGCAGCGGCGGCGCTTAATTGCGTATCGGCTGCGTCTAACCGTGCTAACACTTGGCCTTTTTTAACGAGGCTACCTACTTCAACCTTGCGCTCAATAATTTCCCCGTTGATTCTAAAGCCAAGATTGGCCTCATAGCGAGATCTCACCTCGCCCACTAACACCATGCTGCCAGGGACTGATGATGCCCCCACGATGGTGACCAATGCCGGGCGCGGTGGTTGAAGCGGCTCAATGGGCTTATCACAAGCGGTTAAAGATAAAATCAGGCTTAAAAATATAATCGTTTTGTGTGTGTAGTTTTCTGTCATGGCAGGCCCTTCATCAACGCCTCAAACTCAGCAATCGGCACTGGCTGACTAAATAAGTAACCTTGGTAGGTATGGCAACCGTTGCTTTGCAGTAATTGGCGTTGCTGTTCGGTTTCAACGCCTTCAGCGATCA
>JBAYTS010000054.1:0-14870 GCA_041675545.1 Methylotenera sp.
TATTTTGCAGCGCTTCGTTCACTTGTTTCGTTAGCGAAGGCGCGCATTCTACAGGGATTTTAAAACCCGTCAACTATAATCTTTAAATACTTTTTAATTATTGTTGACCGTATTTTGTAGCGCTAAATTCTTGGTTGCGGGAACAGGATTTGAACCTGTGACCTTCGGGTTATGAGCCCGACGAGCTGCCGGACTGCTCCATCCCGCGTCCGGCTCGACATACTTGCCGTCGAGAGGTGAGACTATAGCAAAGCCAGATGGATTTCGCAAGAACTATTGTGACAATTAAAGTAGATTCTTGCATGCGAACCTTAATTAAGCATGGCCTGGTTTGGCATTTACTGCATAAGGCTTCGCACGTAGGCTAGGTCATGCTCAGTATCTACGCCAGTCGCAGGAGGGGTTTTTGAAATAGCTACTGCAATTTTGTAGCCTTGGTGCAACACACGCAACTGCTCAAGACATTCATATTGCTCAATTACAGCAGGCTGTATGCTTGCATATTGCTTTAGAAAACTTGTACGGTAGGCGTATAACCCAACATGCCTATATGCAGGGATGTTGGATGGCATTTCCTCATTGTTGGCAAAAGCATCACGAGGATAAGGAATGGGCGCGCGACTAAAATATAGCGCATTACTTTGCCCATCCAATACTACCTTTACTATATTGGGATTTAAAAAGTCTGACTTATTCTGGATGGGATGACATGCCGTTGCCATTACAGCTTCTTTGTTGCTTTCCAGCATCTTTGCCACCTCTATAATAAGAGAAGGTTCCATCAAAGGTTCGTCTCCTTGCACATTAACCACAATTGCATCATTTGGCCAACATTCGCGCAACACCACCTCAGCAATGCGATCTGTACCACTTAAGTGATCTGTTCGTGTAAGCATTGCCGTATACCCATACTGGGTTACTGCATCGACAATGCGCTGATCATCAGTGGCAACGATGATCTGTTTTGCGCCGCTTTTCTGAGCTTGCTCAACCACGCACACTACCATAGGCTTGCCAGAAATTTCCAGCAAAGGCTTACCAGGCAACCTTGTACTGGCATAGCGTGCTGGAATAACGACATAGAATTCTGGTGATTCCATTGGTTTAGCGTTATGCAACTTCTTCATCGTCCGCTAACCGTCGCGCTTCATCTTCCAGCATCACTGGGATACCATCTTTAATCGGGTAGGCAAGCCGTGCTGATTTTGAAATAAGCTCATTAGTTGTTTTATTGTAAATCAACGGGCCTTTGGTAACAGGACAAACCAAAATCTGAAGGAGCTTTGCATCCATTTTACGTTCTCAACTTATTCAATTTATTTAATATAATGACTAATAAGTCATTTTTTATCACTGCACTTACTGGCAACACCCAAAATTTAGGTTTTGCAAATGAGCGGCATTTGACCGCATCTTTTTCCGTCATCACGACAACATCCGCCTCAACACTCTCAAAGTCTTTAGCATTAAATGCATGATGATCAGAATAAGCACGGCTTTGAAAATCCAAACCCAACTGCTGTAGCTGTTTGAAAAATCGACCGGGGTTACCTATACCGGCAATTGCCAGTACTTTTTGATGCAAAAATGCTTGTGCGTCAGAAGTTATACGATTATCAAGCGCATTGTAAAAGGTGGTTGATTCCAACTGCATTTCAATTGGCTTCACCGCCGGCAACAACTCATTGGTCACAATGCTTCCATTACTAACTACGGCATCTACGGTTTTTAATCGATTTATCGGTTCACGTAGAGGACCCGCTGGCAGTAATGTGCCATTGCCAAAACCTTTAGCGCTATCATACACAACAATTTCAACATCGCGTTGTAACCGATAATGTTGCAGGCCATCATCACTGATAAGGATGTTACATGTTGGATATGTTGCCAACAAAACCCGCCCTGCCTCAACGCGATTTGCGCAAACGAATACAGGGCAAGACGTACGGGCAGCAATTAACACAGGCTCATCACCAACTTCGAATGGGTTACTAAAGGCCATGACTTCTGCCACTTGCTTAACGTTGCCGCCGTAACCTCTACTAATAATGCCTGGTTTGTAACCCGCAAGTTGCAACTGTTCTGCAAGCCAGATCACAAGAGGAGTTTTCCCTGTGCCGCCTACATTGATGTTGCCGATAACGACAACAGGAACACTCAATCGAACACTTTTTAACCAGCCGCAACTATATAACCACCTTCTGATAGCCGTAACTATGCCAAAGACCCAAGATAATGGAATGAGCAATATATGCCAAAAAGTAAATTTAAGCCATTGTTTTTGTAGCCAGTTAACCATGGTTATGAAGCTCGGCAATGGTCACTAGCTGAATTGCTTTTGATACAATTTAGCATAATGACCATCTATTTTGATTAACTCATTATGTGAGCCATTTTCAATTATTTTCCCGTGCTCCATCACCATAATGCGGTCTGCATTTTCGATGGTGCTAAGTCGATGCGCAATTACGATGCTAGTTCGATTTTGCATGAGTGTGTCTAGCGCCGCCTGCACGTGCTGCTCTGATTCAGTATCTAACGCAGAGGTGGCTTCATCAAGCAGTAGTATTGGCGCATTTTTCAATATCGCTCGCGCAATCGCAATGCGCTGACGCTGCCCGCCAGATAAACGCACGCCACGATCACCGATTTCGTTTTGCAGACCATCTGGTAATTTTTGAATAAACTCCCAAGCATGTGCGGCTTTAGCTGCGGCAATCACTTCGTCTTCAGTTGCGTTTCTTAGCACGCCATAGGCAATGTTATTAAAAATAGTGTCATTAAACAACACAATATCCTGACTAACCAGTGCAAGTTGCTCACGCAAACTTCTAAGCCTGATGGCACGGATATCCACACCATCTAACAATATCAAACCCTGCTGTAATTCGTAAAACCGCGGCAGCAAGTTCACTAGTGTAGTTTTACCGCCACCTGAGCGCCCAACCAAAGCGACCTTTTCACCCGCTTTTATGCTAAAACTCAAATGATCAAGCGCTACGCCGCTGGCGTTTTCATAGCGTAAGGTGACATCTCTAAATTCAATTTCACCTTTTGCGCGTTTTATCTCAACATTGCCTTCGTCTTGCTCAGGCGCAGCGTCCATCACCTCAAAAATGCTTTGTGCGGCAGCCAAACCTACTTGAAAATCTTCATTAGCGGCGGCGATATGCTTGATGGGGGAAATCAGCATCAGCAGCGCACCAACAAAAGCGGCAAATTCACCCACGGAGAAACTACCCATAGCGTAATAAATCACCAAGGCTAAGGCCAACGCGGCAAACATTTCTACAATAAAACTACTCAAACCAGAAATGCGCGTTAAGCGTAATTCTATGCGGCGATTATTAGTTGCAATGTCGGCAAAACGCTTATATTCAAAATCTTGAGCGCCAAAAATTTTAACGATGCGCTGTCCGCTAATCGCCTCCTCTGCCGACTTAGTCATTTCACCCATGCTGAACTGCACGTTTTTGGCATTGGCTTTTAGTTTAGGTGTTATTTTTCTTATATATAAAGTGGCGAATGGCAGTACGGTAGCAAAAACAAGCGTGAGTCGCCAATCAAGATAGAGCATATAAGCAATCAAACCGACGACAGTTAAAATGTCACGTAACACATTGAGCCAAGATCGCGTGGTTGCGCTGGAGAGCCGTTCAACATCGTAGGTAAACTTAGATACTAGCGCCCCAGACGAGCGGGCATCAAAGTAATGCACGGGCAACAACATCAGCTTGCTGAACATTTCTTTGCGGAAATCTTCCACCACGCGCCGGGCAACAACGCGCATGGTATAAACAGAAATGTAGCCCGCCACGCCGCGAATCATCATTAAACCAAAGATCATCAATGGCAACAGCACTGCTTGACCTGTTGTTTTTTTAACAAAGCCTTCATCTGTGATTTGTTTAATCAGCGCGAGAAAGCCGGTGTTGCTGGCAGAAAGCACCACTAAAGAAAGAATACTGGAGACAAATACATATTTATAACGCCAAGCATAGCGGAATAAACGCAAATACAGCACTTTTGCGTTTGAGATTTCAGGGAGATTTTGTTTATTGCGCCTAGCTTTGGCCATCTTTAGAGGTCTATCATTTTCAGTGCTTGAATATTTTTAGGATGTTTTCATCTTTAATATTAAGGGTACGGTTAAGCGCCTGTATTAAAAATGAAAATTGATCATGCTTTGTAGAAAACACGCTTAAGACGTAGGATCAATTATTTGGAGTCAACTTGTGTCGCAAAAGTTATGTGTGTATATCCTGCCACGCGCGAAGCTTCCATCACGTTAACTACGGATTGATGCGTAGTATTCGCGTCGGCATTGATGACAATTGTCGGTTCTTTATCACTGTTGCTGTTAGTAACGGCTGCTTGTAGCGCAGCGCCAATTGCCCCCACTGCGCCGTCAGTCAAGCGCTTACCGTCAACCACATATTGTCCGCTTGCATCAATCGCCACTTCTATCATTAAAGGCTTATCTTGCGGCACGTTTGCCTCAGCCGTTGGTAAGTTGATTTGTAGCTCATTGGTACGTGCAAAAGTCGCGCTCACTATCAAAAAGATAATAATCACTAGCAGTACATCAATCAACGGCACGAGGTTTATTTCGAGGTCTTCGTGGCGCTTTCCTCGTTGAAAATTCATATAATTCCCTTACTGGTCAAATTAAGCTTTTAGCTTTATCCAAAGCGTGAGGCGCAATACATGCGCCTTAACAATCTAACTGCGCTCGCCGTGTAGAATTTCAACCAACTTAACCGATTGCTGTTCCATATCAATTAACAAACCATCCACTTTTGAGCGGAAATAACGATAAGCAATCATCGCTGGTACTGCTACTACAATACCGCCAGCAGTGTTATACAAAGCCACTGAAATGCCGCGTGCAAATTGCGCTACATCATGGCCGGTAGCGGTAAATGCGCCAAATAACTCTACCATGCCGTACACGGTACCAAACAAACCCATCAGTGGCGCTACTGTGGCAATGGTGCCTAGTGTAGATAAGTATTTATCCAACTCATGCGCAACGACACGTGCTGTTTCTTCAATCGCTTCTTTTGTAATCTCACGTGAATATTTAGCATTGGTTAAAGCCGTAGCAAAAACACGACCCAACAAAGAATGTTGCTCTAAGCGACCAATCGTTTCTTTAGTAATACCGCCTTTTGCAAGCCATGCTTGCAATTCTGGCAATAAATTTCTAGGCGCCACGGCACTTTCACGCAACGCGAAAGAGCGTTCACCTATAATGGCTACAGCCACGACTGATGCAATGATCAACGGCCAAATTGGCCAGCCTGCTGCTTGAATAATATCCCACACAGTGCAACTCCTAATTCAAATACTATTAAAAAATTCTTTATAAAATGTGGCAAATCAGCCCCTGCGATACTTTAGCTTGTAGTCTGCTTTTGGGCAAGCTACAACTGCAATGGTTTTATAAACGGCCTGACCTTAATGCAAGGTGTTTTTCAAGTTTTTCAATGAAAGTGGTCATGCCAGTAACGCTTATGTTGGCTACGCCAGCTCAACGCCTCAATTGCAGATGTGCCTCCTAGATAATTAATTTCAATGGCTCCGTGATAGTCAGATCGAAACATAGTACTGTTAAATGCTTGGTAACGCTCAACCACATCAGGGGCGGGATGCTTAAATCGGCTTAAATAGCCTGAAGTAAATATCACCATACCAGGCGCAACCGCCGCAATAAAACTCGCTGATGATGAAGTTTTACTGCCGTGATGCGGCGCAATTAAAACATCACTTTTAAGCTGATTAGAATCTTGCTCGACCAAGGTAGCTTCAACACTTTTTTCTATATCCCCCGTTAATAGTAAGCTCCCTGATGCACTGGTAATTTTAAGCACGCAACTACGATTATTATCTTTAACTTCTGCGTCATCGTAACTTTGCAACTGTGGGTGTAAAACCTCAAAATCAACACCATCCCATGCCCAGACTTGTCCTGCATAACACTTCATTTTTTCTGCGGCAGCATCCAAGGCAATCTCATCCGGTATTGAACTGGCAAACCAATCTACCGGCATGAGCGATAGTACAGATAACATGCCGCCACTATGGTCATTATCGTTATGGCTCACCATGAAGCCATCAATTTCTTTAACACCCTCGCCTTGCAAAAACGGCACCACAATACGCCCACCAGCATCGCTTTGCTGATTGTATTTAGCGCCGGCGTCATATAAGAGTGTATGTGTTGCCGTTTGTACCACCACACTCAAGCCTTGCCCTACATCCAACACGGTGACTTTCATCCCACCAACAGCTGGGCGCGGCGGCACGAGTAGTAGCATTGGCAAAAAACCGACCAACCCTAACCAGCGCATAGGGATGCCTCGTGGCAATAACAACCATATTACGCCTAGCAATGCAGGGAACAGTGTCCACGTTGCTGGTGTATGCTGTTGCCATACAGCATCAGGTAGCTGATTAAGCCAATTCAATACAAACATGCAAACCTCTAGCGCTTTATATGACAACATAAGCAAGCTATCTATCGGTAAAAAACTACCTAATAAAGCGAGCGGTGTGACTACAAAGCTAATAATTGGGATCGCGAAGGCATTGGCAACAGGTGAAACAATAGACGCTTGATGAAACATTATAAGCAGCAACGGCACCATACCTATCGTCACCGCCCACTGCGTATGTATTGCAGCTTTGAGCCAGTGCGTTTGACCAATGCGCGCGCCTAAGGCAAAACTCAGCATAGCAACCGCGCCAAACGACAACCAAAACCCCGCAGCCATGACTGCCCATGGATCTATTGCCACAACAACAAACAACGCTAGCGCTAACACTTGAGAAATAACCAGTTGCCGCCCTGACCATAACGCCAATGCAAACACCATCAACATATACAAGGTGCGTTGGGTAGGCACAGCAAAGCCGGCAATCAGCGCATAAATTAACGCAGCCGCCACGCCTGCCGCAGTAGCGGCTTTACGCGTGGGCAACCGGGTTGCGAGCTGCGGTATGCGCCGCCAAATAAAACTCATCAGCCCGAACGCCAAGCCGGATAGCATGGTAATGTGCAAGCCGGAAATACTCATGAGGTGCGAAATACCCGTGCGTAAAAACAGCTGCCAATCATCTGCGGCTATCTGGCTGTCATCACCCATGACCAGTGCTTGAATCACGCCGCTATACGGCTTGTTTTCTAGCACTTTTACAATACGTTGCTGGATTTTCTCGCGCACACGCTCAACCATATACTTGGGATGCCACACAAAATTTTGTAGCTTCTTTTTATTGGCTTTTGTTTTGATACTACCTGTAGCACGTATGTTTTCAGCCAACGCCCATGATTCAAAATCAAAGCCGTGTGGATTCTGTGTGCCATGAGGTCGCTTTAAGCGTGCGGTAAGTTGCCAGCGCTCGCCTGCTTTAAACGCTGCCACCCGTGGTGGCGTTTGAACTTCATTCGGTTTACTTTGACCCCAGCTATTCGCTGGATAAAAACTTAATGAAATGTGACGCGGTATGATTGCGCCAAGCGTGAGCACTTTTTCCACATCAAAACGGAACCGCTCGCCGCGTTCGGTTAATTCAGACACGCTGGACACTACGCCAATCAATTCAACAGGTTGATTCTCCCACGCATGTGGTAGCGCGTCGCTGAGCCTAATGCTGGCTAAAGTAGCTGCCCAAAAAAACCCCAATAAAAAACTTAAAATTAACCAGAGTGGATATTTGACAACATTTAAAACTGAGTGAGATGAACTGCGGAGATAAAAACTAACCAGAACTAAAGGAATAAGCAAAAGCGCCCAAACCAGATTTGGCAACACAGGCATTTGCTGTAAACAAAAAGCACCGAAAACAAAAGTCAGTGCAAAAGAAATCATGACTTAAAGTAAAGCTTACAGCGTTGCGTTAAGTGGCAACAACTTGCCATCTACCAACTTATACTGCCGCTGCATTTTAGCCGCCAGTTCTAAATCATGCGTCACAACAACCAAACTTACATTTTGCACTTGATTCATTTCTAGCAACAAATCAAACACGACATGTGCTGTGTGGCGGTCAAGATTGCCTGTCGGTTCATCTGCAAGAATGCATTGCGGCTGCGTAACCATGGCGCGCGCCACGGCAGCGCGCTGTCTCTCACCGCCGGAAAGCTCACCCGGCATGTGTTCCAGGCGATGTGCCAATCCTACTTTTTTGAGCATCTCACTGGCCATGGCAAGTGCCTGCTCACGCGCCATACGGCGAATAAACAAGGGCATCGCTACGTTTTCAAGCGCAGTAAATTCTGGCAATAAATGATGAAACTGATACACAAAACCAAGCGAGGCATTACGTAAATCGCCTTTTTGCGATTCCGACTGCTGCGTGAGATTTTTGCCTAGAATGTGTACTTCACCGCTACTTGGCGCATCCAAGCCGCCTAGCAAATGTAGCAAGGTGCTTTTACCAGAGCCTGACGCACCGACAATCGCCACTTGCTCACCGATGTTGATGTTTAAATCAATACCGTTGAGCACGGCAACATCCAAGCCTTGATAAGTTTTGTTTAAACCGTGACAAGAAACGATGGCTTGAGATACAAGACTATTCATAACGCAAGGCCTCCGCTGGATTGATTTTACTGGCTTTGTAGCTTGGGTAAATTGTGGCGAGTAAGCTTAAGGCAAACGAGGTCATTACAATGGTGGTGACATCTGACCAGACTAGATCCGAGGGTAAATCACTAATGTAATACACGTCTTTGGCTAAAAACTGCACCTGAAATAAACGCTCGATAAACGGAATAATAGTTTCAATATTCAACGCAAGCAAAATACCAAAAAAAGCGCCTAACACTGTGCCGATTATTCCTATCAAAGCACCCTGCACCATAAAAATTTTCATAATGCTACTTGGGCTAGCGCCAAAGGTGCGCATAATCGCGATATCTGCGCGTTTATCGGTGACGGCCATCACCAAGGTTGAAACGATATTAAACGCGGCAACCGCAACAATGAGTGTGAGAATAATAAACATCACGCGTTTTTCCATTTGAACCGCGCGGAAGAAATTGGCATGTTGGCGCGTCCAATCCGTGACAAAATAATTGTCATAGGGATTTGACACATTATTGAGTTTAGCAGACATGGCCGCGGCAATCGTTGGCGCATCAAATAAATCATTCAGCTTTAAGCGCACACCAGAAACATTTTGCCCCATGCGATACAGCTTAGCCGCATCATCAATATGAATCAGCGCCAAGCCGGCATCATATTCATACATACCAATTTGAAACAGACCCACCAAAGTAAATTGTTTTAAACGCGGCACGACACCGGTCGGCGTAAATTGCCCCTGCGGTGCCATTACCACCACTTTATCGCCAATTTGCGCGCCTAGGGCATAGGCTAAATCCGCGCCTAAAACAATACCGAACTCACCGGCACGTAAGTCATTCAGGCTTCCCGCCTTCATGTGCTTGCCCAAGTCGGCGACCTTGTCTTCCGCTTCAGGAACAACCCCGCGAATAATCGCGCCCTGCACGCCTTGGTCGTAACTCAGCATGCCCTGCGCTGTGATGTAAGGTGCACTGGCCAGCACATGCGCTTGCTTGGCAGAAAACTCAGCAACACGCTGCCAATCTGCCAGTTGATTATTACCGCCAGTAATTTCCAAATGTGAAGCGACACCCAGAATGCGCGTGCGCAACTCCTTTTGAAAACCATTCATTACCGACAGCACCACAATCAACGCCGCCACGCCAAGTGCAATGCCAATCATACTGGTGAGTGATATAAATGAGATGAAGTGGTTTTTGCGCTTGGCGCGCGTGTAGCGCCAACCAACAAATAGTTCAAAGGGTAAAAATTTCATAGGACAGATTTTAGCAGGCTTCCAATCGTTATCTAGTGTTATCTGTTAAAATTCCAACTATGTTTACAGGAATCATTCAATCAGTCGGTGCAATCACGCAGGCCACCCCAGTTGGCGATGATATGCAGCTTGCCATTGCAACCCATCAGCTCGACATGAGCGACGTGCAGCTAGGCGATAGCATTGCGGTGAATGGCGTTTGCCTCACCGTAGTCAATATAAGCTCAGCTCATTTCGGGGCACATGTCTCAAAAGAGACGTTATCAGTGACCGAAGGTTTGCAACATGCACACCCTGTTAATCTGGAAAAAGCCCTGCGTTTATCAGATAGATTAGGCGGCCACCTAGTAAGCGGGCATGTAGATGGTGTGGGAGAAGTCGTTAAGTTTGAGTCGCTTGGCGAATGCTGGCGGCTTGATATTCGCGCACCGCATGCCATCTCCAAATATATTGCCGTTAAAGGTTCAATCTGCGTGAACGGTGTGAGCCTAACCGTAAACACAGTCACTGGTGATGAATTCAGCATCAATTTGATTCCACACACACTGGCAAACACCACATTACAATTTTTAAAACCGGGGAGCCGTGTGAATTTAGAAGTTGATCAGATTGCCCGTTACGTGGAGCGCATGACAGAATGGTCAAATGAATCCACGTAAAATAATAGAAGTACCCCAATGTACACCAACCATTTTTAGAGAACCTTATTAGTGATTAGCCCAGCCAAAGAAATTATTGAAGAAATCAAACAAGGCCGCATGGTGGTGTTGGTGGATGACGAACACCGCGAAAACGAGGGCGACTTGGTGTTGGCGGCAGAGTTTGCCACGGCTGAGCACATCAACTTTATGGCTAAATTCGGGCGCGGGCTGATTTGCCTCACCTTGACTGAATCACGCTGCCATCAACTAAGCTTAAGCAAAATGGTGCAAAAGAACGGCGCGCGTATGGGCACCAATTTCACAGTCTCCATTGAGGCAGCCGAAGGCGTTACTACCGGCATTTCAGCGGCAGACCGCGCGCGCACAGTTCAAGCCGCTGTAGCAAAATCAGCTAAGCCACAAGACATTGTAAGCCCTGGTCATACTTTCCCACTCACAGCGATGGATGGCGGTGTACTTGTTCGCGCTGGGCATACAGAAGCTGGCTGCGATTTAGCGCAGTTGGCGGGCTTGGAACCCGCCAGCGTGATATGTGAGATTTTGAAAGATGACGGCAGCATGGCACGCTTGCCGGATTTGTTGACCTTTGCTACTGAGCATGGCTTAAAAATCGGCACTATTGCTGACTTAATCCATTACCGTGCTGAAACAGAAAGCCTGATTGAACGTGCCGCAGAGCGCATGGTGCAAACGCCTTATGGTGAAATGAAGCTGATTGCCTATACGGACAAAATCGCCAAAGAAACACACCTTGTATTAATTAAAGGCAATCCTACACCAGAGCAAGAGGTACTGGTACGCGTACACGAGCCGCTGTCAATATTCGACTTGCTTGATAGTAGTAGCTGTACGCATAGCTGGAACACCTTGCAAGCAATGCAGGTAATTGCAAACTCTGAAGCAGGGGTAATGGTATTGCTACATCAACAAGAAAGCGGCGAAACCATTGTCGAGCGCATTAAAGGCGCAGATGAACCTATTCGTATCAGCCAAGAGCTTCGCACCTACGGGATAGGCTCGCAGATACTGCTCGATTGTAATGTCGGAAAAATGAAACTGATGGCCAACCCACGCAAAATGCCAAGCATGGCAGGTTTTGGCTTGGAAGTGACAGGCTATTTAGAAGCAAATGTACACAAATAATTATGCCACTAGAAAACGTTAATTTAACTGGTCACTTTCTGATTGCCATGCCGAATCTGACCGACCCTTATTTTGCCAAATCCGTTACATTTATTTGTACGCATAATCAAGATGGTGCCATGGGTATCGTGATCAATCGCCCTACCGATATGACTTACGAAGTATTGTTCGAAAAAATAAAGGTGAATTTAGAAAACAAAATGATTGCAAGCAATCCTGTTCTCTATGGCGGCCCAGTGCAGTCTGAGCGAGGCTTTGTACTACATCAACCGGCCGGCGAATGGGATAGCTCCATTACCATTTGTGACAAAACCGCGCTAACAACCTCAAAAGACATCTTGGAAGCCGTAGCCGTTGGGACTGGACCTAGCAAACTATTGCTCACACTGGGTTATGCAGGCTGGACACCCGGTCAACTTGAACAAGAGATTGCACAAAACGCATGGCTTTCGGTACAGGCCAAAGATGCAGATACACTGAATAAAATTTTATTTGAAACGCCGCATGAGGAACAGTTTAATGCCGCCATGGCGCTACTCGGGTTTGACCCCGCCATGCTGTCCGATGTGGCAGGGCACGCCTAATGTCAGTTGCAACGCACATGCAACTGATTGATAACGAAAATGTTTATGAAAAATCCGCAGTGCAGTGCAGCACCGTCCTCGCGTTTGACTTTGGTGAAAGGCGTATAGGGGTCGCGGTGGGTGAGCACTTGCTCACAACCGCCAATCCGCTTACGACCATTGATAATGAGAGCAACGAAATACGCTTTCAGATGATTAGTACGCTAATCAAAGAATGGCAACCCAAGCTACTAGTTGTAGGCTTACCATTAAACGTAGATGGTACCGAACATGCTGTGACCCAGTTATGCAAAAAATTTGCAAGGCGGCTCAATGGTCGATTTAATCTACCGGTCATGTTAATTGATGAACGCTACAGCTCAGTAGAAGCAAGTAGTTTATTAAATCAAACCGGTATTAAAGGGCGTGCGCAAAAAGCGATGTTAGATCAAGTGGCAGCGCAAACCATATTACAAAGCTATTTCGACAGCCTATGACACTTCATAAAAGCTGATAAAAATAAGAATTACAAGTAATGAGGAATATTCAGTAAAATAACAGCATGACAGTGATCAATAAAAACCTAACGAACTCTGAACTGCCCAATGCAGAAGCATTACTCACTATTCTGGCTCAGAAACTTCAACCTTTATTGCAAAAAAATACAGCCCTTGTCGGCATTCATAGCGGCGGTGTTTGGCTGATGCAAAGGTTGTTGGTGTTACTTAAAGATAGCATCGCCACTCACGGCATTGAACATGGCACACTGGATGTTTCATTCTATCGGGATGACTACGCACAACGGGGTTTAAAAGCTGAAAATCGCCCTAGCCAAATTCCGTTTGAAGTAGAAAGTAAACATATCATTCTGATAGACGACATATTTTACACTGGTCGCACCACACGTGCCGCCATGAATGAACTCTTCGATTACGGTCGCCCTGCCAGCATCACACTAGCTACCTTGGTCAACCGCGGGGGCCGTGAACTACCAATTGCCCCGCAAGTCGTTGCCGCAGAGATTCCGCTAGAGGCTTCACAACATTTACAATTAACACAGCTTGCCGATGGCATATTGGCGTTAGAACTTACTCCACAAAATAACAGCGCGAGACCATAAGAGCATGAATAATCCTCAACTCGATACTGACGGCTACCTGCGACACCTGCTTTCAATCGAAGGCTTACCCAAAAGAATACTCAATCAAATTTTAGACACCGCAGAATCCTTTGTGGGCGTAGCAGAACGTGAAGTAAAAAAAGTGCCCTTACTGCGCGGCAAAACCGTTTGCAACCTGTTTTTTGAAAACAGCACCCGCACCCGCACCACGTTTGAAATTGCGGCAAAACGGCTATCTGCCGATGTGATTAGCCTGAATGTCGGCACCTCTTCACAATCAAAAGGTGAAACCATTCTAGATACGGTGGATAACCTAATCGCCATGCATGCCGATATGTTCGTAGTACGTCACGCGCAGTCAGGCGCGGCGCATTTAATTGCCAAACACGTACCGCCGCACATTCACGTCATCAATGCAGGTGACGGCCGTCACTCGCACCCTACGCAAGGCTTGCTCGATGTCTTTACTATCCGCAAATACAAACCTGACCTGCATAATTTAAGAATTGCGATTGTAGGCGATGTGCTGCACTCACGTGTCGCACGCTCTGAAATTCATGCACTCACGACTTTAGGCGTACCTGAAGTACGCGTCATCGCGCCTAAAACACTGCTACCCGCGCAAGTGGAAAAGCTAGGGGTACATGTGTTTCATGACATGAAATCCGGTTTAAAAGATGTAGATGTCGTGATGATGCTACGTCTGCAAAACGAACGCATGAACGGCGCCATGCTGCCTAGCTCACAAGAATACTTTAAAACTTACGGCCTCACTCAGGAAAAACTCGCACTCGCCAAACCAGATGCCATTGTCATGCACCCTGGGCCGATGAATCGCGGCGTAGAAATTGATTCCAGCGTGGCTGATGGCAAGCAATCCGTGATATTGCCTCAAGTGACTTACGGCATTGCGATTCGCATGGCCGTAATGGCCATCCTAGCCGGTGGCCAGTCAGCCAACCCAATGCCTGCTGGTGGAGGTACCCAATGAAATTACACATCAAAAATGGTCACGTCATTGACCCGAAAAACAACATCGATAGCAAACTTGATGTATTTATTGCCGCAGGAAAAATTGTAAGCGTGGGCCTTACCCCTGATGGATTTATCGCCAACCAAGTGATTGATGCCAGCAATTTGATTGTCTGCCCTGGCCTAGTAGATTTGTCTGCCAGACTACGCGAGCCGGGTGAAGAATATAAAGCCAGATTAGTCAGCGAGTTGCAAGCTGCTGTGGCTGGCGGGGTCACTAGCTTAGCCTGCCCGCCTGACACCGACCCGGTACTGGATGAGCCTGGTTTGGTGGAAATGCTCAGATATCGCGCCAAACAACAAGGCTTAGCCCACGTGTACCCGTTAGGCGCATTGACGCGGCAGTTACAAGGCAAAGCGCTGTCTGAGATGGGTGAATTATATACCGCTGGCTGCGTAGGCTTCTCACAGGCCAATGTCGCGATTACTGATACCCAAGTACTGTGGCGCGCCATGGAATATGCCGCAACTTTTGGCTTTACGTTATTTTTACACGCTGAA
>JBAYTS010000055.1:0-13113 GCA_041675545.1 Methylotenera sp.
CGGACATCGTAGCCATAGCTGGATGTGCCGTAAGATACCATGCGCTGACCGTCTGGCGACATTTTTACTTGGTTAGGTTCAAACGGCTCTATCATGCCGTGCTGCTCTGCCATGCGGCGTATCCACTTGTCTGATTTTATGCTCATATGTTTGCTCTAAAAATTACGCTGAAAGTATTCTAAAAGTAAAAGAATAATGCACTCTAAAATGCACCCCTTGGTTTAAGTTGTGCATTATAAAGTGCATAGGTTAATTGCGTTAAGAATTATTAAATCAAAATTACTGAATCAATTAGTGCTTATCGCCGCCGAGTTCAATGCTGTAACGCCAGAATTGATCTTCAGACTCAAAAATCACGCTAGATGCTTCAGGGTCACGGCTACCTGCTGGATACTGATGCACAGGAGATTTGTCAGCAATCCACGCTTTAACCACGGGATCAACTAAACGCCATTGTGCCTCAACCTCGCTAATGTGCAAGTAAAGCGATGAGTCACCTTCCATCAGGTTAAGCATGAGTGACTCGTAAGAGTCAATCGTTTCATCGCCTGGCTGGCGTTGTGGCGCATCAATGCTCAAAGTGCGTGTAGCTATATCCAAGCCGGGAATCTTAGATTCAATTTCCATTTTAATGCATTCACGTGGCTGAATATTCAAAGTTAGCCAGTTTTGATGCTGACCTTCGACCAACTGCATCGGTGCTTTTTTAAAGCGGATAGAAATGGCAGTGTTACCTTCGTGCAACCGCTTAGCGGTGCGCACATAGAATGGCACGCCTTTCCAGCGTGGGTTATCAATGAATAGTTTCAAGGCGGCGTAAGTTTCGGTGACACTAGATGTGACACCATCTCTAGCAAGCTCTTCTAAATAACCATGCACATTTTCGCCATGGCCATCACCTACACACACACGGCCTGCCGTGTATTGTGCGCGGAATGCATGTTTGTTAAGCTCATTGACTGGAATAGGGCGGATAGACTCTAAAAGCTTGATTTTTTCAGCCCGAATACTGTCAGGACTCAAGTCTTTTGGTTTTTCCATGGCAACTAACGCTAAGGTTTGTAACAAGTGGCTTTGCACCATATCGCGCAATGCGCCCGTTGCATCGTAAAAGGTGGTGCGGTCACCTACGCCTAACGTTTCATTGTTAGTAATCTGTACATGATCAATATGTTCGTTGTTCCAAAGTGGCTCAAACATAGTGTTGGCAAAACGCGTCAGCATCACGTTCTGCAAAGCAGATTTACCTAAGTAGTGGTCAATGCGGTAGATCTGACTTTCTTTTAGATATTTTGTGAGTTCAGCTTGTAATGCCTGCGCGCTTGGTAGATCAGTCCCGAATGGTTTTTCAATCAACACGCGGCGCCAGTATTTGCTTTCATCCACTAAGCCTACGCTTGAAAGTTGTGCAACAATCGTCGCGAAATCAGTTGGACGTACTGATAAGAAATACGCCAAGTTCTGTGGAAATACCTCTTCATCTGACAATTTTTCTTGCAGTTTTTTAAATGCATCAGGATCAGTTGGTGGATTTGAATGGTAATGGTTACGCGCAATAAAGCGTTCAAATACTTTTTCGTCGTAGCCATTTTTAAATTTGGCATCCAGCATACCTTTGATTTCTGTAGCCCAAGCTTCACGTGATACTTCACTGCGACCTACAGAAAGAATAACCATGTGGTCTGGCAGGCGCCCAGCTGCATCTAAGCGAAACAAACCCGGCATGAGTTTGATGCGGGCCAAATTACCGCTCGCGCCAAAGAGTACGAGGGTGCATGGGTCAATTTTTTTGGACATGATTTCAATTCTCTCAATAGGTTTTTATAAGGTTTTTGGCTACTTTTACGTTAAAATAGCGCATCATTAAATTTGTAGTAATTATACCGAAAAAGGCACGACTGTTTTATGCAAAGCTCACAAACACTTCAAGTTAAATCACTCAATTTAGCCAATAATCAGACCTCGCGCTGGCATAGTTTTAACTCGCAAGATGAAATTAACCAGGCAACCGTAAAGCGCATTCTTCAAGCTGCTAATGACGCAATTAAACAACGTGGCAGTTTTTTAATGGTGTTGGCTGGCGGCAGCACGCCAAAAAGTGTGTATCAGTTACTCGCCAAAGAGCAAGCTGACTGGGAAAATTGGCATATTTATCATAATGACGACCGATGTTTACCAGTGGATCATCCTGAACGTAACAGCAAAATGGCACGCGAAGCTTGGCTAAATCATGTGGCGATTCCACCGAGCCAAATTCATGATATTCCTGCAGAGCTAGGCAATATTGAAGGTGCAAAAGCATACGCCAAAACCCTAGCAGGTGTACGTGCTTTTGATATGGTAATTTTAGGGCTGGGTGAAGATGGGCATACGGCGAGCTTGTTTCCAGATCATGCGGTAGATAACAGCGCCGATGCCGTGCCTGTATTTGATTCACCTAAACCGCCAGCGCATCGTGTGACGATTAGCCAAAGTCGTTTGAATGATACGCATGGCGTTATATTTCTGGTGACTGGGGCTGGCAAACAGGATGCAGTCAATCGCTGGTTGGCTGGCGAGAGCATTCCGGCTACATTGATTGCACCAGGTTGCGGGGTGGATGTTTATAGCTTTGGTGTAAGCTTCTAAATGGTAATGAAATAAAAAAACGCGGTTTAAATCGCGTTTTTTTATTTAGAACGAGTTGAGATTTAAGTATTCTGAATCACAATGTTCGGAAATTTGGTGCTGTGATCCAGGCTGGCATTGGCAATTTTAATAGCAGCTTTACGCGCGATTTCTTTGTAAATGCCAGAAATCTTGCCGTCCGGTTCCGCAATTACAGTAGGTTTGCCACTGTCTGCCTGTATGCGAATACCAATATCCAATGGCAGTGAACCCAGTAAATCTACGTGATAGTCTTTAGCCATGAGTTCGCCACCGCCCGCACCAAAAATATGCTCTTCATGGCCACAGTTGCTACAAATATGCGTACTCATGTTTTCAACAATACCTAGAATCGGAATGTTCACTTTTTCAAACATTTTCAATCCCTTACGCGCATCTAGTAGGGCGATATCCTGTGGTGTAGTCACGATAATTGCACCGGTCACCGGAATTTTTTGTGCAAGTGTGAGTTGAATATCACCGGTGCCTGGTGGCAGGTCAATAATCAAGTAGTCTAAATTGCTCCATTTTGTTTCACGTAATAATTGCTCTAAAGCACCGGTAACCATTGGGCCGCGCCACACCATTGGCGTATCGTTATCGATTAAAAACCCAATCGACATCGCCTGTATGCCATACGCTTGCATCGGCTCCATGCTTTTACCATCAATGCTCTCAGGGCGGCCGCTAATACCTAACATCTGCGGCTGACTAGGGCCGTAGATATCAGCATCCAGCAAACCGACTGTTGCGCCTTCTGCTGCAAGGGCCAAGGCTAAATTGACAGAGGTAGTTGATTTTCCCACGCCACCTTTACCGGAAGCCACAGCGATAATATTTTTTATGTTGGGTAGTAGTGTGACACCTTGTTGCGCTTTATGCGCCACGATCTTGCTGTTTACATTCACGGTTACTCGACCAATGCCAGCAAGGCTCAGGAGCGCATCAGCCACTAATTTCTGTATGTCTGCCATCACAGATTTGGCCGGGTAGCCAACTACAATATCTACACTGACATCATTGCCGTCAATTTTAATGTTTCTAGCGGATTTGCTACTCACAAAGTCTTTGCCAGTATTGGGGTCTATGCATACTTTTAAGGTGCTTTGAATGAGTAATTCTGTAATTGCCATTGTATAAATTCCTGATTTAGTCGTTAGTTGAATTTTAAGCTAAATAACTTGAGTAAAAAGATAAGGTATTTTAACTGATTGTCATTATTTCTGGTGTATTTTGCCTAAAAAATGGTGGTCTAATGGAACTTATGGATGCAAAATTACCAATCAAGGCTGTGTGAACCATGCGTCATTTGTTAGAATAGCGTTTTAGCTCAATAGATCCATTTATCTCATGGCAACTGCACAAACTCCTCGCAAAATTCTTGTTACCTCAGCACTTCCTTACGCTAACGGCAGTATTCATCTCGGACATTTGGTTGAATATATTCAAACCGATATTTGGGTGCGTTTTCAAAAAATGCAGGGGAATACCATACATTATGTATGTGCGGATGACACGCATGGCACACCAATTATGTTGCGTGCCGAAAAAGAGGGCGTTACGCCTGAAGCGCTGATTGAGGCTGTACACAAAGAACACTTCGCTGATTTTAGTGAGTTTCTGGTTGATTTTGACAATTACTACTCGACCAATGCGCCTGAAAATAAAGCGCTCTCTCAAGATATTTATAAAAAGCTCAAAGCTGCGGGCAAGATCGCGACTAAAACGATAGAACAGTTCTATGACCCGGTTAAAAACATGTTCTTGCCGGACCGCTTTATTAAAGGTGAATGTCCAAAATGTCACGCAAAAGACCAGTATGGTGATTCTTGTGAGGTTTGTGGCGCAACTTACAACCCTACCGAGTTGATTAATGCCTATTCAGCAGTCTCTGGCGCCGCACCGGTGCGCAAAGAGACTGAACATTACTTCTTCAAGCTCTCTGAATGCGAACAGTTCTTAAAAGACTGGACGCGTAGCGGGGTTAATTCAGATAAACCTACGCTACAAGGCGAAGCTGCCAACAAAATGGGCGAGTGGTTTGAAAATGGCTTGAATGACTGGGATATTTCACGCGATGCGCCATATTTCGGCTTTGAAATTCCAGATGCGCCAGGTAAATACTTCTATGTATGGCTGGATGCCCCAATCGGCTACATGGCTAGTTTCAAAAATCTTTGCCAAGCTAAGGGGTTGGATTTTGATGAGTACTGGGCGAAAGGGAGTAAAACAGAGCTTTATCACTTTATAGGCAAAGATATTCTTTATTTCCATGCGCTATTTTGGCCAGCTACGCTTGAGTTTTCAGGACACCGTAAGCCTACGCAAATTTTTGCGCACGGTTTTTTGACCGTAAACGGTGAAAAAATGAGCAAATCGCGCGGCACGTTTATTACCGCACGTAGCTACTTGGACCACATCAAAAATCCTGAGTATCTGCGCTATTACTATGCAGCTAAATTAAATAGCTCAATGGAGGACATAGATCTTAATCTTGAAGATTTTGTTGCGCGCGTGAATAGTGATTTAGTGGGTAAATATATAAATATTGCGAGTAGAACCGCTGGTTTTATCAATAAGCGTTTTGATGGCAGGTTAAAAGCATCTCAGGCGAATCCGGTGATTGTTGAAATGGAATTAGCTGCGGCTCGAATCGCTGAGGCTTATGATCATCGTGATTACGGCAAAGCACTGCGGGAAGTTATGTCTTTAGCTGATCAGGCCAATGGCTTTGTTGCTGAAGCCGCACCTTGGGTGATGGCTAAACAAGAAGGGCAGGAAGCCCGATTGCAACAAGTGTGTTCTGACGCACTTGAAATGTTCCGTTTGCTGACTTTGTATTTGAAGCCAGTGCTACCAAAGTTAGCCGGTGAGATTGAATCATTCCTTAATATCGCACCACTGACTTGGGAAAGTGTAACAGCGTCATTAGCACAAGGTCATCAGATTAACGCTTACGAACACCTCATTACACGTGTGGATGCTAAACTGATTGAAGCGATGACCGAAGCCAATAAAGAAAATTTGCAGGCAACACCTGCTCCACAACCGCATTCTGAGCAACGTCATGCAGCGCATCAGCAGAATGACGCTAATGCTGATGCCACTGAAGCCGAGTACATCAGCATTGATGATTTTACAAAGGTGGATTTGCGCATCGCTAAAATCGTCAATGCTGAGCATGTGGAAGGGGCTGAGAAATTACTTAAGCTCACCTTGGATATCGGCGAACAAAAACCACGTCAGGTATTTGCTGGAATTAAATCTGCTTACGATCCAGCGACACTGGTTGGTCGTTTAACAGTGATGGTCGCTAATTTGGCGCCACGCAAAATGAAATTCGGCATGAGTGAAGGCATGGTGCTGGCGGCGAGTGATGAGCGTGGCGGGCCATTTATTTTAAGTCCTGATGCAGGTGCGCAATTGGGTATGCGTGTGAAGTAGTTTGACTGCTTGGGTATTGCAGATATTAAAGCTTAAAGGGATTGACTTTTTAGGCATAAAAGCTGCATCTTAATCAGCTGAATATTGTGCTCAACTTTTTAGGATGCAGTTTACGTACTAGGATTTTAAATCAATATATTTTAAATTCACCTAGTGGTAAATTCATCTTGTAATAAAATTACTTAGTGGCTGGTTTTACTTGAGGTTTACTGGTTGCTGCTTTTTCAGAGCTAACAGTTTTTGGATCTTTTGCTGGCCGGTCTGTGGCTACAGTCTTTGCTTTTGTAGATTTAATCTCTTTAGCTGCCTTATCTACAACGGCTTTTTTTGTAGCTAGTGGTTTAATTTCCTTAGTTGGTTTTTTGTCAACGGGCGCTACTGCCGTGGTTTTACCTGCGATAGAAACGTCTTTACGCACGTTTGCTAATGTAGCTGTACCAATGCCATCCACTTTCTCAAGTTCATCAACTGATTTAAAACCGCCATTCTTTTTACGGTAATCAATAATCGCCTGCGCTTTTACCGGACCAATGCCATTTAGGCTTTCCAGTTCAGCTTGGGTTGCTGTATTAAGATTGACGCCAGCAATTGCACTAAAACTTAAGCTCAAAAAGGCAAGTAAGGCAAACAACATTTTCTTCATTTTTATTCTCCGTAAATTTTAAACTACCTATCAATGAATTAATTGCTTGCTTGATATATCAAACAATTGCATAACATCATAGCTGAATAGCTTAAATAAACAAATAACCTTAATTAGATTCAGGTTAAGTTTGCCTGCGCGCACTCAGCATGAATGGCCTCTAACACTTTAAGTGGGTTCGAGGCTTGCGTAATTGGCCTGCCTATAACCAAGTAGCTTGCGCCTAGCGCCAAGGCATTTGCAGGGGTCACAATGCGTGACTGATCATCCTGGCTGGCGTTAGCAGGGCGGATGCCAGGGGTGACTAAGCAAAATTCATGGCCTAAGTTCTCTCTCAACATTTTGGCTTCTAGTGCAGAGCATACAACGCCATCAAGCCCGGCTTGCTGGGTCAATGAGGCGAGCTTAAGTACGTGGCTTGCCAAATCAGTTTGAATACCAATTTGGTTTAGGGTTTGTTGGTTCATGCTGGTCAGCACGGTGACAGCAATTAAAAGTGGTTTGTTGGTACTATTATTATCCACGGCTTGTTTCGCCGCTTGCATCATTTCCAGGCCGCCACTTGCATGCACATTAAGCATCCAAATACCTAAATTGCTAGCAGCGGTGCAGGCTTTGGCTACCGTGTTTGGAATGTCATGAAATTTTAAATCTAAAAACACGCCAAAGTTTGAGTGTGTTAATGTTTCTACAAATTGTGGCCCTGCCGCAGTGAACAACTCTTTACCTACTTTTAGTCGACATAGTGTCGGATCTAACTGCTCAACCAATCTTAGCGCACTCGTGGCATCCGAGTAATCGAGCGCAACAATTATTTTTGGATCATGATTTTTTGATTCATGGCTTAGGTTTGTGTTTGATTGGTTGGTCATATTGTTAAGTCGATATGTTTTGATTAAACGGTAGTGGGTTCTGCGGGTAATGCTTCCCAGGCATTGCAAGCTGGGCACTGCCAATGGTGATATTTGGCCTTGAAGCCACACTGTTCGCAATAATAAGCTGTTTTGTTGCCTATGGCATGGCGCACCGCTTGCTGCATCAGTTGTGTATCCTGGATGTTTGCATTTTGTGGTTGGCTGGCTTCTACAATGGCACGGGCTTGTAATAGTTGGTCTAGCGTACTCAAACTAGGCATTTTGATGAGTTCGTTACGTGCTAATGTGGCGGCGCTTACTGCGCCTTCTTCCGCTAATGTTGCTTCATATAATACGTTAACCAGTGAGCTGAGCTGGTAGGTTTGCAAGTAGGTTCTCAGCAAACTTAAACCTTCGGTTGTTTGATTTAAGGCGCGATAGCTAGCGAGTAATTTCGGTGCGATTAAACCTAGGTACTCAGGTTTTTGAAATTCTATACGTTTCCAGGTAGAAATGGCGGCTTTATGGTCATTGGCTTCCGCTTCTAAGTCACCCAGCAAGACATTGGCGCGCACGCAGTTTTTATTGGCGTTGAGCGCAAGGTCTAAGTCAAACCTTGCGGTATGCGTGTCATTTTCAATCTTAGATTTAACCGCCATTTCACAATAATAGTGTGAAATTTCCACGCGGAAAGGCACCCCGGACAAGCGCTCTAGCTCTGTCGCTGCTTTAATTGCACGTTCCCATTCGCGCTCACGCACATAAATTTCAAGTAGGGCGCGTAACGCAGGTTGGCGGTATCTCTCATCATTGAGTGATTCAAACAGCTCTTCGGCACGGTCTAGCAGACCTGCTTTTAAGTAATCTTGAGCAAGTTCCGCGGTGACCGCTAATTTTTGCTGGGGCTCAAGTTCTTTTTTTGAAAGTAAATTTAAGTGTAAGTGAATCGCGCGATCTACTTCGCCACGTTTTCTGAATAAGCTGCCTAATGCAAAATGCAGTTCCAGTGAATCTGTATTGGCTTGAACGGCCTCAGTAAAAGCCTCAATGGCTTTATCGTGTTGATTGGTGATTAAGAAATTTAAACCTTTAAAGTATGCAGCAGGTAGTGCAGTTGATTCAGCAAGTAGCTGTTTAAGGTCAACGCGTGCGGCTAGCCAGCCTAGGCTAAAAAATAGTGGTAATGCCAGAAGCCACCAAAACTCAAATTCCATTTTGTTTCACTTTTAGATTTATTGTCAGCTTGCATTTTACCTGAATTGTGGATAGCCACATAAAAAAACGGCAGCTTGAGGGCTGCCGTTTTAACTAGAACTTAAAAGCAATTATTAGCTTAAATCAACGCGTTCGCGTAGTTCTTTACCTGCTTTAAAGTGAGGTACATGTTTTTCTGGTACCTGTACTTTACTGCCAGTTTTAGGGTTGCGACCTAAGCGTGGCGGGCGGTAATTCAAGCTAAAGCTTCCAAAGCCGCGTATCTCAATGCGTTCACCACTAGCAAGGTTCTCAGACATCGCGTCTAAAATTGCCTTGACTGATAGTTCTGCATCTTTTATCACTAATTGCGGAAAACGCTCCGCAAGTAGTGTGATTAGCTCAGATTTTGTCATGCTAATTTGCCTTTTCTTGGGTACTAATTATTAGCTATTATTTTTTGCTGTCTAATTTGGCTTTTAACAAAGCACCAAGATTGGTAGTACCGGCAGTTGCTCCGTCATCTGGAACTTGTGCAGGTTCTTTTGTTTTAGCAGATTTAGCTTTAGGTTTAGCTTCTGATTTCTCTTCAGAAGATGCGCCTGATGGGTCAGCAGTTAATTGTTTTACGCCTAATGAAATGCGCTCTTTTTCAACATCAATAGCTAAGATAACAGCTTGTAACTCGTCACCTTTTTTGAAGTTGCGGATTGCTTCTTCGCCAGTTTGTGACCATGACAAATCAGACAAGTGAACTAAACCGTCAATACCGCCTGGCAAACCAATGAACACGCCAAAGTCAGTGATAGATTTGATTTGACCTGAAACTTTATCGCCTTTAGCGTGCGTTGCAGAGAAGTCATCCCAAGGGTTAGCTTGGCATTGTTTCATACCTAATGATAAACGACGACGTGCTTCGTCTATTTCAAGAATCATCACTTCAACTTCGTCACCCAATTGAGCGATTTTGCCTGGATGAATGTTTTTGTTAGTCCAATCCATTTCTGAAACGTGAACTAAACCTTCGATACCTGGTTCGATTTCAACAAACGCACCGTAGTCAGTCAAGTTTGAAACTTTACCGAATAAGCGTGTGCTTACTGGGTAACGGCGAGTTAATGCAACCCATGGATCATCGCCTAATTGTTTGATGCCTAATGAAACGCGGTTTTTTTCTTGATCGAATTTCAAGATTTTCGCTTCGACTTCTTCACCTACTGTAAGCACTTCTGATGGGTGCTTAACACGACGCCATGCTAAATCAGTAATATGTAGCAAGCCATCAATGCCGCCTAAGTCAACGAATGCACCGTAGTCAGTAATGTTTTTAACGATACCTTTAACTACCGCACCTTCAGCCAATGTGCTTAGCAATGCTTCGCGGTCAGCGCCAGCGCTAACTTCCATTACAGCACGACGTGAAACAACGATGTTGTTACGTTTACGGTCAAGTTTGATTACTTTTAAATCACATTCTTTGTTTTCAAATGGTGTGGTGTCTTTTACAGGACGCACATCAACCAATGAACCTGGCAAGAAAGCCATGATGCCGTTTACAGAAACGCGTAAACCGCCTTTAACTTTACCGCTGACAAAACCTTTAATGATGCGACCTTCGTTCATTGCGTCTTCTAAATCTAACCATGTTTCCATGCGTTTAGCTTTTTCGCGTGAAAGTATCGTAGAACCGAAGCCATCTTCCAGTTTTTCAATTGCCACTTTAACAAAGTCGCCCACTTGAACTTCAAGTTCACCTTGAGCATTACGGAATTCATCAGCGTTAATAACGCTTTCAGATTTAAGACCAGCGTTAACAATCACATGATCGTTATCAACAGATACAACTTCAGCAGTAATCACTTCGCCAGAGCGCATTTCCTGGCGAGCTAAGCTTTCTTCAAAAAGCGCAGCAAAAGATTCCATGGGTGAAGCAGTAGATTTAGAGGTAGAAGCCATTAAATAAAATTACCTAAATAATCCCACCTAGCAGTGGGGTAATTAAAAAACCGCAAATCTATGAGATATGCGGACGACAAAAGTACAAAGATGGAATTATAACTAAAACATTGAAAAATAAAAGACTATTTACATATTTTCTGCTGATAATTTTGTAAAACTACGTTTACTGCTTCAGAAATAGTTAAATGATCAGTTTCTAGCAGAACAGCATCTTTTGCCATGATAAGCGGAGCGCTTGCCCGGCCTTTGTCTCTTGCGTCACGCTCTTGTAAATCCAGCAGAATACTTTCATAGTTAGCGGCTTGATTTTTACCTATTAACTGTTGATAACGGCGATTAGCGCGCACTTCGGTAGATGCGGTGAGAAATATTTTAAGTTCAGCTTCAGGAAAGATGACTGTACCCATATCGCGGCCATCGGCAACTAAGCCAGGCGACTTGCAAAAACTATGTTGTAATTCTACAAGTGCGGCTCTCAGTGGGGCATGAATAGCCACTTGGGATGCGCCTTTGCCCATGGCTTCGGTACGAATTTCATCAGAAATATCTGCATTGTTGAGATAAACCTGACCATTTTTAAATTGAATACTCAATGCTTTTGCGCATTCTGCTACGGCTTCGGCATTGTCCCAGGCGATGTTTTTTTGCTGTGTAGCAAAAGCAACCACACGATAAAGCGCGCCTGAATCCAGATACGCGAACCCTAGCGTATCTGCAACTAATTGGGCAACCGTGCCTTTGCCCGAGGCCGAGGGGCCGTCAATGGCTATGACAGGGACTAGGGGCTGGGAGCTAGGGGCTGGGGTAATCATGCTTTGGCGATTTTTTTAAATTCTTCAAAATAATTAGGGAAAGTCTTATTTACACATTTAGGGTCGTTGATAACGATAGGAACCCCCCCTAAAGATACCAGTGAAAAGCACATCGCCATGCGGTGGTCGTCATAAGTGTCAATCACAGCATTGGGCGTCAGTTGTGCGGGCGGGGTTACTTTAATGTAGTCTGCGCCCTCAATCACCGTGGCACCAACTTTGCGTAGCTCAGTGGCCATGGCGGCAATCCGGTCAGTTTCTTTTACACGCCAGCTGGCGATGTTGCGTAATGTAGTGGTGCGCTCTTCATTTGTTTCACCTTGGGCAAACAGTGCGGCAATTGCCAGCGTCATGGCAGCGTCGGGAATGTGGTTGCAATCGATATCAATTGCTTTCAGCATACCTGTTGTTGGTTTCCAAGCCCCCACATGGTTGTTACCCCATTTAATGACTGCCCCCATTTTCTCAAGTGCATCAGCAAATTTAATGTCACCTTGAATACTGTTTTTACCAATACCACTCACGCTTACTGCTCCACCTATTGCGCCAGCCGCTAAGAAATACGAAGCGCTTGAGGCGTCACCTTCGACATAAATCGTGTCGGCAGCTAAATAATTGTTATTGGCCTTAATCTTAAAGCGTTGCCAGTCTTCACGTTCTACAAACACTTCAAAACGATCCATTAAATTAAGTGTGATTTCAATGTATGGTTTTGAAATTAGCTCTCCAACAACGTCGATAGTCACAGCTTGTTTAGTGAGTGGCAATGCCATTAGAAGAGCAGTTAAAAACTGGCTAGAGACATCACCACGAATTTTAATAGGATTAGTCAAATCGAGTTTTGCAGGAGATATTTTCAGTGGGGGGAATCCCTCGTTTTGCAAGTACTCAACCTCAGCACCAGCTTGGCGTAGCGCATCTACCAAATCGCCAATCGGGCGCTCATGCATGCGTGGCACACCATGCAAATAATAATAACCATTTGAAAATGCCAGTGCAGCGGTGAGCGGACGAAATGCGGTGCCTGCGTTACCTAAAAATAAATCGATAGGCTTTTCAGATGTACCTTTGTTTGGGAAATCCCCACCACAGCCCTTGACATGCCAAGTGTTGTTGGCAAGTTTCTCTAACGTTACCCCCAATATCTGAAGGGCTTCCAGCATTCGTGCGGTATCGTCAGATGCAAGTAGTTCGTGAATATCCGTTGTACCATTTGCCAGCGCAGCCAACAATAAGGTGCGGTTTGAAATGCTCTTTGAGCCTGGCAGTGTGATGGTGCCCTGTGCCCGATGGCTGGCAGCTAATGTAAGTTGTTCCATTATTCTATTTTACGTTTTTCTAATTATAGTTTTTTAGTTGCTGCCCAATTGTTGCGTGCCACGCTGGCGCGTTCAAACAAGGCAAATAAGGCGTCACCGTCTTCGCGTTCCAGCATTTGTTTTAAATCAGACAACTCTTTTTGATAAGCGGTAATTTCACTGAGTAATGCAGTTTTATTTGCCAAGCTAATATCTCGCCACATTTCAGGGTGGCTGCCGGCAATACGGGTAAAGTCTCTAAA
>JBAYTS010000056.1:0-12972 GCA_041675545.1 Methylotenera sp.
CATGAGCATGGCGATGTTGTCGAATATGCCTTCTACAATCCAGATTTCTTTCACCGTTTCGGCGGTTAAATCTAGCGTGGGCGCTTGCCACCAGTAGCCTTTGTAACTGCCTTTGAAGTTGGCTTTCATGCTGCCAAAGCGTTGAGGCTTATCTATCAGGCGTTCCCAGAATGCGCCGTTAGGTAGCTGAAAACGCACCGTAGCTGTGCCGATTTTCTTTTCAGCGTTGTAATAGCTCTCTTGTGTGTACCAGCCTTTGATTTTTGCGAGGTCAAAGCCACGGCCTTCGCGCATGTAGGCATCGGCTGAGGCGTTAGGGTCTGTCGGTGTAGGTTTGTAGCGCTCTGACCAGTTGTTGAACAGGTCAGGGTAGAGGTCTTTAATGTGAAACTCAGCACCGCACTTGTTCAAGCGACCGCAGCGCAATACCCAAGGTGCTTCAGCAAACGTGTATAGCTCTTTCTTTTTACAGGCAGGGCATTCGCCTTGCTGTAAATGCTCACCATGCTTCTTGAACGCAAAGTCGCGGTCAAGGTATCTGGTAATGTCGCTGTGTAGGCTTGGGTTCATCTGGTAGTCACAAAATTTTGGGTAAAAAAATCCTTATCGCCTTTAAAAAGGCGTTTTCAGGTGTGCTGTTGGGGTTTTGTTTAGCTTTTGCTGGCGATACTTCTGCCAGTTAGCTAAATGCGCGGGTTACCCGCTTGGTGATGTTTCTTGCATAGGCTCAGTCTTTGACGATTGCGGAATAAAGACCGCGGGGTTTGGGGTTCTGCTTGGTACGATGGTGCGTACAGCTGATAGCAGTGATGCCCACGTGTGGCCGCATTCAATATTGCTGCATTGGTAGTAGATTTCACGCGTGATAGCTGTGATTTTTTTGCTCGTGCTGACACGCGCTTTGCTGGCGCAGTGTGGACATGATGCGCTGTTACTTCTTCCCATTTGATCTCTCCAGTAGCATGTTTTCAATCACGGCTTTAGCTTTGTTCAACGTTGCAATTGCATTGATACTGGTCTCCAACGCGTCTTCTAACTCTCCGGGGTCAATGCCATCTACTAACTGCGCGTAGGCGTTATTGACTTGTGAGGTCTCATGCAGGATGTGGCGTAGCATTTCTAGCGGTTCAATATGCTCTACATGGCAGATGGGTTTGGCGCTTAGCTCAAGCCCCATCAGCAAGGTGTTTACGGTTTTAAGGCGCAATGGCATAGGCATTGCTTTTAGGATGGATCTAATGAAGTTTGCCGGCAACAGGTTGTTGTCTTTGGTGAGTTCATCCAGCCAGCGGAATATTTTGTTTGCGTTGCTGTGTTGGCGGCGATATTCATCACCGCTGCCTTGCATTTCAAAATTGATGCCAGTGACCAAATGTGAAGAATTGTTCACATGTGAGTCCACGATCTGGTCAGCCACCGTTTCACGGCTCCAGTCGTTTTGGCGCTTCCATTGGTTGACGGCATTCACGATGATGGATATCCAAGTGCCTTGGTTTTCATCGCCGGGGTGAGAATTAGCTCTCATGATTTTATTGTTCGACATGGTTATGATTGCCCTGCCGGTTTGGAATAAAAAGAAGCGGTGCCGGATATGCAGCCAGCACCGCTAGAAGACACAGCCAGCGTGGCAGCCGGTGTGTTGGAGGAATCGATAATTAAAGGGAGACCGGCGAGATATGCTTCACGTGCAAATGCAGCATTTGATTTACCAAATCTCTTGGAAAGTAGATCAGCTTGACGCCTCTCTTCAGGCATTAAGCGAAGTGCAATTGGTCTTTTGTAATCAAGACCATATATATTATTTTTACGCTTTGTGCTCATTGAGTATAATCTACAGTTAGTTACTAAGTTGAGTTAATTATGAGACCTATTTATCACTATGTCAACACTTGATGTGACATTTTTATCACGTCTGAAAGATGAGCGCTTAAGATTAAAGCTAACTCAACAACAGGCGGCTGACATTTGTGACATAAGCCGTGAGGTTTGGGTCAGGTATGAGAATGGAAAAAACATACCAGGCGGTGAGGTGTTACAAAAGTTCACTTTAGCTGGGGCTGATATTGCTTATATTTGCTCTGGCTCACGTTTGCCGTTTGGCACTAAAGAACCAAGTTCTTTGTACGCTCGAGGTGATGTGGACGTTTTACTCGATGCTTATGCTCACACGGATGATGTGGGGCGTGCTGCGTTAATGGCCGTGGTTGCACTTATTAAACAATCTAAATAATCGTGTATTTGGTATAACAAAAACGATAACAAATGGCGCGAATACTAATATTTCTATTTCTATTTTTGTTAGCTGGACTGACGCAAGCTAACAGCAGACAGCCTTGTGACAGAGGTGCTGGTGGCATTTCACATTGCGATGGCATAAAATTTATTTGCAATGATGGTAGAGTGAGTAAGTCTAAAAAAATCTGCACTGGGTACGACAAAAAAAGTGACAAACAGCGTAATCGCTTAAAACCAGAGGCAGAGACTCAGCATAATGCTGCTGAAATTGCGCGTTAATTTAATTGAGGGGGAGTTATGCAGGACGTGTTCGGGATTTTATCTATTATTAGTGTCTTGGTTTTTATCATCGGGATGGTTAATCCCAAGCTATTCACAGATAAAAAAACAGGGAAAGTGGCAGATCGTAAAACTTTAGCAATAGGCTCTATTGCTTTGTTTGTGATTTCTGTTGCTTTTTATGCTTACTTTGATGAGTCGTTATTGCCCCCTAACAAAATATCAGTTAACAAAGAAGAGTATGGAGAGCGCTGGCCACTAGTTGCCGACAAGGCTACTTTGCATTGTGAATTACCAGATATTGCCTACATTGAGATTGGTGGACTAGCTTACGCGTTGAATGGTGGCGCTTTACGCGCAGGCTTTACTAGAGGGGATGGAATCCGCAGTAATAGTGAGAATGTGTCAATGGCTGATTTTATAGAGCGTGCAATGAAAATATGCTTGGATAAAAGAAAAGAGCTGTAAGTACTGTTTAAATCATGAATCGATTAATTGGCCTGTTTTTTTTATTGGTATCGCTCCCATGTTTTGCTGAGGTATTGTCTGGCAAGATTATTAGGGTGACTGATGGCGATACGGTGGTGATTTTAACTGATGGTCACCAGCAAATTAAGATCAGGCTGAATGCCATTGATGCGCCCGAGAAAAAGCAGGCGTTTGGTAATAAATCTAAAGAATCATTGGCTAACCTATGCGCGGGAAAAGATGCGACCGTTAATGTCGGTGGCGTTGATAAGTATGGCCGCACGATTGGTGAGTTATTTTGCCAAGGGAAAAGTGCGAATGTACATCAGGTTGAAAACGGCTTTGCTTGGGTTTATAGAAAATATAGTAACGATGCGAATTTAATTGCTTTAGAGGCTGAGGCTAAGTTAAATGGGCGGGGGTTGTGGTTTGACCCTGATCCTGTTGCCCCTTGGGATTTTAGACATGGGGTAAAGCCAGCGACATTTGAGCAGACGCAGGTTAGGGTGAGGGCTTCTACAAAAAGTGGTGATGCGTTTAGTTGTGAGGGTAAAAGCTATTGCCGAGAAATGGTGAGTTGCGAAGAGGCTAGATTTTATTTAACCCAATGTGGGGTTTATAAGTTGGATAGAGATCATGATGGGGTTGCTTGTGAGGCGCTTTGTGGTGGGTGATTCGGTAATATTTTAAAAATGCTTTTAGCACAACAGGATTATTGAATGAAGCGCGACTGGGATTTGATACGTAAGCAACTTACTGACGTTGAGGAGGAGAATGATCTATTCTCTGAACTTCCTGACGAGCCAAAGTGGACCGATCAAGCAGAAGAGGTTTTTGTAAATCAGCTAAATGAATACCAAGCTATTGAGAGCCGTATTTTTGGTCACTTTGAGTTGCTGGTTGATAATGGTTATATAGATGGATTGCAAATTATAAGATCAGCAGATGGATTATTCCATTATGGTCTTCATTGCCCCAGACTTACGATGAGTGGTCACGATCTACTTGACACGATGAGGTCCAATACAATCTGGGAAAAAATAAAGAATACAGCAAAAATAAAAGGCATTGAATTAACCTTTGATGCAATTAAGGCATTAGGGGCGCTCGCACTGAAGAGTTCATTGGAGTGAACGCGAAGCTCAATCAATCAAGCCTCCGCTGAGCAAGTTATGTCACTCGTTGGTTTAACACTTTATAGTAAACCTTCTGCAGAATACGCCGTCTTACTAGCTAGTAAATAGCTTTACGATGTACAGCGTTAGTAAATACCTGTATTTAAACTAGCTTTATAGTGTGTAATACAGTGTTACTTAGTAACTAAGTGTTTACTAAAGTAAATAAAAGCTTTATTATTCAACCGCTGTTGACTGATCTGTCAACACAATTTTATTCGAAACAAACACGTTAGTTTAAATGTCTATATTGATGGCATATTGGAGATACACATGAACTTCGCGGAAATAGCTAAAGAAATTTCTAGTGAATTTAAATTCGATGAACACGCTTGGGAAGCGGTTGCAGAACACGCAGCACCTGCTGATACAACGGTTGGTACATGCAGCAATCATCTCGATGAGAAGTTTATGGCGGATCTTAATTCTTACGCATACCTAACACCTGAATTTATCATCGCTTAATATTAACGAATTTTTAAATAAGCCTGCTCTTGCGGGCTTTTTTTTGTGAGAAAAAATGGCTCATCCTTACATAACAGTCAATGGTAAAACATGGGTTGAAATATTACATCACCTTCAGACAGCCCTTGCTGCCGTGAGTCTTCAATCAGGCAGTTCAACAGATGATACAAGAGCTATTGTTGAGAGCTATCATAAGACAATAGAAAGTAAAAAGGATGTTTTATTTGAACTTGCAGCAGTAGGGATAGTTGAGTACTGCAACTTCTATAAAGTTACACCTGATAAAGGTGTACATGATGAATTTAAAGGAATCTATTTTACAGGCATCGCTGTGTCTAAATACCTAGTGCAATTAGGTCTCGTGGATATCAACAAGCTCCATTTAAAAGCGATGTTGGCATTACTAGATTTTAGGTTGAGCAGTAGAGGTGCGCGTAGGGTAGAGTTAAGTGATCGGGTAAGGTCAGTTATTAATAATAATGCGCTAGATGAGCATTTGGGTAAATATGGTTGGTATTTAATTTACAAATGCTTGTTTAATGCCGCATCACATGGAATCAAACAATAATAATTATGGGGATTCGTAATTATTAACCCGCTTCGGCGGGTTTTTTGTTGCTTAAATATTTCACGATTAGCATATCACTAGTACTGGCAAACACTTAACTGCTATATCCCCATGCGCCCCACAGTGTTATCCACAGAATTTGTGGAGTTTTACTTTGACCATATTCTTGACGTCAAGAATATGGTTTAGTCGCTTGGCTCTTCTACTTTCAGTTCCATTTCTAGCCGCGTGAGTAAACCTGCGCCATCACTGATGGTGTGGGTTGCTCGTTCTACAATCCATTGTGTGCTGTCTATTGCTGGTTTCCAGCCGCTTACTTTGATTGGCGCTTCAGGGGATATTTCTGGGCGGCCTAGGGCTAGGGTTAGGCCGAATAATGCGGTGCCGCGTTTGAGGCGTGTGTATTCTGCTCTGGCTGCACGTACTGCGTTGGCTTTGTTGGCATAGATGTGGCGCAGGGTTTTGATGTTGTCTGCGCTGGCTGAGACGGTTGCATTTTGTTCGTTGATATCCGTGGCGATTGCATCGGGCGTTTTTGATACGTTTACATTTTGTGCGGTGATGATAGCTTGTAATGTTTTGCCAGTATTTACATCACGGTATTTTGCGATGACTGTGCCGTATTGTGTTGTGCCTGCTGCTAGGTCTCTGTATTTGTTTCTGGCGGCTCGTTCTGCGCTTGCTTTGCTTTTATATAGCTTAGTTAGGGTATAAGTGCGGCCTTGTGCGGTGATGGTGGTGATTGGGGCTGTCGATAGGGCTTCGCCAGTGATATTGCCATCATCCACAATGACTTCGCCTTTAATGGCTTGCTGCATGTCTTGATATAGGGCTTTAACCCCAGTAAACGTATCTCGATCAGCAATGCTGAATTGGTGTTGATCACCGCTGGCTCTGGTAATGGTGTGTGTTGGTAATGCTTTACCGCTGACGCTGATGCCTAGCCCTGTTTTCATAAACAGTAAGGTACCGCTTTTAACGGTGAAAATGGCATCAAACATTTTTGCAAGCCGTGAGAGCAGGTTGATATTGGACTCGTTTGTTTGATCAATGTGCTGTATGTGCTGCGTGGCCAGAGATGTAGGGATGCTGTGCAGTAAATTGGTTTCTTTAGCTATGGTTTTAACGATGTCGCCCAGCGTTGTTTCATGCCATGAGCGTTCTTTTTGTGTGCTGATGCCTGCACGTAGGTCAGCACTGCGTGCGCGGATGGTGAGTTTGTCTGGTGTGCCGCTGTGCTGCACATCATCTACGATAAACGAGCCTTTTGAGATGAGCTCTTGGCCTTGCCAGCCGATGGCTACTGATAGCTTGATGCCACGATGTGGGATGTCTAACATGCCGTCATGATCGAGCAATACGATATCTAGCTGATCTGCTTCAGGGCCGCGATTTTCTGTGATGGTTAATGACTCAAGGCGATCTGCAAAGGTGAGTGATATGTCACGCTTTTCAAGCTCTATTTTGAATGCGGCTGCGGGTTGTTTATTTTCAGCCATGTTAGTTAATGAAATTTAAAACGGTTGATGATAATGCGCCAATTTGATCTAGCTCATCATCACCAGCTCGCACCAGGTGAAGTGTGAATTCAATTCGCCTTGCTTTGCCATCTGCAAAGAATAGCTCTTTAGTGATACTGAGGTTCTCTATGGAGAAAAATCCGTACACGCGGCCAGTGCCTTCTACTAGAGGCCATTGTTCGCCTGTGTTGCCCATGTGTTTGATGAGTTCTAGTGCGCCATCGCCGCCTGTTAGCTCTGGCAGTAGCACGCCTGACAGGCTTATTTTTTCATCATCTTGCCCTGCAAATTGACGCGCTGGGCGCAAGCCGACCCTGCCTGATGATGGGTGGCGCCACGCTATATCATGGGTAAATTTTTGATAGGGCAGTGTATCTATACCAAACACAAACAAACCAAGTGACATCATCATGCTGTTATTCCCGATCTCTTAATAATGAGCGATTGCGTGCAGATGCGGCGTTGTTGTTTTTTGAAACTTCGTCAGCCACGGCTTTCGCCAGTTGCTTTTCGTTCATGCCAGGGGCTGGGTGGATGTTGAAATTTTGTTGGCTATTATCAATCCAGCTACCAGACGCACCGCTTGGTTTTAACGGTTTGCTTGGCTTGATTAGCAAGTCGTTATTAAATTGTGTGCTGCTGTTGTTGGCGCCCGCGGTTGCCAGCGTGTTGGCGCCAGAGTTATTGAAAAAGTCTTTAACCTCTGCCAGCGCCTTTTTAATCGGGGCAATAAATGCATTAAAGCGTTTGGTGATGCCATCCCATAGATTTGAAAACCATGCTTTAATCGGATCCCAATATTTATAGATCAGGAATGCAGCCGTGGCGATTGCCGTAACCGCCAGCCCGATAGGATTCATGAGCAGCATACGGCCAATAAACATAATGGCGATGCCGACACCGCGTAGAATTGGGATTAGTAGCCCGCCTTTGATGCCAATGGCGCTGAGTACAAAGCGCATGGCGATAAATGGCCCCATGATGCCTGCGATGGTTAACAATAGGCCGCCAACGCCAATGCTTAAGATTGCGATGGCCGCAACTGCTTTTAAGATATATCCAGTGAGTACAGGGTGTTCTTTTACCCAACCGCGCACACCGACAGCAACATCTTTAATAATATTTAGAATATCAACCAAGGCTGGTTTTAATTGCTGGCCAAGTTCTGTACTGGTGTTTGAGATAGCAGCGGTCGCCATGACATACTGCGCCTCTAGTGATTTAATTTGTGCGCTGGACTCTCTGGCCATTGAGCCTGCAGCTTGCGCATCTTTTGTGAGTTTTAATTGTCTGCGATATTCTTCAAGGCTTTGCGCTAGTTTTGATGCGTCGTCACCGTATTCAACCCCAAAGAGGCGCGTTGCTGCTTCAAGCTGATTGTCCTTTGGTAAGGCTTTAATGCGGTCAAGTACATCCAGAATTGTGCCAGTGGCATCGCTATTCATGGCTTTTTGTAGTTTAGTCGCTTCCAGCCCAAGCATTTTAAGGCCGCCAGCATAGCGCTTGGCAGATGCTAGAATAGGCGCGTTTGCTAGACGACCAATCATGGCGTTTGCGGCTGAAGCTGCGGCTTCTTCACTTGAGCCGGTTGATAAAAATGTACTGCCAAGCGCGGCTGCGTCTTTATAGCTCATGCCTACCATAGTGGCGGTACCGGCAATGCGCTTCATGACGTTGATGATGTCGCCAGCTTTTGACTGTGCGTTGTCGTCAAGATAGTTAACGGCATCGCCAAATTCGCTCATGCTTTTGATCGGTATTTTGTACAGGTTTGCGATCATGCCCATGTCTTCAGCTACTTGGTCGGTTGGTAGATCAAACGCCGCAGCCATGACGGCGGCTTGCTCAGTAAATATGAGCAGGTTTTCTTTACCTTGGATGCCCATGCGCGCCGCGCCTTCTACCAGATTGGCTATTTCTATTGCGGTTAATGGCAAGCGCTGCGACATATCTTTAATGGCGTCTGACATTTCATGATAGCTTTCAGTGTAGTTGCCATTGCTATCACGCGCGCCTTCCATTTGCTTGGCAACGCCTAGCATGGCTGTTTCAAACACGGCGTAGTCTTTTACGACTTTAAGTACTGGCAAGCCCATGGCAACGCCTGCGCCCATGGTGGAGGCACCTGTGCCTACAATTGCATTGCGGCGATTTAAGCCTTCATCTCTGGCGCGTTTGGCGGCGTTCATGCGGGAGGCGATTTCACTTTGCTTTTTAAGTGCCTCGGTCTGCTTTGCGACTTGCGTTGTTGCGTTGGCAAGGTTGGTTTTAAGCGTGCGCTGATGGTCTGATAAGGTTTTGGTATCCATGCCAGCACCATGCAGCTGAGCGCGTAGTTGCTGTTGTTTTAAAATAAGGTCTGCGTGTTGTTTTTTTAACCCGCCAGCTTCTTTAACGGCTTTGTTAAAGGCTTTGTTCATGGTGGCGGTTGGTTTATCTACTGCGGCCATTTCCAGCTTGAGTTGTTTAATTTTATCAGTAGCGCCTATGATGCTATTTTTTGCGATCGCGATGTCTTTGTCCAGCTTGCGGAAGCCGTCTAGGTTTTTTTGTTGGTCGTTTAGTCCACGTAAGTTGTCACGTGCGGCCTTGAGTGCTTTGGCGGTTTCTGTACTGCCTTTGGTGATTTGTTTGAGCGGGCCGGTGGCTTTGTTAATGGCTGATAGCAATACTTCAAGTTTTAGATTTTGGCTCATTACTCGGCTCCGCTTCTTTCTTTTGCTAACTCACGCCACTCGATCAGTTCGGTGAGATACATTTTGTCTAACTCAGATAATGGCCAGTGAAACACACTGGCGATATCTGCCATCAGGCTTTCTACTCGGTTTGGTAAACCGTTGGTTTCATTGCCTTGGGTAACAAAAAACCACTCACCGCAGCGCCTAGTTGAAACAGGTCAGCAGGGTCTAGGTTTTGCACTTCATGCGTTGTGAGTGTGGGGTCGCTGATACGTGGGATGACTTTTTCAAGTGCGGTTACGTCCATCTGCAACAGATCTGCCAGATTGGTACCGCGCAATTCACCTGACGCCGGTTTGCGCAGGCTGACTTGTTTAATCTCAGTTTCACCACGTTTTATCGGGGTGTCTAAATCAATCATTGGGTTAAGATTTGATACGTTATTCATAGTGTTAGTCTCCAGTTTAAGATTTGATGCTACAAAATAAGCGCCTTACTTTCGGCAGGCGCTTTTAATGGGGCGATTTTTAACACTTGAGCCGAGTCGGTGTTAATTTTCCCTTTCTCTCGGGGTGTGTTAGTTAATACCCATTGCTTGGCGTTGTTTAGCAAGCATATCTACGCCATTGACGCGTTCGATGAAGTTGACGACATCAATCTCAATCATTTCGGTGCCGTCGATGGTGAGCTTGTAGTAAGTTAGGGGTATTTTTACTTTCATATCAGCGTTTTCAGCGACTTTTGCATTGCCCATATCAATCTCTTCATAACGGCCACGCATCACGACTTCTACCGCTGAGACTGATGATGTTGCGTCTTCTTGATATGCGCCTGCGAAGCGGAGTAGCACACCATCCACTTTGGTATTGGCGTATTGTTCGAACACTTGTTTTACTAAACCGCCGAGGCTTAGTTCAGCTTCTAGGTCACCTTGGCCTAGATCTACTTTTGCACTGCCGTTCATGCCGCCTGCACGGTAGCCTTCCATGACTCTAGTGAGTTTTGGGAGAACTACTTCTGGGACTAAACCTATCCAGCTGACCGCATCTGCAAAGAGATTAAAGTTTTTAAGTTTTCTTGGCATTGCCATGATGTTTTCCTTATTTTGTTAAGTGTCGTATCGCGTTATTTAGGCTTGTGCGATCAGCGTTGCAAAGTCAGCCAGGTAACGATTTGTGATGCGTTGACGGAACATGAGGTTTTCTAATGGCGGTACGGGTGTGTAGTCGTAATCGATGTACAGCTTGCCAGACTCTAATACCTCGGCTGTGTTTGGCTCTGGGTCAAACCAGCATTTACCATCAATGATGTAGCCTAGCGCTTTTAGCTCACGGAATTTGGCGTTGATGCCTTCGATGATGTCGCGCGCAAGGCTTGGGTTTAATGGTGCATCGACTGCCCACATGTGTGCCTCTGCTACTGTGTCGGCTAACACTTGTGCAGTACGTGTGTAGTTTTCGAATGCGAATTTAGGGTCTATAGAGCAGGTGCGTGACCCCCAGAAGCGGTAGCCGTTGTGGTTGATTAGGGTGGTTACTTCTTGTGCGTTTAGATAACCTGCATCGGTTGCTGGGTCTTGTAGATCCCAGAATATATCTTTGCTTAAGCCGATAACGCCATTGACTGGAATGTTTGAGATGGTTTTATGCCAGCCGATTTCATTATCAAGCTTAGCGCGTAGGCCTAGTGCGCGCGCAACTGGTGGGCCATTCTCTGCGGCACCTGCGCCCCAGATTAAGAACTCTGGCCAGATGACCATGACTTCACGTGCGCCGAAGTTGTCGCGGTAGGCGGCGGCGTCTTCTTTTGTTGCGCAGTCATCGGCATGTACATAAGCAAACGCACGAAGCTTTTGAGCGATGCCAATGAGTTCTGTTGCGACTGGTAGTGTGTCTAACTGGGGGACGCCTAAAATGCGCGGGGTGACACCTAACTGTGCTTTAGCTGCTAGCAATGCTTTCATGCCTGTATATTGACCATCTGGCGTTGTGGTGCCGATAATCTTTGTGTTTTGGTCAGCTGCGATTGCTGCGGCGTCTGCGCCTTCACCTTCCGCAACACGCACAATGACGCAAATGGTATTTGTTTGGTCTGCAATTGCATCTAGTGATTTGGCTAATGTGCCTGCAATACCCGCTTTGCCGATTGCGGCTTGAACGTTTGTGATTAGTACGGGTTTGTTTAGTGGATACGTTGCAACATCTGCATCATCTGCGGTACACACCATGCCGATGATAGATGTATCAATCACGCGAATGGGGCGTGTGCCTTCAGTAATTTCGGTGACTCTGACACCGTGATGATAATCGACACCTGCCATTTGTATTCTCCAAGAACGTTAAGTGATTTCAATAGCGATTAGGTTGCCGTAAAGCATGTAAATACGGTGGTTGTTAAGGTTCTAATTGATTTATTTAGAACTGGGCGAGGTTGGTGCGTCATAATGTTGACTATGACGAATGATCAATTTAATCGATGCAAACTTAAACAACGCCTAGACTTTAGAATGGTTGAGGCGGCAAGGTTTGTGCTGGTGGTTGGTGGCTCAGTGGATGACGCTGTTAAATTGTATTTTAAAGGGCATAAGCAAGACAGAGAGAATGTCGTGGCCGCTATTGCGCTGTTTGATGACGCTCTCTCTGGTTGAGTTTAGAACAGACCGCTCGCTTTCATTGGGTCGTAATTTGTGATGACCACTTCTTTGCTGGTTTCTGCTGCACCATGCACATTGGCTACGCTGTATTTAATGCCTAAGGCTTCACCGTCTAGCAAGGTTAAGCCCTCAAATGCCGCTCTGATATCTGGATGATCATTTAAGCTAACCATGACTTTACCTTTGCAGGTTTTCATGAAGTCTGCCATTTTTTCGTATTCTTCAAACTCAAATGGAACGCCGTAGCCTTCTGTTTGCCAGTAGGGAGGATCACAATAAAAGAAGCTGTGCGGCCTGTCGTAGCGTTTCATGCAGTCTAGCCATGGCAGGTTTTCAACTTGGGTGCCTTGTGCAAGCCTTACCCATGCGTTGGATAGGCTTTCTTCAATGCGTAATATATTGATGGCTGGTGCTGTTGTGGCTGTGCCGTAGTTTTGGCCTTCAACTTTGCCACCAAATGCGTGGTGCTGTAGGTAATAAAAGCGTGCGGCACGTTGGATATCTGTGAGGGTTTCTGGGCGCGTCATCTTTGCCCATTCAAATAGTTGGCGGCTACTAATAGACCATTTGAAATGACGGACGAACTCTTCAAGATGGTTTTGAAGTACGCGATACAAGCGGACTAGATCACCATTGATGTCGTTAAGGACTTCAACCTTTGCTGGCTGCGGCCTTAGAAAGTAGAGCGCTGCGCCACCGCAAAACACTTCTACATAACATTCATGGGCTGGGAATAGGGGGATTAACTTGTCTGCAAGGCGGCGTTTACCGCCCATCCAAGGGATAACTGGCACTGCATTTGACATAACAAAACCTTTCGCTGTGATTAATCATCAGCTAAACTAGCGCCGCCGTGTCGACATGGCAGGGAGCTTTAGCTGATATGCACAGGTTGGTTCTGTGTGTGGAAGTGATCATTGTCATGTTGACG
>JBAYTS010000057.1:0-12698 GCA_041675545.1 Methylotenera sp.
CAGGATTAGGCTGGATTCCAGGTAGGGTGCGCGCCTTCAAATCTGATCCCCGCTGTGCTAATTTGGCTTTGCCGCACATGGGCTGGAATGATGTTCACCCTACGGCAGATTCTAGGTTGTTTAGTGGTTTGGAATCTGATGCAAGATTTTATTTTTTACACTCTTTCTATTTTGAGTGTGTAAATGCAAAACACACAATTGCAACAGCAAGCTATGGAATGGATTTTAGCTGTGCAGTTGCAGTTGATAATATATTTGGTGTTCAGTTTCATCCAGAAAAAAGTCATCACTACGGTGCTCAATTGTTAAAGAACTTTGCGGAGCTTTGAAATGTTAAGGCCTAGAATTATTCCTTGCTTATTAGTGCACCTTGGTGGGCTTGTAAAAACTGTAGGTTTTAAGGATCCTAAATATGTGGGTGACCCCATCAATGCAGTGAAAATTTTTAACGAAAAAGAAGCTGATGAGTTGATTGTTTTGGATATTGATGCAACAGCGAATAACGTTGAGCCAGATTACAAAATGATTGCAAATCTGGCCGCTGAGTCTCGTATGCCACTTTGTTATGGTGGCGGTGTGCGAACCCCTGAACAGGCTAAGCGCATTGTAGGGTTAGGCGTTGAAAAAGTAGCAATAAGTTCTGCTGCCGTTCAAGATCCAAGCTTAATTAGTTGCATTGCAGAAGAGATTGGTCGGCAGAGTGTTGTGATAGTGATTGATGTGAAAAAAAGAATGTTTAGCAAAGAATATGACGTTTGGATAAATAATGGAAAGCAAAATACTAAACTTAATGCCTTAGAGTTTGCAATACAAGCTGCCAACCTTGGTGCAGGTGAGATAGTGGTTAACTCTATTGAGCATGACGGCAAGATGAAAGGTTATGACATTAGCCTAGCTACACGCTTGCGCGAAGTGGTTAATATTCCAATAACAATACTTGGCGGCGCGGGGTCTTTAGATGATATGCAGGCACTTTTTGCAAAATGTGGTGTAGTTGGTGCTGCCGCTGGTAGTTTGTTTGTATTTAAAGGCGTTTATAAAGCTGTTTTGATTAATTACCCAAATTCGCAACAAAAGGATGCGCTAATTCATGTTTAAAAATCAGGTACTTTTAATTACTGGTGGTACAGGTTCTTTTGGTAACGCGGTACTTCGTCGTTTTCTTGATTCTGACATTGCTGAAATTCGCATATTCAGTCGTGATGAGAAAAAGCAGGACGATATGCGTAAAAAGTACAATAGCCCTAAGCTTAAGTTTTATATTGGGGATGTAAGAGATTCTCGCAGTCTTTCTCGCGCTTTTCGTGGGGTTGATTTTTGCTTTCACGCGGCAGCACTTAAACAGGTTCCATCTTGTGAGTTTCACCCTATGGAGGCAGTGCGCACCAATGTATTGGGCACAGAGAACGTACTTGAAGCTGCAATTGCTAATGGTGTAAAACGGGTGGTTTGTTTAAGTACTGATAAAGCCGTTTATCCTATCAATGCCATGGGCATCTCTAAAGCGATGATGGAGAAAGTCATGGTGGCTGAGTCTCGTGGACTTGAGGGTAGTGGCACAACAATTTGTGGAACACGATATGGTAATGTGATGGCATCGCGCGGGTCAGTGATTCCGTTATTCGTGCAGCAAGTGCTGGAGGGTAAGCCAATTACCGTTACAGACCCCTCCATGACGCGCTTTATGATGACATTAGAGGATGCTGTTGAATTGGTGCTTTACGCCTTTGAGCATGGCAAGAATGGTGATATTTTTGTGCAAAAAGCACCGGCAGCTACCGTGGCCGTGCTTACACAAGCTTTGCTTGAGCTTATGGGTAAGCAAAATCATGAAGTGCGCGAGATCGGTACCCGGCATGGGGAAAAGCTTTATGAAGCGCTTTTAAGCCGTGAAGAGTTGGTTTGTGCTGAAGATCTTGGTGGATATTACCGAGTGCCTGCTGATAGCCGTGATTTAAACTATAGCAAGTTTGTTGAACAGGGGGAGACCAAAATTTCTCATGCTGAAGATTACAACTCGCATAATACGCAACGATTAGATGTTGAAGGAATGAAGAAGTTACTGTTGAAGCTGGAGTTTATTTGCAAAATAGCTAACGGCGAACGTGCCAATGCTGAGGAATAGCCAGATGCGAGTGCTTGTTACTGGGGCTAATGGGTTTTTAGGAAAGAACCTGTGTTTGCAACTAAAAGAGTTAGGTACCATTGAGGTATTGCAGATCACGCGTGAAAGTAGCGAGTTGGAATTGGAATCAGCGCTTAACCAAGCGGATTTTATTTTTCATTTAGCCGGTGTAAACCGCCCTCAGAACCCTGATGAGTTTCAGGTAGGTAACGCAATTGCTACGCAGTCTATTTGTAATTCATTAATTGCCAGTAATAGAGCTGTGCCTATTGTTTATACCTCGTCTATTCAGGCTTTGTTAAATAACGCTTATGGTAGCAGCAAGCTGGCAGCTGAAGATGCCTTGAACGCATATTCAAAAGCATGCGGGGCTAAAGTTTTTATATATCGGTTACCTAATATTTTTGGTAAGTGGTGTAAGCCTAATTACAATTCAGCTGTTGCTACATTTTGCCACAATGTAGCAAGTGGCCTACCAATTAAGATCAATGACCCCGCAGCGGAATTAAAGCTGGTTTATGTGGATGATGTGATCAGTGCTTTTCTTAGTGTAATTCAGTCAACTAATTTACAAAGTGGTCTGCAAGAGGTTTCACCTATCTATAGTACTAATGTGGGTAGTCTCGCTGCTCAAATTGAACTATTTAAAGATAGCAGAAACACACTTGTAACTGAACGTGTAGGATCTGGCTTTTTAAGGGCTTTGTACTCTACCTATGTAAGCTATTTGCCAACAGATAAGTTTTCTTACGAGATACCTAAGTATGCTGACCAGCGTGGTGAGTTTGTTGAAATGCTGAAAACCCAAGACTCTGGGCAATTTTCTTTTTTTACTGCATTTCCAGGTATTACGCGTGGGGGGCATTATCATCATTCAAAAACAGAAAAGTTTTTAGTGATTAGAGGTAAAGCTCGTTTTGGATTTAGAAATATGCTTTCAGATGAAAAACACGAGATTATTACAGATGGCACTAAGCCGGAAATAGTTGAAACTGTACCAGGGTGGACGCACGATATTACAAACGTAGGTGAAGATGAAATGATAGTGATGCTCTGGGCAAATGAAATTTTTGACCGAGAAAAGCCAGATACGATTGCGGAAAAAGTATGAAAACTGAAATAAAAAAACTTAAAGTTGCTACCGTTGTAGGTACTCGTCCTGAGATCATTCGCTTGTCGCGTGTGATGGCTAAGTTAGACGAGTTTTGTGAACATATCATTATTCATACTGGCCAAAATTACGATTACGAATTAAATGAAGTATTTTTCTTAGATCTTGGTATTAGAAAGCCAGATTACTTTCTTAATGCTGCTGGAGCAAATGCAGCAGAAACAATTGGCAAAATCATTATCGAGGTTGATAAAGTCCTAGCTGAAATTCAGCCAGAATGTTTATTAGTGCTAGGGGACACTAATAGCTGTTTAGCTTCAATTCCTGCAAAGCGGCGAAAAATCCCTATCTTTCATATGGAGGCTGGTAATCGTTGCTTTGATTTTAGAGTACCTGAAGAAATTAACCGAAGAATTGTTGATCACACAGCAGATGTTAATTTGACTTACAGTTCGATAGCGCGCGATTATTTACTTAGTGAAGGATTGCCACCGGACCGCGTCATCAAAACAGGCAGTCCAATGTTTGAGGTTCTGCATCACTACATAGCTGGAATTGAAAGCTCCGATGTTCTGCAGCGATTAAAGTTGACAGAAGGCAAGTTTTTTGTAGTCAGCGCTCATCGTGAAGAAAATGTTGATTCACCACATAATCTTGAAAAACTTGCCAACATTCTGAATCGAATTGCCGAGACCTACAATGAACCTATTATCGTTTCTACACACCCGAGAACGCAGAAGCGTATAGATGTAGCTGGGCTTAAGTTTCACCCACAAATTAGATTGCTTAAGCCAATGGGATTCAAAGACTACGTAAAGCTGCAGATGTGTGCAAGAGCCGTACTATCAGATAGCGGAACAATTAGCGAAGAGTCTTCTATTTTGAATTTTCCAGCACTAAATATTAGGGAAGCCCATGAGCGGCCAGAAGGGTTCGAGGAGGCGGCAGTAATGATGACGGGGCTTGAAGTTGATCGTGTTTTGCAAGGGCTAAAAGTATTGGAATCACAACCTCGTGGAAATGAGCGTAATTTAAGGCTAGTTGAAGATTATTCTATGCCAAATGTGTCTGACAAAGTGTTGCGGATTATTTTGAGTTATACCGATTATGTCAACCGAGTTGTATGGAAAAAAACTGTCTAGAAAATATATTGATGCAAAAGTCACCAATGAAAATATTGATTGTTTCTCAGTACTTTTGGCCAGAGAATTTTCGCATTAATGATTTGGCATCATATTTTTCCGAAGCTGGTCATGAGGTTACTGTTCTAACCGGAAAGCCTAATTACCCAGAAGGTGTCTTGCATCATGAGTTTTCAGTTAACCGTAATCAGTTCAGTAGATTAGGAAATGCTGAGGTGTATAGAGTGCCTATGGTACTTAGAGGTAAAAGAAAAATTTTACTAGCACTTAACTATTTATCTTTTTTTATCAGTGCAAGTACTATTGGGTTATGGAAAATTCGCCATAAATCTTTTGATGTTATATTTGTGTTTGGAGCATCACCAATTACTGCAGCAATACCTGCAATCATTTTTAAGAAAATCAGAAAAGTCCCTGTTTTTTTATGGGTGTTGGATTTATGGCCAGAATCACTCTCTGCAACGGGAGTAGTTCAATCTGATTTTGTGTTAAAAACCGTGGGACGAATGGTTTCGTGGATATATGAAAATTGTGATTATATTTTAATTCAATCAAGAAGCTTTTTAGAGTCAATACAAAAGTATTGTGCAACTGCTGATCAGCTAGGTAAGGTTGTTTATTTTCCGAGTTGGGCTGAAGAGGTGTTTGGGCAAGAGTCTCAGATTGTTCAAAACGCGGTTACTCGTCGCACAGATATGTTTACAGTGATGTTTGCAGGCAATATTGGCGACGCGCAAGACTTTCCCGCTTTGCTTGCAGCCGCAGAACTTTTGAAAACTAATCATAAAATTCGCTGGGTAATTGTTGGCGATGGAAGAGCGCGAGATTGGGTTGCAAGCGAAGTTGTTCGTAGAGGCTTGTCAGAATGCTTTCATCTTGCAGGTCGGTACCCCCTTGAATCAATGCCAGCATTTTTTTCTTGCGCTGATGTATTACTTGTGTCGCTAAAAACCAATGATATTTTTTCTCGTACAATTCCAGGAAAAGTACAGTCTTATCTTGCTTTTGGAAAACCCATAGTGGGGATGATTGATGGTGAGGCACACGCGGTAATTAAGGAGTCTGGAGCGGGTCGAGCCTGTGGATCGGGAGACTCTAAGGGATTGGCTGGCATCATCGAAGAGTTAGCAAATGAACAGCCAGAAGCACTTGCTAATATGGGTGAATTGGGGCGCCAGTATTATGAAAAACACTATGATCGTAAAATGTTGTTTCTAAAATTAGAAAACTTTTTTAAAACAGCAGTATCAAGAAAAATCTTTTCTGACTCAGTTTAGTGCGTTTAAATTACTCCGCATAGGAAAACACTTTATCAACGCATTTGTTAGCTGACCCTCAGCAGTTTTTAACGCTAGTGGGCTCTCTTTTGCGTAAATCTAGCTTGGATGAACTACCTCAGTTCTGGAGTATTATAAAAGGGGATATGAGCTTTGTTGGCCCACGGCCAGCTTTATTTAATCAAGATGATCTTATCGCCTTGCGCACCAAATATGGGGTTAATAAGATAGTGTCGGGTTTAACAGGTTGGGCACAAATTAATGGGCGCGATGAATTACCAATTCCAGATAAGGTAAAGCTGGATTTGGAGTATTTAAATAACCAGTCTTTTTGGTTGGATTTGAAAATTATATTTCTGACATTTTTGAAGGTGTTGCGTCGTGATGGCATTCAACATTTGATTTACAAACGCTTTTAAGTTTAGTTTAGAGGTCAGTTTAATAATATGACTATCATATTGTTAGATGGCGTATTCCATAATTTAGTCAAGGGTAACAAAATAATATGAGTAAACCTGAAGTGGTAGCATCAGTGATAGATAACGGTCAGTTAGATGATGAGTTGAACTTGCTTGATTTATTGGCATTTGTTCATCGTAATGCCCGTATTCTGATAGCAACTACACTCATTGGAGCAATTTTCGGGGGGGGAGTTGCGTTTAGCGTATCCCCACAATGGGAGGCTAGCGCATTGGTTCGTGTAGGGCAGTTAGGGAATGTAGGGCGGTTAGGGAATGTAGAGCCCCCTTTACAAATTGTAGACAGGATTAAAAGTAAGTCTTTTCAAAATGATGTTTTGAAAAGACTAGAGCTAGTAGATGATGATGCTAAGTTGTTTCGTAAAACACTTAAAGTTAAGTTGGAGAAGTCTGAGTTAATAAGCTTGGCTTTGAGGGGGGGGGCTGTAGATGCGGTTAAATTGCACATGAATGCTGTTGTAAATAAGTTGAAAGAGGAGCATGGCAGAATTTCAGCGCCTACTATTAGTCGTTTACGTCAGGAGCTAGCAACGATTGAATTGGAGTTAAAACTTACCAGCGTAGAATCTGAACGATTGAAAAAGATGTTAGATGGCGCAGATTCTGTGAGTGAGAAAGTATTTTTACAGGCAATATTGGTGAGTAATTTGCGTCTTGCACGTGAAGATGAGTTACGTACTTTTCGTGACCGTAAACGTGAGCTTGAAGAGCAACTTAGTTTAGAACGTACTTTCCCCACAGATGTTATGGGGAAAATAGAGGTTTTATCTGAGCCAGTTTATCCTAAAAAAACTCTCTTTATTATGGTTGGGTTGTTTATGGGTTTATTTTTAGGCATTTTTGTTTCAGTAGTTAGGGCTACTTGTTGTAAACGAGCATGTGAGCCAAAAAAGTGATGTGAGTTAACTTATGGCACAGTGGAGTGGCTACATAATTGTATACCAGCTAGCCACTGGATTTCTTTACCACAGACCAGCACTAAAAAGCGGCTAGATACAGTGGAGTTGGGCAATCTTAACCCGCATATTCAATTTCTTAAACCTTTCAGATTTTGTGATTATATTAAATTAAAGATGGAGGTGCTGTGTTGATAACCCGGCGGCAGTCTATCAAGTATTCTTGGTTTCTGATTGGTATGATTTATCAACTACTGAGCTACTAAGTGCGTGTGCTGTCGCGTTTGATGTAAACCCAGACTTTTTCCTGTGCCGCAAAAACTAATTGAATTTAGTGCTGCTTTAGTTGGTAAAAAAGACATTGCGCAACGTTTGTGTGGCAATTTGCAGGTGGATATTACTAAGACTCGCACTTTGCTTGGTTGGGAGCCTCCAGTTTCAGTTGCCGATGGATTAAAGGCAACTGCACTTGGGCTTGATACAATGCTAATTCTTTAGACAAGGTTTTAAGTTTTTGGGCGTTCGACAAGGCTCCCCTGAGCGAGGCCGAAGGGATTAGGATATTGATTTCATTGGTGATCATCTGCATAAGCCAGTTGAACTGCACTCAATTTTGACGCTTGTAAAATATATTTAATTACCGTTGACACGGTTCCACTATATGATACCATGTAAAAACATGGACGCAACGCACAAAAAGACCTTAGAGGCTATCTTCACCAACCCAGTATCAAACTCTCTTGAGTGGCGTCGTATTGAGGCGTTGTTGATTGCTCTCGGCTGCCATGTGATTGAAGGCAACGGCTCAAGGGTAAGGTTTGAGAAGAGTGGCTTGATTGCAACTTTTCATAGACCGCACCCAGCAAAGGAAGCTAAACCTTATCAGGTGCGTGATGCAAGACAATTTATTGAGAGTTTAGGAGTAAAACCATGAACACAATGACACATAAGAGCTATGCGGCTCGTGTTGAATATAGTGAAGACGACAAGTGCTTTATTGGGCATATTGCTGGCATTCGTGATGCAATTGGCTTTCATGGAGAAAGTGTTGCAGAGCTTCGTACGGCTTTTATTGAGGCTGTAGATGATTATTTGGTGACTTGTGAAAAACTAGGCCGCGAACCAAATCATCCATACTCAGGGCAGTTTAGATTGCGCTTAAAACCAGAGCTGCACGCAAGAGCAGCTATAGCAGCAGAAACTAAGGGCAAAAGTCTTAACACTTGGGTTTCAGAAGTCATAGAAAGAAGTATCGCCTCAGCCTAATAGTTTAGGAGATCAGCTGTTAGGAATGCTATGTTTGTAACTACTGTCTATATAAAAGTTATGGTTAACTGTTGAATGATTAAGCGTTTGTTTGATTTTTGTTTGGTGCTATTTGCGTCGCTGTTTTTGCTGTTGCCATTTTTGCTGGTGGCTGTAATGGTGAGGGTAACTTCAATTGGGCCAGTTTTTTATTGGTCTGACCGTGTTGGGCGTGACAATCACATTTTTAAAATGCCTAAATTTCGCTCTATGCGTGTGGATACGCCAGCTGTAGCAACCCATTTGTTAGCAGACCCTAAACAGTTTTTAACGCCCATAGGCTCATTTTTACGGAAATCCAGTTTGGATGAACTGCCACAGCTTTGGAGTATCATCAAAGGGGATATGAGCTTTGTAGGGCCGCGTCCAGCGCTTTTTAATCAAGATGACTTGATTGCATTGCGAACACAGTATGGTGTAGATAAGCTAGTGCCGGGGTTAACCGGTTGGGCGCAGATAAACGGGCGCGATGAATTGCCAATTCCTGACAAGGTTGGGCTTGATGTGGAGTATTTAAATAATCAATCCTTTTGGTTTGATTTAAAAATTATATTACTTACTTTTTTGAAGGTTATTCGTAGAGATGGCGTTCAGCATTAGTTGTGCCCATTAGCGTTGCGAGTTTAAACCGCTTATTTTGATGGTTGATAGAGCCGTCACCATATTTAACAATCTATATGTGAACCAGCGTATAATTCAACCAGTTGATGGAACTAACTTTTAATTTAGTTAGTCACAGCAATACTGATTTGGGGCTGACCAGGTTTCGACGTGGGTTACAAAGCAGTGCAGGGCATACCGAGGCTCAGATTACCTCGTAAATACAGCTGAAAAAAGTATAGTCGCAAACGACGAAACTTACTCTCTAGCAGCTTAGTTCTGTTAGACGCTACACCAGCTCTCCCGTGGGTTGGATTGGGGTAACCCATACGTAGTGTCATATACACGGGATACGTGTTGTGTTGGGTTACTTAGCACTTCATTAACCTTAAGGTAACTCGTCTGTACACTGCTTGTCTGTTGGTGTGGTGCAGATTAAATTAAACAACAAGACTAAGTATGTAGAACTGTCTGTAGAGGATTTGCGGACGGGGGTTCGATTCCCCCCAGCTCCACCATTTTAGTGTTTCACCAAGTGTTAATCGGTATCAAAAGCCTAGTAAATTCAACCTTCTAGGCTTTTTTTACGCCTATTGCAGTCGCATGCGGTTGCTTGACAACTAAGCAACATTGAGACTACGAGAATATGGCTCAGCTTGCTCTTAGAAGGCAATCACCGTGAATACTTCACATCTTCCCCTTACTGGCTTTATATCTCTTCGCCAAATATTTGGTCATGCTCAGATATAATTATCCTTTTAACTGTCTATTAAATCGATTAAAACTGTCTATTGGGTATTGTAAAGCTGTCTATGCTATATATAATAACTGTCTATTGTTTTATTTGGTGGGCTGTATGCGAGAGAGAACTAAAAATATCCGTGACTATATGCTTGATCTATGTAGATCAAGGACGCTTAACGTTGCTAGTGAGGCGGCGGCGCACTTTGGTATGACAAAACAATCTGCTGCGAAACATCTTCAAGCCTTAGAGTTAGAAGGTCTTGTCGTGTCAACAGGTAGTACCAAAGCTAAGGTCTCTGTTCTTGCAGTGTTAAAAAAGCAAACCTGGAAATTTACCAGGGACGGTTTGCGCGAGGACATCATTTGGCGTGAGAGCCTTGAACCATTGATTCACGACCTCCCCGAGAATGCTCACAACATATGGCACTATGGCGTTACTGAGATGGTTAATAACGCAGTTGACCATTCTGAAGGCACCGAAGTTGTCATCGATCTTGAGCGTACGGCTTTGGATACAACAGTCAGGATTTCAGATAACGGTGAAGGTATCTTTCATCGCATTCAACGATTAGTAGGGCTTTATGATCCACGTGAATCTATTTTAGAGCTATCTAAGGGCAAGCTGACAACAGACCCAGCGAATCACTCCGGTGAGGGCATATTCTTTACTTCACGTGTATTCGATATGTTTACGATACTTTCTAGAACGTTGTACTTCTCACACCAGGCTGAGAAAGATGATTGGCTAATCGACTACGATGAAGATGTGCCAGGCACAATAGTTAGATTGAAATTAGCTAACAACTGTGAGCGAACACTTAAATCTGTTATGGATTATTACGCTGAGCCTGACGAGTTTTCATTTAGTAAAACGACAGTACCAGTTAGGCTTGCAAGGCACGAAGGTGAAAAGCTTGTATCTAGATCTCAAGCTAAACGTTTGGTTGCGCGGTTTGAAAAGTTCAAAACAGTTATGCTCGATTTCGATGGTGTGGAGGAGATCGGCCAAGGCTTTGCAGATGAGATTTTTAGAGTCTTTGCAAACGCACACCCCAGAGTTGAGCTCATACCTTTTAATGCAACAGAAGCCGTGCGCCAGATGATAAGCAGAGCTCTGGCAGCATAAAAGTGTAATGGTCATTGGCGCATGACTTTTATGTTTGAAGGCGAAAATTCGGTTCTGGTTGATTATCAGGACTACCACTAGGAGATGTGAATATGAACAAGATGCACAATCCACCACATCCGGGTGAAACGCTAAAAGAGGATGTACTGCCAGCGCTGGGCTTGACGGTCACAGAAGCGGCTGAGCAGCTAGGCGTTGCCCGTTAACACTCTCTCGCATGATTAACGGCCATGCGGCAATTAGTGCTGATATGGCTATTCGTTTGTCGCAATGGCTTGGGGGTATAGCTGAGATATGGCTACGTTTACAGCTTCAGTATGACTTATGGCATGCGGAGAAAAATAGCAAGATTAAGATTAAGCCAGCACAACAGTTGTCGGCATAGAGAATTAACCGTCGCCTGACAGTCTCAGGCAAAAAGCGGGGCAGCTAGTGCGGGAACACTAACAATCCTTAATAGGAATATTTATAGGCTGTACATCACCCATTTATTGGAGTGGCGCGGCTTTTCTGAGATAATGATGTTTTGATTTTTTAATGGGAGCTAAATAAAATGGCGCAATTTGATCATGTCAGCGTAAAAAAGAAAGCTAACATTTATTTTGATGGTAAATGTGTGAGTCATACCGTCATGTTTCCCAATGGAACACGTAGCACCATTGGGGTGATTTTTCCTAGCACACTTACATTTAATACTGTGGCACCTGAGCTGATGGAAATTAATACAGGTGTTTGTAAAGTACGTATCAAAGGTGAAGATGCCTGGAAAACTTACAGTGCAGGCGAGAAATTTACGGTTCCAGGGAACTCGTCATTTGATATTGAAACAGTAGAGACATTAGATTACGTTTGTCATTTTGAGTAATTATTAGCCTCAGATTTACGCAGATGAGGCCTGCTATTGAAATTTTATGTTTATTTCTTAACATAAATTAAAGTAGCTAGGTGTGTTTGAATTTATCGGCGTTTATCTGTTTCTATCTGCGGCATACGACTTTTCAAGTGCTTTAGCACTTAGAAAATCGGAGTGCCTGTGGTGCCAGTTTGATTTTTAAGGATTGTTATGCCTTCATTTGATATAAGTTCAGAAGTGGATATGGTTGCGTTGAAAAACGCGATTGATACTGCGGGTAAGCAAATTACCAATCGTTATGACTTTAAAGGTACTTCAGCCAAGGTTGAGTTAAACGAGAAAGATAGCCTCATCACTTTGTTTGGCGATAATGACTTTCAGTTGGATCAAATTAAAGATATTTTGTTGCCAGGCATGGAGAAAAAAGAGCCTGATTCATCCAAGCGACTTGATCACCAGGATGTGCAAAAGGTGGGTGGCAATAAAGTGAAGCAAGTGCTTAAAATTAAAGACGGTATTGATAGTGATTTAGCCAAACGTATTAGTAAGCTGATTAAAGATTCCGGTTTGAAAGTACAGGCCAGTATTCAGGGTGATACGGTACGTGTTAATGGTGCCAAGCGTGATTTATTGCAAGATGCAATTGCATTTGTAAAAAAGAATGTAACGGATTTTCCGTTGCAGTTTGGTAATTTTAGAGATTAGGTTTTTTGGTCGTAGAGTCATGAGAAAGCCGAAATTAAGCTTTATGGTTGAGGTCCTCTCTGTGGTCTCAGTGTACTCTGTGGCTAAAATTGAATTTTAGGTTTTAAAAATATGGCAAAAACGTTATACGATAAATTATTTGATAGCCACGTGGTGCATGAAGAAAATGGCACGGCGTTAATCTATATTGATCGTCATTTAGTGCATGAGGTGACTAGTCCGCAAGCCTTTGAAGGTTTGCGTTTGGCTGGACGTAAACCTTGGCGCATCTCTTCTATTGTGGCAACAGCTGACCATAACACGCCAACGAATGGCTGGGATAAAGGGTTGGCGGG
>JBAYTS010000058.1:0-12667 GCA_041675545.1 Methylotenera sp.
GAACCTTTAAATACGACAGGAACATCGGCGGCTTCCAGTCTTTCACGCATAGAGGCAAAGAGAATCAATACCAGTGAAAAGCCAAGCGCACCCCCTAAGCCGAAGAATAGCGACTCTAAGAAACTATGACTGGCTTGTGCATTGAGAAGTGGGATGCCTAACACGGCACAATTGGTTGTGATGAGCGGTAAAAAAATACCAAGCCCTTGATAAAGGGATGGAAAGTTTTTTTCCATCACCATTTCGGTAAATTGCACAACACCGGCAATGATGACAATAAATGAAAGGGTGCGTAGATAGAATAAGCCATTAGGCTCAAGCAGGTAATAGTTGATGCCCCAGCTAGTCATCGAACCAATGCTGAGTACAAAGGCCGTGGCTCCCGCCATGGCGATAGAGGCTTCTAGTTTTTTAGAAACCCCCATAAAAGGGCATAGCCCTAAAATTTTCACTAGCACAATGTTATTTACCAGCACTGTGCCGATTAAAATCATGATGTAATGATGCAAGTTAAAGGTCATATTAAAATGATTGTCATAAATTAGCCAACAAGTGTCAAATTATACAGGGTTTGCGCTCGTATTATTTGAGTAAAAACAGGCTTAAAAAGTTTTAAAGTGTACTAAATATACTGATTATGCTTGGAGGCTGTGAAATAGCCTGTATTATTTTTTATAATTTTATCGAATATCAACGCACTAGGTTAAAGTTTACATATTTGGGTGTGTTTATTTAGCAAGCTTTTAAGTTAAAATGCAACATTATGAATTTGTTAGGTTTGCTATGATGCAAGGCAGTTTAGTGGCTATTGTGACGCCCATGTTTGAAGATGGGAGCTTGGATATCCCTTCTTTAAATGCGCTGATTGATTTTCATATTGATCAAGGCACCGATGCTATCGTTATTGTAGGGACGACTGGCGAGTCACCTACCGTGGATTTTGATGAACATTGCTTACTGATAAAAACTGCTGTGAGCCAAGTGAATAGACGTGTTCCAGTGATTGCCGGAACAGGTGCAAATTCTACAAAAGAAGCAATTAACCTTACGCAAAAAGCTAAAGATTTAGGTGCAGATGCCTGTCTGCTTGTAGCGCCTTATTACAACAAGCCAACACAAGAGGGTTTGTATCAACATTTTAAAGCGGTTGCTGATGCAGTCAATATTCCGCAAATTCTTTATAACGTACCCGGGCGGACCGGTTGCGATGTTAGTAACGACACCGTTTTGCGCCTGGCAGCACATCCTAATATTGTCGGTATTAAAGATGCAACTGGAGGCATAGAACGCGGGACGGATTTACTATTGCGCGCACCACAAGACTTTGCAGTTTATGGTGGTGATGATGCTACCGCGATGGCATTAATGCTGCTCGGAGGTAAAGGCGTTATTTCGGTGACTGCAAATGTAGCACCAAAACTTATGCATGAAATGTGTGTCTCAGCCATTGCGGGTGATGTGATGGCGGCGCGCGCAATCAATGCTAAATTGTTTGCACTACATCAAAAATTATTTGTTGAAGCCAACCCAATTCCTGTGAAATGGGTATTGGCAGAAATGGGTTTAATTAAAACAGGCATTCGTTTGCCTATGATGAAGTTATCTGCGCAGTATCATGAGGTTCTGCGGAACGCCTGTGTGTCCGCAGGAATCTTATAAAAATTTAATCGGTTTAACCCGAAGGCGTTATGCGTTAATGAAGCCTTCGACCTAATAAAGAGGTTTGAATGAAACAAGTCAACATCACGTCAGCAAACGGCACTTTTAACAGCGCTAAACATTTTAAGGTTGCCAAACATAAGGCGCCTTCCCTAATCGTACCTTTACTGTTGTTAGCCAGCTTAACCGCTTGCGATTCTATCCCTTTTATTGATAATAAATCAGATTACAAAGGGGCTGGTAGATCTCGCCCGCTAGAAGTGCCGCCTGATTTGACCGCAAGCCCTGTGAGTGGCGCATACTCAGTCCCTGGCAGTACCAGCTACTCAACGTACAGTCAGGCACAAGATGAATCAGATACGGGCGTCGAGAAAGTGCTGGTAACCCCTGAGGGTGTGCGCTTGGAAAAATCAGGTGCGCAACGTTGGTTAGTGGTGAACGCGCCTGCCGAAAAAATCTGGCCAGTCATCCGTGAGTTTTGGATCGACATGGGCTTTGCCGTTCGGGTAGAAAATCCACAAATTGGTGTGATGGAAACCGAATGGATTGATTCAGATGCGATTAAACAAGATGACGCTCGTAATTTGGGTGATAAATTCGATAAATGGCTAGATAAATTGTCGGGTTTTGCGGATAAGAAGAAATTCCGCACGCGTTTAGATCACGGTACGGAACCCAATACTACTGAGATTTATATGACGCATCGTTCGGTGTCAGGTGCTCCTGATGACGGAAAAAATGTAGTGACAACACAGCTTGGCAAAATTGATACAGGTTATAAGTTAGAAGATAAAGCAGCAACAAACACAGATCCTGCAGACGCAGAATTGGATGCAGAGTTGTTACGTCGCTTAATGGTGAAACTAGGTGTTGAAGAGCAAAAGTCAAAAGTGATAGTAGCCGATGCTGTAAATATTAAGCACGCAACGGTAGTAAAAGAGGCTGATGGCAGTGCGAGGCTCCTGCTGAGTGACCCGTTTGACCGTGCGTGGCGTCGCGTTGGCTTGGCATTGGATAGAATAGGTTTTGTGATTGAAGACAAAGATCGATCTAATGGCGTATTTTTTGTGCGTTATGCCGATGTTGATATCGATGATAGCCCTAAGAAAAAGAAAGGTCTAATGGACTCTTTAAAGTTCTGGGGTGATGATGATAAAAAAGAACCAGAAACAACCGCTAAAAAAGAAGAAAAGAGCATCATGGATAGCCTGAAGTTTTGGGGTAATGATGATAAGCAAAAAGTGAACCCTGAGAAGCAGTATCGCGTAAAAGTGGCTGATGGGGATCAAGGTAATGCCGTTGTAACCGTAGTAGATAATGAAGGTGCACGTGTTCGCACCACTACCGCTAATCGCATTATTGCCTTAATGTATGAGCAATTAAGATAACAGTTTTAATTGTATCGTTAAGTTAAGAACATGCGCTTTGCCTCGCTAGGTAGCGGTAGTGCTGGCAATGCGCTGGTGGTTGAAGTCAAGCAAACGCGCCTGATGCTAGATTGTGGTTTTAGTGTAAAAGAAACCACCTCTAGGTTGGCTCGGTTAAACCTTACCCCTAATGACATAACAGGCATTGTGATCACACATGAGCACGATGATCATGCAGGCGGGGCATTAAAGTTGGCAGCTAAATATCGGATTCCAGTGTGGCTTACCTACGGCACACTTAAAATGGTTACGCGCTACATGCCGAATAAACATGATTTGCAGCTCAATGTGATCGATAGCCACACGGCGGTTGCGATTGCCGATATTGAAGTCCAGCCTTACCCAGTGCCACATGATGCACGAGAGCCAATTCAATGTGTTTTTACTGAGGGCAACCTAAAGTTAGGGGTTCTCACCGATGTAGGGCGTGGCACTCCACATATTGAAGACCAGTTAAATGGATGTAATGCATTGATGCTGGAATGTAACCATGATGCGAATATGTTGCAAAATGGTCCTTATGGATGGACATTAAAGAAACGAGTTGGAGGCGACTTAGGCCACTTGGAAAATCTTGATGCTGCCAATTTACTATCAAAGCTAGATAACAGTAAGTTACAGCATATTGTGGCGGCGCATTTAAGTGCCAAAAACAACACGCCTTTATTGGCAAAGTCAGCCTTGGCTAAAGTGTTAGGTTGCGAGCCCGATTGGGTGGGTGTGGCAGATCAGCTACAAGGGTTTAACTGGAGAGAGGTTGTTTAATTCGTGACTGTTAATCACTGAAAAGTATCAATTTATCGATTTTACAAATAAAAAAGCCGACTAAAAGTCGGCTTTTTTATTCTTTTGCTAACTAAAACTAGTGAGCAGCTTCAGCAGCTGGAGCTTCTTCAGCGGGTGCAGCTTCAGCAGGTGCAGCTTCAGCAGGTGCAGCTTCAGCAGGTGCAGCTTCAACCGGTGCTTCAACAGCTGGTGCTTCAACAGCAGGAGCTTCAACAGCAGGAGCTTCTTCAGCAGCTTTTTCACCACAAGCGGTAACAGCAAGAGCTAACAATGCAGCAAGTAAAATAGAACGTGACATTTTAATATCCTTAAAGGGTTATAACTAGTTGAGATTTTTTTTTCGATAACGCCTTAAAACTTTTACATTGTTAGCTTTACCGAGTGGCGCAAATTCTACCAGCTATTTTAAAAAAATCCAGTAATTTTAGTAAGTTGCCACATTATTTATAAAAAAGTTCATCTATCCTGCATAAATTTCTCAAATTTAATTAACCTGTACAAATTTCAGGTCACTTATTAAGCCACGACTTATCATTTCACATGCTTAAAATAGCACGAACCATTTTATTTTTCTGTGTTACATAATTCTGTAAATCATACTCAGCAATACCGATGTTGTAAGGTAAGCGTTTTGAATTCACGCGGCATCCCACATGAGAAATCAATGTAAAAAAAGTATTGATACAAAAATGACAGTATGCGATTTATAGTCCAAGTTGAGTTACTGAAACCACGTCTTGAACGGCTTCCTTCAGTTCTTTAAATCTAGTGTTAAGTAAACTGGTGCTGGCGGTATCATTGAGAGCATATTTAAAACGCGCTTGGTCAATATGAATGCGCTTAATATAATGCTGACCATCCGCTAAAATAAAGCAATCTTTGGCATGCTTAACTGATTGATTAGTCACATACACACTCATTTTATGACCATAATCGTTGAGTAAGCTAAATAGGCGTGGACATTTTTCAGTAAAAAAAGTAGTGTGTTGCAAAATAATAGTGAGTTGACTGGTGATATTTTGGCTTAAAAACTGCTGAAATAAGTCGAATTTTTGTACACTGGCAAAGCCGCCACGGCTTAAATCTTGGTCAAAAATTAAAAGTTCACGTTGGGCATTGGCTAAAATGATATTGATTGCCTCGCTGTAAAGATGCTCACTATCAATAATTTGGTTAGGGGGAGGTGTAATATTGTTCATGGCAACTTGAATGTTACATCTCGAAATGTAAATAACCAGCAATATACCAATCGTGAATCTGTTGCAGCAATGGTGCGTTAATTTCTTTGTGCAGATGGCCATTTGAGCTTATGTCATTTGGCTTGAGGTGCCTATTGTCCGCTAGTTTCTTGAGCACTTCCGCAGAATCTCCCGTAAATTTAGCGGCTTCACCATTCAAATAAAAACAGTTGGCCTCAAATAGCATTTGGCTTTTTAAGTCCAAGGCAATGCCTAGCTTTGCCAGTTTTTCACTAAAGGTGCGCATGGAAATTTTTTTGTTCGGTTCAAATACTACATCTGCTTTAGGGTCCGAAAGATAAGTACCTAAAAACGCTGCTACATCGCATTTTGACCATTGGATTTTTTGTAAAATTGCACTCACTTTACTGATCATCGCATTGCTAATTTCCGCAGGGTGATTTTGTAAAGTTAAATCAGTATCTTGGTAGATGCCATCTAAGACCAATTGATCCTGATTCAATTTATCCTGCATAAAGCCTAAAAACTCAGTGGCAAGCTCCTGGTTTTTTGGCGCACGAAACCCAATTGAATAGGTCATGCAGTCTGTAGCGCCATTAGAAACCGCAATACCCCAATGCGCAAGATGTGGTGGTAAATACAGCATGTCGCCAGCTTCGAGCAGCCATTCTTGCGACGTATTAAAATTTTGCAAAATGCGTAAAGGCGCACCCTCAATCAAGCTTAAGTCTGATTGTTCACTAATCCGCCACAAGCGTTTCCCTTGTCCCTGCAATAAAAACACATCATAACTATCAAAATGTGGTCCTACGCCCCCGCCATCAGGCGCGTAACTGACCATTAAGTCATCAAGTCGCGCATGTGGAATGAAATCGAACTGTTGCAATAGCGCTGCCGCTTCTGGTAAATAATGGTTCACGCTTTGTACTAGCAAGGTCCAATTGTGATCTTTAGTTGGCTGCTCCGGCAGTTTTGAAAAATCCGTGTCAGAAAAAGGGCCATGGCTGGCATGCCACTTTCCCTTTTTATATTCAACAATCCGTGATTGCACATCATCCTCGCAAGCCAAGCCTGCAAGCTCATCAGGGCTTAGCAATCCCGTGAAATTCGGAATAGCATTTTTAATCAGCAGCGGTTTTTTCTGCCAGTATTCTTCTAGAAATTGAGTTGGCGTTAAGCCGCCGAGTAATGGTAATGATTCTTTTTTTGAGTTCATGATGTAAAGATTTGGTAAGTGACCTAGTTGATAATTATGCCATTGCATTACTATACAGGTTGGTATATATTGAGTCGAATATAGCAACAAAAGTCTATTGTAATCATTCTGCAAGTTGTCCGAGGTAATCTTTTGAGGAGAGTTTTATGAGCGTGCCAGTTGATGCGTCTGTTACAACCTTTCATGGCGGATGCCCACATGATTGCCCAGACACCTGCAGTATGGTGTATACAGTTAAAGATGAAAAGCTAATTAGCGTCACTGGTAACAAAGATCATCCCATGACGCGTGGCGGCTTGTGTGTCAAATTAAAAGACTACGAAAAACGTCACTATCATCCAGACCGCCTGCTGTACCCACTTAAACGCACTGGACCCAAAGGCAGTAAACAGTTTAAACGCATTACTTGGGATGAAGCACTGGACGAAATTACCAGTAAATGGAAGGCTATTATCGCTGAAGATGGCCCGCACGCGATTATGCCTAATAGTTATTTGGGTAATCAAGGCTTAGTGCATGGATTAAATGGCGGAGATGCATTTTTTAATCGCATGGGCGCTACTGTTTGTGAGCGCACATTTTGTGGCGAGGGCTCATGTACCGCATGGTTGCTTACCGTTGGCCCTACCGCGGGTGTAGATCCAGAAAGTTTTATTCATTCCAAATATATTGTCATTTGGGCATGTAACTCTGTCAGCACTAATCTGCACCATTGGCACATTGTGAAAGAGGCGCAAAAGAAAGGTGCGAAAGTAGTCGTAATTGACTCCTACGCATCGAGAACAGCAAAAGAAGCTGATTGGCATATTGCGCCCAAACCGGGTACAGATGGTGCGCTTGCCATGGCAATGATGAATGTCATTATTAACGAAGGCTTGGTAGACCAAGACTATGTGGATAATTATACCGTGGGTTATGCAGAGCTGGCTGAGCGCGCCAAAACTAGAACGCCGGAATGGGCAGAGAAAATTACAGGTATTCCCGCAGATGATATACGTAAGTTTGCGCGAGAGTATGCAACAACGCCGCCAGCCGCAATTCGACTAGGCGTTGCTTTGGAGCGCAGCTACGGTGGTAGCCAAGCTATTCGGGCGGTAACAAGTTTGCCTGCCTTGATTGGCGCTTGGCGGCATGTTGGCGGCGGCGCACTACAATTCCCTGTGTGGGAGCATCCCTACAAGTTTGATGTGATTTGTCGCCCAGATTTAATCCCAGAGGGTACGCCTGTAGTGAATAACCTGCAACTAGGCCGCATATTGACAGGTGAAACAAAACTCAACACACCGATTAAATCTATGATGGTGTGGAACACCAACCCCATCACGCAAGCGCCTGAGACTGACAAAATCATCAAGGGCTTGGAAAGTGAAGATTTATTCTTGGTTGTTGCAGAGCATTTTATTTCAGACACCGCAGCCTATGCTGACATCTTGCTGCCAGCCGCTATGGGTGCGGAGATGGAGGATATGGTGCTGTCATGGGGTCACCTGTACCTCACCTACAATGCCAAATGCATAGCCCCGCCAGGTGAAGCCATCCCTAACAATGAAATTTTCAGGCGCCTAGCGAGGTTAATGGGCTATGAAGAAGATAACTTCAAATGGAATGATAGCGAATGCTTGGAAAATTACGTGGATTGGAATTCACCCACCTGTGATGGCATTGATTTGGCTTACCTGCGCGAACATGGTTTTGCGCGTTTAAAAGCTTTTGGCGATAAAGACCAACGCGCACGCCATGCTAAAGGTGAGTTTCCGACACCTACAGGCAAATGTCACTTTTTAGTAGAAGGTGCAAAAAACTTTGTGGCAGGGCCGTTCCGTCAAATGTATGATGGTTTTCAACCGGGTGAAGATTTGGATAGCTTGCCCGACTACGTGCCATCACGTGAAACGCTCGCCACTAATCCTGAGCTTGCAGCTAAGTACCCTTTGAATATTATTTCACCTAAGAGCCATGGCTTTTTAAATTCCTGCTATGCCAATGTGGAAGAAAAAATTAAAGGGCAGGGTGAGCAGTTTGTGATGATCAACCAGCTAGATGCTACAGCGCGCGGTATTAAATCAGGCGATGTGGTGAAAGTGGTTAATGACCGTGGTGCGTTTGAGGGGGTGGCTAGAATCTCGGATGATGTGAATGCGGGGATTGTTGTGGCGACGTTAGGGTATTGGCGGCAGTTGAATAATGGGACGGTGAATTGTATTAGTTCGGCGGAGTTCGGGGATATGGGGCACTCGACGACGTTTAGTGATAATTTGGTTGAGGTGGTGTTGGGTTAATCTATAAGGGGCGATATTAAATTATCGCTCCTTATTAAGCGTTGTTAAGAATGATTACGAAATACAGGCGCCTAAAATTTTCATTAGGGCATAAATTATTCCAAGAATTGTTCCTGTTGCTACAAAAAGCCAATGCAATTCATCCCATTTATTTTGTAGAACAATAAAGATGCTATCTTCAAATCTAGAGTTAAAAGTTAGTTCTTCAATAATTTTGTCATAGAGTTGATTTTGCCCTATAAATAAAGCTAAAAACTTAGATTTAATTACAATGATAATAATCTTTATTTCACTAATAGTTGTCATTTAATTCTCCTGATAAATAAGAAATAACAAGTTTTTCCCTTGTTAATCAGGAATGATATTCTTACCCATCTGTCTCGCAGGTAGACATTTAGTCGCTCTCGCGCGACTAGCGAGTTTCTTTCTTTTGCTTAGCCAAAAGAAAGAAACCAAAGAAAAGGCTACCCCCTACCGCTTGTTCCCTGAGATTTACCTCATCATGAGGTGGCAATCGGAAACTCGCTTCGCTCAAACAGCCGCTTGCCGAAAACTCCCCATGATAAGGTAAATCTCAGGCGCGGTAGCAGGGGAATTTGGTTGAAGGCGGTGAGGTTCCTTTTTTGGTAACTTTTTCTTTAACCTTACTTACTCCGTCATTCCGTGCTTGACACGGAATCTAGTGGTTTTTGGTTTGGTGCTTTGTACTTTGCTTTCGCAAAGATTTTTTGTTTAGCTGGATTCCGTGTCAAGCACGGAATGACGATGTTGTATGTGTGTTCATCTGCGGATAGATGCATTTTCTAGTAAAATCGCTTTATGAATATTTACTCACTCGTAAGCCCTCTTTTGTTTCAGTTTGATGCTGAATCCGTCCATGACTTTACTTTAAAAAGCTTAAAAACTGCTGAGCGGTTAGGCGTATTAAAGTTGTATCCTGCACCACCTGTGTGTCAGCCTCGCACGGTGATGGGGATAACATTCCCTAATGCGGTTGGTTTGGCGGCAGGTTTAGATAAAAACGGTGCCGTCATTGATGGCATGGCAGCGTTAGGTTTTGGTTTTATTGAGATTGGCACGGTGACGCCTAGGCCGCAGCCAGGCAATCCTAAACCGCGCTTGTTCAGAGTAAAAGAAGCACAAGGGATTGTGAATCGGTTTGGGTTTAATAATCTAGGCGTCGATAATTTAATAGAAAATGTAAAAGCTGCCAAATACAAAGGCGTGCTTGGTATCAACATCGGTAAAAACTTTGATACGCCAAATGAAAAAGCAGTGGATGATTATTTGATTTGCATGCGTAAAGTCTATGCGTATGCGAGTTATATTACTGTCAATATATCCTCACCTAACACTAAAAACTTGCGTGCCTTGCAAGAAAAAGAGGCGTTGTCCGATTTGCTCGCTACATTAAAGGCCGAACAGTTAAATCTGGCTGAACAATATGGTCGTTACGTGCCTGTTGCTTTAAAAATCGCACCAGATTTAGAATTGGCACAGGTGAATGAAATTGCAGATTTGCTGATGATACATAAGGTTGATGCGGTCATTGCAACCAATACTACGCTTTCTCGCGATGCAGTTAAAGGCATGAAAAATGCTGATGAGACTGGCGGATTATCTGGTGCGCCAGTGCGAGAGAAATCTACTTTAGTGATTGGGCAATTGTCCCGTCGCTTACAGGGTGCATTGCCGATTATTGGTGTGGGCGGTATCTTGAGCGGGGCAGATGCAGTTGAAAAAATTGCGGCAGGTGCGAGCTTGGTGCAGGTATATAGCGGCCTAATCTACAAAGGTCCTAAACTGGTTCACGACATTTGTAAAACTCTGGGCTAGATTGGTGAGTGGATTAAACTCACTGCCAATCCTCTATTCGTATCGTCGCTGTCCTTACGCCATGCGTGCACGTATGGCGATTAAGTATGCTGATATACCAGTCGAAACCCGTGAAATCTCTTTAAAAGATAAACCTGCACACTTGTTACAAGTGTCACCTAAAGGCACTGTGCCGGTTTTGGTATTGTCTGGCGGAAAAGTCATAGACCAAAGCATCGAGATTATGTATTGGGCATTACATGAAAACGATGTTGATGGTTGGTTATCAGCAGATGCATCGCAGACGCGACAGTTGATTGATGAAAATGATAGCAGTTTTAAACAGGCGTTAGATAAGTATAAATACGCAATACGTTTTCCAGAACAATCTGCGCCGGTTTACCGTACTGAAGGTGAGGCGTTTTTAAGTAAGTTGGAGCGAAAGTTAGAGGTGACGAGTTTTCTTGTTGCCGATAATTTGAGTTTGGCTGATATTGCGATTTTTCCGTTTATTCGGCAATTTGTAGCCGTGGATGCCACTTGGTTTGAATCAGCAGATTATTTAAAGCTAAAAATTTGGCTTAAACACTTGGTTGAGTCTGAATTGTTTCAAAGCGTGATGGAAAAGTAGCAGGTTTATTGATTCGATTCTACTTTCCAACTAGGCAACCGCCACTCCAGATAAATCGCCAAGATTCTGAGTAGAGAAATCAAGCCAGCTGGAACGAAAACACATATCCATTGTGCTAGGTTTAGTTCGTTTAGCGCAATCACTAACAGACCTCCAACAAATGCGATGACTGCATAAGGTTGATGGTCATTGAAGGCTTTAGGGATTTCATTGCAAAAAATATCTCGAAGTACGCCACCAAATACGGCTGTCATTACGCCCATTAACGTACAGATAATGATTGGCAGATGAAGCTCAAGTGCAATTTGAGTGCCTAGCGATGCATACAAACCTAATCCGAGTGCATCAGGAATCTGGATGGCGCGTTCTGTAAATTGGATATGCCGGTTGCGCATAAAAATCATGGCAAATAGGCAGAGAACGAGCATCAGCCATATCCAGTTGGCATGCTCTACCCAGAAAAATGGTCTTCTATCAAGCAGCACATCACGTAATGTCCCGCCACCAAATGCCGCAACACCAGTGACAACAAAAACGCCAAAAGCATCCATCTTTTTCCTGGCGCCAGCAATCAAGCCAGAAAGCGCAAAGGCAAAAGTAGCACAAATTTCAATGGGAACTTGAAGTGTGGATGCTGTAACGATGACCATTGGTGATTATCCGTTGTGTGCCATGCCTAGCCTAACTCGAAATCAGCGATTCCAGCGGTAGGGTTTTATTTTTTACTGCCCCACATTAAAACCCGCACGGCAATTTAACGTGCGGGTTATTCTATGGTCGCGGCTAAATCAATTTTATTGCTAGATTTGTTGGTCTCAAACACGAGTTTCACTTCATCTTTGTCGTCAATATCCACATGCACACTGCCACCGTTAGCTAGTTTGCCGAACAATAACTCATCAGCCAGCGCTTTGCGAATAGTATCTTGAATCAGCCTTGCCATCGGGCGCGCGCCCATAAGTGGATCAAAGCCTTTTTTACCTAGGTAAGCTTTAAGTGCATCGCTGAAAGTGGCTTCAACTTTTTTCTCATGCAATTGATCTTCAAGTTGAATCAAGAATTTATCAACCACACGGATAATGATGTCTTGCGAAAGCGCAGTAAATGAAATCGTGGCATCCAGGCGATTACGGAATTCAGGTGAGAACAAACGTTTAATGTCAGCCTGTTCGTCGCCAGTTTGTTTGGTAGTAGTAAAGCCCATGCTTGATTTAGACAGGTTTTCAGCCCCTGCGTTGGTGGTCATAATAATTGTGACGTTTCTAAAATCAGCTTTACGACCATTATTATCGGTAAGCGTGCCGTGATCCATCACTTGTAGCAGTATGTTAAAGATGTCAGGGTGCGCTTTTTCAATTTCATCGAGTAGCAGTACGCAGTACGGGTGCTTGGTAATAGCCTCGGTCATTAAGCCGCCTTGCTCAAACCCTACGTAGCCCGGCGGCGCACCAATCAAGCGCGACACAGCATGGCGTTCCATGTATTCACTCATGTCAAAGCGAATCAGTTCTATGCCCATAATGTAGGCAAGCTGTTTGGCGACTTCTGTTTTACCCACACCAGTGGGACCGCTGAACAAGAAGCTACCGATGGGTTTGTTGCCTTGTCCCAAACCGCTACGTGCCATTTTAACCGCAGATGTAAGGGCTTCAATC
>JBAYTS010000059.1:0-11373 GCA_041675545.1 Methylotenera sp.
CATGAATCACACCGGTATTACCACAGGTTGTGCTTCATGCCATAACGGCAGCACCGCCAAAGGTAAATCTAGTAACCATATTTCAACCACGGCCGCCTGCGAAACCTGCCACAAGAGTACTAGTACCTTTAGTGGTGCGACAATGAGTCACACGGGGATTACCACGGGTTGTAACAGTTGCCATAACGGCTCAACGGCTATAGGCAAGTCAGGTAATCACGTGCAAACTACGGCGGCTTGCGAGGTCTGCCATAAGAGTACTACGACATTTGCCGGTGCGACAATGAATCATACGGGCGTTGTTGCAGGCACTTGTTCTGCTTGTCATAACGGTAGTTCTGCAACGGGCAGGCCGTCTAACCATGTGCCGATCACTGGACTTTCATGCGATGTTTGCCATACGAGCATGAGTAATTTTGGCAGCACTAAAAAACCAAATCATTCCTTGCTTACAGGGATGACATGTAGAGGGTGTCACGGTGCAAAATATCCAGGGGTTGAATCTAAGTCTCATAACTCTCCCAAAGACTGTAATGCCTCTGGCTGCCACAATACCAGTACATTTGATAAATAATACTAAGAGAATGGTTGCTTAGTTGCAATTGACATTAACTGAAAATTACAACTTGTAAAACTTGCATATCAATATTACGTAAATTGTTTTAATAGAAAAAGATGAAAATGAATATATTTAAAAACCTCACCTTAACTTTAATTTTATTTTTTTTGTTATCGCCAGCAGTTGCTTTTGCTGATCCGATACTTGATAAGGTTGATATCATACAAACAAAAACTGAGGCTGATATTCACATTGAATTTAAAACGCAGATACGTTACATCAGGCATGCGCCTACCAATGTAGCTAGTCGTGTGCAAATTTTCTTGGAATTTCCTGAATATAAAAACTTGGGCTTTACAGTGCCGACCAAGCGTGAGTTTTTGAGTTCTCCACCTACTAATCTAGTGCCGGAATTTACAATAAACTTTCCTGATCAAAAGACTAATACCATTGCTATTCGATTCAAAAAACCAGTTAAATTCCGCATCACACCAGATAGTAGTGGTCGCGGTCTTATTATTCACGTGCCCTTACCAAAAGGCACTCCGCCACTATCCGAAAATATAGCAACGCCCGAAGTGGCTACAGTTGAAGGTGGGCAGTCAGTGGATGTTCCAGGCGTTCCAGAGGGCATGACCTTGGATAGTTATGCAGAGAAATTGGTGGCAGATAGCCGTGCTGCGATAGATTCAGGAGAATATGCAAAAGCCATTGAGTTGCTTAACATTGCACTCAACTTGCCTTTTAATAAAGCCGGTGAGGACGCGCAGGAGTTAATTGGTATAGCACGTGAAAAAAACTCGGAGTTTGCAAAGGCTAAGGCAGAATATGCACTTTATTTGAAATTGTATCCTGAAGGTAGTGGTGTGCCCCGTGTTCGTAAGCAGTTAGCCATTGTGGATGCTGCACTCAAGGCCGGTGGTGCTGATAAGAAAGCTGCAAAAAAAGCCATACGGGAGATACATGAAACCACGGTATATGGCAGTTGGGATCAATATTACTATGATGCGCATACCCGCACTTATAATCCGGACGGTAGTAAAATTAGTAAAACTAAGTCGCATGATCAGTCGTCCCTTGTGAGTAGCATCAACCTCACGGCGCGCACACGTCAAAATGAATATGATGGCAAAATTGTGTTTCGGAACCGGCAAACGATGGATTACCTATCACCTACGGCCAGTAATAGACATGCCAACAGAGATAGAACTGATGCGGCTTATGTTGAGTTTGAAGATAAGGCGATCGATTATATGATTCGTGCTGGCAGGCAAAGCGGCAACTCCGGTGGTGTTTTGGGTAGGTTCGATGGCGCATGGTTGCGCTATGGATTTACACCGCAATATAAAATTAATGTAGTGGCAGGTACCTTGGCTGAATACTCTGTTGATTACAGACGTCAGTTTTATGGGATTAACTTAGATATTGGGCCGCTGTCTGAAAACTGGAGTGGTAATGTATTTTTTGTGAACCAGACAGTTAAAGATGTGACAGACCGTCGTGCAGTAGGGGGTGAGGTACGTTACTTTGATAATGGGCGATCTATATATTCTTTATTGGATTACGATACCCTGTATAAACGCGTCAATACAGCGATGGCACAGGGTAACTGGCAAACTGAGAATGGTATCAATTACAACTTTTTAGTAGATTATCGTAACTCACCAATTTTAACTACGGTCAATGCACTGACTGGAAGTGCATTGGCTGGCAAATACTCAACCTTGAATCGCGCTAAGCGTGCAACTGGTTGGACGGATTCAATGTTGCAAGATGAGGCAATTCGAAGCACGTTAAAAACTGAGACGGCATTGTTTGGTGCAACCAAACAAATAACAACGCGTTGGCAATTAGGTGGTGATATGCAGGTGAGCAGAACGTCAGGCCAACCCGGAGCAGGTGCTGCTGCGATAGCGTTGTTTGAAAAACAGGCATTGGACAATGGGATTGTTTTAAGTGCGCTAGAAATAGAAAATTTTAAAAGATCTGTTACAGGAACCGGTAATATCTGGACTTACCATATTCAAGGTGTGGGAACAGATACTTTATTCAAGGATGATACTTCAGTGATTAGTGCAACATTCACCAGCGGCAAAACAAGCCGTAGCCAGTCAATATTATTTAGTAACGGCTTTGCTCCTGCTGAAAAATGGCGTATTGATAGCACCTTGCAATTGCTACGCCAAGATTCTGACCCTGATACGCTGACTTATTTGATTTCTCCAACGATACGCACAAGTTATCGCTTGCGTGAGAAAGCAACCATAGAGGCTGAAGTTCGCTTAGATGTTGATAATACACACAGTAATGAAGGTCATACTCGTACCGTCCGTGATGCCGCTTTTGTAGGTTATCGCATTGATATCTAAGGGCTTCACCGCGGATGACCTCATGTGCATACGAGGTGACCGGCTATTATTCAGGCATATACGGTTTACTCTAAAACCAGGCGGCTTGCTGTATGTGCTAGGTGACAACGGCAGTGGTAAAAGTAGTTTGCTACGGTTACTGTGTGGTTTGATGCAGCCTGAATCAGGATCGATTTGTTGGCAAGGTGAGCAAGTTAAGCATGTGCTTGAAGTGTTTCAGGCAAACTTGTTATATATCGGCCATTTGAACGGGTTAAAAGAGGATTTAAGCCCCATAGAGAATTTGCAGGCCAGCATGCGATTGGCAGGTGATCATGCAGATAAGCCAGACGTATTAGACGCACTTGAAGCAATCGGCGTTGGGCGTTGTGCCAACTTACCAGTGCGCGTGTTGTCACAAGGCCAAAAAAGGCGTGTGGCGTTAGCTAGGCTATGGCTTACAGAACGTAAGTTATGGATATTGGATGAACCTTTTGCTACGCTGGATAGTACATCAATTGATGTACTAGTGGCTCGTATTAACCACCACCTAAATAATGATGGAATGGCGATTATTACAACGCATCAAGACGTTGCCATCAGTGCGCAATCAACACAGGTTTTAAGGTTGGATATATGAATCGCGCATGGGTCACTATATTTAAGCGCGATATTTTGCTGGCATTGCGCAGACGTTCAGATGTTGCTACCACTTTGTTTTTCTTTCTGATTGTAGCTAGCCTCTTCCCGTTGGGGATAGGCCCAGAGCCCGCTGTATTAAGTAGTATTGCCCCTGGTGTTTTGTGGGTGGCGGCGTTGTTGGCAGGGATGCTTTCTTTGACGCGTATGTTTGCGTCAGATTTTTCTGACGGCAGTTTGGAGCAGATGTTAATTGCGCCGCAACCATTGCCAATGCTGGTCATTGCTAAAGTTCTGGCACATTGGATTGTGTGCGGGTTGCCGGTGGTTTTGCTGGCGCCAATGATTGGCTTGCAATACGCGCTACCAAATGACGCATTGTTGGTGTTAGTGTTATCGCTATTGTTAGGAACGCCTGCACTGAGCTTGATTGGCGCCATTGGCGCGGCACTTACCCTGGGTGTACGCGGTAGTGGGTTGCTGATCGCCTTGCTGGTGTTGCCATTGTATATTCCAGTGCTCATTTTTGGCGCAGGTGCGGTTGCTGCGAGTCAGCACGGTATGAGTGCAGAAGCGCATTTGTCGCTGCTAGCCGCGTTTAGTTTGTTGTCTTTAGTGTTGGCGCCTTTTGCTACGGCGGCGGCTTTGCGTATTTCTGTTGAATAAAAAACTTAAGTGAATTAAATAGTGATGAACATCAATTGGTTTAAATACTCATCCCCACAGACTTTTTATCCACTCGCTGGACGCATGATTCCATGGTTCGCATGGGCGGCTAGTATTTTTGCTGTCATCGGGTTATATATCAGTTTTTTTATTGCGCCGACTGATTTTCAGCAGGGTGAAGCCTACCGCATTATTTTTGTACATGTGCCTGCCGCGTGGATGTCGATGTTCATTTACATGGTCATGGCAGGATGGGCAGCGTTAGGTTTGTCATTGAATGCACGATTACCTGCGATGATGGCGCAGGCTTTAGCGCCGACAGGCGCAATATTTACTTTATTGGCACTTGTCACAGGTTCTTTTTGGGGTAAGCCAATGTGGGGCGCATGGTGGGTATGGGATGCACGCCTTACTTCCGAACTGATTTTGTTGTTTCTTTACTTGGGATTTATTGCATTGCAATCGTCTATTGATGACCCACGTAAAGCAGATAAAGCGGGGGCATTATTGGCATTGGTCGGTGTGGTGAACGTGCCCATTATTTATTTTTCAGTTAAATGGTGGAACACGCTGCATCAGGGCTCAACCATCAGTATGGGCGCGGCACCAAAAATGGTGACCACGATGCTACTGGGGATGTTGTTGATGGCGCTGGCTTTTTGGATGTACACCATTGCCGTGGCCTTGATGCGCGTGCGCTGCATTATGCTTGAGCGTGAACGTGCATCAGATTGGGTCAAAGAGCGGTCACTAAGCGCAGGAGGTAATGCATAATGCAATGGTCAAGTTGGTCAGCATTTTTTGATATGGGTGGCTATGCCTTCTATGTGTGGTTCTCATTCGGGCTTACAGCATTATGTATAGTCTGGGAAATATTGGCTTTGCGTAAGCGCAGTGCCGTGGCACTAAATTTGGCCAAGTTGCTGGCACAGGATAAATAATGACGATTAAAGCAAGGCACAAACGCTTCATTTTAATTGCAATTGGCCTAGCCTTGTTAGGTCTGGCGGTGATGCTTATTTTGAATGCGTTTAAAAGCAATATGGTATTTTTTTATACGCCAACGCAGGTGGTTAGTGGTGAAGTGCCGCACGGGACAAGTTTTCGTATCGGCGGGTTAGTCGTGCAAGATAGTTTAAAACGTCAGGATGATGGCCTGACTGTGCACTTTGGCATCACGGATACAGCTAAAACAGTTGAGGTTATCTATAAAGGTATTCTGCCTGATCTGTTTAAAGAGGGTAAAGGTGTTGTGGCACAAGGGAAGGTCGGCGCTAACGGTGTGTTTGAAGCGAGTGAAGTGCTTGCCAAACATGATGAAAACTACATGCCGCCGGAAGCGGCCGAAGCCTTGAAACGCGCTAAAGAAGCGCCTGCTGATATTCAGTCAAAGTAGCATTTAAGCGTTAAATCAAGTTATTTAAATAGATATGAACATAAAAAAAGGATGTTAATGTGATCCCTGAAATTGGCCATTTTGCTTTGATTCTAGCTTTAATTGTGGCGTTGATTCAGGGCGTCTTTCCCATTATCGGCGCTACACGTGGCAATGTGGTCTGGATGGGGTTGGCTCAACCGGCAGCGCGTGCGCAGTTTTTATTGGTCGCGGTTGCATTTATTTGTTTGGCCTATGCATTTGCAACGATGGATTACTCCGTCACCTATGTGGCATCTAACTCCAATTCAAGACTACCTTTGCAATATCGCATTGCAGCGGTGTGGGGCGGACATGAAGGGTCATTGTTATTATGGGCCGTAATCCTAAGCGTTTGGACAGTGGCCGTGAGCTTCTTTTCTAAACACTTGCCCAGCGCGATGCGTGCGCGAATACTAGGCGTCATGGGTTTAATTAGTGTCGGTTTTTTGTTGTTTATGCTCTCTGTTTCTAATCCGTTTGAGCGTTTGATTCCTGCTGCGATGGATGGCCGTGATTTGAATCCGTTACTACAAGATCCTGGCATGGTGTTCCATCCGCCAATGCTTTACATGGGCTATGTTGGGTTTTCAGTTGCCTTTGCCTTTGCAATTGCAGCGTTGCTTGGCGGTGAGTTGGATTCAGCTTGGGCGCGCTGGTCTCGTCCATGGACGACATTAGCTTGGGTGTTTTTGACAATAGGCATTATGGCAGGCAGTAACTGGGCTTATTATGAGCTGGGCTGGGGCGGTTGGTGGTTCTGGGATGCCGTTGAGAACGCTTCATTTATGCCATGGCTGGTAGGCACGGCACTCATGCACTCATTGGCAGTGACAGAAAAACGAGGCAGCTTCAAAGCCTGGACTGTATTACTGGCTATCTGCGCGTTTTCTTTAAGTTTGCTAGGCACATTTCTTGTACGTTCAGGCGTGCTTACCTCAGTACATGCCTTTGCTACCGACCCAAGACGCGGACTTTTTATACTGGCTTTTCTTGTACTTGTGATTGGTGGGTCGCTGCTTCTTTTTGCATGGCGCGCACCAACCGTAGGGCGTGGCGGCAAGTTTGGTGTGGTTTCAAGAGAAAGCTTTTTACTTGCGAATAATGTACTGCTAGCTGTGGCCGCTATTTCGGTATTATTTGGCACGCTCTACCCGCTATTTCTGGATGCACTTGGCCTAGGCAAAATTTCAGTTGGGCCGCCATATTTTGATACCGTATTTGCCCCATTGATGGCACCAGCGTTATTTTTAATGGGTGTAGGCCCTATTGCGCGCTGGAAACAGGCAACGTTACCTGAGTTGGCAATGCGCTTACGCTGGGCATTTGGTATTAGCGTTGCAACTGCAGTGATCTTACCCTTACTGCTTGGTCACTGGACACCCATGATAGGCTTGGGCTTGTTTCTTGCATTTTGGATTTTTGCTACAACTGCTAATCTCGTTTATCAGCGGTTACGTGGTAGTGATCAGTCGCTAATGGCGCGGATAAAATCTAATTCGTATTCTTGGTGGGGAATGGTGATTGCGCATCTGGGGATTGCGGTGTTTACCTTAGGCGTGACCGTCGTTAAAGGATTTGAATCAGAAATCGCAGTGCGCATGTCACCTGGAGATGTCGCACACTTGGCAGGTTTTGATTTTACGTTTGAAGGTGTTACAGAGATTGAAGGGCCTAATTACTCAGCAAGCAGAGGGCATATACGTATTACAAAAAACGGAATTGAACGCACGCTGATTAACCCTGAAAAAAGGTTATATCACGTACAAAATATGCCAATGACTGAAGCAGGTATCAGCCCAAGTGTCATCCATGATTTATACGCCTCATTAGGTGAGCCGTTAGATGGTGGGGCATGGAGTGTACGTATTTACCATAAACCGATGGTGGAGTGGGTATGGTTTGGTTGTTTGATGATGGCTTTTGGTGGTCTATTGGCAATTTCTGATAGGCGCTACCGTTTAAAAAGCCGTACTAAACCATTGCCTGAGAATGCAACGGAGATATCAACTTGAAGCGAGCATTATTGCCTCTGATTATATTCTTGGTTGTGGTCGGCTTCCTCTTTGTGGGTCTTAATCTTGATCCGCGCGAGGTGCCATCACCGCTAGTCGGTAAGCCTGCACCCGCATTCAGCTTACCTCGGTTGGATAATGCAGACAAAATGATTTCTAATAAAGATATGTTGGGTAAGGTATGGCTTTTCAATGTATGGGCTTCATGGTGCGGCGCCTGTAGAGATGAACATCATGTATTAGTTGCACTTTCTAAAAGCGGTGTCGTGCCCATTTATGGCTTGGATTACAAAGATACACGTTTAGATGCGCTACAGTGGCTTGCCGAGCGGGGCAATCCTTATGTGGCGACAGCTGTTGATGAAAACGGACGCGTCGGTATTGATTATGGCGTTTACGGTGTGCCGGAAACCTATGTTATCGACAAAGCGGGCGTTATTGCCTATAAGCAGATTGGACCCATTACTGAAGCGGTGCTACGCGATAAGATTTTACCCTTAGTCAAAAGGCTGCAAATTCAATGAAGTTGATATTTCGTGTAGTGACAGTATGTTGTCTGATGTTGATAGCGAATGCATGGGCAGATGAAGCACGCCCACTGCATGATGATGTTGCTGTTGAAGCACAGGTGCAGCGTTTATCCGAAGAATTACGTTGTTTAGTGTGCCAAAACCAGACTTTGGCTGATTCACACTCTGAGCTGGCTGAAGATTTACGTCAGGAAATACGCGTAATGGCTACCAAGGGCATGAGTGATCAACAAATAACTGATTATTTAGTTGAACGGTATGGGGATTTCGTGAGATATCGACCACCATTGAAGTCAACGACGTTATTGCTATGGTTTGGCCCGTTTGCCCTCTTGCTAGGGGGCGGCATAGGTTTATTCTTGATGTTGCGCCGGCGTGCAAAGTCGGCAGGAAATTTGCCACTGAGTGCGGATGAAGCACGTAAAGTGAATGCGTTACTTAATGAGGAATCATGATGCTGGTATTCTGGATAATTGCGTTTTTATTGCTACTTGCCGTATTGGCGCTGATATTGCCGGCACTTGTGCGCCCAAAAGATAACGAAAATGTAGATGTAAATACAGAAAAGCGCACAATTTTTAACCAACAGTTTGCAGAGTTGGCGCAAGATAAAGCGAATGGCGCACTTGATGCGGTGCAGTATGAAGTGGCAAAAGGGGAGCTTGAACGTCGTATTCTGGAAGAAATAGGCGATGTACAGAACTCTTCAGTAGTGACCGCTCCGGATAGGTCGCTAGCTTTGGTTTTGCTATTAGTCATTCCGTTGCTTGCAGCTTCGCTTTATTACAAGCTTGGCAACCCGGATTCTGTGATTATTCCTGCCGCTTCGTCTAGTAGTTTCGCTTCAAAGTCTATGACTGGGCATAGCAATATGATGAGTGATCTTGAGTCATTATTAGCCCCATTACAAAATAAACTAGAGAATAATCCAGAAGATGGCGAAGGTTGGGCCTTACTGGCCAGGTCTTATGTGGAACTTGGTCAACATGCTAAATCAATATCTGCCTATGCGCATGCTACAAAAATAATCACGGATGACCCACAATTATTGGCAGATTATGCTGATGCACTTGCCGTCGTTAATGCAGGTCAGCTAGCTGGCGAGCCAGAGGCTCTTGTTAATCAGGCGCTGAAGCTAGACCCGCAACACGTGAAAGCTTTAATGTTGGCAGCTACTGCCGCATTTGACCGCAAAGATTATAAGCAAGCGATTAGCTACTGGGAGCGAGCGCAACAAGCGTTACCGGTAGATTCTGAGGTCTTACCCGATGTGCAAGCTTCACTTCATGAGGCGCATGTATTATTAGGTGATAAAACGGTTAAGCCACAAGTGAAGCCGGCTGTTACTCAATCAGTTGCTCAACCGGTTTCTAAGCCCGCAGGGATTAGTGGCACGGTGAGCATCTCTCCAAAACTTGCAAAACATTTAGATCCATCTGTTACCGTATTTATCTACGCGCGAGCTACCCAAGGGCCCTCCATGCCATTGGCGATTGTTCGCACTACTGTAGGTAATTTGCCATATGTTTATCATTTAGATGACAGCACAGCACTTATCTCTAACCATAAACTTTCACTAGCAGATAGAGTGGTTGTTGTTGCTCGCGCGTCAATGGCGGGGGATGCTAAACAGCAGACGGGGGATTTGCAGGGGATTACTCAGGCCATTCAACCTTACGGGCAAAAAATTGATGTTGAAATTAATGCGCTTATCCCGTAGCCGTAGCATTTTTAGCGCTTAAGGTTTAGCTTCAATCTCTTTTGAGAAGGTTAGGAATCAACAATGCGATATTTACAGATAGTTTCTTTGTTTGCTACCAGCCTGTTATGTACGGCTTGTGTGCCTATGTTAACTTCAGCCGCTGGTGTCGGCGGCTCAGCCGCCCTGAGCCGTGCGATGAATGGTACAACGTCGCGGACTTTTACCGCCCCTGCAGATAAAGTGCGCGTAGCCACTAAACGTGCATTGAGCCGAATGAAAATCCAAGTATTATCAGAAAGTTTGCATAGCAAGAACAACGTCATATTATTGATTGCAAAAACATCTGAGCGTAACATTCAAATTCAAATTGAATCAATCAGTAATAACGCTACACGAATGGAAGTTGAGGCAAAAGGCTCAATATTTAACTACGACAATGCAACCGCAGAAGAAATTATCACCCAAACCAAAAAAATATTGGGGTAGATGGATACGTACAATACACAACATTCAAGTGTGGCGTTGTTAATGCTGGGGGAGTGATTAACCCCAAACAGGCTCGTAATGTGCCCAACTTAAAAACATCATCGGGCCGAAGTAATAAGCTTATGTTATAACAATTTCAAATTCTGTTCAGTCAATACACCATCTAAAATACTTGCTCGTTTAGCGTAGATTAAGTATCGATGCTAAATATAAGCACTTATTTTTTACGTCCCAAGTAATACATCCAAGTATAGCCAACGAGCCCCGCAATTAAAGAGGCTGTTAGTACCCCGGTTTTTGCCATCAATAAATAATCAGAGTGTTTCGCTGAAAAACCCAATTCAGCAATAAAAATAGACATAGTAAAGCCTATACCAGCTAACACGGATACGGCTGCAATTTGGCTAAAACGTGTACCTCTAGGTAATTGCCCAATGCCTAGACGCAGTGCCAGCCAACATGCGCCAGTAATGCCGATAAATTTGCCTAATAATAAGCCAAGTGTTACGCCTAGCATGACTGGATGTGTGAACGTTTCACTTAGTGAGCCCATCTGTAGCGGAATGCCTGCGTTGAACAAAGCGAAGATTGGAATGACAATAAAGGCGACAGGTAAATGCCAGATATGCTCTAGTCGTTGCAGCGGGGTTTGTACACCTTGTACGCTTTTATCCAGCATTTGCACTGTGGTATAGAGCTGGTGATTGGTCATGACGTTGCCGCCCTGTTTTTGGCTTGTTGTAAAACGAGCCATTTGATCTTTAATGTATGCAATAAATAATGTGGGGTCATATTTAGAGCGAGCGGGGACGGTAAATGCGCCTAACACACCTGCAATAGTGGCGTGCACACCTGATTGCAGTAGTGCATACCATAATAAAACGGCAATAATAAAGTAGGGAATTGCATTGCGAATGCCTGAGAAGTTAAATGCGAATAAAATGGCTACTAATACAGCAGCAATGCCCAGCCAGTATATAGATAACGTTTGTGTGTAGAAAATGGCAATCACCA
>JBAYTS010000060.1:0-11238 GCA_041675545.1 Methylotenera sp.
ACGCTGATAAACCTGCGCCAGCAATACCTCGGACGTTATTTTCTCAGCCAAAAGTGGTGAAACAGGCGCACCAGCAATAGCGATTAAAAGTAATAAACGGATGAGCTTCATCGCGACAGTCTAAAACAATAAGCTAAAACTTGGCGCAATTTTTCTGTAATTTAACATTGGCAAGTTGCGATTTCCCGATAGTCAAGGATGGGCAACCAGTTGCCCACCCTTTAATACTCCTTCCCCCTACAAGGGGGAAGGTTGGGATGGGGGTTCGAAGTTAAAATTAAACTGCATATCACTTGCAACGCTTTACCCCCCACCCTAACCCTCCCCCTGAAATGGGGAGGGAATAGTATTGCTTAATTTTAATTTCAATATTATTGACCCACGTATAGGTCAAACCTTACTGAGTCCCCGACAAAGCCGGGGTTTACCTTATTAAATTAAGCTTTACGACACAAACCGATGGCGCATCTCGTCCAAGTTGAATTCGTGCAAAATCGCCTCTAAGCGTTGTTGCGCATTTTTGCGTGGTTGCCCGGTATATTTGGCAATAATCAGCTCATTCTTCATGGAATGTTCCCAACCTACCAGCTCAGTCACGGTGACGCTGTAGCCAGATGCCTCTAATTGCAGGCAGCGCAACACGTTGGTGATTTGGCTGCCAAATTCACGCGTATGTATCGGGTGTCGCCAAATTTCACTCAATGGTGTTTTGCCAAAACTTTCATTTTTATGTTGCCTTAATACTTCTGCCACTTCTGCCTGACAACAAGGCACTAGCACCATATACTTTGCCTGTTTTTTTAAGCCAAACTGAATTGCGTCATCGGTCGCGGTGTTGCAGGCATGCAATGCCGTGACAATATCTACCTTAGCAGATATAGCATTTGAAGTCGTAGATTGCTCTACAGTTAAATGTTCAAAGCGCATGCGTGAAAAACCCAATTCCTGCGCTAGATTTTTGGATTTTTCCACCAGTTCGGCACGTGTTTCTATGCCTATTACTTCACCAGTGCTTAATTGTTTTAACAATAAATCATACAAAATAAAGCCCAGGTAAGACTTGCCAGCCCCATGATCAACCAATACGGGGCTTGGGTTATGCGTTAACACGTCGTTAAACAGCGGCTCGATAAAATTCACCAAGTGATAGACCTGCTTGAGCTTGCGCCGACTGTCTTGGTTAAGCTTGCCATCGCGCGTTAAAATATGCAGCGCTTTAAGTAGCTCGATGGATTGGTTAGGTTTGATTTCAGGGATATTTGTCATGGCGGTATTTTAAGCCAAAAATAAATTTACCGCCGACAAACGCAGATGATCACAGATAAAAACTTGAATTGAAGCGGTCAATGCTAAAATAGCGCCCTTAAAGTGACTTGAAACTGACGTGGATTTCGTTGCATCGTTAAGAGGTAACGCGGCGCAGGCAATAAAGTCAGAATTGATGAGGAAATGAAATAAATGGCAATTCAATGGTATCCGGGTCACATGACCCAAGCACGCAAAAAAGCCGAAGAGACGATGGAGTTCACCGACATGGTTATCGAAGTGCTCGATGCGCGCGTGCCTGCCGCCAGCCATAACCCGATGATTGATGAAATGCGCCTATTTCGCCAACGTCCACAACTCAAAATTCTAAATAAAGCAGATTTAGCTGACCCTGCGGCCACACAAGCCTGGCTCAATTACTTTAATGCGCAGCCCAACACCAAAGCCGTTGCGCTGTCTTGCAAAAAGCCTGGCGATGCTAAAAAAATCCCTGCTATTTGCAGAAAAATCACGCCCCACCGAGGCACACATTTAAAGCCGTTACGCATGCTGATTATGGGTATTCCTAACGTAGGTAAATCTACATTGATGAACGCTCTCCTCAACCGCCGCGTGGCGAAAGTAGGTGACGAGCCCGCCGTGACTAAAAGCCAGCAACGCTTTGATTTAGATGACACCATGAGCATTACCGACACGCCAGGCATGATGTGGCCAAAAATCGCTTACGAGTCAGATGGTTACATGCTGGCAGCGAGCCATGCGATTGGCCGCAACGCGGTGATTGATGAAGATGTTGCACTGTTTTTAGCGGATAATTTACTTAAAAATTACCCAGCCCTACTCAATGCGCGCTACAAGCTCGACACCATGAAACATGATGGTGGGTTTTTGGATGTGCTTAAAATGGATGGTGTTGATTTGCTCGAAGCCATTGCCAAACGTCGCTCTTACAAACGCCATGACGGCTTGTGGGATACTGAAAAAACTGCGGTGGCTTTTTTAACAGATTACCGCAGTGGCGCCATTGGCCGTGTGAGTTTGGAAACGCCCGCTTCAAGAGCTGAAATGACTTCACACACAGAAACTAACAAACCAAATATATCAGAAAGCGCCCCAGATACTGACAGCGCAACTGACACGCCGCAATAATCCGCTGCAATGCTCAATAACATGAATGTGCCTCAACGTGAGGCGGTAAAGTATTTGGACGGCCCGTTACTCGTGCTTGCCGGCGCTGGCAGTGGAAAAACGCGCGTCATTACACAAAAAATTAGTTATCTGATTAACGAAGCTGGCTACAACCCAAAAGAAATCGCAGCGATTACCTTTACCAACAAAGCCGCGTTAGAGATGCAAGAACGCGTGGCCAAGCTCATGCAAGGTAAGAATATCAAGGGGTTGACCATTGCCACATTCCATTCACTTGGCTTGCAAATGTTACGTGCCGAGGCGGCTTTACTCGGTTACAAGCCACAGTTTTCAATTTTGGATTCATCCGACAGCTTTAAGATTCTGGCCGATGTACTCGCCACCACCGATAAGCAATTACTGCGTAAAACGCAATGGCAAATCTCCAACTGGAAAAACGCTTTTATCAATCCAGATCAAGCCAAAGCCACGGCGGATGAAGAACTCACCCACGCTGCTGCCAAGGTGTATCAAATTTATCAGCAAACACTCAAAGCGTATCAGGCGGTAGATTTTGATGACTTGATCAAGCTGCCGGTTGAGTTGTTTGAAACACATGAAGAAGCACTCAATAAATGGCAACGCAAGCTGCAATATCTGCTCATCGACGAATACCAGGACACCAATGCCTGCCAGTATAAGTTGGTAAAAATGCTCACTGGCGTGCGCGGCCAATTTACGGCGGTAGGCGATGACGACCAAGCCATTTATGGCTGGCGCGGCGCGGATGTAGAAAACCTACGCCAACTCACCACTGATTTTAGCAAATTAAAAGTGATTAAATTAGAGCAAAATTACCGCTCTACTGTGCGTATTTTGCGCGCTGCCAACCAGGTGATTTCAAATAATCCTAAGCTATTTGAAAAAAAACTATGGAGCGAGCTGGGCATGGGTGATTTACTGCAAGTCACCGCCGCCATGAGTGAAGAGCATGAGGCCGAAGGCGTGGTGATGAAGCTGCAAGCGCACAAATTTGAAAACCGCACTTTTTATAAAGACTACGCGATTCTCTACCGTGGCAATCACCAAGCACGCATCTTTGAGCAACATTTGCGCAATCAAAAAATTCCCTATACGGTTTCGGGTGGTCAATCATTTTTTGATAAAGCTGAAATTAAAGATTTAATTAGCTACTTACGTTTAGTAGCCAATGAAGACGATGACCCTGCGTTTATTCGTGCCGCAACCACGCCGAAAAAAGGCATCGGCAACACCACGCTGGAGCGGCTTGGTGAATATGCCAGTGCGCATAAAATTTCACTGTTCGCCGCCGCGTTTGAAGGTGGCTTTCAAAGTGAGATCGGCAATAAACAGTTAGAAGACCTGCTTAACTTTTGTCAATATATCAATAAATTACAACACCGCGCAGTACGTGACCCAGCAGGTGACTTACTCAATGATTTACTGGCAACGATTCAATATGAAGCCTTTTTATACGATAGCGAAGAGCCGCGTGCCGCCGAAGGCAAATGGGCTAACGTGCTCGATTTTATCGGCTGGCTCACTAAAAAAGGTGAGGCGAATACTGAATATGGCAACGAGTCAGCAGGCAAAAACCTGCTTGAACTTACGCAAATGGTCTCGCTGATGAGCATGCTGGAAGGTCGCGAAAACGGCGAGCCGGATGCGGTTAAGCTCTCGACCCTGCATGCCGCTAAAGGGTTGGAGTTTGGTCATGTGTTTTTAATAGGCGTTGAAGAAGGCATTTTGCCGCATCGCGAAAGCATTGATATGGCGGTTTCCGACCCTACTAAAATTGAAGAAGAACGGCGTTTGATGTACGTTGGCATTACGCGTGCGCAAAAGTCACTTAACATCTCCTGGTGCAAAAAACGCAAACGCGCTGGTGAAATGCAAATGTGCGAACCCAGCCGCTTTATTGCCGAAATTCCCAAAGATGACGTGCGCCACTTTGGCAACCCTTTCAACAAAGACCCCGAAGCCAGCAAAGATTTTGGTAAATCTAAAATGGCGAACATAAAAGCCATGTTAGGAAAAAGTTAACACACTGTTAACCCAACGAATTGCCCGTAAACGATTAAAATACTCACGTAAAGAAATTTTTGAAAGTCACCTATGCCCTACATCACCCTAGATAACGCCTCTTTAGCTTTTGGTCACCATGCCCTGCTTGATCACGCCTCGTTTCAGCTGGATGCAGGCGAGCGCGTAGGCTTAATTGGCCGCAACGGCGCAGGTAAATCCAGTTTATTAAAGGCGATTGCCGGCACCATTAAATTAGATGATGGCATCGTATGGCGCGAGCCTAATGCACGCGTGGTGTATGTTCCGCAAGAACCGGAACTTAATACCAAACATACTGTGTTTGAAGCCGTAGCTGAGGGCTTAGGTAACCTGCAACAAATATTGGTAGATTACCACCAAGTGACCCATGACATGGGCGAGCCTAACGCAGACATTGATGCGCTGATGGAGCGCATGCAACATTTACAACATGATTTGGATGTGCAAAACGGCTGGGCAGCTCAATCGCGCGTTGAGGCGGTATTAAGCCGCCTGAATTTGGATGCAGATGCGCTGATTAGCACGCTATCCGGCGGCTGGCGTAAGCGCGTGGCTTTAGGCCGCGCGCTAGTCGCCGAGCCTGAAGTTTTATTGCTAGACGAACCCACCAACCACCTGGATTTAAGCGCCATTGAATGGCTGGAAGATTTATTACTCGGCTTTAATGGCAGTGTGTTGTTTATTACCCACGATAGACGTTTTTTGGATAAGCTCGCCACCCGTATTACCGAGTTAGACCGTGGAATACTCACTGACTTCATCGGCAACTTTACCGCTTATCAAATTAAAAAAGAGGAGTTAATCGCCGTTGAAGAAACTCACGCAGCTAAATTTGATAAAATTTTAGCTCAGGAAGAAGTATGGATAAGACAAGGCATCAAAGCGCGCCGCACCCGTAATGAAGGACGCGTAAGACGTTTAGAAGCCTTGCGCCTGGAGCGTGCGGCACGCCGTGAACGCCAAGGCAACGTTAAACTCAATGTAGATACAGGTGAGCGTAGCGGAAAGCTGGTTGCCGAACTTGAGAACGTCAGCAAAGCTTATGGCGACAAAGTGCTGATTAAGAATTTTAGTACCCGCATTTTACGTGGCGATAAAATAGGCTTATTAGGCCCTAACGGTATTGGTAAAACTACGCTACTTAAACTGATTTTAGGAGATATTGAGCCAGATAGCGGAAAAGTTGAACGCGGCAGTAAACAAAGCGTGGCTTATTTTGACCAAATGCGTGAGCAGCTGGATGAAGAAGCCACATTGGTCGATACTATTAGCCCGGGTTCAGACTTCATTGAAATCGGTAATGAACGCAAACACGTCATTAGTTATTTGGAAGACTTCTTGTTTCCGCCACAACGCTCACGCTCACCGGTTAAATCGCTCTCTGGTGGCGAACGTAACCGATTATTACTAGCACGTTTATTTGCACGCCCCGCTAATATATTAGTGCTGGATGAACCCACCAATGATTTAGACATTGATACCTTGGAGCTATTAGAAAACCTACTGCAAGACTTTAATGGCACCCTGTTTTTAGTGAGCCATGACCGCGCATTTTTAGAAAATACCGTCACACAAGTGATTGCGTTTGAAGGTAATGGCGTACTCACTGAATTTGGCGGCGGTTACGATGATTGGCAACGCTTTACGCAACAGCGTTTGCAAGATCAGCGTACCGAAGAAAAACGTTTAGCTGAAATTGCACAAACGACAAAAATCGATACTAAATCAACCAGTGTCGCGCAAAACAAAGCCAACCCAAAACTGAGCTTTAAAGAACAAAAAGAGCTGGATGAAATTCCAGTTAAAATTGAACAACTAGAAGCCGAGCAGGCCAGTATCAATTTAAAACTTGCCGATAGCGCCCTTTACCAAACTGAAGACAAAACAAAAAATGACGCGATTAAACAACTGCAATTAAGGTTGACAGAAATTGAATCATTACTAGAAAACCTACTTGCGCGCTGGGAGCTGTTAGATGCAAAGGCCGGCTAATCTGCACAACTGAAACAATAATTTATCTCGAAAAATTTGAGTCTATTTAAATTTTAAATTATTAAATTCAAAGAGTTAAATAAGTTTTTTTATTGTAGAGGTGAAATTACCATTCTTTGCTATACTGTTTTTTTGAAGCACATTAACTTCTTCTGTTAAGACTAAATTTTAGCAATGAATTTACAATGCGTGTTAACGCTTTCAAACATATCCAGAACTTAGTCAGCCCGCGGCTAATGCCGTTAGTGCTGACTTGCCTCGTGTTGATTGGTGGGCTCTGTACGACCTATGTGCTGTGGCATCAAGCGCAACAACAACAAGACGCGCATCTTCGCAATACATTCGAGTTTGCATCAACACAGGTCGCCAGCAACATCACCAGCCGCGTTAACAACTACATTGTAGTCATGCGCGGCATTCAAGGCTTTATCCACGGCTCTGATCAAGTCACCAAAGATGAATTCACCACTTATATTAACGTTTTACATCTGCAAGAAAAGCTACCTGGGGTGCAAGGGATTGGCTTAATCAAAATAGTGGCACATGCCGACAAGAACAAATACATTTTACAGATGCGTCATCAGGGTAATGCAGACTATAAAATAAAACCAGATGGCGAACGTATACGCTATGCGCCCATCACGCAGATGGAACCATTAAATAAAGACAATTTTAAAGTATTAGGACTAGATGCATTAACTGTACCAGCCGCCGCACTTGCTATGAAGCAAGCGCTAGAAAATAATGATGTCGCAATTACTTCAAAAATTACACTATTTCAAGATGCTGGTAAAAATAATGTATTTGGTTTTGTGATGTACCTACCACTATACAAAAATACGGCTAAACTCGATACCTTAGCTGATAGACAAGCCGCGCTTTCAGGTTGGGTTGATGTGCCCTTTCGCATCAGGGATCTCGTCACGAGTTTACAAGGCGAGATTGACCCGGATATTGACCTTGAAATTCATGATGGCGAGCCGCAACTGGCTAATAGCCTGATGTACCACTCGGATCAAGTGCCGCATCAAAAAAGGCTAGCCGATGGCAGGCAGCTACTCAGCCGCATTGTTGAGATCGGCGGCCGCCAGTGGACACTGCTAATGAGCACCACACCGGAATTTGAAACACGCGCTACGTCCAGCAATCAAACAACTTGGCTTGGACTCACTGGAATAGCGCTAACACTAACACTGAGCTTATTAACTTGGTTACTCTCAAGAGGAAAAGAAAACGCGCAAACCCGTTTTCAACAACTATTCAATCAGGCAAGTGACGGCATTTTAATCATGAGCCGTGATTATCGCTTTGTTGACGCAAATAACGCCACGTTAGCGTTGCTGGGCTATAGCAGAGAAGTGCTATTTAACCTACGCTTGCCCGATATTCTGGCAAAGCATGAGCTGCCCCGCTTGCCGCATGTGCTTCCCACGGTGATGGCCGGCACACCCAACCTGGATGAATGGGCGTATGTGCGCGGCGATGGAACTGAATTTCCAGTAGAAGTAAGTGTGCACAAGTTAGATGACAATCATTTTTTCGCTATTTTGCATGACCTCACCGAACGCAAAAAAAATCAGCAAATTATCAAAGATTCTGAAGCGCGCTACAAATTACTATTTACCGCTAACCCGGTGCCAATGTGGGTATATGACATTAATACACTTGCGTTTATTGCGGTAAACAATGCGGCAATCAAGCAATACGGCTATAGCAATGAAGAGTTCATTACGATGAAAATTAGTGACATCAGGCCAAAAGAGGGCCTGCCGCGCTTGCAAGAAAACATCAAAAAAATCGCCTCGCAATCCGACCTATACAACAAGACCGGCATCTGGCAACACCGTAAAAAAAATGGCAGCCTGATCTGGGTGGACATTACAGGCCACACCTTAACCTTTGAAGGCCGCGCTGCAGAGATAATTCTAGCGCAAGATGTAACAGCACGCGTTGAAACTGAACGCCAATTACACATTAGCGCGAAAGTATTTGAGTCTAGCCATGAAGGCCTCATCATCACCGATGCCAGCACCTTAATTCTTTCCGTGAATGGTGCTTACAGCGAGATGACCGGATACTCACTCAATGAACTCATCGGTAAAACACCCGCCTTTAGCAAATCAAAAGTTCATGACAAAGAATTTTACAAAGCAATGTGGGCTAGCCTGAACCATGTCCGTCACTGGCAAGGTGAAATCTGGAATCAACGCAAGAACGGAGAGGTCTATCCCGTATGGCTCAGCATCACTGCCGTCATTGATGAAGCGGGCAAAGTAAGCAACTACATTGCTTCATTTTCTGATATTTCGCAATCTAAAAAAGCCGAAGAAACGATATACAACCTCGCTTTTTACGATGCCCTCACAGGGCTTTCCAACCGCCAACTGCTGCGAGAACGTTTACAACAAATTGTCGCGTTTGACCCAAAACAGCAACACCAAGGCGCCATTCTACACATTGATCTGGATGATTTTAAATCGCTCAACGACACCAAAGGTCATGATGTTGGCGACCAGCTTCTAATTGAGGTTGCCAAACGCATCCGTAATTGCACCTACCCTGACGACACCGTTGCACGTCTAGGTAGTGATGAATTCATCGTCATGCTCGAATTATTAGACATGGAACAAGAGCAAGCCACCAGAGAAGTCGAAAAAATTGCCGAAAGAATTCACCACGCCATCAATCAACCTTTTAACTTGCGCGACAATGAATACCATTGCACTTCTTGTATCGGCATCAATCTTTTTCACAATGACGAAACCTCGATAGAAGAAGTACTACGCAAAGCTGATGCGGCAATGTTCCAAGCCAAAAAATCGGGGCGAAATAAAATTCACTTTTTTGATGTAGAAATGCAAGCCGCACTTGAACAGCGCGTGATGCTCGAATCCATGCTGCATCAGGCAATTCCAGATCAGTTTGTGTTGCACTACCAGATGCAGGTAGATGCTACCGGCAGGATTTTAGGCGCGGAGGCGCTCATCCGCTGGCAACACCCACAACAAGGGCTGATTTCGCCCGCCGTATTCATCCCGCTGGCAGAAGAAACTGGACTGATACTCCCTATTGGCCGTTGGGTACTAGAGACCGCTTGCAAACAACTTAAAGCATGGGACAGCCATATAAAAACAAAACACTTGCTACTTGCCGTCAATGTAAGCGCCAAACAGTTTCATCAATCTGACTTTGTAGATCAGGTATTAGAGGTGCTCGATGACACGGGCGCCAACCCTAACCAACTTAAATTGGAGCTAACCGAAAGTCTGCTAGTAGAAAATGTGGATACTATTGTCCATAAAATGACCCAACTAAAAGCTAAAGGCGTGCATTTTTCACTGGATGATTTTGGCACTGGATTTTCTTCGCTGTCTTATCTGAAGCGTTTACCTATCGACCAGCTGAAAATTGACCAGTCATTTGTACGCGACATTTTGAACGACCCCAATGATGCCTCTATCGTCCGCACCATTATCGCATTGGGCAAGAGCTTAGGGCTATCTGTCATCGCTGAAGGCGTAGAAACAGAAGCGCAACGTCAATTTCTTATCACCAACGACTGTCACAACTACCAAGGCTACCTATTTAGTCGACCTATACCAGCAAGTGACTTTGAACACCTGCTGTTGCAACAAGCTTAAAGAGAGCTTGCACGAAGCTATTTTATTGCTAATCATAAAACTGATAAGCAATACTAAATCCAGAAAGCTGGCAAGTATTGCTAAAAACGTTAATTTTGTCATTCTGAGCGTAGCGAAGAATGACGGTGTTTGATATTTTGGCTAAAAATAGCACTATTTTCAGCTTCGTGCATACGACTTTTCAAGTGCTTTCACTCAGAATAATGAGCTTTAGCTCATATATTATGCGGGGAAGCCAAATACTGGCTTAGCACTTAGAAAATTAGTAATACCTGCCTGCAAAGCAGGCTTAGTAGTACTTATCAGTTTATTCTGATCGGAGTACCCTTGTGGTGCAAAACTCTTAAATTATAGTTTTCGACATAATTCAACACAATTTCAAGCATAACTCTTTCAGAATCCTTATGCATGCGGCATAAATCAGTCATAATCACCGCATAATTTACGGTAATAAATTGACAACACGGCAAAACCATGCAATTATCACCGCATGAACTACGGTGATAATAAAAAATATATCTGGCAGCAGAAAGAATGGCCACGTTGGACGTTTGATTATAAGCGCCTAGACAGCCTACTTTCGCAAGCCACGCTTGAACGCGGCAAACTGCTAGGCTCAATGCAGGCGCTTGGCTTTAAAACCTCGGAAGAATTTTGCCTGAAGGCATTAACCAGCGATGTTGTCAAATCTAGCGAAATAGAAGGCGAGAAGATTAATCCTGAATCTGCACGGTCATCTTTGGCCAGACGCTTAGGCATAGAAGTCGGCGCGTTTATACCTCCAGACAAAAACGTGGATGGCGTTGTTGAAATGGTGCTCGACGCCACAAACAACCATGCTAAACCACTGGATGAGAACCGGCTTTTCGGCTGGCATGCTGCGCTTTTCCCGACTGGGCATAGTGGTATGCACAAAATCACCGTTGCAGCTTTCAGAAGCGATAACGAAGGGCCTATGCAGGTGGTTTCAGGTGGTGCTGGACGTGAAAAAGTACATTATGAAGCGCCTCCAGCCAATACGCTTAAAAGCGAGATAGCGTATTTTCTGCACTGGTTTAATCATGAGGACAAGCAGTTGAATTCCGTTATCAAGGCAGGACTGGCTCATTTATGGTTTGTAACCTTG
>JBAYTS010000061.1:0-10131 GCA_041675545.1 Methylotenera sp.
GATATACACGGCATCAGCCCCATGGTTAATCGCTTCAATACCAAAATCTGCATTTTTGGCAGGGGCGAGAAGTTCGAGGTGACGCCTAGATTTGATATGGCTTTTTTGCATGGAGTATTAGCAATATTGGTTGAGGTTGAATTTTAGACTAAACAAAAGTATATGACGACATTTGATTTATAACTGCATGAAAAACATCGTACAATTCAGTCATGAGTAATCAAGATATTTTGAAACGTAGCCTACAGGCAGTCTGGCACCCTTGCACGCAGATGAAGCAGCACGAGACTTTCTCACTTGTTCCTATTGCACGTGGTGATGGCGTTTGGCTTTATGACGCTGAAGGCAAACGTTATTTAGATGCGGTAAGTTCGTGGTGGGTGAATTTATTTGGGCATAATAATCCGCGTATTAAAGAGGCAATAAAGCAACAGTTAGATACGTTGGAGCATGTGATGTTGGCAGGGTTTACGCATGAACCTGTGGTGGAGCTGTCTGAGAAATTAGGCAAGCTCACGGGTTTAGGTCATGCGTTTTATGCGAGTGATGGCGCGAGTGCCACTGAAATCGCGTTGAAGATGAGTTTTCATTATTGGCGTAATAGCGGTAAAAGTAATAAAAATAAGTTTATTAGCCTGCAAAATAGTTATCACGGTGAGACATTAGGCGCATTGGGTGTGACCGATGTGGCCATTTTTAAAGATACTTATGCGCCGCTGTTAATGCAGTCTGCACAAATGCCTAGCCCTGATTTTAGGTTGAGCGAAGCGGGTGAGGGCGCTGAGGCTTTTGCGCTGCGCTGTGCAGAAGCGTTGGAATTTTATGTGAGTGAGCATCATGCGGAGTTAGCGGCATTTATTATCGAGCCGTTAGTGCAGTGTGCGGCAGGCATGGGCATGTATCACGCTACATATTTACGCCGGGCAAGAGAGATTTGCACGCAGTATGAGGTGCATTTGATTGCAGATGAAATTGCGGTAGGGTTTGGGCGCACGGGGACAATGTTTGCATGTGAGCAAGGTGAAATACTTCCGGATTTTATTTGTCTTTCCAAAGGCATCACCGGCGGTTACTTGCCTCTATCCGCAGTGCTGACGACCGATAAAATCTATCAGGCTTTTTATGCTGACAGCACTGCAAAAGGCTTTTTGCATAGCCACAGCTATACAGGTAATCCGCTGGCATGTAGTGCGGCATTGGCAACGTTAGCGATTTTTGAATCAGATAATAGCTTGCAGGAAAATCTTGAAAAATCCGCTTCTATTGTGAGTAAGATGCAAGTGCTCACTCACCTTCCGATTAAACATTTGCGCCATCAAGGCATGATTTTCGCCTTTGATGTGGTGGCACAAAATGCTCAGTTTTCAACGTTTGGTTATCAGGCCGCATTGCAGCGAGGATTGTTGTTGCGACCCATCGGCAACACGATATATTTTATGCCGCCTTACACCATTGCTGAGGATGAAATAGACTTTATGATCAGTGCCACTTACGACGTAGTAAAGGCGTCGCAATGAAAGGGCTATTGGTCTTTTTAAGCTTGATGTTGGTGGGTGCGCCTACCCATGCAGGGCTGCCTGCCAGCGTAGCGGACGCGCTTAAACATGCTGGTATTCCACAACAAAGCGTTGCGGTGTACGTACAAGCGGTTGACAGCGATAGTCCGATTTTGAGTGATAACGCGGATAAAAGTTTAAACCCGGCCTCGGTGATGAAATTGGTGACCACTAATGCCGCATTGGAGTTGCTGACGCCTACTTATCGCTGGAAAACTGAAGTTTACAAAAATGGGAACGTGACGAATGGTGTATTAGACGGTGATTTAATCATCAAAGGTTATGGCGACCCCAGCTTTAAGGCGCAAGAGTTTTGGCGGTTATTAATGAGTTTGCAGCAAGCGGGGATTAAACAAATCAAGGGCGATTTTGTTATTGATAAAACTGTGTTTGAAAAAAATGTAGATGACATCAATACGTTTGATGATGAAACTTGGCGTGCTTATAACGCATCGCCCAGTGCTTTTTTGGTCAATGGCCGCAGTACCAGTTTTAAGTTCTCGGTGGGTGAAGTCGGCATCAACATCGATCAAGAATTTGAACTGCAAGAACTGCAGATTATCAATAACATGATACTTAAGCAAGGTGCCTGTGGCGCATGGCGTAACGACATGCGTTATGTTGTTAATGCTTTTGACAACAGGGCAACAGTGATATTTAGCGGTAGTTATACGCCTGATTGCGGTGAAAAATACTTGGAACTGAGTATTTTTGATGATGAAAAATATGCTTTTTATACGTTTAAAAAACTATGGCGAGAACTGGGCGGAAAATTCAATGGTGCGCTTAAAGTTCAAGAAACACCAGACACCGCCATTAAAGTCATTGAGCAAGCGTCTGATCCATTAGGCTACGTGGTGCGCGACATCAATAAGTGGAGTAACAATTTAATGGCACGCCAACTCTTGTTAACAATGGTTGTAGAAAATAGCGGCGCACCTGCAACCGAAGCTAAAGGCAGTGTAGCGATTAAAAACTGGCTGGCAGGCAAAGGGTTGCGATTTGATGAACTGGTGATTGAAAATGGTTCAGGCTTGTCACGGGTAGAGCGCATCAGTGCCGAGCACTTGGGGCAAATGTTGGTGAGTGCTTACCATGGCGCAGTGATGCCGGAATTCCTAGCCTCCATGCCGATACTCTCAAAAGATGGCACGGTGATTGGGCGCCTAAAAGATAGCCTGTCGAATGGGCGCGCGCATTTAAAAACTGGCTCACTCAATGGCGTCAATGCCATTGCGGGCTATGTGCTGGATGCGAATGGGCATCGCCATGTATTGGTGATGATGGTTAATCATGCCAAAGCGTCGGCAAGTAGAACTGCGCAAGATGCGTTAATTGAGTGGGTACACCAGCAACCCTAAGCATTTGTATTCTACTCAATTTGAGCTGTTTTACAGTATCATTACGCTTAAAGCTTATTTAACTTGTTTAACCTAGATACGATACTAACGGGATACTAACGGAAATGAAATTACTAAGTACATTATTAGCAGGTATTTGTGTATTGGGTTTAAGTGCATGTCAGGCTGAATCGAATAAAGCAAATACCAATCAATCAACAGCAAAGGATGCAGCAGCAATGACTGAAAAAATTACGGAGGCTAAAGTGACAGAGCTTAAAAAAATTGACACACAGGTAGGCACTGGCCGTGAGGCAGAGCCGGGCTTTAACGTTACGGTACATTACACCGGTTGGCTTTATGATGCATCAGCAGAGGGTAATAAAGGTAAGAAATTTGATAGCAGTCTAGACCGTAATCAACCTTTTGTTTTCTTTTTAGGTGGTGGTCAAGTGATTCAGGGTTGGGATGAAGGTTTTGCTGGCATGAAAATCGGCGGTAAACGTACGCTGATTATTCCTTCAGAAATGGGCTACGGTGCCCGCGGTGCAGGTGGGGCGATTCCACCGAATGCGGATTTGATATTTGATGTGGAATTATTAGGCGTTAAATAAATTTTTGTAGGAGCAATTTTTAAATTGCGAAAGCGATGACGATTAACTCAATATTGCTTTCGCGCAATGAACTGCGCGCCTACTGGAGATGGAAATGAAAGTTAGTGTTAAATGGATTGATGGTGTCAGTTTTGTGGGTGAATCTGAAACTGGTCATGCTGTTGTGCTGGATGGCGCCCCTGAGAATGGTGGGCGCAATATAGGCATGCGTCCAATGGAAATGTTATTGATTGGCATGGGTGGCTGCACTTCGTTTGATGTGGTGGCTATTCTTAAAAAAGCGCGGCAACCTATCGTAGATTGCGTAGCAGAAATTGATGCAACACGTGCGGATGAAGTTCCTAAAGTATTTACCAAAATTCACGTACATTTTGTGGTAACGGGTGATCATTTGAATGCGGTGCAAGTTGAGCGTGCCATCAAGTTGTCGGCTGAAAAATATTGCTCTGCGTCTATTATGCTCAGTAAAAGCGTAGAAATTACGCATGACTTTGAAATCAAACCTTTTACAACGGCAGCTTAGTAAAGGTAAGGTTATTTTTAAATTGGCTGTAAAAAATCGAGGGGATGAATAGTTGATCCCCTCGATTTTTGTTTAACCCCAGCGTAAATAAAAAATTACGCTTTAGTTTCAAATACCTTTACTGAAAGCGGTTGTTCATCTTCTAAAATATTGAGCAGCCTATCTACATTAGGGTGCTTACCTGGGCAGTTTTCAGCATCTTCAGTGTGCTCGGCATAAAGGCTTAGCCCTTCAACTGCGGCATCTAAGGAAATTTCATCATACATGCGTGCCAAGTGATAATAAACTTTTATAGAGCCTTGGCTACCGGGTTTGTTTTCAATGACCCCCGCGGAACTGCCATCTTTGTTGTAAAGCTCAATGCGTGCTACGTGCGAGGCATCGTCTAATGTTTGTAATACATCGCTAAATTTTTGCATGAATATGGGTGCCTTTTACCTAAAAAAAAAATAATGGGTAGCTAGAAATAATAAGTGGAAGTTGTCATGAGCTTGGAGGCTTGTTTCATGCAAAATTTAATTGGTGCGGGTAGCGCTGCTGCGCCATATTGTTTTGCATCATGCGCATGTTTGGCTTCATCAATCTGCATTTGTTCAATAATCTTGCGCGATTTATGATCAGATTCTGGTAATTGTTCGAGGTGACTGGCTAAGTGTGCGCCAACTTGCTTCTCGGTTTCTTCTAAAAAGCCCAAGCTCCATTTGTCACCTAATGCGCCCGCGATTGACCCCAGTGTAAATGAGCCAGCATAAAATAACGGGTTGAGCACACTGGTGCGACCGCCAAGCTGATGAATTCGTGTTTCACACCATGCGAGATGTTCAGTTTCTTCGCGTGCGGCTTGTTGCATGGCGCGGCTTGTTGCCTCATCGCGTGCGGTAAGCGCTTGGCCGCTATACAGCGCTTGTGCGCAAACTTCACCGGTATGATTAATGCGCATCAGCGCGCTCACATGTTTTTTTTCAGGCGCGGTTAATGCCGCTTCAGCAACCCCAGCATCAGGATGCGCTCTTTGACTATGCGGTTTTGCGAGTAATGTACGCAACCCCGTGTCGAATTCGGTGATGAGTCGATCTAAAGTAAATAGGCTTTTCATGGTTACATTTTACGCTTAAATGACCGGCTTAAGCCAGTACTTGGCTTGTCCGTGGAATATGCCAGCTATACCAGTCAGAATAAACTGATAAGCGCAACTAAGCCGGTAAACCGGCAAGTCTTACTAATCAGAATAAACTGATAAGCGCAACTAGACCAGCTACGCTGGTAAGTCTTGCTAATGCTTGAAAGCTGGCTATTCACACGCCAAATCCCATTTGTTTGGCAATAATAAGTATCGGGTGCATGACAGTAACATCCAAATTTTCTTCACGCAGGCCTTTAGCGATATGCAAGCTGCAACCAATGTTAGAGGTAGCCAGAATGGTAACGTGATGTATCTTGATGGCGTTTAATTTGTCATGACGTAGTTTATTGGCCATGTCCTGCTGTGTGATGACATAAGCGCCAGCACCGCCACAACATTGGCTATTGCCAGATAATGCCTGGATATCGGCATCAGGGATTTTTTTAAGCAAATCATAAACGGCTTGTGGGGTTTGTAGCACATTGCGCAAAGTGCAAGGGTCTTGCACGTAAATTTGTTCTTTTAATGCCGCAATCTGCGTACCTGACCAATCACACGACATTAAAAATGCACTAATATCTTGTATATTGTGCTGTGGCAAGTAATCTTTTAGGCCTGCACCACAACCGCTTGCTGTGGTAAGTATAGGCATATTCTCTGCAAAGCTTTCTGCATTACGGGCGACTAATTTTGTAGCCTCCGCATCATCTCCAGCTTGCCGTGCAATGCTGCCACAGCAAGTTTGGCGGGTTGGTACGTGCACATCAATCCCAAGTTTATTTAATACATAAATACTGGCCGCGAGTGTTTGGTTATCGAGCGCGTTGCTAGCGCAGCCTAAAAACAAACTCACCGCGCCTTTGTGTTCAGCTGTTGCTGGATAAAATGGCTTCCATGCCATTGGCTTGCCAATAATAGGCAGGTGTTTTGCGGCTGGCAGCAGACGTTGTAGCAAGTGGTTCAGTTTTAAGCGCTGCATCAACCAAAGCGGCCAAGCCAGCAAGTTTGCTAAATAACGATAGCGAATAAATGGCTTGGCAATCGTCACCCAAACACTTTTTTTCTGAAGATACAGGGTACGCGTGGTGTCAACGATGGCGCCGTAATTAACACTGTTCGGGCAGGCGGACTCACAGCTACGGCAACTTAAACATAAATCAATATGTTGTTTAAAGCGGTCGTTATTTGGCAGAATATCTTGTGCTACGGCGCGCATGAGTTGTATGCGGCCACGTGGGGAGTCAGCTTCAGAGCCAGTTTTTCTATAAGTAGGACAATGCGGAAGACATAAGCCGCAAGCGACGCAACGATCAGCCTCTACAATCAATTCTTTTACGGACAAAGTCATAGTGTGATTATAACGGTTCAATCATTTCAATGGCTGAAAGTTGGCTAAATAGAGATGCCGTCAAAGACACAAAAAAAGCCGCCTTGGTTCAAGGCGGCTTTAGGTGCTAATTAAAGCCTAGTTGGTTTTTTCAGCTTCAGCTTTAGGCGCTTCAGACTGAGCAACAGGCAACCCTTTGAGCAAGTTCATTGCTTGCATGAACTGAATATCATCTTTGCTTGCTGGTTCAATAGGCGCTTTTGGCTCGGCAAATTTTTTCTCATTCAATTTTTCTTTGGCGGCATCTTTTGCACCGTTAATTGCACTGACAGGTTTTGCCGGCACATTTGCAGCCGCATCCTTAGGGTTAGATAAGTGACGTGTTAAATCAGCCTCATGAATGTTATTCGATTGATCTGTGCCATCTTCTACAATGTAGTCTGGAACAATGCCTTTGGCTTGAATTGAGCGACCTTTTGGCGTGAAATAACGTGCGGTGGTAAGCTTGATTGCCGCGCCGTTATTCATTGGCATAATAGTTTGTACCGAGCCTTTGCCAAAACTTTGCGTGCCTAAAACCGCGGCGCGTTTGTGGTCTTGCAATGCGCCCGCTACAATTTCAGAGGCTGAGGCAGACCCGCTATTGATGAGTACTGCCATCGGTACGGTTTTCATTTCGGCAGGTAAATCGCGAATGTAGTCATTCGCGGCACCACCACGAACGTAATTTTCTGGCACTGCGGTGAGTTGCATTTTAGAGTCGGGCGCACGACCTTCTGTGTAAACTACCAGCTCACCCTTAGGTAAAAATGCTGCTGCCACACCGACTGCGCCGTTGAGCAATCCACCTGGGTCATTACGCAGATCTAACACGAAGCCTTTGAAAGGGCCTTTGTTTTCATCATGCATGGTTTTAATAGCCTTTGCGAGGTCTTCACCGGTGCGCTCCTGAAACTGCGTGACGCGCACATAGGCATAGCCAGGCTCTGTGAGTTTGTACTTCACACTCTTGGTTTTAATAATAGCGCGGGTAAGCGTGAATTTAAGTGGTTTGTCTTCAGTTTTGCGAATAATGGTTAATTCGATTTTCGTGTCTGGTTTGCCGCGCATACGTTTTACGGCATCGTTTAGCGTCATGCCTTTAACCGGAGTGTCATCAAGTTTAACAATGAGGTCGCCACTTTTTAAGCCAGCCTCGTAGGCTGGGGAGTCTTCAATCGGTGAAACCACTTTTACCAAGCCGTCTTCCATGCCGACTTCAATGCCCAAACCACCAAACTCGCCCTGCGTAGAAGCCTGCATGTCTTTGAATGCGTCGGCATCCATGTAAGTAGAATGCGGATCCAAGCCGGTTAGCATGCCGCTGATGGCTTCAGAAATCAGTTTTTTGTCTTCTACCGACTCAACGTAATCAGTTTTAATTTTACCGAAAACTTCAGCAAATGCACGCAGGTCATCTAGCGGTAGTTGTGGCTTGGTCATTTTTTCTGCAACGGCAGAATAAGTTAAGCTCAGCATGAGCCCCAGCAACAGGCCGGAGCCTACCAAGCTGATTTTAGTAAAACGATGATTTTTATTCTGTACTTGCATGTATTATTCCCACGTAGATTACTTATTCAGGTAGATTTAAGTTTAGCCTGATGTAAGAGTTCATTGCTATCATTTAGTTGCAAACCTAAGCAATATTTATTCACTATTGCTCATATTAAACTATAACTGTCAGGACATACAAATTGAGTCGAAATATCATTGAAATTACTTACTGTACCCAATGCCGTTGGCTTTTACGCGCAGCTTGGTTGGCGCAAGAGCTACTCACAACTTTTGAGCAGGACTTAACCAGTGTGGCTTTAACGCCTGGCAGTGGCGGTGTTTTTGATATTACGCTGAACCAGCAGTTGATTTTTTCACGCAAAGGAGCGGGGCGGTTTCCTGAAGCTAAAGAAGTGAAGCAGTTAGTGCGTGATTTTATCGACCCCAGTCGTGATCTGGGGCATAGCGATAAAGCGTAATGCTTAATTAGCTATTTAAGATACTTGTAAAATGGTTTACGATTAAGATTGATCATATGAAAATATGCGTTAATTTCATGGCGCACCCAAATATGGGGGTGCAAATTTTCTTTTTGTAGAAAGGGTCATCAACATGTCAGTCGATCATGAAGAGAGTGGTTTGGTAGTGAATGCACTCAATAAAATCTTGGAGCTAGAGTTGGCGGGTGTCGTACGATATACCCATTATTCACTCATGGTATTTGGTTACAATCGCATTCCAATCGTTTCCTGGTTACGCGGTCAAGCGATAGAGTCACTGGGTCACGCAAATAAGGCTGGGGAGATCGTTACACATTTAGGTGGGCATCCTTCTTTATCTTTAGGCCCATTACTGGAAACACATAATCATGATATTGGCGATATTTTACGCGAATCATTGGCGCATGAAGAATCGGCACTTAATGCTTACAAAGCATTGCTTAAATTAGTAGAAGGAAATTCAGTGATGCTTGAGGAGTATGCCCGTGAGATGATTTATCAAGAGGAATTGCATTTAGGTGAAGTAGATAAAATGTTACGTAAACCTGGAGATTTAACTAAGTTTCACGCATAATTTCCCAGCTTTAGCAATGTGGGGCTCCTCCGGACGGAGTCTCACATTGCTTTGTTGGTTATTCATCCAAACGTTGCGCACCATTAAAACGTTTCGTCCAGTAAGTATTCTGCATATCTTCTACTCGCACACCACCGCCGCTGCTAGGGGAGTGAATAAAACGGTTGTTGCCCAGGTAGATGCCTACATGCGAAAAAGCGGATTTAAGCGTGTTAAAAAACACCAGGTCTCCTGGCTTTAAATCATGTTTCGGGATGGTCTTGCCTAGCTGGCTAATGGCGCGGGCGCTATGCGGTAGGCTTAAATTAGCTGCTTGCTGGTACACATAACGCACAAAACCGCTACAATCAAAACCGGTTTCCGGTGAATTGCCACCATATTGATAGCGAATGCCCGTTAGGTTTAGCGCATTGACAAGCACTTCACGTGCGCGACCAGCCCAAAGCGTTTCGTCTACTTCGTCAGCACTCTGTATTTGCAGTGCACTCTCAGTCTGTATCCCAACGCTATCAGGTGCAGGCTCAACCGCAGCGCAGGAAACGCTCGTCAAGGCCAGCATGACACATAGTATGTTTTGAAATATGACAGGTTTAATCACACACAGATTATATGAAATTAACAAAAAATAGCAAAACAATTAAATTAAATCAGTTATTAGCAGCAGTCGCTAATTGCGTAGGCTATGGGATAATCTAGCCCTTATGAGTAAATCTAACGATAATCAAAAAATTCACCAGGTCTTTGAGAAGAATGGCATTTTAGCCTCACATATTGCGGGTTACCATGCACGTACCCAGCAGCTGGAAATGGCACTGGCGATCGCCGATGCTATCGAACATAACACCCAGTTGGTCGCCGAAGCGGGTACCGGCACCGGTAAAACTTTCGCTTATTTAGTCCCTGCACTGCTGACAGGTGGCAAGGTGATTATTTCTACGGGTACAAAAAACCTGCAAGACCAGCTTTACACGCGTGATTTGCCTAATATAAGAGAGGCGCTCAAAGTGCCGGTGACGGTGGCAATGTTGAAAGGCCGCTCCA
>JBAYTS010000062.1:0-9796 GCA_041675545.1 Methylotenera sp.
CGTTTGTGAAACTTTAAGCGACGCCCTCACTGGCTGTGCATTAGCCATTGGCATGAGCGCGCGCAAAAGACAAATTTCACATGAACTGGTGAATGTACGTGATGCCGCTTCACGCGCCGTCAGTATTGCAACTAATCAACCAATCGCCTTAGTGTTTGGCACAGAAATGAGTGGGCTTTCCAACGCCGAGCTGGATTGCTGCCAATTACTGGCGATGATTCCCGCTAACCCGGAATACACTTCGCTTAACCTCGCCGCGGCCGTACAAGTCATGAGCTATGAAATTCGCATGGCCGTGCTGGAAGGTAAGCTGGAAGCACACCCCAACCAGCCTGAACTTGCCACCAACGAAGCCTTGGAAGGTTTTTACGCACACCTAGAAGAAACCCTGATTAAAATTGGCTACCTCAACCCCGATGCTCCCAAAAAACTCAGCGAACGCATACGCCGTATCTACGCCCGTGCCAAGCTTGAGAAAGAAGAAGTGAACTTGCTAAGAGGTATTTTGACTTTATCGTTAGCGCCTAAAAAGCACACAAAATATTAAACTATCGCCAGTTAATCTATACTACCAAAGAACTTTTATGTAGATAAAGCTTCTAATGGAATTCATCAACCATGATTTGAAGGTACGATCATGCGCAAATTTCTATTTGGTTTTTGCCTGATTCTTATTGGTAATTTTGCGTTTGCCCTACCGCCAGATGGCATGGTATATGCGCTTAAATCCAGCGTGGTAAAAATTCGGGTGATATTACCCAACGGACATTATGGTGTTGGCTCTGGCGTGGTCGTAGCTCAAGACCAAGTCGTCACTAATTGTCATGTCATTGCAAACGCACATGCCATTAATGTCATTAAATTTGGCGAAAGTCACCGTGCCGTTAGCCTAAAAGCAGACTGGGAACACGACCTGTGCATTGTCGGCTTTGATGGCTTAAACACAACCATTGCAACGCTAGGTGAAAGTACCGGCTTGCAATACGAGCAATCCGTTTTCACCATCAGTTTTCCCAACAATTCTCCTAGGCCACTCACCACCTATGGCGCAGTTAAGGCGCTATATCCGATGGATGACAGCGTTATTATCCGCACCACCAACGATTTTAGATTAGGGGCCAGTGGCGGCGCTATGTTCAGTGACGATGGCAAACTGGTAGGCATCATCACCCTAAAAAGTCCTGGGCGAAACGCGTTTTACTACAACATGCCAGTTGAGTGGATTAAAAACCTGTTGAAACAACCAGAGATTGCCATTAACACTAAGGGTGAATTACCTTTTTGGGATGCTCCTGAAGAAAAACGTCCATATTTCATGCGTGTGATTCAACCGTATCAAACTGAAGACTGGGTGACATTAAAAAGACTCGCCAATGAATGGATTCAGCACGAGCCCGAGGCAAGTGAGGCCTTGAACTACTTAGCGATTGCCGAATATAACCTTAAAGAAACGCATAGCGCCGCCAATCATTTCGGTCAGCTCTATGCTCAAAATAAACGCCATGCCAATGCCTTACTTCATCTAGGTTTAATCGCAACTGACACCGGCAATAAAAATGAAGCTATCAAAACAGCCGCTTTACTTAATGAATTAGATAAAGAGGCTGCCAACCAGATCAATACCAAATTAGAATTAGCCAATAACAATGACTGCCAAGCAAGCAGTTGCTGACACTCGGTTTGCTTCACACCTAAACTGTCGACATATCCATACTGAAACAGTCAAGCATTACCCTTTTGTGGCATAATTACTTTAATTCAAAACCACCACAAAACACATGTTTGACCATATCAAAGAAGACATCTCTATCGTATTTGAGCGTGACCCGGCAGCGCGTACGCATATTGAGATTTTAACCACCTACCCTGGCGTGCATGCTCTGTTAATGCATCGCTTAAGCCATTGGCTTTGGAAAGCTGACTTCTTCTGGCTTGGTCGATTTCTCTCTCATATTGGACGCTGGCTGACTGGCATTGAAATTCATCCAGGCGCCACCATTGGTCGCCGCGTATTTATAGATCACGGCATGGGCGTGGTAATTGGTGAAACTGCCGTTATTGGTGACGATTGCACTTTATATCATGGTGTAACACTGGGTGGCACTTCATGGAACAAAGGTAAACGCCATCCTACGCTTGAAGCGGGCGTGGTTATAGGCGCAGGCGCCAAAGTGCTGGGCCCGATCACCATCGGCGAAAATGCTAAAATCGGTTCTAACGCCGTGGTAGTAAAAGATGTACCCGCTAACGCAACGGCCGTGGGCATTCCTGCACGTATTTTAGATGAAGAAAAATCTAAACAGCGAGAAGCGACTGCACAAAAAATTGGTTTTGCTGCCTACGCCGTAGGCAATGATGAAAATGACCCGATGATCAAGGCCATACACTCATTATTAGATCATGCCGCAAAACAAGATTTAGCCTTGCAGGATTTACAAGCGCAATTAACCAGATTAAATATGGATATTGAAACTGATGCAGAAGTTGGTGAAGCTTTCGATGTACATTCACACCCAGCAAAAACCACAAAAAATTAAACCAAAAACCAGGCAATCAAACTTGCTGAACTAAAGCGCACAATAGTTGACTAAATTTGTATGGTATTATAAAATTCAATCTTAACTGATGAACCTAAATTTAAGAGTCAAAACATCATGCGCTTAACCACTAAAGGTCGATTTGCTGTCACAGCAATGTTAGACCTCGCTATTAACGAAGCAAAAGACGCTTCCAGCATCAAGCCAGTTACGCTTGCAGGTATTAGCGAGCGTCAAGACATTTCACTATCTTATCTGGAGCAGCTATTTAGCAAACTACGCCGTCAGGGTTTGGTGAAAAGCATGCGTGGTCCAGGTGGCGGTTATAATCTAGCCAAGAGTTATGCTGATATTTCAGTTGCTGAAATCATCAACGCAGTAGATGAACAAATAGACGCAACACAGTGTGGCGGTCATGAGAACTGTCGTGACGAAGGTCGTTGCATGACGCACGATTTATGGTCAGCGCTTAATACCAAAATTTTAGAGTATTTGTCAGGGGTAACACTTGCCGACATGGTGGCATCGCAAGCAAGTGGTCAAAAAATATCAATTACACCTCGCGCTTGCAATAGCGCCAATGACAAGGCTTCGGCCTTTACCGCTGAAATAGCCGCTTAAATTCAGGCTAATACCATGTCTAGCATCTACTTTGATCACAATGCAACCACCGCGCTAGATAACCGCGTGTTAGATGCAATGTTACCTTGGATGCACGCACAAAGTGGCAATCCAACCAGTCGTCACATTTTTGGACGATCTGCGCGTGACGCAATAGAGCATGCAAGAACGCAAGTAGCTGAGGCCTGCGGTGCCTATGCCTCACAGGTGGTATTTACCGCAACAGGCACAGAGGCAAATAACTTTGCAGTAAAGGGCATTGCCGCAAGCAAGCCTACTATGCAGATTTTATACAGCGCAATTGAACACCCATGCGTTTCACGCCCAGCGATTGCCTTGCAACGAACCGGCTATACAGCTCGTGAAATTACAGTTAATCACCATGGCATCGTGAATATAGCGCAAGTAAAATTGGCGCTAGCTCAACCAACAAGCTTAGTTTCTGTCATGTTAGCCAATAATGAAACCGGCGTAATACAGGATATAGCCGCAATCGCCGAAATGGCGCGCGATGCAGGTGCCTACATGCATACAGATGCCGTGCAAGGCTTAGGTAAATTACCGCTCAGTTTCGCTGATTTAAACGTACACGCCATGACAGTTTCGAGCCATAAAATTCATGGCCCGCAGGGTGCGGCGGCGCTAATTTTAGATAAGCGCATTGATATACAACCGTTATTGCATGGCGGTGGGCAAGAAAAAGGTTTACGTAGCGGCACTGAAAATGTCGCAGCGATTGTAGGGTTTGGCATGGCATGTGAGTTGGCGATAGCGAACCTACGCAACTTTGCCAGCCACACACAAGCGTTACGCGAGCAGTTTGAACACGGGTTAAGGTTGCTAAACGTCACTATTTTCAGCAACCAGGTAGCGCGTTTACCCAATACCAGTTTTTTTGCTATTGAAGGTATTGAAGGTGAAACTTTGGTCATGGCATTGGATCGTAAAGGGTTTGCAGTCGCCAGCGGCTCAGCCTGCTCTAGCGACAGTACTGAGCCGAGCCATGTGTTATTGGCAATGGGTGTCGCACCAGATTTAGCGCGTGGTGCGGTACGTGTAAGCTTAGGCGCACACAACACAACGCAGCAAGTGGCTGATTTACTAGCCACTTTAAAGCATGAAATCTCAAGATTAAAGCAGCTAACCTCCATCGCAGCATGAAGTTGCCATGCAGGCACAAAAAGTATTAAACAATATTAAGTTAAGGATAATTAACAGATGTCAGCATCAATAGAAATGCCGGTAGTGAAAGATTTTGAAGACGGTCTTCATCCAATTTATTTGGATTACTCTGCCACTACGCCAGTGGATTCACGTGTCGCGGCAAAGATGATTCCGTACCTGACGGAGAATTTTGGCAACCCGGCTTCACGTAGCCATCCTTATGGCTGGACTGCTGAAAAAGCGGTTGAAAATGCCCGCGAGGAAGTAGCAAAATTAGTAGGTGCTGATCCACGTGAAATCGTATGGACATCAGGTGCGACTGAATCTAACAACCTTGCCATTAAAGGTGCGGCCAACTTTTACAGCGGCAAAGGCCGGCACATCATCACCATTACCACTGAGCATAAAGCGGTGATTGACCCAGTGCGCGAGCTTGAGCGTCAGGGCTTTACCGCAACCTTCCTTGACCCAGAACCGAATGGTTTGGTTGATTTAGAAAAATTTAAAGCAGCGATTCGCCCTGATACCGTGTTGGCGTCAGTCATGTTGGTGAATAATGAAATTGGCGTGATTCAGGATATTAAAGCCATTGGCAACATTTGCCGTGAAAACGGTGTGATTTTTCATGTTGATGCTGCGCAAGCCACCGGCAAAGTGCATATTGATTTAGAAAAACTACCCGTTGACCTAATGAGCTTTAGTGCGCACAAAACCTACGGTCCTAAAGGCATCGGTGCATTGTATGTACGCCGTAAACCTCGCATCCGCATCGAGGCGCAAATGCACGGCGGCGGTCACGAGCGCGGCATGCGCTCTGGCACTTTAGCCACCCACCAAATTGTCGGCATGGGTGAGGCCTTTAGAATCGCGCGCGAAGAAATGGACGAAGAAAACGTTCGCATCCGCCGTCTACGCGACAAGTTACTCAACGGCTTGCAATCGATTGAAGAAGTCTATGTTAACGGTGATTTGGAGCACCGTGTGCCACACAATTTAAACATCAGTTTCAATTATGTTGAAGGTGAATCGCTGATTATGGCAGTAAAAGGCATTGCAGTATCAAGCGGTTCAGCCTGCACATCAGCCAGCCTTGAGCCTAGTTATGTGTTACGTGCATTAGGGCGCTCTGATGAATTAGCACACAGCTCAATTCGCTTTTCTATCGGCCGCTTTACCACCGATGCCGATGTGGAGTACACCATCAAGTTAATGAAAAGCAAAATTGATAAATTAAGAGAGTTATCCCCACTTTGGGAAATGTTTAAGGACGGTGTGGATTTGTCCAAAGTCCAATGGGCCGCACACTAGAAAGCGTTCTTTGCATGTCTGGCGTTGTTGCAGGCTTGCTCGTTTAGACAAACTAAACGTCGCAAACCTTCACCTAGCCAGCCCATGCAAATCGACGCTATCTGGAACGATTTAATATGAAACAAGCGTTTGAAATAGGAAGCAAAATCAAGGCGACAAGCTGAAGTCAGTACGAATAGTACGACGAAGCGCAGTCAACACCGAGTTTGCGATGTATTTCAAACGCACAAAGGAGAACCAAAATGGCATATTCAGACAAAGTTTTAGATCACTACGAAAACCCGCGCAACGTGGGTACATTAGATAAAAATGACCCGAATGTAGGCACCGGCATGGTCGGCGCGCCTGCATGTGGCGATGTAATGAAGCTGATGATTAAAGTCAATGACAGCGGTATTATTGAAGACGCCAAATTTAAAACTTACGGCTGCGGCTCTGCAATTGCCTCTAGCTCATTAGTCACAGAATGGCTCAAAGGTAGAACCATCGATGAAGCTTATGCGATTAAAAATTCTGAAATCGCTGAAGAACTTGCTTTGCCACCTGTTAAAATTCACTGCTCAGTGTTAGCTGAGGATGCAATTAAAGCGGCAGTGGCGGATATTAAAGCTAAACAAGCTGCAAAAGTAGAGGCTTAACTTACGTGTAGGAGCGAATTTATTCGCGATAATTAACATTGCAAATCGCGGATAAATCCGCTCCTACCAAGGCACACATTTTAGAGTTGGTTAAAAATTATGGCAATCACACTTACACAAACCGCGGCTGATCGCGTTGAAAAATTCCTAGCCAACCGTGGCAAAGGCCTCGGCTTACGTCTGGGCGTTAAAACCACAGGTTGCTCTGGCATGGCTTACACACTTGAATTTGTTGATGAAATGCACCCTGAAGACGTCGCATTTGAAAGCCATGGCGTAAAAGTAATTATTGACCCGAAAAGCTTGGTTTACATCGATGGCACAGAGCTGGACTTTACCAAAGAAGGCTTAAACGAGGGCTTTAAGTTTAACAACCCTAACGTTAAAGATGAGTGCGGCTGTGGCGAGAGCTTTACAGTTTAATTTCAATTTAGCATGCAAAACGTTCAAACCAACTACTTTCAGCTTTTCGGCTTGCCTGAACAATTTGAAATTGACACTCAGTCGCTAGCACTAAATTTTCGTAAAATTCAATCGGCGAGCCACCCTGATCGCTTTGTTTCCGCTACGCCTGACGAAAAACTGCAGTCCATGCAAATGGCTACGACAGCAAACGAAGCATACAGCACACTAAAAAACCCAGCAACGCGGGCAAAATACTTGTTGGAGCTTCAAGGCATTAACGCCATTGCTGACACCAACACCGCTATGCCCATGGATTTTTTAATGCAGCAGATGGAGTGGCGTGAACAATTGGAGGATGCAAAAGCTGCCAAAGATATTCCAGCTTTAGAGCAACTCATGACTGAATTACAAGCTGAGTCAAAATCCATACAAGCTGACTTAGCCAAGTTGTTTGATACAAAAAAAGATTATCCATCAGCAACAGATGCCGCACGCAAGCTTATTTTTATAGATAAAGTTTGTGCAGATATCCACCAAGCTATTGAACAACTAGAATAAGGGCACTTCTATAAATTCAAGTTTTTAAATTAGACAAGGCGCGAATAAAAAATACTGACGCAGTATATGTTTGATATATAAGGAATTATTTTTTTGTGAGCAACGCCGTATAATGACAAAAGTTGGATTTAGAGAAGTACCCTTAAGCAATTAACAACCAACTAACGACTAATATCTATCAATTAAATATGGCACTTCTCCAAATCTCTGAACCTGGCATGAGTGCCGCACCCCACCAGCACCGGTTAGCTGTAGGCATCGATTTAGGCACCACTAACTCTCTGGTTGCCACCGTACGTAGTAGCATGAGTACTGTGCTGCAAGATGATCATGGCCATTCATTATTGCCTTCTGTAGTACGCTATATGCCCAGTGGCGACGTGGTTGTCGGTCACGAAGCGCAGTCTCAGCAAAGCGCTGACCCCGTTAATACCATTGTTTCAGTCAAACGCTTTATGGGTCGCAGCCTGAATGACATTACCGATAAAGCGCATATCCCTTATCGCTTTGTTGACGGTAAAGATGCAGAAGCTACACGTACATTGCAAATTCAAACACGTGCCGGGTTAAAAACTCCAGTAGAAATTTCAGCTGAAATTCTTAAAACACTCAAAGCACGCGCTGAAAAATCGCTAGGCGGAGAACTGGTTGGTGCCGTAATTACCGTCCCGGCCTACTTTGATGATGCGCAACGCCAAGCCACTAAAGATGCCGCACGCATCGCTGGTATCAATGTATTGCGCCTACTCAACGAGCCTACCGCTGCGGCCGTAGCTTATGGCTTGGATAACGCCGCTGAAGGCACGTTTGTGATTTACGACTTGGGCGGCGGCACGTTCGACGTGTCTATTCTACGTTTATCCAAAGGCGTGTTTGAAGTGCTCGCCACCAATGGTGATTCAGCCTTGGGTGGCGACGATTTTGACCACCGCATCTACTGCTGGGTATTAGACAAAGTGCGCGAAAGTAGCACCAATTTTGCACCGTTGAGCGAAGAAGATACGCGGCTGTTACTCACCAAAGCGCGCCAAGCGAAAGAATGGCTCACCGATAATTTTGAGGCGCAAATCGTTTGCCGTTTGAGTAATGGTACACTGGTTGATGTTGCACTCACTGCGCCGCAATTGATGGAAATTACGCAGCATCTGGTTACAAAAACCTTGACCCCCACACGTAAAGCCATGCGCGATGCTAACCTTAGCGTTGAAGCTATTGACGGCGTCGTGCTGGTAGGCGGCGCTACGCGCATGCCGCATCTTAGGCATGCGGTACAAGATTACTTTAAGCAAGAGCCGCTTACCAATTTAGACCCGGACAAAGTCGTTGCCCTAGGCGCAGCTATTCAAGCAAATATTTTAGCTGGCAACAAAAATGATGATGACTTATTACTGCTTGATGTCACCCCGCTATCTTTAGGTCTGGAGACCATGGGTGGCTTGGTAGAAAAAGTCATCCATCGTAACAGCACCTTGCCGATCGCGCGCGCGCAGGAATTTACCACGTATAAAGATGGCCAAACCGCCATGAGCATTCACGTGGTACAAGGTGAACGTGAATTGGTAAGCGATTGCCGCTCCCTTGCGCGCTTTGAGCTGCGCGGCATTCCACCGATGGCGGCAGGCGCTGCACGTATCCGCGTTACATTTACCGTAGATGCAGATGGCCTGCTCTCGGTTTCTGCCCGTGAACAAAGCACTGGCATAGAGTCGCATATTGCCGTTAAACCTTCTTATGGTTTAAGTGAAGATGAAATCACCGATATGCTCAAGGCCTCGTTCAATAGCGCAGAAACCGACAAAAAAGCGCGTATGCTGGCTGAAGCACGCGTCAGTGCCGGCGCTATTATCAGCTCAGTTACAGCAGCATTAACCGTTGATGGCAATTTAATTAGCGACGCAGAAAAGCAATTGATTGAATCAGGAATACAACGCCTGCAATTACTCACCGCCACTGACGATGCCACAGCCATACATAATGCGGTAGATGCGCTCAACCACACCACTGAAGCGTTCGCAGCCGCACGTATGAATGCAAGTGTTAGCCGTGCACTATCAGGTAAAAATTTAGAAGATATACACCTGTAAGGCGCCGCTCAGAATAAACTGATAAATACGACTAAGCCCGCTTTGCAGGCAAGTGTTGGTTATCAGTTTTCTCTAATTGCGCGAATAACACTCACTATTTCGCGCAATAAATTGCGCTCCTACAAAAATAAATATGCCCTGTTATTATTTTCTAGATTATTCATACTCAGTTGAAAAGGTTGAGATATGAATCTCACAGGCGGGTTTGAGCTGATATAATTATTACCAAAATAAACTCCAATCCATCAAAGTTAGGAAAATATCTTGCGAATTATTCTTTTAGGCGCACCAGGCGCTGGCAAAGGCACACAAGCCACTCATTTACGTGAAAAATTCAACATCCCACAAATCTCAACTGGCGATATGCTACGTGCTGCGGTTAAAGCTGGCACACCGCTTGGCTTGGAAGCCAAAGCCTTTATGGATAGCGGCGGTTTAGTGCCAGACGCAGTCATTATCGGCCTAGTGAGTGAGCGTATTA
>JBAYTS010000063.1:0-9159 GCA_041675545.1 Methylotenera sp.
CAGTTCGAGACGATCCATCCCTTCGATGACGGCAATGGCCGCATCGGGCGTGCAATATGCGACATGGCACTGGCGCGTGCAGATGGATCACCGCAACGCTTCTACAGCCTATCTGCACAAGTGCTGCACGAGCGTGAGGGGTATTACAACAATCTTGAACATGCGCAAAAAGGTACGCTGGATGTCACCGACTGGCTGGAATGGTTTCTAAGCTGTCTGCTTCATGCGGTTTTGAATGCCCATAAGGAGGTCAACGGCGCGTTATATCTTGCCAATCTCGCCAGTCAAGCGGGCGGTAGCCTGAACAAGCGACAAGTAAAGATGCTTGATATGATGATGCATAATTTTGAAGGTAAGCTCACTACCGGAAAATGGGCTGCATTGACCAAATGCTCTACCGATACGGCCTTGCGCGACATCGAGGAACTGGTGAGTCTTGGTGCACTAGCGAAAGCTGGGGAGTCAAAACGCGGGACGCATTATTTGCTTGTCACATCAAGACAACAGGAGAATTAATGAAAGATTTTTTTATTAATGTCCGCGCCTCATGGCGTGCCACGACAGCATTTAAAACTCTTTTTAATTCCGTTCAGGCATGGGAGAGTAATAAAGTATCATACTCAGTAATAAAAAAAGACTTAGCAAGCTAAGTCTTTTTTAAATTTGGTGCCCGGAGCCGGAGTCGAACCGGCACACCCATAAGGCGAGAGATTTTAAGTCTCTTGTGTCTACCAATTTCACCACCCGGGCGGATGTAAGGTGTAGATCAAACAACGGTGCGTATTCTATCACTTACTTTGGCACTTTGACCAAAAAATATGGCTTTTTTATCTATTTTTAACGAATTTTTGCCTTCAACTAAAAAACTACACATTAAACTTTTTAATCATGCTGTTTAATAAGCCCGGTAGTCACAGAAAGTCACTATGGAGTAGTTAGCTCTCTTACAATTTGCCACTGATTATTAACGCGTTCAAATTGTAGCTCTTTATTCACTTGATCACTAAATGCAGTGGTTGGAATGCGTTTCATGTTGCATACTTCGCAGCTTGTATTGCCTGTTTTTTTAATTTTGTAAGTGGTTAAGCTATAATCTTGGTTGAACTTTGCATTGGCTTTATCGCCATCACAAACCACTTCAAGATTATTAAGCTTCAAGCCAATTTTACCGTTGGTGCTTAAACGAGCACGCCGCTGCTGCGTCCACTGCGCTTTATCGAGCGGTGGTTCTGGAGAGAACTTATCTGCATAAAACCTCAAATAATTATCTGCATCTTTCTGCCGCCAAGCGGTCGCCCATTCTCGCACGCGCATACTGACTTCTGCCACACTGCAAGCCTGCACTTTTGGCTGTGGGCTCACGTCTGAATTCACGCTTGGTTTAACCAGCGCACTAGGTTTAGCGAGTGTAAGTCGCACATTGTCAAATGGTTTGGCATCTGCCAACAATGCTGCTTTATCAACGGTCATTTGAACTGGCGCTATTGCGTGACATACATTTTCACTATCCATATATTGTTCACGTGAAAACTCTGGCAGGCTTCCGCGTGCGGCACCGATTTTATTTAACAGTGCGCCCTGCCCTGCGTAAGTACGCGCAAAAGCCATTTGTAAATCAAACTCCGTATTTGTCATACTGCGTTTGGCCTGAAAGTACTCATTTTCAGTGTCTAACAAATCGAGCAAGGTACGTTGGCCAATATCAAATTGCTTGCGATAGGCTTCTCGCGCATTTTCAATAGAGGTTTTGTGTTGTGACCGGTAAATGTGCTGCTCTTTTAATTGTGCAATATCGTTGTATGCAATGACTACAATTTGGCGTGTATCTACACAGGCTTTATCGCGCATGTCTTCTGCCCCGTTAAGCTTTTGCGCGGTTTGTTTAACGGAGTTTTGGTCAGTAAACCCATTAAATAAATTGAAATTCAACTTAAGCTCAAGCACGTCAGCAGCACTTGAACTATATTGCCCATCCGAACTAGTGCCTAGATTTTTACGTGCTTGCAAGTCTAACTTGGGCATGTAACGTGATTCGCTGGTTTTAATTTCGTTTTTCTTGGCTTGAATATCTTCAATCGTCGAAAGTAAATCCGGGTTTTGTGTGTAAGCAACCTTCAGCGCATCTGCTGAAGTTGGCTCTACACCGCCATTAAAAAATGTAGGCGCTTCCAACGTGTTTGGCGGCAACTCACCATAAAGCCGTTGCATACGCGCGGTTACATCATGCAGGTTTGTGGTTTCAGTCAATAAGTTCGCTTCAGCTAACGCCAAGCGCCCAGTTGCTTGTTCTAAATCTACCTTTCTGGCAACACCGGCATTAACACGCTCTTGAATACGATCAAACAACTGCTTATGCACCACATAATTATCTTTAGCATATTGACTCAACTCACGATAACGCAGGGTGTCAATATACGCACGCATAAACTCTAAGGTAGTGTTTTGCATGGCGCTTTGAAGCTCATAATAACGTACGCGATTAGCGTGACCCAACCGCTTTACTTCATTACTGGTTGCAAAACCATCAAAAATCATCTGACGTAACACCAGCTCGTTATTCATGCGAGGGATGCCAGTATTACCCGTAGATTTAACTAGCTCTTCTTGTTTTCTGTAGCTGGAAACCAAATCTGCTTTGGGCAAATACCCACCACGCATGACCTCTTGCTCAAAACCAGACTCTAAAAACTTGTGATAGCGTGACTGCACTTCAGGGTTTAAAGTGACTACTTTTTCCACCATGTCTTTGAGTGAGACTATTGGCTCGGCCGCCTGCGAAACGCCGCTCACCAGCAGATGACAGCCATATGTCACTGTCAAAACTATTAATTTGTAATTAAACTTACTATTCAAAATTTTTCTTTCCTGAATTAACACATCATCTAAAGTGCAATACAGCAAAGTTTGTGCCAATTTTATCGCACTCACTTATTTACATTACAAATAAATAGCTTAAACAGCCACTATATTTCATATATTTTAGCGTACGAAATAGCCAACTCATCTTTTAATACACTTTAGAGCCGGATTAAATCCGATCAGCCATTTCAAACAAAATCAACAACCCATTGTTTTTATTGTATATTTAATTACAAGTTATTAAAAAAAATTTATAAATTAAACGCTTATAAAGACCTAAGCACTTTGATTAACAAGGTTATTTGCTGGTGTTGCCGCAAAAATGATCAGCATGAATAATATCATGGTGTTGATTTTTAATCGGACTGCATTTAATAAAGACCACTATCATTAAAAAAATGATGTCGAATTTTCATCCATTTGTTGAGAATTTATACAACAATCTATCGTTACTGAAAAATCTGGATTTAATCTGCAAATAGAAGAACCGCTAATCATAACAATTAGCGGTTCAGGTTATTGCAGATAAATATTGAACATACTGATTACATGCATTTTAGTCCGTAATAATTTTCTGCCTAGCGAGTAAGTCTTGAATAATGGCTTGATCATCCGCAAATCCAGTCACTAAATCAACGCCTTGCAAGGTGATTAACTGCACATCTTGACTGACATTAAACCCTGATTCATAAGCGCCTGTATTGCTAATATGCACCACCGTGTCGCCCCCTACTTTTTCAAAATGTAAATAATCTTCTAAATTAGCACTGATGCCTTGAGCATTCTCACCTTGCAATAAATCGCGCAAATCAAGCTTATCGCCACCTGCTACAGTGTCAAAATCCGTAACCACATCAGTCGCAGGCAGCCCAACCGGTCCCGCATCGGCTAGCGACCACTTAAAGACGTCTGCACCTGAACCGCCCGTTAGAATATCATTGCCAGCACCGCCAATCAGTACATCGTTGCCTATGCCACCGTCTAGGGTGTCATTACCTGCACCACCCTCCAGACGGTCAGCGCCAGCGCCGCCAAATAACTGATCTTCACCTGCACCACCGATTAGCACGTCATTACCTGCACCACCAATCAATACGTCATTCGCAGCACCGCCGATTAAAATTTCATCTGCATCGCTACCCGTAATCGTGTTACCCACCACGTTAAACACTGTCGCAGTTGCTGTGGCTGAAACGCCATCTTCTGTTACGGTGTAATCAAACTCACCAGAAGGTGTCATTGGCCCCGCAATATTATCCAAGGTCAAGACTAAATCGTAGTTTGTATTACTTGTTGTACCAGTACCACTGGTTTGCAGGCGAACAAAGAACTCCCCAGTTTCTGGTGCAGTGAAATACCCATTAGGCGCCAAACCTGTGCCTGTGCCTGTTGTGGCGACGTTAAATGTCTGCAATATGCCCGCTGCGTTGTAATATTCCACAAAGGCATTCACACCTTGCGTTTGATTATCCACATCAATAAACACACGCTCACCTGCATACATTTTCACTTTAACGTAATCAATATCTCGTGTGCTACCGCTGTTATTCAACCCACCGCTAAACACGATTGAACTGCCAGAATTATCTACGGTCCATGCTGGAGTTCCCACAACCACCGTGCCAAACTTGCTGCGGTCAGTCATATCCACTGCATTCTCATGCGTATTATTGACAGGCGTATTGATACTATCGGAAGATTGCGTCACAACCGTAATGTTTTTAGCCGCCACGGCATTGGCGGTAAACTGCACACTTGCCGTACCGCTTACCGTACCGTTCATTGCATTTTGCGTGCTGGTGATAGTGCCTGTACCACGCACTGTATCGTTGTATATCAAAGCCTCGGCAGAGATTTCCACAGGCACGCCCGTCGTCACATTAGTCAGGACTATGTCGTGATTAGTATCCAGATTGGCTAAATAATCAAGATTAATGGTCAAGTCAATCGCCTTTGTATCCCCATCATTATCTATTGCAGTGACATGGAATACCTCTTGCTCATTCTGTATCGTCTGATTTACAGTGAGCTGATAAACATAACTGCCATCCAAGAAATCAACCGTCAGTTGACCGCCTTTAAGGGTGGTTATCACCATACTGCTTGGCCCCGTACCGTTATAGGTGTAGGTTACGCCATCCACTACCACGCTCTGCAACTGCCCGCCATCAGCGCCTAACAACAAGCCACTTGTGCCGTCACCAGAGAGCACAGAAACATTACCTATCACCACACCACCATCCACCGTAGCCAGCAAGGTATCAGAAAGGTCCGTTGGATTATTCACACGAATCGCATAATCTTCAGCGCCGTTACCATCGGCATCCACATTAGGATAAGCAATTGGTAACAAGGAGTTTAGGCTTGCAGCGCCAATACCAATACCGAAAGAAATATCCGCATTTGCATCCACAAAGCTCTGCCATTGTGTTTGCTGGGTAGCGCCAATAGCATAACCTGATGTTGGCTCACCATCTGTGACAAAATAAATCAGCGTTTTATCAGCGGCAGGCTGGGTGAATCCTGTCATCGTTGCATCCAGCGCGGTGGAGTATCGCGTACCTCCCCCTGGCTGCAAGCCATCGACATATGAAACCGCACCTGTTTTGTTATCCACATACCAAGTACTTTGAGATACGGTATCTGAGAAATCCACAATTTTCACGTTCACATTACCCAGATCATCGTAACGATCAATCATCTTGGCAATGGCTTCTTTCGCTATTTGCATACGGTTAGTGATTGGATCATATGCCGCTGAACCTGAGTTATTGCCGTCTGCATCCCACGCCATACTGCCTGAGCGGTCAAGAATAATCACAATGTTATAAGTCAATGCCGCACTTGCTGCTTGCAGGGTTTTTACAATATCCCCGCCAATTGGCGCATCATCAACCACATTCACGACCAGATTAGCATTGGTGGTTTGCCCTGTAGCGCTGTCAGTCAACACGTAATTGAAGGTCGGGGTATCATTCACGCCTTCTGTAGTTGCGCCAGTTAGTGTGTAGGTATAGGCACCCGTGTTGGCATTCACCACCAAGGTGCCGCCTGCCACGTTACTTACCGTGATGATGCCACTACCATTCGGCGTAGCGCCATTAATACTGGTCACTGTGGTCGTTGGCGTAACACCTGCATCATTGGCTAACAAATTACCTGTAGCCGTTGTTGCCAGCAAGCCCGTCTGCGTGCCTGAAGCTAAACCACCCTCATATACTGTAGCCACATCTGCCGTGGCTGAAACCACAGTATCAGTAGTAATAGTTAAAGTTGCAACATTTGAGATGGTGCCATCACCATCAGTCAAAGTGTAGCTAAACGCATCTGGTGTAACGCCAGAAATATCTGGTGGCGCAGTTAAGCCATTCACCAGATAAGTCGCACCTGTAGAGTTAAGCACAATATAGCGATAGTCACTTGCTGTAGTCAAAGTTGAGGTGACAATACCAGCAGCATTACCCGTAATCGTGCCACTGTCTACAATGTTGCCAGCTGTATCATAAGCTCGCCACACGGCAGTCTCACTTGCTGACAGTGCCGTCAATGTGACGCTGACACCTTTTGTTGCAAAACCTATGTCAATCACTAAATTCTCGTCAGTTTGTATCCTCGCACTTGTTCCAGTGGTACTGTTGTTCTCAACACCAATCCCCGTATCATTATTGCCGTTATTGCGGGCACTTACTCTTGTCGCTGCTGTTGCGTTAAGATTGAGCGTATTAATGCTATTGGTATTCCCACCATATAAATCATTGGTTTGCGTCCCGTTAGTGTCAAAACCATACACATTAAATCCAGCGGCGGTCCACTCTCCTACCGAAGCGTTGCCTGTAGCAGCTAGCGCTTTAGTTTGGTAGCTTGAAGTATAGCTATAACTACCATCCTGTTGAATCACTAACGTGCCGTTTGTAGTGGCGATTGTTCTGCCGCCCACAGGAATAGTGTAAGTCGTCGCACCAAATGTCACAGATGAAACCGTAGTAGGTGCATCGACAAAACTGTCAGCGCCTCCTGTCACGTTACCGCCAGCGCCAGTAATTACGTTACCCGTAATTGTGCCACCAACCCCAACGCTATCTACATCATTATTTGCCACTGGCGCACTGTCAGCCACATTGATACTCACCGTTGTCCAGGCTGAATTCAACGCGCCATCGGTTGCGCGATAAACAAAGCTATCCACATCAGCAATCGCATCCGCATGGTTAAGCACGGGCGCTGTGTAGGTAAATGTACCATCTGCATTCATCACCACCGTGCCACCTAGTGCTGTAGTCACTGTATTTGTGCCGTTCACAGCCACAGCCGCAGAACCGCTATTGGTTGCAAACTGAGCAACGGTAAGCGTTAATGAATCAACATCTGTATCATTTGTAAGGATGTTACCGCGAATAACAGTAGTGCCTTCAACTACACTTGCAACGCCATCAAATACATCAGTGACACCAACTGGAGCATCATTAATAGCAACAACATTAATAGTTGCGGTCGCAACGTTAGAGTTTGCATTGCCGTCATTAACAACAACAGTAATAACTCTAGGAGTCGTGCTTGGGTTTTCACTTGTACTACTAAATGTGACCGCGCGAATTGCATCTTGATACGCCGCTAGACTAGCATTACCAGTCAGGGTTACCACATTACCAACTAAAGCAGCAGTGATTCCTGCAGGTAATGAAGCAACCGCCAATACATCACCTGACTGTGCATTTGTAAGGGTAATGGTTGCGCCTTGCAGATTCACATTATCAACATCAGTGATATTAACATCAGTATCAGCAATCGAAACAGGCGTGCCATTTTCAAAGAACGTAGCAGAGTATCCAACGCTATCAACCGTGACACTGATATTGCCTACAATACCGTCTAAGTTCACATCATTCAGATTGGTGAATGTAATGTTATTGATGCCTGTTACAAAATTTGGAAGTACGAAACTACCATCCGCAGGGAAAACTTCCTCGAGAGTCGTAGAAGCCGTATCACGTGATGCATAAAAATGAATACCTGTTTCAGTAATCACAACTTGTAATCGTGGCAAACCATTATCATTTGCTACCCAAGGAGTAGTCACAAAACCATCATCAGCAAAACGTAAGAATGTTTCGCCAGCACCCAATGCACTTGCTTGTAATTCAAATGCTGTAGAAGAATGTATCAGCGCGCCATTCACTTGTAATGCAAATGAATTATCTACTGTGATTAGATTAGCAACAGCACGAACAGTATCAGGTAACTGATTATCACCCACATTAAAGGTTAATGTATGAGTGCTACCGCCATCGCCGCCTGTAAAGCCAGCACCAGCGTTTGCATTTCCACCTACTACCGTCACAGCTGTGACATTATTTGCATCTAAATCTAATATAGGTGCGTCATTCGTACCTGTGATATTAATTGTTAAGCTGGTAGTGCTAGATGCGCCAGTAGCATCTCTCATTGTATAACTCACTACATCAGCAACATTTTGTCCTTGGGCCAATGCTTGCGTTACCGGTCTAGTATTATCTAATGTATAGGTGTAAGCGCCATTGGCTGCAATAGTAATTGTGCCGTAAGTAGTCACAATTGACGTTCCAACATCCGACGCAACACCGTTCACAGCACTAACAGTTTTAGTATCTCCGGCATCCACATCTGTATCATTAGTTAACACATTCCCTGTAGCTATCGGCGTGCCGGCAAAAGCTGTGTTGCCAGAAATAATACCAGACTCAGATACAGCATTGCTATCAACAACAGCCGTGGGTGAATCGTTCACTGGCGTTACCGTGATGTTCAGCGTTGAGCTTTCCGTTGGACCTGAGCCGTCGGTTAATACGTAGCTGATCGCTGGGACCGTGCCGTTGTAGTTCGCCGCTGGTGTGAAGCTGTAGTTGCCGTCACTGTTAATGGTGAGGCTGCCAACGCCTGCAATCGTGTATGCCGTGCCTAGCGTGAATGGGCCAGTTTGGCCTGCCACACTGAAGCTTTGCACGGTCACTGGCCCGTCTACGCTACTCGTACCTGTCAGTAGGCTGCCGTTGTTGGTGCCACTGTCTTCGGCAATGCTGATGGTTTCGTCGGCATCGGTGAAGTTGTCATCATCAACGATAGTACCCGTACCAATCACTGCACCGGTATTTTGTGGAGTAGTGGCACTGAGGGTGATTGTTTCATCAATTTCATGTGTCGTGTCGTCTACCGTCGGAATGCGGGTGATGAAGCTGGTCACGCCCGCAGGGACACCGACAGTGCCGCCGGTGACGGTGCTGAAGCTGACGCCGCCATCAAAGGAGACTTCTATCGGCGTGGTGG
>JBAYTS010000064.1:0-9116 GCA_041675545.1 Methylotenera sp.
GATATTATTGACCCTGAGCTTGTAACTACACTAGATAGATTATTTCATGAGCGAGTAAGGTGTACGCCAGACGGTGTTGCTTATCGCTATTTTGATGACCAAGCCTGTGAATGGTGCGAAATGACATGGCAGACCGCCATGCATGAAATCTTAAACTGGCAAGTAGCCTTGTTGCATGAGCATTTGCAACTTGGTGACCGCGTTGCCATCATGCTCAAAAACTGCCCAAGCTGGGTGTTGTTTGATCAAGCCGCACTTGGCTTGGGTTTGGTAACGGTACCGTTATATGTGTCTGACCGCCCTGAAAATGTCGCCCATGTGTTGCAGGATTCTGGCGCAAAACTACTGCTAATTGATAGTGCTGAAAGTTGGCATCCTATCCATGAGGTTGGCGCGGGCTTGACTGCGTTGCGGCGAGTTGTCACATTTAAATCGCCACCTGAAGGTGATGACGATGATCGCATTCGCGGCATAGATGAATGGTTGCCAAGGTTCGGCGATTCAGGCGAGTTTCAGCATCGCGTGTCTGATGCAGATGCACTGGCAACCATCATTTACACATCTGGTACTACAGGTAAACCTAAAGGCGTGATGCTCACGCATCGCAACCTAATGAGTAACGCCTGGGGCGCTTTGCAGGTGTTTTCTATTTATCCTAATGATATATTCCTGTCATTTTTACCGTTATCGCATGCGTTAGAGCGCATGGCCGGCTGTTGCATTCCCATCATGTCGGGTGCCAGTGTGGCATTTTCTCGCTCTATACAGCAGTTGCAAGAAGATTTAGCCACAGTGCAACCCACGATTATGGTCACGGTGCCACGCATTTTTGAACGCATTCAATCAGGGCTACGTAATAAGCTGGAAAAAGGCCCTGCCTATGCGCGCTATTTATTTGAGCTGGCAGTTAAGGTGGGTTATAGCCGTTTTGAGTATGCACAAGGGCGTGGCAACTGGCATTGGCAACATTTGCTATGGCCGTTATTAAAAAAACTGGTGGCAGATAAGCTACAAGCGCGTTTAGGTGGCCGGTTGCGTTTAGCCGTTGCGGGCGGTGCTGCATTGTCAGCAGATAACGCACGTACTTTTATTGCGCTGGGCGTGCCAATTATTCAAGGGTATGGCCTCACTGAAACTAGCCCTATCATTAGTGTTAATCGGGTTGAAAGTAATGTGCCGAGTAGTGTCGGGCAAACGATTCAAGGGGTGGAAGTACGGTTAGGTGAGGCCGATGGTTTAGAAGTGCGCGGCGCTAATGTGATGCAAGGCTACTGGAATAACGTTGAAGCTACGAAAGCGATTTTTACTGCTGATGGATGGCTCAAAACTGGTGACGTAGTAAAACTTGATGAAGTTGGCCGAATTACCATAACAGGGCGCATCAAAGAAATTATCGTGCTCTCTAACGGTGAAAAAGTGCCGCCGGGTGATATAGAAGCCGCAATACTGACAGATGCACTTTTTGAGCAAGTGATGGTAGTAGGTGAAGGTAAGGCTTATTTAAGTGTCTTGGCTGTAGTTAATCAAGAGCGCTGGATGGCTGCTGTTAAAGAACGTGACTTGCCAATTGATTGGCCTAGTGGGTTGACGCATTCACAAGCACGTGCTTTTGCACTTAACCGCGTGGCACAACAAATGAAATCTTTTCCTGGATATGCAAAGGTCAGAAAAATCGCGCTATTGCATGAGCCTTGGACCATAGAGAATGGTTTATTAACGCCAACATTAAAAATTAAACGCAGTGTGGTTTTGCAGCACTACATGGCGGAATATGAAAAATTGTATGAAGGCTTTTAATCACTAGCGGTTGATAGGAGATATGTGTTTGTCGTACAAGGCTTTAAAAATGCAAAGCTCTTACATTAAGAAATCAGGGGTAATTAAGTCATGCGTGCAAAAAATGGCGTAAAAGGGGTGGTTGTTGCTTCATTGTTGGGTTTGGCAGGTAATGTGCAAGCAGCAGGTTTCGCGTTGATAGAGCAAAGTGCGAGTGGTATGGGGAATGCGCTTGCAGGTATGGGGGTTGGTAGTGATGACCCTAGTAGCCAGTATTTTAATCCAGCAACGATGGCTTTTATGAATAAGGGCACACAGTTGACACTAGGTGGGCACGTTATCGCGCCGACAGCCACGTTACACAATGAAAGTGCACATAATGCCACAACGGGTTTTGGTAATGCAGTTGTAAGTGGTAGTGGTGGCGGCAATGCTGGCTCGCTTTCTTTTGTGCCTAATCTTTATGTTAAAACGGATTTTAATGATGACATCGCTTTTGGGTTAAGTGTCACGGTGCCTTTTGGCTTGAGCACAGAGTATAGTGATGGGTGGGCTGGACGTTACCATGCATTAGAGTCAAAAGTGGAAACGATTAATGTTAACCCGGTAGTTTCATGGAAGCTTAATGAGCGGCTTTCAATCGGCGGCGGTGTGAGTGTTCAATATGTTAAAGCTAAGCTGACGAATGCGATTGACTCAAGCGCTATTTGTTTGGGGACGGCTCCGGGTTCTTGTGCAGCGTTGGGGTTATCAACGCCTGGTAATGCTGCTACTGACAGTTATGTAAAGCTTGAGGGTGATGATATTAGTTTAGGCTTTAATTTAGGTGTGGTGTTTAAGCCGAATGAACAAACTACGTTGGGACTGGCTTACCGCTCTATGATAGAGCAGAATTTGGATGGTAAAGCAAAATTCAGACGTTCAGCAGGCTTGAATGCGCTGCTGAATGGTGCTGGAAGTAGGCTCTTGACGAATACAGATATACAGGCACAAGTAGATTTACCCGAAAATGTCTCTTTAAGTGGAGCATTTCAGGCTACGCCAGATTTAGAACTTTTAGCGGATGTAACCTGGACAAATTGGAGTCGTTTCAAAGAATTGCGCATCGATTTTGATAACCCTGTTCAGGCGGATGGCGTAACCACTGAAAATTGGGATGATAGCTGGCGCTATTCTATCGGGGCTAATTATCAATTGAACCCGAGCGTGACCCTGCGCACCGGTATCGCGTATGATGAGACCGTCATTTCAGATAAACAGCATAGAACGCCACGTATTCCTGACCTAAATCGCACCTGGTTAGCGTTTGGCGCAAGCTGGGCGATGTCACCAACCAATAAGCTGGATGTTGGTTATGCGCATTTGTTTATTAAAGATGCAAAGCTTAATAACACCACTGAATCAAGTGTTAAGCACAACTTGAGCGGTGAATATAACGCTAGTGTTGATATTCTTAGCATGCAGCTTACACATAGTTTTTAATAGCGCGTTAATGGAGCAATCGATGGTTGAAGGTAGAAAATTACGTTGGGGAATTCTAGGGGCTGCACGGGTTAACGAGCGTCTGCTTCCCGCAATTATCGAAGCGCCAAATGCTCAACTTGTCGCGATTGCCAGCCGTCGTGAGGGCGCGGCAAAAGCGACACTGGAGAAATATGCGCCCCAAGGTTTTCTAGAAAAACATGCAAACAGTGTGCAATGTTATGATGATTTAGATACATTGATTGCTGATGCGAATGTAGAAGCGATTTACTGCCCAATGGCCAACGAAGAGCATGCCAAATGGGCGTTAAAAGCCATTAATGCAGGTAAGCATGTGCTGATAGAGAAACCGATGGCGCTCAAGGTTGAAGATATTCAGGCGATTGAAGCGGCAGCAATTGAAAAAAATGTAAAAGTGATGGAAGGCTTTATGTACCGCTTTCATCCGCAGCATGCGCGCGTACAACAAATTGTGGATTCTGGATTGATTGGCGATGTGCTATCCGCCCGCGCTTCGTTTTCATTTTTGATGAAGCCTGCGCGCATGTATCGCATCAATCGCAATATGGACAATGGTGGCGGCGCCATGTGGGATATTGGCCCTTACGCGATTCATGCACTGCGCTGGTGTTTTGCCAAAAATGGCGTTCCTGCTGAGCCGGTTTCAGTCATTGCCCATGCAAAACTCAATGAACATGGTGCCGATATTGTCACCAGCGGCATATTAGACTTTGGTGAAGATGTTGAAGGCTGCGCGCGTTTTGGTCATTTTGATATCAGCTTTGAGCGTAGCCGTAAATCCGAATACGAAATTATTGGCACTAAAGGCTGGGTGAAATGCCATGCGGCTTGGGTGTTTCAACATGATGTCCCCGTTATTTCCTGGGGTTTGGAAGATGGAAAATACGCCGAGGAACGCTTTGCGCCGAGTAATCACTTTAATTTGGAAATTGAACACTTCAGTGATTGCGTGTTGAATAACAAGCCGACGTATTTAAACTTTGCTGATGCGAAGGCAAATTGCATCGCCATGCAAGCCAGTATTGAAGCCACTTCCAGGGGCATTGAAATTAAGGTTTGATTGGCTGCCACTTTTTAATGGCTACCGACTGCAAATAACATTAGCCTTAAGTTCCCCTATGCTATATAGAACCACATCTGACCAAGCCGTTTCAGCTTCATTAAAATGAGCGGCTTGAATCAAGTTGCCGTTACCCATATTCCCCGTGTAATCATTAATAGCCAGTGCTTTAAACTTCTTATGTTTACAATCGTGTAACTCTGTCCATTGCGAAGATAATTCGCCTTTTTGTTGCAAGCTATAATAGTCATTCAGTGTGGATATGCTCACTAAATCTCCAGTTTTTTGTAGCGTGTCAAAGTCGATGTACATGTTGCCATTGTCGTTGGTCTGGATCATCGTCCATTCCGCTATTGCGTGGCTTGATGTGCAAGCTAAAATTAACAGGATTGAAAGTTTTTTCACGAACGGGCCTTTATGTAAATTGGTTTGAGAGCTTTGAACGAAATTAAAAATAGCACTACTTTATAACCAAAATACCAAACCCCGTCATTCTTCGCTACGCTCAGAATGACAAGGTGAATTTTCACGAAGTGAAAAGAGAGGGTGCCCTGGGGTACAAAATTAACGTATTTAGCAATACTTTCCAGCTTGCTGGATTTAGTAGTGCTTATCAGTTTTATGGTTAGCAATACTTTCGCCACAGGCACTCCGATTTTCTAATGGCTGAAGCCATTGAAAAGTCGTATGCCAGCTTGCTGGGTGAGTTTCAATGCGCTAGTTTAAAACAACTAGCGAACCCGTGTGAAAGTTGTTCAGTTGCGCCGGACTGATTTGAGAAAATTATTTCTAATGATCAAATGTTGGCTAAGCCCTTGCCGAAAAAGGCTATTTAAGCAATAATTTAGTCTTTGCAAAAAAGTAGTTAAAGAAACTAACTTTTTGAAGAATTCAAGCAAAGTTTTAGCTGATTTTCTATAAGACTTAAAATTTTGTCAAAGTCACTTATTTTTATCAAATTTACTTAAATTAAACCAGATTTAACTCGTAAAACATCAAGTTAATCATTAGGGAGAAAACTATGGCAACACGTAAAGACCTAGCTAACGCTATCCGTGCGTTATCTATGGATGCGGTACAAAAAGCCAACTCTGGCCACCCAGGTGCGCCTATGGGCATGGCAGAAATCGCTGAAGAGCTTTGGAACCACCATTTAAGCCATAATCCAAAAAATCCAGAATGGGCAAATCGCGACCGTTTTGTTCTTTCTAATGGTCACGGTTCAATGTTGATTTATTCATTGCTACACCTGACAGGTTATGCATTGCCAATGGACGAATTGAAAACATTCCGTCAATTACATTCAAAATGTGCTGGTCATCCAGAATATGGCTACGCACCAGGCGTTGAAACAACCACTGGCCCATTAGGTCAAGGGATCGCAAACGGTGTTGGTTTTGCAATGGCTGAAAAATTATTAGCTAGCCAATTCAACAAGCCAGGCCATGATGTTGTTGACCATAACACTTATGTGTTCTTAGGCGACGGCTGTATGATGGAAGGCGTTTCTCACGAAGCTTGCGCACTTGCCGGTACTTGGGGCTTGGGCAAATTAACGGCATTCTGGGATGACAACGGTATTTCTATCGACGGTCATATCGAAGGTTGGTACACAGACGATACTGCTAAACGCTTTGAATCTTATGGCTGGCACGTTCAATCTGTTGACGGTCATGACGTTGCCGCTATTGGTGCTGCAATTAATGCGGCTAAAAAAGTAACAGACAAACCATCATTGATCTGCTGTAAAACAGTCATCGGTATGGGTTCGCCAAACAAATCAGGTTCACATGATTGCCACGGTTCTGCATTAGGTCTTGAAGAAGTTGCCGCAACGCGTGCAAACATCGGCTGGCCGCATGAGCCATTCGTGATTCCTGCAGATGTTTATGCTGGTTGGGATGCAACCGCTAAAGGCGCTGCTGCTGAAGCGGCTTGGAACGATAAATTTGCAGCTTATGCTAAAGCTTTCCCAGCTGAAGCCGCTGAGTTCACACGTCGCACATCAGGTACTTTACCAGCTAACTGGAAGCAAGCAACTGATGCAATCATCGCCGCGACTAACGAAAAAGCTGAAACTGTTGCAACACGTAAAGCTTCACAAAACGTAATTGGTGCTTTGGCACCATTATTGCCTGAGTTCTTAGGCGGTTCAGCTGACTTAACTGGTTCTAACTTAACTTCATGCAGTAGCTTTACACACGTAGATGGTAAAAAACCAGGTAACTACATTTCATACGGCGTGCGTGAATTCGGTATGTTCGCAATTATGAACGGTATGGCATTGCACGGTGGTTTAGTACCATTCGGCGGCACATTCCATATGTTCTCTGACTATGCAAAAAGCGCATTGCGTATGGCTGCATTGATGAAACAGCGTTCTATTGCCGTGTTAACGCATGACTCTATCGGTCAAGGTGAAGATGGTCCGACACATCAACCAATCGAAAATACAGCTGGTTTACGTTTGATCCCTAATATGGATGTATGGCGTCCAGGTAATTCAACTGAAACTGCGGTAGCTTGGGTAGCTGCGGTTGAGCGTAAAAATGGTCCATCTAGCTTGGTGTTAAGTCGTCAAAACGTGCCAGGTATGAAGCATGATGCTGCACAATTTGATTTAATGCGCAAAGGTGGCTACGTGTTGTCTGACGTGGCTGGTAAAGCAGATGCGATTATCATTGCTAATGGTTCAGAACTTGAATTAGCAGTTAAAGCGGCAGCTGAATTGAACGCGGCGGGTACTAAAGTGCGCGTAGTTTCAATGCCATCAACCAACGTATTTGATCGTCAAGATAAAGCTTACAAAGACAGTGTGTTAACTCCAGGCGTAGTGCGCGTGGCTGTTGAAGCTGGTGTTACTGACTTCTGGCGTAAGTATGTAGGTTTGGACGGTGCTGTGGTTGGCATCGATACATTCGGAGAATCTGCACCTGGTAATGTATTGTTAAAACACTTCGGCTTTACTGTTGAAAATGTAGTAGCCACTGTTAAATCGGTGCTTTAATTCTACTTGTACAGCACGTAACAAGCTTAACAAGCTTGAGTTGGCTAGTTTAATAAGGCACCTCAGTATTGAGGTGCCTTATTTTTTTAAGAAGCTGGTGTTAATTTAACTGGTTTCGATTTAATTGAAAATTTAGGAATTATCATGGCAATTCGAGTGGCAATTAATGGTTATGGTCGCATTGGGCGCATGGTGTTGCGCGCATTGTATGAACAAAAACGCAAAGACATTGAAATTATTGCAATTAATAGTATGGGTGGCGATGCTGAAAGCAATGCGCATTTAACGCGTTACGATAGTGTGCACGGCAGGTTTCCGTTCGATGTAGGTGTAGATGGCGATGACATGATCATTGGTAGCCAAAAAATCAAAACGTTCGCTGTACGTAATCCAGCGGAGTTACCATGGCGCGATTTGGCGATTGATGTGGTGTTGGAGTGCACAGGTGCGTTTAATAGTAAAGCAAAGGCTCAAGCCCATATTGATGCGGGCGCTAAAAAAGTGTTGTTATCAGCACCGGGCGATAAAGATATTGATGCGACGGTAGTGTATGGCGTAAATAATGAGGTTATAAAAGCTAGTCACACGGTTATTTCTAACGCGTCTTGTACCACAAACGGTTTAGCGCCGATGGTAAAGCCGTTGCATGAACAAATTGGTATTGTGAATGGCTTAATGAATACGATTCACTCATACACGAATGACCAAGTGCTCACAGATTCGCATCACTCTGATATGCGCCGTGCGCGTTCTGCAACACAATCATTGATTCCAACTAAAACGGGTGCCGCTGCGGCTGTAGGTTTGGTGTTACCAGACCTCAACGGCAAGCTCGATGGTTTTGCAATCCGCGTACCTACTATCAATGTTTCTCTTGTTGATTTGACTTTTACGGCTGCGCGTCCAACCAGTAAAGAAGAAGTTAACCATATCATGCATGAAGCGGCAAGCAGTGGTGCACTTAAAGGTATTTTGTCTTACAACGAAGCACCGCTGGTGTCTATAGATTATAACCACACTAGCTTTTCATCAAACTTTGATGCAACCCTGACCAAGGTCACTAAAGACGGCCTGTTGGTAAAAGTCTGCGCATGGTACGACAATGAGTGGGGCTTTAGCTGCCGCATGTTAGATAACGTTGTCGCTATGATGGAAGCCAAATAGGGAGGTTCACCATGAATGTCATCAAAATGACCGACTTGGATTTAAGTGGTAAGCGTGTGTTGATCCGTGCTGATCTGAATGTTCCTGTAGCCGATGGTAAAGTGACATCAGATGCGCGCATTACGGCATCAATGGCTACCATTAAGTACGCACTTGATGCGGGAGCAAGTGTCATGGTGACATCACATTTAGGTCGCCCTGAAGAAGGTGTTTACTCACAAGAAAACTCACTGCAACCAGTGGTTGATGTGATTTCAGCGAAATTATCCAAACCTGTGCGTTTAATCAAAGATTGGGTTGATGGTGGTTTTGATGTGGCGGCAGGTGAATTAGTAGTGCTGGAAAACTGCCGATTCAATCAAGGAGAGAAAAAAAGCACGGATGAATTGTCACAAAAATATGCTAATTTATGCGATATATTTGTGATGGATGCTTTTGGTACGGCACACCGCGCCGAGGCAAGCACACATGGCGTAGCTAAATTTGCACCTGTGGCCGCCGCCGGTATTTTATTGGTCAACGAGCTAGAGGCGCTGACTAAAGCCTTGCTCAGCCCTGCGCGCCCGATGGTGGCGATTGTGGGTGGCAGTAAGGTTTCAACCAAGC
>JBAYTS010000065.1:0-8232 GCA_041675545.1 Methylotenera sp.
ATTTTCATTCGTAGACACGCTCATCAGCACACTGCCACTCACCCTGCCTATTGATTGGCAAAGCCCATGGTGGGTGATACTGATGGGCATTGAACACGAACGCATCCACCTCGAAACCTCCTCTGTCTTAATTCGCCAGCAAGCCCTTGAATATGTGCGTCCACATCCCGATTGGCAGGTTTGTGAAGAGTCAGGCACGCCACCTCAGAATCAACTTGTGAGCGTACCCGCAGGCCAGGTGAATTTGGGCAAACAAAAAACCGATGCCACTTACGGCTGGGATAACGAATATGGTCACCATAGCGCAGACGTGAATGCATTTCAGGCGAGCCGTTATCTGGTAAGTAACCAAGAGTTTCTGGATTTTGTATTAGCAGGCGGTTACCAAACTCAAGCCTATTGGGAAGAAGAAGGCCAAGGCTGGCTTGCGCATGCGGGTGCTGAGCACCCTACTTTCTGGATAAAAGTCAATGACAGCTGGCAACTCAGATGCATGACTGAAGTCATCCCCATGCCTTGGGACTGGCCCGTTATTGTGAACTACCATGAAGCCAAAGCATTCTGTAATTGGAAAGCAAAAACAACAGGCGCATCTTACCGACTACCGACTGAAGATGAATGGTATCGCATCTATGATGTCGCAGAGCTTGCCGAAATACCGCAGGCGACCAAAGCCCATGCCAACATTCATCTTGACGTCTATGCCTCTTGCTGCCCAATCCATAAATTCCAGCATGGGGAGTTTTTTGATGTGATAGGTAACGTCTGGCAATGGACAGAAACGCCGATTTACCCGTTTGAAGGCTTTGTAGTTCACCCCTATTACGACGACTTTACCGCACCAACTTTTGATGGCAAGCATAATCTTATTAAAGGCGGCTCTTGGGCATCCTGCGGTAACGAAGCATTAAAAAGTGCGCGTTATGCGTTTAGACGCCATTTCTTTCAGCATGCTGGTTTTCGCTATGTGGTCAGCAATACACCCATTAACCAAAATACCTCGCACTATGAAACGAACAAACTACTGTCAGAATACGCTGAGTTCCATTATGGCGACGCTTATTTCAACGTGCCTAACTTTCCAAAGGCACTCAGTGACATCGCCATACGTGCCATGGCAGGCAAGCCTGCGCGCGTAGCACTTGACCTCGGCTGCGCCTCTGGGCGCGCCACTTTTGAGCTGGCGCGCCATTTTGCGCATGTCACCGGCATTGATTTCTCTGCCCGCTTTATTGGTCAGGGTGTGCAATTAGCAGAACAAGGCGCTTTACGCTACACCATGGTTGATGAAGGCGAGCTGGTTTTATACCAAGAGCGCACACTAAAAGAACTTGGCCTTGATGCATTAAAGCATCAGGTCGAATTTGCTCAAGGTGATGCCTGCAACCTCAAACCGCACTTCACCGGCTACGATCTGATCTTAGCGGCCAATCTGATTGACCGTCTGTACAGTCCTAAAAAACTCCTCAACACCGTGCACGAACGCCTTAACCTCGGTGGGTTATTGCTAATTGCATCGCCTTACACCTGGCTAGAAGAACATACTCCGCGAGATGAATGGATAGGTGGCTTTAAACGTAATGGTGAGAATTTTGGCACGCTAGATGGCTTAAAAGAAATACTCAGCGAGCATTTCCGTTTAATTGAAGACCCAGTTAAAGTGCCATTTGTCATTCGCGAAACTAGCCGAAAATTCCAGCACTCGCTGTCCGAAGTCACCATTTGGGAAAGAATTTCTTGAGTACACCATTTGATTTTGACCGTGTAATCAATCGTGAGGCAACCGCCAGCCTGAAATATGACGCACGCCAAGCTGTTTTTGGTCGCGCCGATGTGATTCCGTTATGGGTCGCAGATATGGATTTTTCTGCGCCGCCAGCGGTGACAAACGCACTGACTGAACGTGCCACACACCCCATCTATGGTTACACAAGCTACCCGGATAGCCTTTACGATGCACTGATAAGCTGGCTAAAACGCCGCCATGGCTGGCATGTAAAGCGTGAATGGATTGTCATGTGCCCAGGCGTAGTACCTTCACTGCATGCAGCCGTCATGGCTTTTGCCCAGCCGGGCGAAGCCGTCATTGTGCAGCCACCCGTGTATTTCCCTTTTTTCTCTGCCGTGACCAACACTGGCAGGCAGTTAATCGAAAATCCGCTGCAATTTGAAAATAATCACTACTCAATTGATTTTGACCACTTGGAGCAATGCGCGGCTAATGCCCGCATGCTACTTTTATGCTCACCGCACAACCCGGTTGGCCGCGTGTGGCGCAAAGAAGAACTGAATCAACTGCTACAGATTGCAGAAAAGCACGACTTAACAATATTTTCAGATGAAATTCATGCTGATCTAATTTACCCTGACGATAAACATCACATGCTAGCAACAGTATCAGGGCATGCAAATAACATTGTCACCGCGGTTGCGCCCAGTAAAACTTTTAATATTCCTGGCTTAAATTTATCCGCACTGATTATTCCGGATGCAACACAGCGCGCCGCCATCAACCAGGCATTTGACACCTTACACGTCAGCGCCGCCAATCCGTTTAGCCTAGTTGCTTTTGAAGCGGCTTACCGCGAAGGTGAAGTATGGCTAGACGAACTCCTTGTTTACCTCAAACAAACACGTGATTTTGTTGCGGACTATTTAATTGCCAAGCTACCAAAAATCAGCCTAATTGCACCACAAGGCACTTATTTGTTATGGCTGGATTGTCGCGCTTTGGGCATGAATGATGCAGAACTCAACCGTTTTTTTGTACACGAGGCTGGTGTAGGTTTGAGCCCAGGCATACTGTTTGGCGAAGCCGGCAGCGGTTTTATGCGCATGAATATCGGCGCGCCCAGGCAAGTGATTGCTAACGCGCTGAATAACTTAACCAAGGCCTTGGCTACGAACCATACCTGCCTGCATACCAAAAAATAAAACTGGACTGATGCTCGAACAGATGACCGCTTCGATATTAAATAACATTTGACTTTAGCTAGCATACGTTTCATTATTAACTTCAATTGAAGCAATAAAGGAAACATTATGTTAGGTTCTTTACTTTTTGGAGAATACAGACAACGTACTTTAGGACTGTTGTTACTGCACCCTGAGGCTAGCTACCATGTACGTGAGCTCGCTCGGCTTACAGGTACATCACCTGGGACGCTACACAAAGAACTTACAAAACTTACTACTGGCGGTATATTACAAAGAAAACAAATAGGTAATCAGGTTCACTATAGCGCCAATCTTAGTTGCCCAATTTTTGATGAATTAGCGAGTATTTTACGCAAAACGTCTGGCTTAGCTGACGTGTTAGCAAAAGCTTTGATAGGTTTAGAAAATAAAATTGAATTTGCTTTTGTGTTTGGCTCTGTTGCGCGCGGCGATCAACAAACAAATAGCGACGTTGACATCATGCTAATTGGTAGCTTAAGTTTCTCTGATGCAGTGCAAGCACTGCATACCACCCAAACAGTGTTACAACGTGAAATTAACCCAGTGGTATATTCACAAGAGGAGTTTAATCGCCGTGTAAAAAACAGTGATTCATTCATTAAAGAAGTGTTAGCTAAGCCTAAGCTATTTATAATAGGCAAAGAAAATGAGCTTAGTCAATCTACTTAAAATTAACAAACTACAAGTGCACAGTCCTTCACGGGACGCTGTACAACGCTTGTTAGAAGCGGCTAATCGCAATATCGCGGACGCTCATATTACCGAGATAAGCGCTGAAAATAGATTTGATGCGGCATACAAATGTATTATGCAATGTGCAATGCTAGCTTTATGGATGAATGGGTATCGCACTTCCACAAGCCAACCCGGGCATCATCAAACAGCTATTCAAACACTGCCAACAACGATTGGCTTAGCGCAAACGACTGTCATAGTGCTAGACGCGCTTCGGAAACAACGTAACGTAAGTGATTACGAAGGTGATCCAATCAGTGACCAAGCCGTCATTGAATGCATCATGCAAGCGGAACAACTTTACCAAAATATCAACGTATGGATTAGTAAAAATCGAGTTGATTTGGTTTAATAGAAGGCGATAGATTGCCAAGAAAATTGCTAACTTAAACGAACACTATCGTAATAATAGCAAGGGCACTTGCGTGGTATGTTGAATCATTTTTGTCGTGGTGCTTCCTACTAAAAACTGACGGATTTTTGAGTGCCCGTAAGCGCCCATCACCACCATGCCTATATCATGCTGATCGCGATAATTGCATAAAGCATGCTTCACTTCGCCAGCGACTACCGCAGTCGTGACAGTAAACCCCGTCGCCGCTTCTAACGTATTTTTTGCCCAGTTCAAGTGCTCAGTCAGCGCTTTACTCTCGTTGCCTACCATCACCACGTGGCATAACAGGCCTTTAAATAACGGGCTGGCAGCTACCATCTCCACGCCCTTACGGGTAGTCGCACTGCCATCAAAAGCAATCATCATGCTAGTTGGCGTTTTAAACGTTTGCGGCGCCACTAAAATCGGGCGGTGCATGGTGCGCACCACTCTTTCAAGATTATTGCCTACATGGTCACCAATGGTGTCGCCCACTGAACCTTGTTTGCCCATCACCAGTAAGCGAATATCATTTTCCATGGCAATCAGCGTATCGACCAAATCACCATGCCTTTGACGGCAGATTGGGTCTGTAATACCAAAGGCCAGTGCGCGTTTTTTTGCTTCTTCCAACAAGAGATGGCCATGTTCCAGAGCGATTTTTCCACGTTTTTCATCAAGCTCTGTCAGCTCATTTAATAAGCGCTCTCGACTGCCCAAACCAATATTGCCGCTTAAGTTTTTTGGCGTAGTTGGATACTCGGCTTTATCAAGCACGTGTAGAAATTTTAGTGGCGCACCTAAACGCAAACTCGCCCACGCCGCATAATCACAAACTGCAGGTGTGATATTTGAGCCATCAATACAAGCAACTACATTTGTCATTGTTTTTTCCTTTAATGTGCTATTAAATTATCTACAGCATCAGGCTTATCATGCACAGCAAAGCGGTCAACAATGGTGGCACTTGCCTCATTCATGCCAATGACTTCAACCTCAGTACCTTCCCGGCGAAACTTAATCACAACCTTATCTAACGCGCTCACCGAAGTAATATCCCAAAAATGCGCATGCGTTAAATCAATCACTACTTTATCGACGGCTTCTTTAAAATCAAAATACGAGACAAATTTATCTGCAGAGGTGAAGAAGACCTGCCCAACAACCCGATAAGTACGCAAGCTGCCGTCGTTATTAGCCTCAGTTGTAACCAATAAAAACTGCCCAACCTTGTTTGCAAAGAATAAACCCGCCAGCAACACACCGACCAACACGCCATAAGCCAAATTGTGTGTAGCCACCACCACAACAACGGTGGCAACCATCACAATGCTAGTACTCAACGGATGCGTTCTAAGATTGCTTAAAGAGCTCCAGCTAAAGGTCCCGATTGATACCATAATCATCACGGCAACCAGTGCCGCCATCGGAATTTTTGATACCCACGACCCTAAAAAAACCACCAGCATCAGCAACACAACGCCTGCGGTAAGGGTAGATAAACGCGTACGTCCGCCAGACTTAACATTGATGATAGATTGACCAATCATGGCACAGCCTGCCATACCACCGAGTAAACCAGCACCAATGTTAGCTAAACCCTGACCCTTACATTCACGGTTTTTATCACTGGAGGTATCGGTTAAGTCATCCACAATAGTGGCAGTCATTAACGACTCCAGTAAACCAACCACGGCCAAAGACACTGAATATGGAAACACAATGGTGAGTGTTTCAAAATTTAACGGCACGTCAGGCCAAAGAAATATAGGCAAGGTATCGGGCAACTCACCCATGTCGCCTACTGTGCGAATATCCATATTGAAATACATGGCAACGCCAGTCAGCACCACAATAGTCACCAATGGTGATGGAATTGATTTAGTGATGTAAGGAAAAAGATAAATAATGCCAAGGCCCGCGGCAGTCATCGCATATACGTGCCAGGTAACGTTGGTAAGTTCTGGTAGCTGTGCCATAAAAATGAGTATTGCCAGCGCATTCACAAACCCCGTCACAACCGAGCGTGAAACAAAGCGCATTAAAGAACCCAGCTTAATATAGCCAAATACAATCTGTATAACACCGGTCAGCAAGGTTGCCGCTAGTAAGTATTGCAAGCCATGATCTTTAACCAAGGTTACCATGAGTAGCGCCATCGCCCCGGTTGCGGCAGAAATCATGCCCGGGCGGCCACCGACAAAAGAAATAACAACCGCGATACAGAAAGAAGCGTACAAACCTACTTTAGGATCCACGCCTGCAATAATTGAAAAAGCAATGGCCTCAGGAATAAGCGCCAGAGCAACAACAAGGCCGGCAAGCACATCGCCACGGATATTAGAAAACCAGTTTTGTTTTATTGTGTTAATCATTCAGTAGCCGAAATTAAATTAAAAAGCCGATGTAGCGTTTAGCGAGGCTAATTATATAGTGTGGAGACATTTGTACGAAACGAAATGACGGTGCTATGTGTAACCCAGAGTTTCCATGAGATCCTAAAAGCTTAACTTAAACCCCGTCATCTAGCTAAAAATTAAGGCTAAATTTCACATTAAAATTATGCATTAACTTTATTCAAAAACCATTCTAAAGTTATTGTAAATCATATAGTTGTGTTAACGGCTTTCATTGGAATGATGAACTAATAAAAAATCTGGGTTTAACAAAACATCAAAATAAGTAATTTAACTTATTGACTTTTTTTACAGTGACTGAAACCAAAAATACTCTCCACAAAATCTGTGGATAACTCTGTGATTACCTGTGTAATATAATCGTAACCTACCGTTTTATAAGGGTTTTATAAAAACCGTATAAATAGTAATCACAAAATTATATCGATAAAAATCAATAGGTTAGGATTTAGGCATTGATTTATATCAAGTTATTTGGCGTACTTAAAGTAAAACTTGAGATCATGTGCATAAACCGCGATATTTTTGCCTGCAATTTTAAAAAAACTGGCCGCCAAGCAATCTACATCCAAGCCTCACCCAACGCCTACGCCTGTTGCAATACCGGCCCTACAGCCTCATTGCCGGTCTTGTGGAACGTGTACTTACACAATATACATTTAACCAATATGCGCAGACTAGCCCTTACTCATGCTTTACAACGACTAGGTGGATCGAATACGTCGGCGATGGTTGAGCTATATGCTCATCTAGCACTAGATCAACTTGCGCATGTGGCTTCACGGTTAAATCAGCATTTGCTAGCTACGATTTAGCTACGTTAAGCCAAAATGAAAAAAGGCTCCCATCTCTGGAAGCCTTTTAGATATTGGTAGGGCGTGCGGGGATCGAACCCACGATAAGCGGATTAAAAGTTGTTATAACTTTTTGATTTATAATGCTATTTACTCGCCCTCTCTCGCCAACACTCACTGACGCTCTTCAGGATCGTCACGTCCAATTAAATCCAATAGCGATAAGCTGCCAATTTTCTGCCCACTATTGACTGGCGATATTATGTAAATTTTGTTTAGTAGATTACTATATACACCACAACTCGGACTATAAATGGAGTATTAAATGCCAGGTGCTTTTGCCCATATTACTCTCGTCAACATGTTGCGCGAGCCTCAAAGGCTTGAAGCTATCCCAAACTTTCCCAGACAAATTATCTCAGGCCTGTTAAGAAACTTTAAATACTGCGAACTTGGCGCAGTCAGCCCTGACTATCCTTACTTGGCTATTGCGGACAAGAAATCAGCACCTTGGGCTGATTTGATGCATTACACAAACAGCGGTGAAATGATTCATACAGGAGTCGCTTATATAAAAAGCATGGAAGATGGCTTACCCAAACGTAAGGCAATTGCATGGCTACTAGGCTATTCTGCACACATGATTACTGATGTGACTATCCACCCAATAGTTGAGCTGAAAGTTGGCAAATACGCGGAGAATAAGACAGAACACCGAAAATGTGAGATGCATCAGGACAGCTATATTTTCCAGCGACTCAATCTTGGCAAGGTAGGTATTTCGGAACACTTTGAATCTGGTATCGGAAAGTGTGGCAAAAATGGTGACTTGTGACCTGCTCCCTTATTGCCCTACCAGCGTAAAATGAATAAAGTCCACTTTTAGGAGTGGAAGAATGAAGAAGAGTAGATACACAGAAGAGCAAATTATTGGTTTTTTAAAAGAAGCAGAAGC
>JBAYTS010000066.1:0-8216 GCA_041675545.1 Methylotenera sp.
CTTTAAAATTCCGTCTGGGTTAGCCAGCACTACCCGTACTTTGGCAGTGCGCGTCTCAGAGGTTACTGTTGGGTAGATATAATCAATCTTTCCTTTGAGCTCCTTACCTGGATAGGCATTGACAGTAATGTTTACCGTCTGGCCAACATGGATCAGAGCGATGTCCTGCTCGAATACATCTGCCAGCAGCCAGACCGTCGACAAATCTGCAATCTTGAACAGGAGCTCACCCGGCATAAAGCGCATGCCTTGCACTGCGGTTTTCTCCAATACCACGCCATTTGCAGGTGAGTACATCGTAAGCGTACGTGTCGCTTTTCCGTCTTTTTTCAAACGCTGTAATTGAGCATCTGAAATATCCCAGTTACGTAAACGTTTAAGTGCGCTGTCAGCCAACTGGCCAACACCCAGCAATGACTCCGGGGTGCCGTTACTCAATGACTGTCGTCCGTTCCAGGCAATCAGGTATTCCTCCTGCGCAGACACCAGTTCCGGGCTGTAAACTTCCATCAGTGGCTGTCCACGCTTTACCGGCTGGCCAGTCGTATTGACGTATAGTTTTTCAATATAACCCTCAAACTTGGTAGTGACTGTTGAGAGACGCTGCTCGTTAAATTGGAACTGCCCCACAGCACGGACCATATTGACCATTTTTCGCGATAGCACTTGCTCGGTTTTTACGCCTAGCTTCTGTACCTTGTCGGTACTGATCTTGACCTGGTTATTAGATACCTCCTCATCTGCATACACCGGGGTGTAATCCATCCCCATAGAATCCTGCTTGGGTACTGGCGAGGTATCAGGCAAGCCCATAGGATTTCGGTAATAGAGTACCTTTCGTTCAGCAGGCGCTGTAATGGCCGCTGGCATTTCTGCTGAAGTGTGGCTAACCTGCTTCAGTCCCCACCAGTAGCCACCACCTGCAGCCGTAGCAATGCCGGCTAGCGCCAGTGCGAACCATATTCCAAAGCGCTTCATAAATCTTCCCCAATCATTCTTTCAATCTCAGCAAGGCGGACTTCCTGCTCAACCCGCATTTTTATCTGGCCTTGTCGCGCAAGCCTGATTGCCCTTTGGGCATCAAGCAATGTCGCAAAATCTACTTTACCGTTTTCGTAACCGGCCAATGCCGAGCGGAATGTCAACTCTGCTTGCGGGAGCAATGTGTAAGTAATCAGCCGTCCTTGTTTTTCTGCGGCCTCAAAAGCTACCAGATTTTCCTGCAGCTCGCCTATCACCTGATTCTCTACTCCGTCACGGCGCTCCTTGGCTGCATCCAGCATAGCGGTAGCCTCACTCTCCTGAGATCGACGAGTATCGAAGCGGATAGGAATATTGACCTCTACCATCGCCTCCCAGCTACTGATATTGCTACCACGTTGAGTAGGCGCAATGCCAAGCGTTAGATCCGGGTAGCGATTCTTTTCTATCAATCGCTTGTTAGCGTCTGCAGCCGATATTTGTGCTGATTGTGTAGCAAGCAGTGGGTTATTTCGTACCACCTTTTCCTGCAAGACCGCTGTATCCAGCTTTTCTGGCGGCAGACGACGCAACTCAGGTAACGTAGAAAGCGGCGCACTCTGTGTTCGCCCCAGTATCGCATTAAGGCGTGCCTTGGCCTGTTGCTGTTCGGTTTCAAGGCTAATAATCTCGGACTGCAAGGTGGTCTTTTCAACCTGAGCGCGAATTGCATCTTGCTGGGGTACTAAACCACTGGCATAGCGAACGCGAGTGACAGATTCAAGATCACCTAGCAAGGTTAAGATATCCTCGTTGAGCTTCTTCAGGCCTACAGTCTGAAAATACTGGGCATAAGCATTTTTGATACGGGCGTGGGTTTCGGCAACACTGATTAGTCTCCGCCCTTTAAACTGCTCAAGCTGTGCAGTAGCCACTTCCCTACGTAAGTCCCGCTTGCCCCAAAGAGGAAAGCTCTGCATTAACGTGTATTTAGTTCCACTCCCTTTGCCAGGAAGAGGATTAAAACCATCTGGCGCATCACGCCCAGCAAAATCCATAAATTCAACGCGCAGCAAAGGATCTGGCAGCGCGCCTGCAGGTGCAATTCGCTCGCTTGCTGCATCCGTCTCATATCGCATTGCCGCAAGCTCAGGGTTATGTGTGTCTGCCCAGTTCAATAATTCCTGTACATTGGCACCGATAGGGTTGCCGGAAGCGACTTCTTCCGCCCAGGAAAGGCCTGGCAACATCAGTACTGTCAAAGTCAGGACGAGCATTGTTTTTGAGTTATTTGTATTCATTCTCTTACCTGTGTTCATCTGTATAGCTAGCACGTTGAGTTGCGGCTAGCCCAGATGCCTTATTTAAGCGGTTTGATTTTTGTAATCAATGGCCCGCCACCGTCGACTTTAACAAACTCGAATTCAACCTGATCTCCGGTTTTCACTGTGTCCAGCAGAGACTTGTCTGCAACGTTAAAAAACATGGTCATAGCAGGCCATTTAAGCTCCGGAACCGCGTCATGCTTCAATTTAACCTTACTTAAAGCACTGTCCACGGCAACTACTTCACCTTTTGCAGAATAACTCTTTTGATTATCTGCAGCCTGATGATGGGCATCGTTGGCGTAGACCGGAGCAGTAGCAATACTCAATATCGCTACGAACATACAAATTAATAATTTTTTCATTTCCTTCATCCTTCAATGTTTGATTGATAATGTTTGATTGGATATGGGCGGGACGTTGCCCGCCCGGTTCACCAATTAGTGCTTGTGCGCGTCGTCAGATCCTTTGGACATACAGTCCATTTCACCTGAGCCTTTAGCCATGCCACCCATGTCCATCATCATGTGATGCTCATCCATCATCTGGCTCATCATTTCATCCATGAGTTTCTGATGCTCGTTGATCCAGTCCTCATGCTCCTGCATGGACATACCGACTTTGGGTTTCATGGCCTGCATTTTTTTCATAGTGTCCTGCATCATTTGCATGTGCTCGCCCATCAGTTTCTGGCGCTCGACCCCCTTGGAGGCCTCGGCTTCTTTAAGCTTCTGCTTTGCTTTCATGACCTGCTGCGTCATCTGCTGTTGAAATTCATCTTGCGCAGCGATGGCGGATATAGAGAGAAAGCCGATGCTACAAACGGCAAAGGTGACAATAATTTTGTGGATGGTTCGCTTGTTCATGATGAATACTCCTATTAAGTTTTATATACACAGGCAATTAGTGATGCTTGCCTAGTGATACTGCACTTTGCGCCAAGAGCCAATTGCTAAAAAGGTTTATTGGTCCAGAATGGGCGCAAGTCGTCGTGTTCTAATCGAAAAAAAGAACATGACAGGACTAACAGACGTAGTTAGCCCTTTAGTACATTAATTCAGGCGGGAGGTTTTATTGGCGGTGGAACATCCGCAGCAAGTGCGAATGGGGTGAAGGGCGGTAGCGCAGCGCTGGTGTAGTTTGCAGATAACAGCAGAATTGGCGAAGCTAGTGTGGCTTGAGCAAAATGACAGCCGCCAGCCATAGTACAGCCTTTATGTTCGGCATTGGACTGGTGTTTGTCAGACGCCTGTTTATCAGATGTTGGTTGACTGGATTGATGCTTGCCATCACTAGCCATGCCATGTTGGCAGTGATCAGCGGTAATAGCGGATGTATCACTAGGAATCACATTTACAGAGGCGCTTATGCCTGGCACAACAGACCCTGCCGCGCATGAAATCGAGCAAACAGCGGCCAACACAGGGCTTGAAGCCATGATAAAAATAAGGAATGTAGCAATTGTGCGCGCGTATTTCATGTGTATAGGACTTTATCACTCATTGATGGTTCTATCAACGCTTTGAGCTATGGTAGCTGACCGCCTTAATGACTTCATTCTTTGAACCCATGATTACGCCAACGCGCTGATGTATGGTCGTTGGCGTCACGTCCATGATATCTTGATACCCTGTTGACGATGCACCACCTGCCTGCTCAACAATAAAACTCATCGGGTTAGCCTCGTAAAGCAGGCGTAGTTTGCCGCCTTGGCCTTTTATTTTACTGTCTACCGGGTACATAAATATACCGCCGCGCACCAGAATACGGTGAATTTCTGCCACCATTGACGCCACCCAGCGCATATTAAAATCTTTATCACGCATGCCATCTTTGCCCTGTAAACACTCATCAATATAATGCTGCATGGGCGCTTTCCAAAAGCGGTAGTTAGACATATTGATTGCAAATTCATTGGTGTCAGTAGCAATCTGCATATTGGGGTGCGTGAGAAAAAACGTATTTGTTTCAATATCTAAAGTGAAACCATTGACGCCATGCCCAGTGGTAAAAACCAGAATAGTGGAGGTGCCATAAAGTGCGTAACCTGCACAAATTTGCTGTTTGCCTGCTTGCAAAAAGTCTTTTGGTTGAGGGGTTGTGATTCCATCTGGACATCGCAATACAGAAAAAATCGTGCCGACTGAAATATTGACATTGACATTGGATGAGCCATCTAGCGGATCAAACAGTAACAGGTATTTTTCGCCGCTGGCCGACTGATGTGGAACGCTGTAAAACTGCTCCAGCTCTTCAGACACCATGCCGGCAATGTTGCCACGCTTGCTATTGGCGGTAATGAATATGTCATTACATATCACGTCTAATTGTTTTTGCGTTTCACCCTGTACGTTTTGTGCATCCAAGTTACCCATTGTGCTTTGAAGTGCACCTTGGTTGATTGCAAGCGCAATATCTTTACATGCGGTTGCAACGTCATCAAGTAATGGCGCCAGTTCAATCGTGGAGGTATTGCCACGCTGCTGCTCGTCAATAAAGAACTGGGCTAAGCTGAGTTTGTTCATGATGATCCCTTTAAGTTATTGGGTATCCGAAAGTAGATTTATTAGAACCAGCTTTCAACTTTACTTCTAGCAGGTATGCCGCCAGCGTGAACCACTTGTCCATCAATGACAACGGCTGGGGTCGACATAATATTGTAAGTCATGATTTTTTGAATATCTTCAACCTTTTCTAGTGCAATTTCTACACCTTTGGCATTAGCAACTTCTTCAACAAGTCTGACAGTAGCTTTGCAGTTAGCACAGCCAGTACCTAGAACTTTAATGTCCTTCATAACTTACTCCTTATAAAACTGCATTAAATACATAGCCGACCAGAATAATGCCAGAGGCTACTACACCAATAAAAGTCGCGATCAATCTTGGCTTGAGCACTTTGCGTAAAATCACCATTTCTGGCAATGATAGTGCAATGACGCTCATCATGAATGCAAGCACCGTACCCAAAGCCGCGCCTTTGGCGAGTAATGCTTCGACAATAGGAATAATACCAGCTGCATTGGTGTACATTGGCACCCCGATGAGGACTGACACCGGTACGGCCCACCACACATCTTTGCCCATAAAGCTCGCCATAAAGTCTTCAGGCACATAACCGTGGATACCAGCACCGATGGCGATACCTGCTAGGATATAAGGCCAAACCTTACCAACGATTTCTCGTACTGAAGTAAATCCCGCTTGCAGGCGGTCCGAAAGGGTTAAATCAGCGGTATCAAAGTCTGCATTTACTTTCGGCATGTTGCGTACCCAGTCTTCTAGGTGCTCTTCCATATTGAGGCGACCAATTATCCATCCAGAGAATATGGCAATCATTAAGCCCATGCCTAGATACAAACCTGCCACCTTCCAGCCAAACATGGCAAACAACAAAGTTAGCGCCACTTCGTTAACCATCGGTGCTGAAATTAGAAATGAAAATGTTACGCCTAACGGTACGCCTGCTTGAACAAAACCAATGAACAATGGCACCGCTGAACAAGAGCAAAAGGGTGTGACAATACCCAAACTGGCAGCCATGCCATTGGCAACCCCCTCACGCCGACCTGCCAATATTGCACGGGTACGTTCTGGCGTGAAGTATGAATTGACCATGCCCATGACCATCACTACCCCAGTCAACAGCATCAGCACCTTGGGTGTATCGTAAAAGAAAAACTGTAACGCGCTACCTAGTTTGCTGTCACGCTCGATGGGAAGCAGTTGAACAATGAATTCTGACAAAGGAATCAATGTTTGATAGAGGCCCCACCATAGCCCTACCATTAGCAGCAAAAGTGTTTTTGGGTGTTTCATTGGAAAACTGCGTGGGTTATCCATTTGATTAAGTTTTGCCTATTGTTCCAATGCGCTTGAGTTGTTCTTCAAATTGCTTTGCATCATGTTGCAACGCATCTAAAGGTAATGCAAGGAAAGCTTCAATTCGTTTGCGTAATATTGAATATGCTTCCTCAAAAGAAGCATCAATCTCGGCTTCAGACCCCGTAGCTTTGGCTGGGTCGTCCACACCCCAATGTGCCCGCATCACATTGCCAAGGTAAGCCGGGCAGGTTTCTCCTGCGGCATTGCCACAGACAGTAATCACTACATCGGGTGTTACGGCTAAGTTATCCCATGATTTACTGAAATAACCATCAGTAGCGATGCCTTTACGTTCTAGTAAAGCAATTGAGCGTGGGTGCACATAACCTGCGGGTTTACTACCTGCGCTTATGGCTTGCATGCTTTTAGGTGCTAAAGCATTAAACGTGGCTTCAGCTAAAATAGAACGGCATGAGTTGCCTGTACATAAAAATAAAATATTCATCATCACCTTAAAATATTAAGTGGTTTCATACCAATTGCGACTGCGATTCACGATAGATACAACGGTCAACATGACAGGTACTTCAATCAAGACACCCACGACCGTAGCCAGTGCCGCACCTGAGTTAAAACCAAACAAAGCAATAGCAGTAGCGACAGCTAACTCAAAGAAATTTGATGCCCCGATCAGCGCAGATGGCCCTGCGACACAATGCGCTACTTTTAGCTTCTTATTAAGCCAATAAGCAAGCATGGAGTTGAAGTAAACCTGAATGATGATAGGTACTGCCAGCAAGCCAATGATGGTCGGTTGAGCAAGTATCTGTTGCCCTTGAAAGCCAAACAGTAAAACTAGTGTGGCTAATAGTGCTGAGAGTGAAAAAGGATGTAATTGTTTAAGCATTTCATCTAAAGCGTTTTGACCTTTTGAGAGTAATAACTTACGCCATAATTGACTAATAACTACTGGCACTACGATAAACAACAGCACAGATAAGAATAGTGTGTTCCAAGGTACGGTAATGCTGGATAAGCCAAGCAATAAGGCCACCAGCGGTGCAAACGCAAATAACATAATGGCATCGTTAATCGCAACTTGAGATAAAGTAAATTTGGCATCGCCATTGCATAGATTGCTCCATACAAACACCATTGCCGTACATGGTGCCGCGGCAAGTAGAATCAACCCTGCAATGTAGCTATCTAGTTGGTCTACTGGCAGGTAGTCAGCAAATAAGTGTCTAATAAATATCCAAGCAAGTAACGCCATTGAAAATGGCTTAACAACCCAATTGATAAAAAGCGTGACGCCTATGCCTTTGCCATGTTGCAGCACATCACTCATGGCGCGGAAATCGATTTTTAGCAACATCGGGATAATCATTAGCCAAATCAGCACAGCGACAACCAAATTGACTTCGGCAATTTTAATGTTGCCTACCGATTGAAAGAATGTAGGACTAAGTTTGCCTAAGCCAATACCAATAACGATGCAAGCCAACACCCACCATGTAAGATTGCGTTCAAATGCACCTATTTTCGCAGGTGCTTCTTTAGTATTAGTCGTCATAATTACTTGCTGCGACGTGAAATGAATTGAACTTGCTGAGCGGTTGGTGCACAACAGGCTGAATCATTGTCATGCGCCGCATCATTAAACGTTGGCGCACTATCCAGCGTGTGGTAGGACTCCCACGCGATCCCTGAAGGGTCTTGCACCCAATGCTTATCTGACTTGGCATAACAGCATGTAGTGCCTTCTTGGGTCAGTACATTCATATCAGCAGCATCTAATCTAGCCTTGATTTCAGCCAACTCCTCATCGTTATCAACTTGTATGCCCACGTGGTCTAGGCCTGCCTTTGCACCACGCTGGCTAATCACAAAATTGACCAAGGGGTCAGTCAGCATCCATTTGGCATAATCTGCCTTCTGTACTGTTGGCGCTGTTCCAAATAGTGTGTTGTAAAAAGTGATGCTTTTGTTGAGGTCATCCACTGATACATGTATGTGCATGCGTTTCATGATTAGATTTCTTTCATAGTAGTGTCGCAAGTTAAGTCAGAACAGCATCCCTGCTGACCCGCGCAGCAGTTCTCTGTGA
>JBAYTS010000067.1:0-7640 GCA_041675545.1 Methylotenera sp.
CAGGCAGCTATGGTGGCTCGATCAGTGCCTCCAACAGCAAAACCAAATCCGACTATGCCAGCGTCAATGAACAAAGCGGCATCATGTCAGGTGATGGTGGGTTCCAGGTTAACGTCAAAGGCAATACCGACCTTAAAGGTGCGGTGATTGCTTCAACTGAGCAGGCCATTCAAAACAACAAAAACCGTCTCACTACTGAAACACTGACGGTCTCGAACATTCAGAATCATGCAGAATATGAAGCCGACAGTAGTAGCATGGGCTTAAGCATGAGTTATAACCCTAGCGAATCAGTCACCAAAAATGTTGGTAGCAATTTAGTCAATCTTCCTGGTACGTTGACGCCCGATTTAAATCAGGAAGGCTCAGAGTCCAGTGTTACACATAGCGCAGTAAGTGCAGCACAAATTGCCATTACTGACGATGCAAAGCAAACTACATTGACTGGTAAAAATGCCGATACGACCGTCGCTACTCTAAATCGAGACACTGCCAACGCCAATAATGGCATATTGACCAAACCAGATGTCACGGCCATTCAAAATGAAATGGCAGCGAATGCAAGCATTACGAGCGCAGCCACCCAGCAAGTGACTACGGCCATCAATGCATATTACGTCAGAAGAATGGCGGAATATGATCAGCAATACAACGACAAGCTTAACCTAGCCAGAGACAAAGAAGCCGAGGCGGCTTTTCTAACTGCTAACGGCAGAACAAGCGAAGCTGATGTTTTAAAAGCTGAAGCGCAAACACTACGTTATCAAGCGGTTGATATTCGTAATGAACGAGACAATCCCAGCCTATCGCAAGGTTTAGCGCTCACCTTGGGCAATTTGCTTGTCGGCGGTTTGGCTGGTGAAGTTAATATTGCCAATTCCGCCACCAGTTATGCAGTGGGGACGCTGGGCAATGCCTTTTTGTTAACTGCGCAAAAGCGCGATAGTGACATCGCGCAAGGGTTTATTGCCACATGCAAAGGTAAGCCTACTGATTGTGCAGAAGCCGCCTCTAGTTTAGGTGACACCATTAACAATGCAGACTTGCCGCTGGAAGAACGCATCGAGGCATTAACTAATTTAAAAAGCACAACTGACAATACTCCACTATTCGAGATTCGTGCTGTGGATAGTAATAGTGAAGGTCACTTCAATATTGCCGTAAATGGTATCTTGAATGAGCCAGAACGCGCCTTGGTGCTGGGTATCGGGCACCTGCGTGATGGAGAGGGTACTAACCAAACCATCTACCTCTCTTATAACGATACCCAAGGAACCTTGGCCGATTTACTCAATGCGGCAATCGACCAATATGCGCGAGCAACGTCCAATACTTCTGAGGCCATCGTGCAGGCCTTGATTGCCTCAAAGGGTAACTGGGGGGAAGAGGGGCAGGGTGAAACCAATCTCCTTGCGCATAGTGGCGGCACCCTTTCCAGCAACATTGCCTTGAATGATTATGCTGCACAGGGTCATACAAACCCCAATCTACATATTGATTACTTCGGGCCAGCCTCAACTACAGGTGCAGCAGTGGCTACGGCACTCAATGCTGCCGGCTTGGCAAATGCAACGCCTGAGCAACAGGCTAACTGGTTAGCCTACGGCAATGTTAATGGGCCAACTGACAATGGTATCCGTGGTCTCGGCTACCATAACAACCCCAATGACCCAGTTCCCACATTTGTCGGTGGTAATTTAGGTCAAACCAATCAATTTAATGACCTCAACTCAGCTACTTATATACAAGGGGCTCAGATAGGCAGCATATTGCAATCAATTCTAGAGCTTAAAGCTTTATTTACCACAAGTAATAGTGCGCATTCCACCTATCGCTGGAATGACCCTGCGACCTGGCCAACCACAACGGTTGCGCCTGTTTCCAGTAACCAATGAAAGTATTCATATGTATAAGTCTGTTATCACCCCGTTACTCATCTTTATCACATGTGTTGCTGCACTCAGTGCCTGCAGCAAGGCTGGCTATCAAAGAATAGAAGAGTTGTCGCTGCCACGCTACCAAAAAGGTACGCCTGTGATGAGTGACATGAAGGTGATGTGCCGAGCGCAGGTGATTGTAAGACCAGAAAAAGACCGCTATGGGGTACATGAGCGCACTGGTAACGCATATTTCCTTCATCCTAATGATAAAGAGACCCCCACCATTGATTATACGCATCCACCTTTGGACTTTATGGTGACGTATGACCGCATATGGGATGTCACAGTGTATCCGACCCCTCCCTATCACCCACCGAAATACCCACAGCAACTATGCCAAAACGGCGTTTCCACCCAAATCATTACTAACACTGGTATTGGAGCCACCCAAATGGAAACCGGCCTGTATGGACCAGTTCAATATAACCTGGATCCCAATAAAGGTGCGGTCAGAATGTGGGGGTTACCTAGAGTCAGTATGGATGGCCTGAATTACCGCGCCACCATGGTTGGCTTTAGGCCTTCAATCATTAAAGGTGACAAGCTACCCACCAGTGGTAATTTTAAATTTGTTACTAACCCTCATACCAAAAAAGAAACCATCACCATTAATGGGCGAGAATGGCAGAAGATGACACTTCAGGTGATCAGTGGAAAAGATGTTCCCGCACGGGATGATTTTAAAGCTGGAGAATCCTCATATGTTGATGAACTCTATCTCACCAAGGTTGGCGACTATATGTTTGCGATGCTTGCATCGTATAGTAGACATTTAGCAACACACGCTCCCGACTGGCTAGCTCAGCGCCAAGAATTTTTAAGACGCTGGCTGGAATCATTTAAATTTGAGCCAATCCCGCCTGCTGATAACCCGCTCCCATCAAAAGATGAAATTCAGGCTTTGATAGAGGGTGAGGCTAACCCAACTCCCCCGCTTCTCATCCCTGCCAAGGCGCGCGGACCATTATCTGCGCCGGTGAGGTAGCTATGCACATTCGTGTAACTCACTTTTTCTTAGTATTGAGTATTAGCGTACTTACAGCATGCGCTGGCCCTAAGGTATTAGATGTTTCTTCAGCAGAAGGGCCTACCGCACGCTTACGCGTACTAACAACAGGTAGTAATGTCTACCTTCACCCCAACCAAAGTTGCTACACGTTGTATTCAAAATCGGCAATAACTGGTCACACAGGGGGACGTAACTATGGTCTGTTCGATTCTGCAACTATATTGGCCTCTAATAAAAAAGTAGGAATGCCATTAACTGAGGATATTACATGGGCATTCCACGAGTTTATTGTGCGTGCAAATCAGCCGATGACAATCTTTACTAGTTACGTGTCTGTGGGAGAAGTCGCTGGTCAGTGGAGAAGCTCAAGTTGCGGGCCTATCGCCGGAATATTAAATCCAGAGCCTGACAAAGATTATGACGCTGCGCTTATTTTTGAAGAAGGCCGCTGCTACCTGAGAGTGCGGGAATTGGTTTCTGAACATGGCAAAGTAAACCCTGTTGAATTGAATATTCAGCCAACATCAGAATGTAAAAAGTAACTTGCTATCGCTGAGTCCACACATAAATCAACTCACACACATAAACCCATTTAGGAAAATTCACATGATAAAAAATTTCGTGGTTTTTGTTGCCATGATTAGCTTAGTTGGCTGCACCTCAGCCATCAATAAACACAATGCCGAGAATTACACCAGACATGGTGCTATCGCCATGGCCAATAATGATTGGCAAGGTGCTCGCCGCGCTTTTGCACGTGCAGTGGTTAACGCTGACATGGGAGGCATGCCCGCAGAAACCCGGGCGGTTCTGAATTATGAATACGGTAGATCTTTAGGTGTCACGTGTTTTTTTGATGATGCTGACTATTATCTCAAACGAGCTTATGCACTAGACAAGGAAACAGGTGCAGCTATTTATTTAAGCTTGGTTGAGCTTGCAAGATTACATTTGGATCAAAAGAAATATACTGATGCTGCCATGTATTTTGAGCAGGCACTGACAGAACTTGATCGTAACAACTTTGCTCAGCGTGGACCTATCGGTTACGCCGATATTCTTGATGAAACTGTCACGGCTTTTAATGCCCTCAGCCGAAATGATGAGGCAACTCAACTAAAGCTGCGCTCGCAAACTATTCGCGCTAAACATCCTGACGGCAAATCTATTACCGATCGCACGCCTTACGGAAAATTTTGCCATTAAGCGATTTCTAAAATTAACCAATTCACACCTTAATAAACCACTAAATTTACGAGAATCTTATGCGCTTAAAATTTTCATCCATTCGTATTACAAGTTTCTTTTTAATCGCCCTCTGTGTAAGTTGCAGCGCTGTTTCTCCTCAACAGCAATTAAACTTTGAAGGTAATAACGCGTTTACCTCAAGGCAGTATGAACTAGCTTTCTCACGCTATCAGAAAGCACTGGCCGCAGCTTACAAAAAGAATGACCAGCAATACATTGCTATCAGTATGTATGGGTTAGGAAGAACATCTATCAAACTCTGCAGGCTGACAGAAGGTGAAACCTGGCTAAAGCAATCTATCGTCGCTCGCGACTCCCTTCCTGACACTGGTGCGGCAATCATCACTCAAAACTTGGCAGAATTAGCACGGCTTTACATTGCGCAACAAAGATATGCAGAAGCAAACAGCTTGCTGGATCGAGCGATGCCTTTGCTATATGCCATGAAGCTTGAGAAAAGTGATCCTATAGCGTTAGCCAATCAACTCGATGAATATGATAAATCTTTGCGAGGTTCAGGTCGAACAGCCGAGGCTGATGCAATTGCAATGAAAAGTGAACAATTAAGGCAAAGCAATCTGGGGAAATACGCACTATTTAGGCCAGAGCCTATTCCTCAATATTGTCTTGTCAATTAGAAGAAGTAATCCAAGCCGTTTCTGCCCTAATATTTTATAAATAACTATGGAGCCAATAAATGTATAAAAAAATTCCATTCACCATCACTTTTCTTTTTAGTGGCTGTGTGACGTTATCGGGGGCTTACTCTATTTCGGCTTATGATTCAACCGGCAAGTTATTAAATGACAAGATGCAGCTGGTTGCGGAAGGCAGTGGAATTTATAGCGCAAGAAATGCACTTTGCCAGGCATTTCCAAAAGCTACTGTAGTAATAAAGGATACTAAAACCGGTGCGGAGCTGAAAAGTGAAAGTCCTTATAAGTGCCCATGATCCTTAACCGTAAGTGAAAACGTGGTCTGTCCCTCATGGCACACTTTGGAAGCATTAAAAACGATGGATAACATTCAATCCCAATTGAGCAACACCTCGGTTAAACTGGTAGGGTCTGCTTATAACGCACAAGATGCTGCCAACTCTTTAGAAAATTTAAGTGGTGGCATGCAGAATACTGTGCAGTTGCAAGTTCATGCGGATGACTTTGTAGGTAGGATTATTGGTGGCAACCCAGCCACTTATGGCAGCACCCCAGAAGGAAGTAGTTTAATTAAAGAGTGGATTAATATGTTTGGTGCATCGCCAACCGTGCATAGTTGTTATGGGGATGCAAGCAAAGCCTGTATAAAGCAATATGGCGATCCAATTACGGTAAACGTTCCAGCTAAGCAACCTGTTGATGGGGCACGGAAATGAATTTTCCTTTCTATGTAGCATTACTGTTCTTGCTAAATGGATGCGGGCAATATAGCATTCGTAATATTGATAAGCCGCCACCTGAAGATTATGAAACGTGGAAAAAACCTAGCAATTCACAGCTAGATATTAAAAAGGCATTGTTGGGATGCGGTGCAATAGCACCCAGTACTTTAGGCTGGCCTTATAGAAAAGCATATGAAAAAGTTGGACTCATTGAACAAAAAGAACAATTCAATCACGACTTCTTAGTAGACAGGTGCATGTTAAATGCTGACTTTCTCCAACAAAATATAAGTTGGACACTTCAAGATGCATGCGCTGATTCTCGCTACCGTGACTACTCAGCCTGTCATCCTGATGCCATTATCCCTACTCCCAGTGTTGAAAGGCGCCTTAATAGTTGGTACTGCAAAGTAAAAACTGACTATGACTATTGTTTAAAAAATGCACTTGCCCCTCAGCTTTGCAATCCAGAAAAAATTAAAACGCCTCCAGCAGAATGTCTAGCTAATGGGCAAACACAATCCCCAATATCACAAACTAATTCATCTACACAAATCAAACCGAGAACAAATACCTACATACCACCTGATAGGATGCAACAGCAAACCATACAATTACAGCGCGACACACAAAACCAAAACAATCGGCAAATGAACAATATGCTGAAAAGCACGGCACCTAAAATACTTCGTTAAATTCCCCCATACGCCTTAATCTAAATGAGAAAATTATGTTAATGACCAACTTCACACGCTTTATTGTAATGCTTTCAATGATTGAATTGCTCACTGCTTGTGCCACAAATGGAGACAACGCGCAACAACCCGCACTTCATCATAATGCTGAAATTGCGCAACAAATGACAGATATATATGCAGTAGCCGCATCAAAGGAAATGTTGTTTATTGAGGTGCCTAGTGCTAACAATATTATTTCAGAGCAAATCATGCTTGCGGTAATAGCTTCTGGTGAAAGCACCCCTTCAATAGAACAACTTAGTGTTTTATTGCAAAAAGGAACACATATGCAAATTGGTGTTGTAGGGAAAAGCCAATCTACCAACATTATGACCATTAAGCTAGCATTGAAAAAATTAGCATCAAAACCTGCGAAAGGAGTGTTGTACTTAGTTGGAAACGCAAAAACTAAAGAGGAATTAAGCGTAGCTAATCAACATAAGGACATTGTTGTTGTCGTTGTTGTAGATACCAAGCCTTAGCCCGCGTAGCCCACCGCAAAATTTTATCGAAAAAGTCGCAAAGTGGTTTTCCAAATAACTCAATAGCCCATTTCTAATCTTTAACCCCGTTTGTACCAAAAGCTCATCCCCGTAAATTTAGGAAAAAATATGAAGTCGTTCGTTTCACTCACAATACTAATCACATTACTTTCTGCTTGCGCCTCCGCACCGCAGATTTCAGAAAAAGAAGTAAATCGTGCAGCCATCACCAATATTGCTAACGTAGAAATTTTTTATCATGATGAGGCATTTCCCATTATAGATTTGGGCGGCTCTGGAGCATCGGGCCTTAGTGGGTTGTTTGGTCCCCTGGGGGCAATGGTCGGTGTTTTTGCAGATGGCGTTAGTAAAAGCACCATGAAATCACGAGCAGAGTCGCGAACTGAAAAATTCACTGAGGCTGTTAAACATAGCATCCCTAACGCTGATATCAATGCTGAATTTGCTAATCAGCTAGCGAGTCAACTTCGCAATGCTGGAAAAACAGTGAAGGTTACTCACATTCTAAGACCTATAGGAAATGGCGGGCAGTTGGCAAGTACCGCGTCTGCTGACCATGTGCCTACTAAGGGTTATGCTAAGCTTTTTGTTCGCACTACCACTGGCTATGGCGCTGAAAGCGCTACGAGTAGCTTTCAATCTTTAATCGTACTTGAAACAACACTTGAAGATGAACGTGGTAATGCGCTCATGCATCATAATGAAACCAAGCGCGATTTTAGTGAAAGCTACTTTACCTATAGCGGGCTTTTGGAAAGTCACAAAAAGGCTGCTGATGCGCTGAAAAATGGACTTGTCTCAATGGCAACCAGTACATACCATAAA
>JBAYTS010000068.1:0-7414 GCA_041675545.1 Methylotenera sp.
ACCTGCTGGTGGGGCTTTGAGGAGCTCAACAAGTTGTGCGACCTGTTCAGCGGTGAGTGGCAAGGGCGGTAGTTGTTGAGCTGCACGTTCTTGCACGTGCGCGGCGTAGGCTTTTAACATGATGGTCTTCTAGCTGAATTAAACACAGGTCATATTATAAACCCGTGATGCAACTCTACACATGAAAACAATATGAAAATCTGGACAGATAAGCTTAAGCCAATAAAGTTTCTGATAACAAACTTGTGATTGAAGGGCGGCTAAAAGCTTAATGGCACCTTAATAAAAGCTCTTGGCAAATGGTGTGGCACAGCTAGTACCTTTTATTGATGCTTCAAATTTTTCCAGCAACTCGCTTTGATATCCCTTGCCGTGTTTTAGCTCTAAAAAAGCGCGCACCTCACTGGCATCGGCAAAGCCATTTTTATCGGCATCCATCGCGGTCACATTATCTTCTACTGTTGGTCCGATATACTTGCCTTCCTTATTGGTCAAATAGCCCAATACATCTTCAGCATTTGCCGTATTTTCGGCAAAAACCAAACAAACCAGCATCATCATTTTCAACATTTTTGTTCACTCATCATTTAAGCTTCCAGTAATGAGACTGATGTTAAACCAAAAAGTGCAATCACTACTGTGACTTATGGCACAGACCGAATAGCAATAGATTGCGTCCATGGTGGGGCATTCATCCCTACTTTTACAAAGGCTATCACGATGCCGGCACCTGACATAGCGGACGTTTGCCTTCAGCGCACATGTGTGAATTGGTTAAAGTTCATATCTACACGTAAAATTTTACCATTACTTAGTGCGCAAGCATTGCATTTGCCAGACAACCCGTTGCCGGTGTGTTAGACCGTCTAAGGTTATTTTGCAGACCGTACTTAAAATTAAAAAGCTTCTAGCTTGCGGCCTGACCAACACCCGCAATTGATCCAATCACCTCTTTAAGAGTGCCTGACTCATTTGTAACTAATTTCAGCTCTTCCCGAACAAGAAGCCAAACTCCACTTCCTGTTAAAAATCTGTACTCATGGGTGAGCACTTTGTTTACATCCATCGTTTGCAAAAAATCCAGCACATTTGGTAAATCATTTTCATGAATATGGTCATGCCAAAATCCGTTATGTTGCATGAAGTTTTCTCTGTCATAGCCAAACAATTGGCGGATGTTTTTGCTGACAAATGTTGCGGCGTACTCCGGCATCGGGGTTCTGGCAAAAAAGATAATTGGCATAGAGTTCATAATTTCGCCTATGCGCGATTTTTCACGCTCTAGTTCCAATGCATCGAGTCGACGCTGATCTTCTGCCGCATCTGGATTAGTGTTTAATTCGCTGCTCGCCAGATGAATCTCGTGTTCAACCAGATGTAATAACTCATAGTTTTTCAGGCCTACTGCATGAGCTAGACTACTAATGGTTTTTAGGCTAGGTTGTTTGATACCGCGCTCTAACATGGAAATAAAAGTACGCTCCAAGCCCGAATTAAAGGCTAACATTTCTTGCGTAAAGCCACGTTCTAAGCGAATTTTTTTAATCACAACACCAAATAAGGATTTATGCATGTACTTCCGATAATTTAGGGCTGTTTGGTGGGGTTAGGCGCATATGAACTTATTCTTACCATCGCTTTTAGCTTGGTATAAGGCACCATCCGCATTACTTATTAATGCTTTCGAGTTATCACCGATGATGGACGAAAGTGCAATACCAACGCTTGCTGTCACTGTCATGATATTTTTATCTAGTATAATCGGCTGTGATATCGCTTGAATCAATTTGTGTGCAATATCTGTAGCGCCAGTGACTTCCATAATATCTTCCAGTACCACAACAAACTCATCGCCACCTAAGCGGGCAACTGTATCTTCACTGCGCGTATTAGCTATTAACCGCTCCGCAACAACTTCAAGCACGCGATCCCCAGCTTGGTGACCGAATTCATCATTGATAAATTTAAATCCATCCAAATCAATCATCAGCACTGCTAAATTATCCCCAGTACGTTTTATTCGAGAGAGCGAATGCGTTAATCGTGCATTAAATAGCAGGCGATTTGGCAATTTAGTTAATGGGTCATGATGCGCTAAAAACTCGAACTCGTCATGCGCTATTTTAGATGAAGTGATGTCTGCAAACACAGCAATGTAGTTTTTAACTTTATTACTCGCACCCAAAATGACGCTTATCGTAAGCCATTCGGCATAGGCCTCGCCATTTTTACGCCGATTCCACAACTCTCCTTGCCAGTAACCACTGGATTGCAGTGATTCCCATAATCGCTTGAAGAAAGCTTTATCTTGCCGGCCAGAGCTGAGTATGCTTGGGTTTTTACCACGGACTTCATCTTCTTCATAGCCGGTAATTCTGGTAAATGCAGGGTTTACAGACAAAATATTAGCATCTGCATCGGTGATGATAATACCTTCAATTGTATTTTCAAAAATTGATGCGGCTTGTTTTAGTTTGCGTTCGGAGCGCCTTTTTTCGGTCTCATCCTGTATGGTTTGTACGAACCCCAGTAAATTACCATTTTGGTCTTGAATTGGCGCAATACGGACATGCAGGTGAAGCATTTCATTTTTCACCTGATGTGTAATGTCGAACTCGTAACTAGCGCCGCCTTGTGCCTCGTCCAAAGCAATGCGCAAATCATCGGTCGCCATGCCAATTTTACTAAACAGTATCTCAATCTGTTCACCAACAATACCCTCACGCTTAAGCTCGAATAACGCTGAAGCAGCTGGATTTAAGTAACGTACATTCTTACCTGGGTCTGCAATTATCAGACTCACCCCTAAAGACTCATGTAATACAGCAGACAACACATGCTTTTCATCCAGCTCCTGACGAATACGCTCAATATCATCAGCCTGCCTTTTAATAATAGTATTTAATATACTCACATAGCGGTTTTCTATTTTCTTAACCACATCATGTTCAGTTAGAACCCCTTGAAATACGCCGTAATCGTCAACGACAACGAGCGTGCGTATTTGATGCTGCCGCATGAGTTCAATTGCAAAATAGTTTGAGCGACCGAGTTGCACCGTAATCACTGAACTGGACATCACATCGACCAAAGGGATATTGCTATCTACATGTTCTCGACCCAGCCTGACTAAGTCTCGCTCCGTGATAATGCCAATTGGTTTTTCTGCCTCTGTCATCACAACAGCGCGGGCACTGGATTTAACCATCAGCACAATAGCATCGTTAAGTGTGGCATGCTTTGTAAGAGAGCTTGTATCAAAGCTCATGATGTTTTCGACTTTTTCCTGGCCTGAAAATACATCTAGCCCCAACACTTTCATAAAGTCGGTATCGGATGCGATGCCAAATAAATCACCTTCATCATCTACAACAATAAGATGGCGAATATTCTTTTGAGCGCAGAGGTGATAAGCCTCAAATAAATCAAGATGCTTGGGCGCAACAACAAGATTGCCGCTCATAAGACTGCCGACTGTGGTCGTTTTAGGGTCAAGTAGTTCAGGAATAATGCGTAGCGCATCTCTTTCGGTAAAAATACCGACTGGGCGCCTACCTTCAACAACTACGACAGAGCTGATAGCCTTATTAGCCATAACATCAAGCACATCCGACAACATGGTATCTCGAGATACACTAATTGGGTTACTTGAGCAAATTTCATTTAGCGACATTGAAGTGTACATAAGATCGGAAGCTACTTTATTAAAATTTTAATGTTGATAGCTTTTAAGTTAACGTTAACTTTAATTCTAGCATTCATTCTATGTGGTTTTACCTTGGCGCACTATAGACCATGGTATACAAACTTTCACTGCCATTCGATGGAAAGCAGTTGCTACCCTTCAGCGTAAGATTGTTGATCAATATTTAAGGGGGTCTTTAGCAGACTTGGCTTGCAAAGCATACAACGGCTTATCCATCAATTGCTATAAAAAAGACGGGGAGAAGTATCAATAAAGGAATGTATGCATGGTGCCCCCGACACGAATCGAACGTGTGACCCTCCCCTTAGGAGGGGGATGCTCTATCCACTGAGCTACGGGGGCGTAAGGCTTTTGAGTTTACTGTGGCGTATTTTGTGGCGCGTATTATAAGGTGTTAAGGTATTTTTGAAAACCAATCATATATCACAACCCAGCTACAAAATGAAAGTCACCATCTTAAGGCTTAATAAAATCAGTAGTACTCCAAATATTTTTTTTAATGTTTGAATGGGTAAACGCTGGGTTAATCTTGCACCAAAAGGTGCGGTAAAAAAACTGGGGATAGAAACCAGTAATACCGCCGGCAAGTAGATAAAACCCCATGTATATTCAGTTAAGGCTACATCTGATAACCCGTTGATTAAATAACCGAACGTTCCAGCAATTGCAATAGGAAAGCCAAGCGCGGCCGAGGTACCTATGGCTTTTTTAATCTCAACACTACGCCAATTCAAATAAGGCACGGTAAGTGACCCACCACCGATTGAAACCAAAGCGGATATCGCACCAATACCAAATGCAACCAACCTTAACTCTGTTTTGCTGGCATGTCTTGTACTCTCATGCGACTTTCTATTACGAAACATTTGAGAGGATACATAAGTCATAAAAAGCGCGAAAAAGATGGCCAATGCCTTTGAGCTTAGCGTTGTCGCCAAAAAGGTTGCTGCAAAGGTACCGATGATGATGCCCGGTATCATTACTTTTGCAAGACGCCAGATGACGGCACCATTGGCATGATGTGCGCGCATACTGGAAAATGAAGTCACCGCGATACATGCCATGGATGTGCCTAGTGCAATATGTACGACATTATCTTTAGGAAAACCCTGGTAAATAAATAGCATAGTGAACGCTGGTACCAAAATTCCGCCACCGCCAATGCCAAGCAAACCAGCCATGACGCCAACAACAATGCCTAATAATAGAAATGCGACCACTAATTCAAGGCTCATTACTCATTCTTTCAATTTCAATTGCAATTTGAAGACTATATTTGAAATTAGCAAGATGAGCTACTTAGAAATATGTAACATTGAAAATAGTGAAGCTAGCCTGATGCATTAGGCCATAGTAATAACGCTTAATTCTTTGGCATGTTAATTGCCTATTCACATTTACCTATACAAAAAAGAATTAAAGCCGAAATGGAACTGCTTAAAAAATTATTCAAGCGATCACCAACATCAACGGCGCCTGTTTCGTTGGCTTGGGTCAATGCTTTAAAGGGGATGGATGACATTTCTGCCATTGAGTTTTCTACGCAAAAAATTAGTGAAGATTTCAAAAAGAATATATTTCAGGATAAATCCAACCTTACTGCCTTATTTTCTGTTGACGAAAATACGCACATTATTGTTGAAAGAATCACAACACATTTCATCAATATCGAAATTATGAATATTGAACTTGAGGAGCGCATTTCAAATGCCTTGTGTTTATACCATCGTCAGCTATTTATCACGTACTTTGCGCTGATAGAGCACTTCTCTCATGACCATCAAGCATGCCTACACATTTTACTCGCACGCGCTTTTCGCAACGCGACACAGATGATTAAATGGCGCTACTATAATTACCAAAGTTCGCCAGCCAATGTTTGGTTGCAGTTGTCTGGACTTTATAAAGTCGCTGAACAACGATCTCTGCTTAACGCAAAAATACAATCTTACTCAGACTTGGAGCCTATTTCACTATCCAGCGCTTATATTCACGCTTGCATGTTGGGTACTTTAGAAAGCTTGAGTTTAAAATGCCAACAGATTGAATTAGTCAGCCAGTTGTTAATGGCATGGACCGCTAAAATTAACGTTGACTCGACTTATGATGAAAAACAACACTTATTTTATGTGGATACCGCGAGCAACAAACCTGCATGTCGCGTTAGAAATTTCAAGCCAGCCAGCACCTATCGCTATTGGGATTTTGATAGCGTCAACTCAAAAATTGAGTTATGCATGTCATTGATTGAGTTTAATATTTCACCAAAACAGCCATTGATGAAAGAGTTCGTTAGCAATAAACACGCATCTTCTACGTTTGAAATACTGCATGCAGAATGGTCACGTGTTGATTACAAACGTCAACGTAGAGTAGATGATCGCAGCAAAACCCAGGTGCCAGTAAGCGCTACGTATGGCTACAAAGAGGTGTGTGAACAAATTCAACAATACGAAAATATCAAATCACAGCGAGGAGAAAAAGCTTATCAAGGCGATAAGTCGCTGGATGAACGCCTTGCTATGCATAGCTTGGTAAAGGGTGAGCCTAATATCATTTATATGGATTTGAGCTCAGACCAGGCTACTATGGTTGATGAGTGCAAAAAAGGATTAGGTTTAAACGTGAATAAACATGCTGGAGAAGTCAGCCTTGGCATGCTGGTTGGGGTTTCTAATAAAGAGCAAAGATATAGTACCAAAGTAGGTATTATTCGCAATATTAGGCCGGTTGCCAACAATGAGCTGCATATTGGCGTTGAGTTGTTAAGCAATATTGCCTATTGTGCCGAGGCTGAAAATACAAACCTTAAATCATCTAAGGTAACGCTATCGTCTGATAATTTTAACAACACCGACAACTATTTTGCCCCAACAAGCTTTGGTGACATGTCTGACTTTATGAACACCAGCTTTGGTAACGACTCAAGCAATTTTATCTGCCTATATTTACCTAAAGAGCAGTCTCTTTCTCAACAAGAGACGCTCATTATTCCTAAACTTCAATACAACAAAAAAGATATATTCAAAGTAAATATTTTAGGTGAAGCTATTTTAATCAGGTTTATTAAATCTTATGAACACCATGGCAATTGGGTGCGCGTAACGTTCACTAGCGACATTTCATCCAAGCCAGTGAGTGGTTCACAAACCCGCTTGCCAGCCGCCGCCTAATGCTTTAAACAAATCCACGCTTGCAATCAGCCGTGCCTGACGGCTTTGCACATATGCCAGCCCGGCATCGTTATAAGTGCGTTGTGCATCAAGCACATCGATATAAGCTGAGTATCCAGACTGATAGCGATTATTGGAGACTTCCAGCGCTTTTTTAGCGGCGTCTGTGCTTCTTGCCAGCGCCGCTTCACGATCAGTATTTTGGCGTAAATTCACTAAGGCATCATTCACCTCTCTAAATGCATTCTGGATAGTGCTCTCGTACTGAGCTAAGGTTTGCTTCTGTTTGGCGCTGGCTTGATCCACTTTTGCATCGAGTTTGCCAGAATCAAAAATCGGCAAATGTAAACTTAAACCACCCGACCAAATGCGCGCAGCTGATTTTAATATATCTCCTAACTCTAAACTCTCACCACCTAAGCTTGCCGTGAGTGATATATTTGGATATAGCGCCGCTTTAGCCACGCCTATATTGGCGTTTGCCGCAATCATATTCTGCTCTGCCTGCTTAACATCCGGCCTAGACTCTAATAAA
>JBAYTS010000069.1:0-6685 GCA_041675545.1 Methylotenera sp.
AATGCGGTGAGCTGCGCATCGCTCGCCTTATACAGCCAGTGTGCGGCCACACCCGCATCGGCAATATTGTGCATCGCTGAGCTACGGATTTGCACTTCAATTGGCGTACCAAACGGACCAAACAAGGTGGTATGCAAAGACTGATAACCGTTGGCTTTAGGGATGGCAATGTAATCTTTAAACTTACTGGGAATTGGTTTATACAATGCATGCAAAGCACCGAGCGCCAAATAGCAGTTTGGCAAATCTTTCACTACCACTCTAAAGCCATAAATATCATACACTTGTGAAAAAGGCGTTGCCTTACTGGTCATTTTTTTATAGACGCTGTAAAGATGCTTCTCGCGTCCGGAAACCTCAGCCTCAATATTAAATGTACTCAATTGCTGCTTGATTGAATCTAAAATCTTGCTGACGACCTCTTTACGGTTACCACGTGCCGCCATAATCGCCTTGGAGATGGCATTAAAACGCATCGGGTACAAGTATTGAAAACTCAAATCCTCAAGCGCTTGGTATATGGCGTTTAACCCTAAGCGGTTAGCAATCGGCGCATAAATATCCAGCGTTTCTTTGGCAATCAGCTTCTGCTTTTCTGGCCGCATGGCATCCAGCGTTTGCATGTTGTGCAGACGATCTGCCAATTTGACTAAGATCACCCGCACATCCTGGCTCATTGCCAGTAGCATTTTGCGGAAGTTTTCTGCCTGCGCCTGGCTTGCACTTTGAAACTCGATTTTATCCAGCTTGGTAACGCCATCAACCAACTCAGCCACCTGTTGCCCGAATTTCTCTTTAATATCGACAGTGGTGATTAAAGTGTCTTCTACTACATCGTGCAACAATGCTGCCAAAATGGTTGGCACATCCATGTGTAAGTCCGCCAAAATGCAGGCAACTGATACCGGGTGTGTAATGTAAGGCTCGCCTGTTTTGCGCACTACACCGTCATGCGCTTGGAAGGCATAGCGATAAGCATCCCAAACTTGGGCAATATCTTCAGGTTTTAAGTAACGATTAAGGCGTACGGTTAGAGCCGAATCCTCGCTGTCCGCAGGCAGCAAGGGCTCTAAGGTTGGTTTTGATAATTCCACTTTGTGATTGGTGGCGGCTTTCGGCATGGAATATTCACTACAAAGCAAAAATATTAAAAATTAAACAATGCCACGCGTTAAAACTTCTGCACCAATTTTACCTGCGGCTATTTCACGCAGGGCAATGACAGTTGGCTTGTCGCGCAAACCCTGCACGTTTACCAGCGGTTCTGCGCCATTTTCTAACTGACGTGCGCGATATGCCGCTACTAAAGTCAATTGAAAGCGATTAGAGATTTTTTCTAAGCAATCATCTACCGTAATACGTGCCATGATGGTGTTTCCTTATTGATCAATATAAATGAACCCAAAATGGGTAAAGTAATTAAAAGTTTTAATTAAAACGTTTAATTTGCTTAATTTTTTAACAAATTAAGAAAATTTAAGTAAGTGTTTGAATCAGACTCGAGTAGCGCTGCAATTGAACCGTAGCCACAAGGCGCTGAGCGCGCATAATTGCTGCAATGTCTTGTAACGCAACTTCAAAATTGTCGTTGATTGTAACATAATCAAACTCGCCCACGTGGCGCATTTCAGACTGCGCGGCAGCTACGCGCCTAGAAATAGTCTCCTGGCTATCCTGCCCGCGACTATTAAGCCTGTGCTCTAAAGTTTCGATAGAGGGCGGTAACACAAAAATACTGACCGCGTTGGGAAACAAACGGCGCACCTGCGCTGCACCCTGCCAGTCAATTTCCAATATCACATCAAAACCGGCTTTAAGCGGACCATCTACTGCAGATTGTGAAGTGCCGTAACGTGCACCATGCACCTCTGCACTTTCTAAAAACTGCGCTTCACCCAACATTGTCAAAAATGCAGCGTCATCTACAAAATGGTAATCCACACCGTTTGTTTCACCTGGTCTAGGCTTACGTGTCGTGTGTGAAACTGATAGCTTTAGATGTGTATCTTCTTTTAGCAAAGCTTTAATCAAGCTGGTTTTGCCAGCGCCAGAAGCGGCTGTAATAATAAATAGGTTACCAGTAATCATTCAATTAACACCAATCAGGGTTTGGCAAAGTAGTAAAAACGGACTTTAATCCATCAGCCCAGCCTTGCCTAATTTTTACATAATAAGGGTCATTTTCTGTAATACGCTGACGGCAATCCGCATGAAAGCTATCCGTGCGGTATAACAGCAAATCAATCGGGGCTGCCACTGTCACATTGCTGCGTATTGTAGAATCAAATGAGATGAGCACGCATTTAATTGCATCTAGCATCTCACTGTTGTATTTTACTACACGGTCAAGAATCGGTTTGCCATACTTGGTTTCACCAATTTGAAAATAAGGTGTTTCTTTGCAGGTCTCAATAAAATTACCAGCCGCATAGACATTAAACAACCGAGGCTTTTCACCTTTAATTTGCCCCCCTACCAATATACTGGCACTGAAATCAATACCGTGATTTTTTAAGTGTTCGCCATCTTTTTCGTAAGTATTGCGAAGTTCAGCACCAACCAAACCAGCTACATCAAACATGCTTTTAACATTATGTAAGTGCTTACCATCAGCAGAATCATCCTCTACAGCCGCCCTAAGGCAATTAACTACTGACTGCGTAATAGCCAGATTGCCCGCAGTCAACAACACAATGACGCACTCATCTTTGACTTCAAACACGTGCATTTTAGGAGAGATGGCGACTTGATCTACACCCGCATTAGTGCGGGTATCTGCTGCAAAAACAACACCTTGATCTAGTAACAAGCCGACGCAATAGGTCATGATAAATTCTTAAAATTTTTATAGATAAGCTGAAATAATACCATTTGTACATCATTTAACTACATAAAACATAATGCACATACTGAACAATGCAAGACTATAAATTACTTATAATTTAATGCCCCGCATGATCAGTCTGGTTTATTGTTGTGCCTGCTGCGCTTGTTTCATCAGCTCTGCATTTTCTACTAATGCGGAAACATCAATACGATTCTGTAAACTAAACGGCACGCCAGACTGGTTCACAATTACACTGCTGGCCATGCCTTCTACGCCGCCACCGGAGCGCATGCCGCCGACAGGGCTAGCACTGCGATAATCTAAACCCGTGGCTAAGCGCACATGCGTTTCACCTGCGCGGCATCCGTTTGAGACATCAAAGCTTTGCCAGCCTTCGTTTTGTAAATACACATCTGCCCAGGCATGGGTTTGCATCAAACTGCCATCTTCAGTAAATAAGTAACCGCTCACATACCTTGCAGGCAATTCTAGACTTCGACAGCAGGCAATAAAAACATGCGCATGGTCTTGGCACACGCCCTGCCCAAATTGAAAAGCTTCAATTGCAGAAGTGGTGACCTGCGTCACGCCTTTGATGTAGTGCACCCGCTCCAGCAAGGCATGCATCATGTTTTCTAATGCATCATTTTGCGCGTATGCAGCAGTTTTAAATTGCCGCGCAAAAGTTCGCATCACATCATCGCTTGCGGTGAGTGGCGTATCACGTAAATAGATCGGTAGCGGCAACGCTAGATGCTGCGACATAGCCTCTACGCCGGTTTCAACCTCGCCCATTGCCACAATCAGAATCTCTTCATGCGGCACATCCACCACCAGCGTATGAATAATATTACCGTAAGCATCTTCGGTTGGATGCAGTTCGCCATTCACTTTTATTTCCCAGCGTTTTACGTGCTGGCCGAAACCATTTTGCGGCGTCAGTCGTAATTGCTGAATGGTGTAGTTCACGTGCTCACTATAAGTATAGCGGGTGTGATGTTCTATATTAAGCAGCATAATTAAGAAGCCGTGATACTTAAAAAGGTTTTATGAATCTCTGCACCCAGCTTGTTATTGGATTCTACAAACTCACTCAAGAACTCATGTAAACCATGCTGAAAAATATCTCGCATTTTGCCAAAGCGTAATTTTGAATGCAGCTCACCTGCCAGCCTTTTACATTCGGTTGAGCGCGACCCTGATAGCTGCTCCAGAATCGGCGTGATTTCATCAAAACACGCATGTAGTGAGCGCGGCATATCGCGCCTTAGCACCAGCAACTCAGCCACGCGCCACGGTTCAATCGTATCGCTGAATATTTTTTGATACGCCTGAAAAGCCGATACCGAACGTAGCACAGCACTCCATTCGTAGTAATCTACTGCACCACCAACTTCTTCCTGCTCTGGCAGTAAAAGGTGATATTTCACATCCAGCAAACGTGCTGTGTTATCTGCACGCTCAATAAAAGTACCGAGGCGTACAAAGCTGAATGCATCGTCACGCAACATTGTGCCAAAACAGACACCTCTAAATAGATGTGACCGTGCTTTCACCCAATCACAAAACTCTAGTAATCCGCTTTTTGCCAGATCCTGACCGATAAACTGACTGAATTCCAGCCAAAGTGAATTGATGTTCTCCCAAGTCTCAGAAGTCATCGCAACGCGCACAGCATTTGCATTTTCACGCGCACTTCGCAGCGAGCTATAAATGCTCGATGGATTATTCATATCCATCGCTAGATAATGGATCACATCCGCGGCGGTATATTCCTGCTGCACTTGGTTGAAATAGTTGCGCTCATAGGCTTCAACATTGCCAGAAATCTCTAGCGCGGGCAGCCATAATGCCGCTTCACTTTCTGCCGCATTGGGCACTAAGGACATGTTGTAGGTCACATCCAGCACCCGCGCCATATTCTCTGCACGTTCGATATACCTTGCCATCCAATATAAATGGTCTGCGGTTCTACTTAGCATGTCGCCTCCTCCGCTTGATTGGCTTTTTGTTTACTAGGGGTAGGGGTTACTACATCTTGTTCCAATACCCAAGTGTCTTTCGTACCGCCGCCCTGTGATGAATTAACCACCAAAGAGCCTTCTTTCATGGCGACGCGACACAGCGCACCCGGTACCAGTGTCACTGTTTTGCCAGACAGTACAAACGGACGCAAATCCACGTGGCGCGGCGCAATGCCTTTCTCCACAAGTGTTGGGCAAGTAGATAATTCCAATGTAGGTTGTGCGATATAGCTGGCTGGGCTGGAGACGATGCGTAAACGGAATTCTTCCAGTTCCTGCTTACTGGCCGCCGGGCCCACTAGCATGCCGTAGCCGCCAGACCCTTGTACCTCTTTCACTACCAGCTCGTCTAAATGCGCCAGGGTGTAGGCAAAGTCTTCCTCTTTGCTCAATTCATAGGTCGGTACATTTTCCAAAATTGGCGCTTCACCCAAATAGAACCGGATCATGGCAGGTACGTGAATATAAGTCGCTTTATCATCTGCCACGCCTGTACCGACGGCATTGGCTAAAGTCACACCACCGTTCCGATAAACAGAAAGCAATCCTGGCACACCCAGCATTGAATTTGCATTAAACACCAGCGGATCCAGATAATCGTCATCAATACGCCGGTAAATTACATCCACACGCTGTGGACCCTGCGTGGTGCGCATATAGACAGCATTGTTGCGTACAAACAAATCCTGCCCTTCAACCAACTCAATGCCCATCTGCTGTGCTAAGAATGCGTGCTCAAAATAAGCACTGTTATAAGCGCCCGGCGACAATACCACCACGGTAGGCTCCTGCACGCCAGACTGCGCAACCGCACGCAGATTTTTCAATAACACTTGCGGGTAATGATCCACTGGGGCGATCGGATATTGGCGGAATAATTCAGGAAACAGCCGCATCATCATCTTGCGGTCTTCCAGCATGTACGAAACGCCGGACGGCGTGCGCAGATTATCTTCCAGCACATAGAATTGCGACTCACTGGTACGCACCAGGTCGATACCCGCAATATGCGCGTAAATCTGGTTGGGCACATCCACACCAAACATCTCAGGGCGGTATTGGCTATTCGCCAAGATGCTCGATGGCACAATACCCGCCTTGATAATGTCCTGCTCATGGTAAATGTCGTGCAGAAACATATTGAGTGCGCGCACGCGCTGCGTGGCGCCTGCTGACAAATGCGCCCACTCTTTAGCAGCCAGAATGCGCGGCACCACATCAAACGGAATTAACCGCTCGGCACCATCCTCCTCACCATAGACATTGAACGTGATACCGACACGCCTGAACAATAATTCTGCTTCTTGGCGCTTACTGTCTAACTGATGGTGCGGAACGTTTTTTAGCCACTGATTATAAGTCTTGTAGATTTCACGAACACTTGCAGCGTCAGTTGCCGTAGCGCCAAGTTGCATTTCATCAAAGAATGAGAGAGTTGAGTTTTTCATGATTAAGTCTTTCTTTTATATAAAGACTTAAGCAAGGGGCATACCAATTTATTTTTACATAATAATCAATAGGTTATAAAAATAATCGTTCATGTAAACAACATGTCGCACTTAATAGGGGCGTCTAACAAAACAGGCTCAGCAGCCACGCACATAAATATGGCGTAGGTAATAAGCCCATCTATTGATGATTTACTTAAAGTGACAAAAATGCTTATTTTTGATGAAGATTTTTATTATAAATACACTTGTTTCAATAAAATAAAAAAGAGGCGGTGTAAGCCGCCTCTTAAATTCCGTACAACGTTAGCGGACAATGCTTAAATTAGAAGAAGCCTAACTTTTTAGGGCTATAGCTCACTAACAAGTTTTTGGTTTGCTGGTAA
>JBAYTS010000070.1:0-6401 GCA_041675545.1 Methylotenera sp.
TGATCGCTGAAGGCGTTGAAACCGAACAGCAACGCCAATTACTGCAAAGCAACGGTTGCCATACCTACCAAGGTTACTTATTTAGTCAGCCAGTGCCGATTGCTGAGTTTGAGGCGTTGATGAGTCAATCACAAGGCTTGAAGATTTAGCTACAGAAATAATTAACCCGGCTTTTTGCATTATTTATCTGATGGTTAATCTGGGTTTAAACTAATCAGTGTTTAAAAATAAGACGAGCGGTCAACACCGTTTGCAATATCTTCTAGTACCTGTAAAAATTCATCGCCATAACGTGTTAACTTGGCTTGACCAACACCACTGATTTTACCCATTTCTGTCAGGCTACCCGGGCGGAGATTCAGCATTTCAAGTAGCGTACTATCATGGAATATGACGTAAGGTGGCACACCTTGCTCTTTAGCCAGTTCGATACGCTTGGCTTTGAGGGCGTGCCATAGCGGGTCGTTGTTTACCTCGGCGTAAGATTCTTTTGCACGTGCCCCGCGTTCTACTTTGCTGACTTTTCGGTTGCTGACTTCAATATCGCGACGTAGCCAGACTTCAGTCTCACCGCGCAATACAGGGCGAGATGTTTCGCTAAGTCTTAGGCCGCCAAAAGCATCCATATCGGTTTCTAAATAACCCGCTGCGACTAATTGCCGAAAAACACTACTCCACTGCTGGGGTGATATGGCTTTGCCAATGCCAAATGTGCTGAGCAGGCGATGGCGAAACTGTTCAACTTTAGGTGTGGTTTTTCCAAGGAGTACATCGGTGAGATGCACTACACCAAATCGTTGCCCGGTACGATAAACGCAAGATAAAGCCATTTGCGCAGGTTGCGTTGCATCCCAAGTATCAACAGGTGTAAGGCAATTGTCACATTGGTCACATTTACCGTCATGCTGCTCGCCAAAATAGCGCAATATGGTTTGGTGGCGGCATGCGGTAGATTCACAAAATCCTAATAATGCATCCAGTTTTTGTCGCTCAACATGTTTACGTTCTTCTGAGGCATCGCCACTGTCCAGCATTTTGCGCATGCTGACAACATCGCCTAATCCGTAGGTCATCCAAGCATTGGCTGGCAAACCATCTCGACCGGCACGGCCTGTTTCCTGGTAGTAGCCTTCCATGCTTTTGGGTAAATCGAGATGTGCAACAAAGCGTACATTGGGTTTATCAATGCCCATGCCAAACGCAATGGTAGCGACAATAATCACGCCTTCTTCGCGTAAAAACCGACGCTGGTTGGCATTGCGTATGCTGCTATCTAAACCTGCATGATAGGGCAGGGCATCCCATCCACGCGACTTTAGCCAGTCGGCGGTTTCTTCAACTTTACGTCGCGATAAGCAATAGATAATACCTGCGTCATTCGCATGTTCAGCTTCAAGAAAGGCTTCAAGCTGTTGGCGTGCGTTGGCTTTTTGTGTGACGCGGTATTGAATATTAGGGCGATCAAAACTGGAAACAAACTGGCGAGCTTGTTCAAGTTTGAGTCGCTCAACAATTTCCACTCGCGTAATTGCATCTGCTGTTGCCGTGAGCGCAATGCGCGGCACTTGTGGAAAGCGCTCATGTAAAACGGTGAGCTTGCGGTATTCTGGGCGAAAATCGTGTCCCCATTGCGATACGCAGTGTGCCTCATCAATAGCAAAAAGCGCAATCCCTATGTTGTTTTCTATCTGTTCCAGCAATGATAAAAAACTAGGCATGAGCAATCGCTCGGGCGCTACATAGAGGATTTGTAAATCACCGCGCATCAGTTGTGCTGTAATTGCGCTGGCTTCATTTGTGCTTAAGCTGGAATTTAAAAATGCAGCCTGCACGCCCAGTTGCTGCAAAGCGTCAACTTGGTCTTGCATCAAGGCAATGAGTGGCGAAACTACAATGCCAACCCCATTGCGTAACAGGGCAGGCAATTGGTAGCACAGTGACTTGCCTCCACCGGTTGGCATCAGCACTAGGGCATCACCACCTGCAACCACATGTTCTACAATGACTTGCTGTTCACCACGAAAAGTAGTGAAACCAAAAACATCCTGCAGGCGCTGATGCGCGTTGAAACTGTGTGTCGATAAGTTTGTAAAAGTCACTAAAACGCAACGCTAAGCTTACTCAACCCCTTGACTTGTTAAGTAGTCTTCATAATTACCAGTAAAGTCAATAATTTTGCCTGGCTTAATTTCGATAATACGCGTGGCGATAGAGCTTACAAACTCACGGTCGTGGCTGACGAAAAACAGTGTGCCTTTGTATTTATCGAGTGCGGTATTGAGTGCCTCGATAGACTCCATGTCCATGTGGTTGGTCGGTTCATCCATGAGCATGACATTGGTTCTTGCTAGCATCATTTTGCCGTACAGCATGCGGCCTTTTTCACCACCGGATAATACTTTGACCGATTTTTTAGTATCGTCACCACCAAATAATAAACGTCCTAGCATGCTGCGCACTACCTGGTCGTCATCACCAGGTTGGCGATAAAGCGACATCCATTCAAACAAGTCTTCGCCATTTTCAAATTCGTATTCGTGATCTTGTGCAAAGTAGCCAATATTGGCTTTCTCTGCCCATTTAACTTCGCCGTGATTAGGTTGCAGGTCACGCGCCAGACAGCGTAAAAATGTGGTTTTACCAATACCATTTTCACCAATAATCGCGACTTTTTCACCGGCTTCAAAGATCATATCAACATCATTAAACAACGGTTTATCAAAGCCGTGGCTGAGTTTTTTCAACTCAACAGCATTGCGGTACAGTTTGTCGCGATCGTCAAACTCAAAGCGGATAAACGGATATTGACGGCTTGAAGGTTTAAATTCCTCAATTTTTATTTTATCAATTTTCTTGGCACGACTGGTCGCCTGCTTCGCTTTTGAGGCATTGGCAGAGAAGCGGCGCACAAAGTCCTGCAGTTCAGCGACCATCAGTTTGGCTTTATCATTGTCTTTGGTTGCCTGCGCACGTGCGGCAGTGCTGGCTTCCATGTAATCATCGTAATTACCTGGGTAAACCGTAATTTTTCCATAATCCATATCGCAAGTATGCGTACAAACCTGGTTTAAAAAGTGACGGTCATGCGAAATGATAATCATGGTGCAGTCACGGTTATTCAGTACATCTTCTAACCAACGGATGGTGTTAATGTCCAAGTTATTGGTAGGTTCATCCAGCAGCAAAATATCCGGGTTTGAGAACAGCGCTTGCACCAGCAAAACGCGCAATTTCCAACCAGGTGCTACGGCGCTCATTGGGCCGTTGTGTTGCTCAATCGGGATACCTACGCCCATCAAAAGCTCGCCAGCACGTGCTTCGGCAGTGTAGCCGTCATATTCCGCAAACACGCCTTCCAGCTCGGCGGCGCGCATGTAGTCATCCTCAGTGGCTTCTAAATTAGCGTAGATCGCATTTTTTTCTACATTCGCCTTCCACATTTCTTCATGGCCCATCATGACCACATCAAGCACACGTTGATCTTCGTAAGCAAACTGGTCTTGGCGAAGAAACGCCATACGCTCATGGCTGTCGATTGAAATATTGCCCGCACTAGGCACTAATTCGCCCGCCAGTACTTTCATGTAAGTGGATTTACCACAGCCATTGGCACCGATTAAACCATAGCGATTGTTATCGCCAAATTTAACAGAGACATTTTCAAACAATGGCTTAGCGCCAAATTGCACAGTGATGTTGTTGCTGATTAACATTATTGCTTTTCCTAATTGTATTTTTCACCACAGAGCCGCGGAGGCAGACAGGCACAGAGAAAACTAAAATCACGCAACTCGTCATTCTGAGCAAAGCGAAGAATCCAGCACTTAAGTTAGCATCATGGATTCTTCGCTTTGCTCAGAATGACGAGAGTTCGGTTTTCTCCGCGTCTCTGTGGTGAATTGCTTTTATATTTAAAACTTATTATGTACTACCACTTCATCCATATTGAGTTGCCCGCCGCGCGGCATGGCTTGTTTTAAAGCTTTGCCCACTACCACAAACATGGCTGGCGTATGATCCGCTGGCAAGTTAAGCAGTTTGGCTACGGCATCAAAGTCAAAGCCATCCATCGGGCAGGTGTCGTAGCCCATTTCTTTGGCTGTCAACATGATGTTCATGGCTGCCATGCCACATGAGCGCATCGCTTCATCGCGTTGCACTTGTTCTAACCCCTCGTAAAATTGGCCTATGGCTGGAACGAGATAATCTTGCACTGGCTTGGGTGCGTTTACCCAATAGCGTTCAGGGTATTTTGCCCATGCTTTTAAATCTGCGGTCAGCACAATCAGCAATGAAGCTTCTTCAACCTGTGCCTGATCCCAACTCACGTTACGAATTTCTTTGCGAAGCGCAGGATCGTCCACTACGACAAAGCGCCAGTTTTGAATATTAAAAGCCGTCGGTGACAGCATGGCCAATGACATGAGTTTGGCAATTTCTTGTTGCGTCATTTTATGTGTGGGGTCATATGCCTTGACTGAGCGGCGTTCTACAATGGCTTGGCTAACGATCATGATTCGTAATGGATATCCAAAATTTCTAAAGTAATGTCACCAACAGGACGTTGCCAGGTGACGGTGTCGCCTACTTTGTGACCCAGCAAAGCTTTTGCTAACGGTGAAACCCAGCTGACTTTATTGATGGTGGCATCAGCTTCATCCTCACCTACGACGTGAAATGTATGCTGAGCGCCTTCGCCGTCTTTCACCTCAACCGTTGCACCAAATAATACCGTTTCGTGGCTTTGTGTTTTAGGGTCAACCAATATGGCTGAATCTAGCCGTGCACGCACATAACGCAAATCACGTTCAATTTCAGCAATTTTGTCTTTACCAAAGGTGTCCTCGGTCGTGTCTTTTAGGGTGTCCAGTTGCGCTAATAGTGACTCTTCAAGCGTTTGTAGCTCCAGTGCGCCTGTGGGTGTCACGTAATTAGGATGCTCACTAATCGGACGCTCGACAATATCGTCGCCAGCTTGCTCAAATCTTTCTTCATTTACAAATGCGCGACTCATAGATGATCTCCTGTTATTCCCACTCAATGGTTGCTGGCGGTTTGCCTGAAACGTCATAAACCACGCGGTTAATCCCGCGCACTTCATTGATAATGCGATTAGAAACGCGACCTAAAAGCGCGTATGGCAGTTCTGCCCAATGCGCGGTCATAAAGTCACTGGTGACTACGGCGCGTAATGCCACCACGTAATCATAAGTACGGCCGTCCCCCATTACGCCGACTGACTTAACGGGTAAAAATACCGTAAATGCCTGGCTGGTAAGTTCATACCAGGTTTTACCAGTGACATCATCTTTAGTGTTGCGTAGCTCTTCAATGAAAATTGCGTCTGCACGACGTAGTAAATCTGCAAAGTCTTTTTTCACTTCACCTAAAATACGCACGCCCAAACCAGGGCCGGGAAAAGGGTGGCGATATACCATGTCTGGTGGCAAGCCCAGTGCTACACCGAGTTCACGCACTTCATCTTTAAAGAGGTCGCGTAGTGGCTCTAACAGTTTTAAGCCTAAGGTTTCTGGCAACCCACCCACGTTGTGGTGACTTTTAATGGTGACGGCTTTTTTGGATTTCGCGCCGCCAGATTCAATCACGTCAGGGTAAATTGTACCTTGCGCTAAAAAGGTTGCCCCTTTATGCCCACCGTTACCCGCTTTAAGCTTGGCGGCTTCGGCTTTAAATACTTCTACAAATTCGCGACCTATAATTTTTCGTTTGGCCTCAGGCTCACTCACACCTGCCAAATGCCCCATAAATTGGTCGGTAGCGTCCACGCGAATAACGTTTACATGTAAGCGACCGGCAAACATATCCATCACCATGTCGCCTTCATTCAAACGCAATAAACCATGATCCACAAATACGCAAGTGAGTTGGTCGCCAATCGCTCGATGAATCAGCGCTGCGGCAACGCTTGAGTCAACGCCGCCTGATAAGCCTAAAATCACTTCTTCATCACCAACTTGGGCTTTAATTTTAGCCACAGCCTCAGTAATATAATCGCCCATAATCCAGTCTGGTTTTGCACCGCAAATGTCTAACACAAAGCGGTTGAGCATCGCCTGACCTTGCTTGGTGTGCGTCACTTCAGGATGAAACTGCACTGCATAAAATTTGCGTGTTTCATCTGCCATTGCCGCGACAGGCGTCGTTTCGTTACTGGCAATCACTTTAAAGCCGGCAGGTAATTCGGTCACCTTGTCGCCGTGGCTCATCCACACATCAAGCAAGCCGTGACCTTGGGCATTCGTGCTGTCCTGAATGTCGCGGAATAGGGCAGAGTGACCATGCGCGCGCACTGCAGCATAACCAAACTCACGTTTATGACCAGCCTCGACCTTGCCGCCGAGTTGTTGCGCCATGGTTTGCATGCCATAACAAATGCCCAA
>JBAYTS010000071.1:0-6323 GCA_041675545.1 Methylotenera sp.
AGCCAAGTTCGAGGATTCTATTGTTGAGGCTTTAGGGCACGCGCCAGAACGCCCGGTAGCGCTGAGTGGTATTGAGACTTTGCCACAGAAATTCACGGTGATGGAAGCCGACTCTGCTGCAATTAAACAGTTTATTGTAGAAAAAACGAGCTAACCCATATGCAGGCTTATCAGCAATTACTTAACCATGTATTGCAGCATGGCAATAAAAAAGAAGACCGTACCGGCACCGGTACGCTTTCTGTATTTGGCTATCAAATGCGTTTTAATCTGGCTGACGGCTTTCCGCTACTGACGACTAAAAAAGTACATTTAAAGTCGATTGTGCATGAATTACTGTGGTTTTTACAGGGCAGCACGAACATTGCTTATTTACAAGAAAATGGTGTGCGTATTTGGGATGAGTGGGCAGATGAGAATGGTGACCTAGGTCCTGTGTACGGTTATCAGTGGCGTAATTGGCCAAAGCCTGACGGTACTCATATCGACCAGATTACACAGGTCATCAATGCTATCAAAAACAATCCTGATTCGCGCCGTTTGATTGTTTCAGCCTGGAACGTGGCTGATGTTGATCAAATGAAGTTACCCCCTTGCCACGCTTTTTTCCAGTTCTATGTGGCGCCCGCTTTGCCGGATGAAGCGGATCAAAGATCAAAGTTAAGCTGCCAACTTTACCAGCGCAGCGCCGATATATTCCTAGGTGTTCCGTTTAACATCGCCTCTTATGCATTGCTTACCATGATGGTGGCACAAGTGTGCAATTTGAGATTAGGTGATTTTGTACATACGCTAGGTGATGCGCATATTTACTCTAATCACTTTGATCAAGTGAATGAGCAACTGCAGCGTGCGCCGCGCGCCTTGCCTACTATGCGCATTAATCCTGAAATACGTGATATTTTTAGCTTTAAGTTTGAAGATTTTACTTTAGATGGCTATGATCCTCACCCAGCAATTAAGGCAACGGTAGCAGTTTAAATTGGGCGTCGAAATAAAAAAGAGGCTACACTGATTCTTGGTGTAGCCTCAAAGCTTGTAACACTAGGGTGGGGATGCTACAAGTTTATTCATGGCACATGCTTTAATTTGTCGATGTTGCGGGTAACTGTACGTTAAAGGCAATGTATTCATCTATAGATACCGCCCCATCATGATTCGCATCTACTACATCGTAGTTGCTAGATAATACTTTATCCTTAACCGCTTCCTTGGGGGATATTTTCCCGTCCTGACTCACGTCTAGTATTTTGAAAACATCTTCTATGGGTTTTGTTGAAGACTCTGCTACTTTTATATCGGGGATTTTATTTTCCGCAACAATTTTGGTGTCGCTACCTACCGCATTTTTTAAGGTAGCCTTATTATCAGCGAATGCTGTAATGCTTAAACTGGAAAGTATCAATGCTACAGCGATACCGCTTGTGATTGGATGAGTGATTACGTTTGAATTAAATTTCATGTATTAGCTCCTAATATGCAAATAAAAATGTTACTGCACTAACCTATTAGCGAATAGTGTGCCAACTAAATTTATATAATAAAAACAGTGTGTTGCTAGAATTTTCAATGAAAGCTAGATTTTATTCTGTCGCTTTTTCGGGACAGTAGAAATGGATGTAACTTTAACTTATTGAATTTATATAATAAATATTGTTGTTAATCAGCGACGTTAAATTTAATGTTATTTAATGTTTTGATTTTATTGAGTTTTTAAGGGTTTTTTAAAAGCGCTTGCCTGAATATGATGTCGATCTAGTAGGCGATAGAACTCGGTACGGTTCCGTTGTGCAAGCTTGGCTGCCTGAGTGACACTGCCTTGAGTTGCCTTTAACAATGTGACTAAATAATGATGCTCAAATTGCCTGCGTGCGACTTCAAAGGGAACTATCGAGTTTTCTGTGTCTTGCAAAGCTTTTTGCACCAGGCTTGCTGTGATAATGTGTGTAGTTGCTAGCACTACGGTTTGTTCTACGATATTCTGCAATTGTCGCACATTGCCTGGCCACGGTGCGGAGATTAGAATTTCCAGTGCTTCTGGCGCAAAACCGCGTAGTGATTTTTTATATTTTTGATTAAATAAATTCAAGAAATGATTCGCCAGTAGGCTTATATCTTCTCGACGGTTAACTAAAGAAGGAATCTCTAAACTTACTACATTGATGCGGTAAAAGAGATCTTCGCGAAAACGGCCTTCGCTCATCTCAAGCGTTAAATTACGGTGTGTGGCTGAAATTAAACGTATATCTATATCAATGTTGTTGGTGCTACCCACTGGGCGTATCACACGCTCTTGAAGTGCACGCAGCACTTTTACTTGCAGGTTTAATGGCATGTCGCCAATTTCATCTAAAAATAGAGTGCCACCTTCTGCACTTTGAAATAGACCGACATGGTTGTTTACTGCGCCAGTAAATGCACCTTTACTGTGTCCAAATAGCTCTGATTCGAGAAGGTTTTCTGGTATGGCGCCACAGTTGATTGCTATGAATGGTTTTATATTACGTTGGCTACTATGATGGATGGCGCGCGCTAACAGCTCTTTACCCGATCCACTTTCCCCCTGAATAAAAACACTGGCATCCGTATTAGCGACCATTTTGGCCTGAGTTAACAGATTTTCCATGGCTGGGCTACGGGTAAGTATATTGGCGCGCCAGGCATTATCATGCTCAGTGGTATTGCCATGGTGTATGCCGCTTAAATGTAGGGCCGATGCTACTTGCTGCAACAACTCTTGGCTATCAAAAGGTTTTGTTAAAAAACTAAATGCACCTTGCTGTGTGGCACGTACGGCATCAGGAATAGAGCCATGAGCCGTAAGTAATATCACAGGTAAAGTAGGTTGTGAATGTTGGATAGCATCCAGTAAAGCCATCCCATCCATCGCTGGCATTCGCAAATCACTAATCACAAGGTCAGGGCGTTGCAATGCAATCGCAGACATTGCTTCAGCTCCATTGTTAGCCAAGTGAGTGGTGTAGCCAGCAGCGCTTAGACGCATGCTAATGAGCTTTAAAATATCCTTGTCATCATCTACGATGAGTATGTTGGGTTTAGACATACTTATGGTTTATTAGCTGGTTTAATGTCGCGTTCATTCATGGTTTTTTCTATATTTTTCAGGTCGTTAAGTTTTTGCTCTAGAGCATCATATTTTTGTTGTAAATTTTCGTATTTAGTTTGTACTGCTTCGAGTTTTTTGGTCTCATCTCGATTCTTTTGCATTTGTTTTGTGCCATCCAATGTGTACTCATACAATAAATTGACCAGTGCATATTCTGCCGAGTTCAGGTTGTTTTCCTGCAATAAGTTTTGCAGCAATATTTGTGCCTTATTGTTATCTCGCATGCGACTAGAGGGGAGTGACAGCATCATAGCGAGTTTGATACGCTGAGATATATCGTACTTGTTCTCTATTAGGGCTTCATTCATATCAGCGTACGTTTTTTTTTGTTCGTCTAATGTGAGTGAGGTATAACTATCATAAAACTTAACTAGCTCAATGACATTATCCTGACTCATTTTATTCAGTTGAGCAGTATTAATTGTTTCATTTTTTTTAATAGTATTGAGGCTATTATTGATGTGTTTGTCTGCACATGCACTTAGCAGACTTATACAAATGAACAGAATATAGATATTATTTTTTTTAGTCATTTAAGTTCCAATTGAGGCATGTTAACGATGAAATGTGCACCTTGAGGTGAGGGAATAAGTGCAATGTGACCACCATGTGCCGCGACGAGATCTTTTGCAATCGTTAAGCCTAGACCGCTTCCGCTAATCAGACTTTTGTATAAGGTATCGCCACGGTAGAACGGATCAAACAATTTTTCTTGGTCTGTTTTAGAAAAGCCAGCACCATTGTCTGAAACTTCTACGCGCCATTTATTTTTATCTTGATGTGAAGTGACTGTTATTTTCCCGTTAGATTGAGTGTATTTGATGGCGTTAGAGATTAAATTATCTAAAATGATGGCAAGCCTTTCTTCGTCAGCCACGACTTCATCCACATGGTAATCAGTTTGAATCTGTAGCTTGTTATTTTGTATGCTAAGCGCGTGGGTTTTAAGCGTCTTATTAATGACATCGGATAAATGTAGACGGCTCAGATTTAATTTTAGTTGTGTCGTCTCGATACGTGTGTAGTTGAGTAAGTTTTCAATCATCTTTTGCAGTCGAATACTGTTGTCACGCAAAATGGTGATGATTTCTGATTGTTGTGTTGAAAGTGAGCCACCAATGCCGTCATGTAATAACTCGGTACCTTCTCTAATGACCGTCAGTGGCGTTTTGAGCTCGTGGGATACGTGCCTTAAAAATTGTTGTTTTTGTTGGTTTAATTCTTTAAGTTCTGTGCGCAACCAATCGAGGCGCTGTCCTAAGATACGCAAATCACCTGGGCCATCAATAGCAATCGGCGCATCATACTGCCCAGTGCCAAGATGTTTAATTGCCGCGTCCATACGACGTATAGGTATGGCTAGTAGGTACGTAATGCTTGCCGCAATTAACAGTGCTAATGGAATTAATACTAAGCTTTGTAGAAACAGTTTTTTTTGTGTGGCTTGAGCGTTTAATGCGACTTGACGAGAGGTGGCATCAATAGTGGCGTTATTTTCTTTGATTATAATTTCAACTTGTTTATCGAGCTGACTAAAGTGGTTAAGGAAATCTATTTCGCTTAAGTGTGATTGTTTGGCTTTGTTAATAGATAAATTTAACTGTGAAATTTGGTCACTCAATAAATTAAGATTCTGTCTTTGTGGCGCCTGTTGTGCTAGCTGTTTTAACTGAGTTAAAACTTCGTTGAATTTATCATTAGCTTTGTTGTAATTTTTAAATAACACTTCATCTTGCAGTACAAAATATTGACGGCTACTTCGTTCCATTAGGTGCAGCTGCTCTTGTAATATGCGCCCGGCACGTGTTCCTTCTACAGCACTTGAAATGGTGATTTGACTTTGTTTCGACAAGGTATCGAATGCGATATTTGCATTCACAAATACCCATATAAGCGGCAAAATTGCAAATGCAAAGCCAACCAGCAGTAGTTTTAAAAATGAACTTGGGTAACGAAAGCGCATGGATCTATTCTAAGAGTCTCTCTTATAAACATACAGTATAATAGCCTTATGAATTCGTTATCAATTATTGTTGCCACTGCTAATAATGATGTTATTGGTGTGAATAACACGTTGCCTTGGCATTTGCCTGAAGATCTTAAACGTTTCCGCGCGCTGACAACTGGCCACCATATTATTATGGGGCGTAAAACTTACGAGTCACTGGGGCGCTTGTTGCCAAACCGCACCACGATTATTGTGACGCGCAATAAAGATTACAGAGTAGAGGGTGCGCTGATCGCAAATTCATTAGAGGCTGCAATTGCGCTGTGCAAAGATGACGTGGAACCATTTTTAATTGGCGGTGCTGAGCTATATCAACACGGTTTAACATTAGCAACTAAACTGTATGTGACTAAGGTGCATGCGGAGTTTACAGGCGACGCATTTTTTCCGGCTGTTGATTTTGACCACTGGCAGCTAATTGAAAAAAAAGACCACCTCTCACAAGGTGGTCTTGAATATAGTGATTTGATTTATGAGCGTAAATAGTCGCGTTATTGTTCCACGCAGTCCACGTAATAAATAGCCTTACCATCTTCTACTTGTTTTACCAAGCCGTGTACATCGGTCTCAAAACCTGGAAAGCGTTCATTAAACTCACGTGCAAATTTCAAATAGTTCACGATAATTTTATTGAACTGCTCACCCGGAATCAGTAACGGGATGCCTGGTGGGTAGGGCGTTAACAATACTGCGGTGATGCGTCCTTCAAGTTCATCAATCGCTACGCGGTCAATCTCGCGGTGCGCCATTTTTGCAAATGCATCTGTCGGTTTCATCGCAGGCACCATGTCTGAAAGATACATTTCAGTGGTTAGGCGCGCAACATCGTTGGCTTTATATACTTCGTGAATCTGTGTGCATAAATCGCGTAATCCCATGCGTTCATAGCGCGGATGTTTTTGTACGAACTCCGGCAATACTTTCCATAGTGGCTGGTTCTTGTCGTAATCATCCTTAAATTGTTGTAACGCCGCTACCATGGTGTTCCAGCGGCCTTTGGTAATGCCAATGGTGAACATAATGAAGAATGAGTACAGACCAGTTTTTTCAACAATCACGCCATGTTCAGCGAGATATTTGGTCACAATCGCGGCGGGAATACCAAACGCTTCGGAGAAGTCGCCATGAATATCCAAGCCAGGCGTAATGATAGTCGCCTTAATTGGGTCCAGCATGTTGAAGCCTTCA
>JBAYTS010000072.1:0-5705 GCA_041675545.1 Methylotenera sp.
GCTTTTATGGGTTTTGCAGGTCTTGATAAATATTAGCCGCCTTAAAGTTCAAATAATAACGCTATGCTATTAACCTCACTTTACATCATGCTTGGTCTTGCCTTGGTTTTGGGTATTTTACTGGGCATTGCCGCATTATTGTTTAAAGTGGAGGGTGACCCACTAGTGGCACGCATCGACGCGATTTTGCCGCAAACGCAGTGTGGCCAATGTGGCTACCCAGGCTGTAAGCCTTATGCAACAGCCATTGCAGCAGGTGAGGCAGACATCAACCAATGCCCGCCTGGTGGTGATGCTGGCGTGCATGCGTTAGCGGATTTACTTGGCGTGGAATACAAACCCCTTAACGCCGAGCATGGTGCACCTAAACCAAAGTCTGTAGCGTTTATTGATGAAGCAACGTGCATCGGTTGCACTTTATGCATACAAGCTTGCCCAGTGGATGCGATTTTGGGTGCGGCAAAACACATGCATACTATTATCGCCTCTGAATGCACAGGTTGCGAGCTTTGCATTGCTCCCTGCCCAGTAGATTGCATTACCATGCAGCCTGTGGCTGAAACTCCAGATAACTGGAAGTGGAAATACCCTGTTTTTCCCATTAAAGTCATATCAACCAATGGGAACCGCACGTCATGATAACGTCAATTGTTCAATTTGCCAGCAAGCTGATACGCGGCAATGACGTAGTATTACCGCTAAACGATATGCATAAATTTAACGGTGGCGTGCATCCTGCAGGGCATAAAGAAGACTCTACAACGCGCCCTATCGGCAAGCTTGCTATTCCTGAAAAGCTCATTTTGCCGTTACGCCAGCATGTCGGCCATATTCCAAAAATTAAAGTGCAAGTAGGCGACTACGTACTAAAAGGTCAAATGCTGGCTGAGGCTGAAGGCAACGTATCTGCGGCAATTCACGCGCCAACTTCAGGCACGGTAACAGCCATCACTAAAGAAGTGATTCCACACCCTTCTGGTCTGCCAGATATGTGCATCACCTTAACGCCCGATGGTAAAGATATATGGGGCGAATTACAGCCCTTAGATTGGCGCAATACTGCCAAAAGGGAGCTGGTCGCCAGTTTACGTTTGTCCGGTATCGTGGGTTTAGGCGGTGCGACTTTCCCTACGCATATTAAAATAGGTGCAGATGGAAAGTCTCACATTCACACCTTGGTAATTAACGCCGCAGAGTGCGAGCCTTATATTACCTGCGATGACATGCTCATGCGTGAGCGTGCCGATGAAATTGTGAAGGGCATGGAAATCGTACAGCATTTGCTCGGCGCAAAAGCCTGCATTGTTGGTATTGAAGACAATAAGCCCGAAGCCACAGTAGCCATGCGTGATGCCTGCAAAACACTGGCTAATGCCTCGGTAAAAGTAGTGCCTACGCTCTATCCTAGCGGAGATGCGCGCCACCTGATTCATTTACTGTTAGGTACGGAAATTCCACACAATCAACGCTCAACTGACGTTGGCATTCAGGTGTTTAATGTAGCGACCATACTGGCGATTTATCGTTATTTTAGCTTTGGCGAACCTGCTATTAACCGCATTGTTACTATTACCGGCAATGTTGCGTCACCTCAAAATTTTGAAGTGTTATTTGGCACGCCGCTACCGTCACTAATAGCCGCTGCTGGCGGAGCAAAAACCAACACCACGCATTTTATTATGGGCGGGCCGATGATGGGGTTTGATTTACCCACCAGCGAGGTGCCTATCACCAAAGCGGCTAATTGCATTATTGCAGCCAGCCCAGACTTATTTCAACCACCACCGCCAGCCATGCCTTGCATTCGTTGTGCACGCTGCGCTGACGCATGTCCGGTAAGCCTGCAACCACAAGAGCTTTACTGGTTTGCAAAATCAGATAACTTTGAAAAAGCACGCGATTACAATTTATTTGATTGCATTGAATGCGGTTGTTGCACCTATGTATGCCCAAGTAACATCCCCCTAGTGCAGTATTATCGCTACGCTAAAAGCGAAATTATTGCAGCGGATATGGCTAAAGAGGCAGCCGACCTGGCGCGTGAGCGTAATGATTTTAGATTGGCGCGTATTGAACGCGAAAAGTTAGAACGGGCGCAAAAACATGCTGAACGTGCTGCCAGCGCAAAAGCCGGAGACAAAAAAACTGAAACTACCAAACCTGAGTCCAGTAGCTCAGAGATTGAGAATCCGGCAACTACTTCATCCGCTGATGATGCAAAGAAAGCCGCTATTGCCGCCGCTGTTGAGCGGGCAAAAGCACAAAAACTCGTGGCCACAAATGTAGCAGACTCACCCACCGAAAAAACTGTAACGGCTGAAACTGCTAAAACACCAGAAGATGAAGCGATAGCGTTAAAAGCCAAGCAAGATAAGCAAGCGATTATTGCCGCCGCTATTGAACGTGCCAAAGCGCAAAAACTAGCCGCGGCACAGGCTGGTGTTGCGCCAAAAAACATTGAAAATGTGAGCGTAGCCGTGCAGGCGGAAATCAATGAAACTGATGCTATTCGCGAAAAAGCCAAACAAATGATAACTGCTAAAGAGGCAGACGAAACACTTTGAGGTAATAAAAACTTGAACCGCTCACCCTATATTACCAATGCGCCAACCGTAAGCATTATTATGCTCAAGGTATTGCTCGCGCTCGTGCCTGGCATTTTCGCCTACGCTTGGATTTACGGTGGCGGCATTATCATCACCTTAACCTTGGCAACAGTGACCGCCGTATTAGCTGAATCAGCCATGCTTAAATTACGTCAACGTCCTGTTAAACCGCATTTAATGGATTTAAGTGCTGTGGTCACCGCGTGGCTGCTGGCGCTGGCATTGCCACCGCTGGCACCTTGGTGGTTAGTCGTTGTGGGTACATTATTTGCCATTATCATTGCCAAGCAACTTTACGGCGGACTGGGCTACAACCCTTTTAATCCTGCCATGATAGGCTATGCCGTGTTGCTAATTTCATTTCCGATTATCATGACAAAATGGCCAGCACCATTACTGTTGGCAGAAACAAAACTTGGATTTTTAGACCAGCTACAATACATTTTCGGTCATATTTTACCGGCCGGCGTTCAGGTAGATGCCGTGACATCAGCCACCCCGCTTGACTACTTAAAAACACAACGCATGCTCAACCATGAAATCTCCAGCATTACTCAAGCGCCAATATTTGGCGTACTAGGTGCAAAAGGCGGCGAAATTGTCACCGGCGCCTATTTATTAGGCGGATTATATTTGCTACAGCAACGCATTATCAGCTGGCATTTACCAACAGCATTTTTAGCCGCACTCACTGCCATGTCATTGATATTTTATGCAGTAAACCCAGCACACTATGCCAACCCACTGTTTCATTTAATGAGCGGGGCATCGCTACTTTGTGCCTTTTTTATTATTACCGACCCGATTAGCGGTCCTACCACACCTAAAGGTAAGCTATACTTTGCCGCTGCGGCCGGTGTACTTACTTACTTGATCCGCACCTATGGTGGCTACCCGGACGGCGTAGCATTTGCCGTTTTAATCATGAACATGTGCGTTCCACTGATTGATGCCCATACACAGCCGCGCGTCTTTGGACATAAGCAGTAGTTTGCGCACAAAGCCATTAGACTTGGACATAAAACCATTAATTTAGACATATAAATTTAGGGTCACAACAATTAGCATGACAGACACGCTCATCAAACACGCAATTAAAACAGCAGGTACCATGCTTGCATTTGCCTTAGTTGGCACCGCGCTACTTGCTTACGTATTTGAAGTGACCCGCACCCCCATTGAAAATAGTGAGGCCGAAGCGCGCATTGCCTTATTTAAGCAAATTCTGCCTGATGAAGCCTATTACAATGATAACGACGATGACGCTCATGATAACCATTTGTTAAAAAACATCATTGAAATTGCACCAAATCCGCTACTAGGAAACAAAACGCCAACAAAAGCCTATCGTGCAAAACGTCACCACAAATATGAGGCCGTGATACTAGAAGCGATTGCGCACGATGGTTACAGTGGCGACATCAAGTTGCTGATTGCAATCCGCGCTGATGGATCCATTAGCGGCGTACGTGTTTTAGCGCACAAAGAAACGCCGGGCTTGGGCGATTATATTGATATTACGCATAGCAACTGGATAAACCAATTCAATAATGAATCTTTAGCTAAAACGCCTGCCCAACAATGGCAGGTAAAAAAAGATGGGGGTCAATTTGATTACATGGCAGGCGCCACTATTACGCCACGTGCGGTTATCAAAGCCATTTTTAAAGCATTACAGTATTTTGAAGAAAATAAACAAGTAGTGTTTTTTGACAAAGACGCTGACAAAAAAGAAATGAACCAAAAAGCGAAAGAAAAAAAGAAGCATAAGGACTAATCATGAGCATTTATAAAGACATTACAATTAACGGTCTATGGAAACAAAACCCAGGTGTGGTGCAACTCTTGGGGCTATGTCCAACACTTGCCGTGACCACAACCGCGGTAAACGGCTTAAGCCTAGGTCTTGCCACGGCATTAGTCATGGCGGCTTCTAACGGCTCTGTTTCACCTGTACGCAGATTCATCCCGAATGAAATTCGCGTCCCGGTGTTTATTTTAGTGATTGCGGCGTTGGTGACGGTGATTGACCTATCAATCAACGCCTTTGCGCACCCGCTACATAAAGTATTGGGTATTTTTATTCCGCTGATTGTAGTGAATTGCATCGTGTTAGCGCGTGTAGAGTCATTTGCCGCTAAAAACGCACCTGTGCCGTCCATCCTAGATGGCTTCATGATGGGCTTGGGGCTTACTTTAGTGCTTGGGTTGCTGGGTGCTATGCGTGAAATTATAGGTAAAGGCTCGCTATTTTCCGGGCTGGATTTAGTATTCGGCCCTGCCGCCAAGCAGTTTGTATTAACCATCATCCCTGATTATCACGGGTTTTTATTGGCAGTGTTGCCCCCTGGCGCGTTTTTGGGGTTAGGTATTTTAATTGCTGCACGGAATTGGATTGAAATTAGAAAAACTGCCAAAACCAATGTACCGACGCCGCAACTCGAACCTGCGCTAAGCCATTAGCCTCCGCATAGACTGCTTCAAGATGCTCACTCACCATCCTTTGCGGGACAGCTCTGAGGTCGCGCATGAACGCTAAAAAACGCTTTGAAATTTTTAAGCGCTTAAGCATCGCTATCCCCGACCCTGCAACTGAACTCAAACATAACAGCACGTTTGAATTATTGATTGCCGTAATATTATCGGCGCAGGCGACGGATAAAAGCGTTAACCTGGCCACAGATAAGTTATTCGCCACGGCCAATACACCTGAAGCCATTTTGGCGCTGGGTATAGATGGTTTAGAGCGCTACATTAAAACCATAGGCTTATATCACTCAAAAGCTAAGAACGTGCTCGCGACCTGCCAAATGCTCATCACACAGCACCAATCACAAGTCCCCAATACTCGGCTAGCCTTAGAAGCGTTGCCGGGCGTAGGTCGCAAGACAGCTAATGTCATTTTAAATACAGCGTTTGGCGAACCGACGATTGCCGTGGATACCCATTTGTTTCGATTAGGCAACCGCATTAAGTTAGCGTCCGGTAAAACAGTGTTGGAAGTTGAGAAGCAATATCTAAAAACCATTCCTCCCGCGTTTATGCAAGACGCCCATCACCTGCTCATTTTGCATGGGCGTTATACTTGCACAGCTATTA
>JBAYTS010000073.1:0-5188 GCA_041675545.1 Methylotenera sp.
ACTGAAGAAATGTTAGCTAAATTATCTGTGCATGATGATCAGTTATCTGATCCGAATCTTGAAGTGCCGCAGCAACCTGAATATTGTAAAAATAAAGATCGTGCTATTAAGGCGAAATATGCGGTGATGTTAGGTACATGCACGCATCTTGGCTGCGCACCAAATGAAAGCTTTGTTGAGACTGCTGATTGGGATGGCGGTTTTATTTGTCCGTGTCACGGTTCAAAGTTTGATTTATCCGGACGCGTGTATAAAGGTTCGCCTGCGCCTACTAACTTGGTTATTCCGCCGCATAAATATTTAACTGAAACAACATTACTTATTGGTGAAGATGGGGAGGTTGCATAATGAATTACTTCACTAAGCTAATTGGTTGGGTGGATGAGCGCTTTCCATTAACGAGCAATGTTAAAGCACATCTTACCGAGTACTACGCGCCAAAAAATTTCAATTTCTGGTACTTTTTTGGCTCTTTGGCGCTGTTGGTGCTGGTGTTGCAAATTATTACAGGTATATTTTTGACGATGCACTATAAGCCTGAGGCTGAGTTGGCATTTGCTTCGGTAGAGTACATTATGCGTGATGTGCCATGGGGTTGGCTCATTCGTTATATGCATTCTACGGGCGCTTCATTGTTTTTTGTGGTTGTGTATTTGCATATGTTCCGTGGTTTGCTATATGGCTCATATCGAAACCCGCGTGAGCTTATTTGGCTGTTTGGGGTGGGTATTTTCTTGGCATTGATGGGTGAGGCATTTTTTGGCTACCTACTGCCTTGGGGTCAAATGTCGTATTGGGGTGCACAAGTAATTACCAGCTTATTTGGTACCGTACCATTTATCGGTCCCGACATTGCTGAGTGGTTACGTGGGGATTATTTAACCTCAGATGCTACCTTAAATCGTTTTTTTGCCTTTCATGTGATTGCGTTGCCGTTAGTGATTTTAGGTTTGGTGGCAGCACATATTCTTGCGTTGCATGAGGTGGGTTCTAACAACCCAGATGGCGTTGAGATTAAAAAGATAAAGGACAAAAAAACAGGCATTCCATTAGATGGCATCCCTTTCCATCCTTATTATTCTGTAAAAGACCTAGTGGGCGTGGTGGTGTTTTTGATGGTGTTTGCTGCAATCATATTCTTCGCGCCAGATATGGGCGGCTACTTCTTGGAGGCAAACAATTTCGTGCCGGCAGATCCGTTGGTCACGCCTGCACATATTGCGCCTACTTGGTATTTCACACCATATTACTCCATTCTGCGCGCTGTACCGCCAATTGGTATTTCACAATTTCCAGGTGTGGCAGCAATGGGCTTATCCGTAGTAGTGTTTGCGTTGTTGCCGTGGTTAGATAGAAGTCCAGTCAAATCAATTCGTTATAAAGGTAATTTATACAAAGCTTGGCTGGCGGCTTTTGTGGTTAGCTTTTTAATCTTGGGTTATTTGGGCACAATTCCAGCTGACACCTACGGTCAATTTGGAGCTTGGCTAGGTAAAGCCGATATTGCAACTGTCGTAGCGCGCATTTGCTCGGTTGTTTACTTTGCGTTTTTCTTTTTAATGCCTTGGTATTCAAAAAAAGACAAAACTAAACCAGTGCCAGAAAGAGTAACGGGGTAATTGCCATGAAAACTATCAATCACATAAAAAAAGTATTATTGACACTAGCGCTCTTGCCATTATTGGCGGTTGCTAGTGAAGGCGTTCACTTGGACAAAGCGCCAATTGATGTGTCAGATCATGGGTCATTGCAGCGAGGTGCACGGACCTTTGTAAACTACTGCTTAAATTGCCATAGCGCCAATTATATGCGCTATAACCGCTTGTTAGATATCGGCTTGACTGAGAAGCAAATTAAAGAAAATCTGCTTTTGGCTGGTGATAAGATTGGTGGAGCCATGAAAGTTGCCATCAATAAAAAAGATGCGGCTAAATGGCTGGGCGCTGCACCGCCTGATTTGTCGGTAGAAGTGCGCGCGCGCGGAGCAGATTGGATCTATACCTACATGCGCGGTTTTTACCGAGATAGCACGCGTCCCACAGGTTGGAATAATACAGTATTTGATAAAGTGGGTATGCCGCATGTGTTGTATGAATTGCAGGGTGAGCAGGTGCTTAATCATGATACACATGAACTTAAGCTTACTAAGCCGGGCCGGTTATCAACAGAGGAGTACGACACTTTGGTTGGCGATTTAACCAATTTCATGGCTTATATGGCTGAACCCGTTAAGCAGCAGCGTAACCAATTGGGCTGGTTTGTTTTGTTGTTTTTAGGTGTGCTGTTGGTGCTGACATACAAACTTAAAAAAGCCTACTGGAAGGATATACACTAAATGATGACCCTATACTCGGGGACAACCTGTCCCTATAGCCACCGTTGCCGCATTGTGCTATTTGAAAAAGGCATGGATTTTCAAGTCATTGACGTTGACCTTGCCAACAAGCCTGAAGACTTGGCTGTAATCAATCCGTATAATCAAGTGCCGGTGCTGGTAGAGCGTGACTTGGTGCTATCTGAAGCGAACATCATCAATGAATATATTGATGAGCGCTTTCCACATCCGCAGTTGATGCCACCTGATCCTGTGATGCGCGCGCGCGCTAGATTGTTCTTATATAGTTTTGAAAAAGATTTGTTTAGTCATATTGCGGATGTTGAGTCAGGTGACGCAGAAAGGGCAGATAAAGCCCGTGCAGCCATTCGTGATAATTTAACGCAATTAGTGCCTATTTTTTCAAAACAAAATTACCTGCTAGGTGATGAATACTCAATGCTAGATGTTGCCGTAACGCCTCTATTGTGGCGCTTGGGACATTACGGTATTGATTTACCAAATCAGGCTGCGCCAATTTTAAAATATGCGGAACGCTTGTTTTCAAGGCCGTTATATGCGGATGCAATGACGCCTTCAGAGAAAGCAATGCGTAAGTAAGTTAAAATAAGCTTGCCATATATTAAGTGTGTCGCAGGTTGTTGATTCAATCGTGACACACTTGTAGTAGGAGAGTTAATTGGAAACTAAATATTTGAGTGCAAATAATGACTGAAATGATTTCTACAAAACCTTATATGCTGCGCGCAATTCATGAGTGGTGTGTAGATAACAATCTCACGCCGCATTTAATTGTGGCAGTTAATCATCAAACGCGAGTGCCGATGGCGTATGTTAAAGATGGGGAAATTGTTTTAAATGTTAATTATGGAGCTACTAAAGATTTGCACATTGACAATGAATCTGTTGTTTTTTCTGCTCGCTTTGGTGGAGTTTCACAAAATATATATATTCCAATGAATGCTATTAAAGGTATTTTTGCGCGCGAAAACGGTCAGGGCATGTTTTTTGAAGTAAGTGCTGATCAAAATGATGTAGATAATGCAGAAAAAACCTCGTCAGAGGCTGGTGATTCGCCAATTGAAGTGGATAAAAAGAGAAATTTTAAAAAACCTAGCTTAACTATCGTAAAATAGCTTAACTTTTTCTCAAAGTTGAGTATAATACGCAACTCACAAAACGCCGGATTAGCTCAGTTGGTAGAGCAGCGCACTTGTAATGCGAAGGTCGTCAGTTCGATTCCGACATCCGGCACCAAATTCTTAAAGTTTTTACCCCTTTTATATATTTGACAGCAAGTCAGGTATTCATCATAATCGCGGGTCCGGTTTGGAGGGGTGGCCGAGTGGTTAAAGGCGACGGACTGTAAATCCGTTCTCTCAGAGTACGAAGGTTCGAATCCTTCCCCCTCCACCAATATGTAATAAATGGTTTAAGTAGCAAAGTGTTCATTGAGATGGTGATGTAAGTTTAGGTTTGCATTGATACGCGGGTGTAGCTCAGCTGGTAGAGCACTTGCCTTCCAAGCAAGATGTCGCGAGTTCGAACCTCGTCGCCCGCTCCAAGTGGCTGAGTTAGGCATATAAATGCCCATGTGGCTCAGTGGTAGAGCACTCCCTTGGTAAGGGAGAGGTCGCGGGTCCGATTCCCGCCATGGGCACCATGAAGTTATAAATTGTAATTTTGTTGAGGTGTGTCGGTTTTCCGGCAAATGGCATCAGTTTAAATTCAGAAATTTGAACAAGTTTTATTAATTCTAATAAAACTTACGGTTAATAAAATATTGTAAAGGAATAAAGTAATGGCAAAAGGTAAATTTGAACGGACCAAACCGCACGTCAACGTAGGCACGATTGGCCACGTGGATCACGGTAAAACGACATTAACAGCAGCGATTACAACGGTATTGACCAAGAAATATGGCGGCGAAGCAAAGAACTTTGCTGAGATTGACTCAGCACCAGAAGAAAAAGCACGTGGTATTACCATTAATACCTCACACGTAGAATATGAAACAGCCAACCGCCACTACGCCCACGTAGACTGTCCAGGCCACGCCGACTATGTAAAAAACATGATTACCGGCGCCGCACAAATGGACGGCGCAATACTGGTTTGTTCAGCAGCTGACGGCCCGATGCCACAAACACGTGAACACATCCTGTTAGCACGTCAAGTAGGCGTACCTTACATTGTTGTCTTCCTCAACAAAGCAGACATGGTCGATGACCCTGAATTATTAGAGCTCGTAGAAATGGAAGTACGCGACCTGTTAAGCAAATACGACTTTCCAGGCGACGACACCCCAATCATCCAAGGCTCAGCAAAACTAGCCCTTGAAGGTGACCAATCAGAAATTGGCGAACCATCAATCTTCCGCTTAGCAGAAGCGCTAGACACCTACATCCCAATGCCGGATCGTGCTATCGACGGCACCTTCCTCATGCCAGTAGAAGACGTATTCTCAATCTCAGGCCGTGGTACTGTAGTAACAGGCCGTATTGAACGCGGCATTGTAAAAGTCGGCGATGAAATTGAAATTGTAGGGATCAAACCAACAGTCAAAACCATCTGTACTGGCGTGGAAATGTTCCGCAAACTGCTAGACCAAGGCATGGCAGGCGACAACGTCGGCGTATTGCTACGTGGAACCAAACGTGAAGACATTGAACGTGGTCAAGTATTGGCTAAATCAGGCTCAATCAAACCACACACCAAATTCACTGCAGAAATTTACGTGCTAGGTAAAGACGAAGGTGGCCGTCACACACCATTCTTCCAAGGCTACCGCCCACAATTCTACTTCCGCACTACTGATGTAACTGGTGCTGTAGAATTACCAGAAGGCACAGA
>JBAYTS010000074.1:0-5094 GCA_041675545.1 Methylotenera sp.
AGGCCCTGCGGCGGCGGGTAGGTGATTGGCAAAAACCAAGGCATAAATTGCAAGCCCGACTAACAGCCCGAGCATTGTGTCTGCAATGGCAATGTAAATGGTGGTGCGCGCAATTGAGATGTGGCGTTGTAAATAGGAGCCATAGACCATGACGGCGCCCATGCCTAAGCTTAAAGAAAAAAAGGCATGACCTAAAGCCGTTAATACGACAGCCGGTGTGATTTTTCCAAAATCAGGGTTGAACATAAACTGTACGGCCAAGTGCATGTCACCTTCTGACAAGCTGTAGCCTAATAGCACGAGCAATATCATGAATAATGCGGGGATCAAGATGTTGTTGGCTTTTTCTAAGCCTGAGTTTACCCCACGCGCCACCACGCCCATGGTGAGTAGCATAAAAACGGTGTGCCAGAAAAGTAGTGTGACAGGTGAGGCGAGTAAGGCGTTAAAGTTAGCGATTGACTGTGGGCCTTCAATGTCTGCAAATGTGCCAATTGCCGCATAGTAGATGTAACTTAAAACCCAGCCACCGATGACACTGTAAAAGCCAAGAATTAAAAGACCGGTGACCATGCCTATGCCACCTAGATATTTCCAGGAACGCGAAACGTTGGCTTCCGCTGCCAGGGCTTGCATGCCGTTGTATGGGTTTTTTTGCGCACGACGGCCAAGTAAAATTTCGGTCATCATCAGCGGAATGCCTACCAATAGAATGCATAAGATAAACACTAGCACAAAAGCACTGCCGCCGTTTACGCCTATCATGTAAGGCAGTTTCCAGATGTTGCCAAGGCCAATAGCGGAGCCTGCGGTGGCTAACATGAATGTCCAGCGATTACCCCAGTGGCTACGTTTAACGGGAATGTTCATAATAGTTCTCTAATAATTTTTCTGTTATTTAGAATGCTGCGTGCTAAAAAAACGATCAGTTTCGGCTTTTACCACCTTGGCTAATAATAACAAGCCGATTAAATTTGGAATCGCCATCATGCCGTTCATCAGGTCTGAAAAATTCCATACAAACTCTAAACTCGTGGTGGCGCCCACGATGACGGTGGCAGTAAATAATACACGGTAAGCCGCAATGGCTTTGGGGCCGAATAAATACTCTATGGCTTTTTCACCGTAATAGTTCCAGCCGATGAGGGTGGAATAGGCGAATAAGGCGGTTGCAATGGCGACGATAATTCTTCCGGTATCGCCTAGGGTTTCCGCCATGCTGGCGCTGGTGAGCTCACTGGCACTCACACCTTGTGTCCAGGAGGTGGCGGTGAGAATAATCAATGCCGTCATGGTGCATACAACTAAAGTATCAATAAAGGTTTGTGTCATGCTCACCAGTGCCTGTTTAACCGGGTCGTTGGTGCGTGCTGCTGCCGCTGCAATGGGCGCCGAGCCTAAGCCGGACTCGTTCGAAAACACACCGCGTGCAATACCAAAACGCATGGCAGCTGCAATGGTTGCGCCGGCAAAGCCGCCGGTTGCCGCAGCAGGGTTAAATGCATGGTAAAAAATGAGTGAGAATGCATGCGGAATTTTATCTGCATTGATAAGAAGCACAATTAAAGCCGTGCCTACGTAGGCGACTATCATGAACGGCACTAGCAGTGAGGTGAATTTGCCGATAGATTTAATGCCGCCAAGAATCACGGCGCCAGTGAGTAGCATCAACACCCAGCCGGTGATGTGCGGGGCAATGTGAAACGTGGATTCAAAAATTTTGGCGGTCGCGTTGGCTTGCGTCATGTTGCCGATGCCAAATGCCGCGCAGGCGGTGAATATGGCGAACAACGTGCCCAGCCATGGCAAGCCTGCGCCGTTGGCAAGATAGTACATAGGGCCGCCGCGCATGCCGTGCGGGCCTTTCTCGCGATACTTAACCGCTAACACGGCCTCGGCATATTTAGTGGCCATACCGACCAAGCCTGTAATCCACATCCAAAATACCGCACCAGGGCCGCCCAACGCAATGGCGGTGGCAACCCCTACAATGTTACCAATGCCGACGGTGGCGGCGAGTGCGGTCATCAGTGCTGCAAAATGGCTAATGTCGCCCTCATGATGACGATCTTTGTGGAAAATATATTTAAACGCGAGCGGTAATGCGCGGAACTGTAGCCCTTTGAGCAAGATGGTGAGATAAAGCCCGGTACCTAATAATAGTATTAACATCGGTGCACCCCATATCCAGCTGGCGAGTGTGGCGATGGTTGTTTCAATAGCTTGCATGGGGCACCAGACATTAAAATTATTAGTTTAGATTATAGACATAAGTCTTGTTGTTGTGTGTGGCTTAACTTAATCGTAGCGCTTTGCACGAAGTATTCATACAAAAAATTGCGTTTAGTTTAGTTTTACGTAAAGGCTGTAATCTATTTAGTCTAAAATGATGCTTAGTTCATTGATAAGTCATCAGGTGATCGGCACTATGGAGCGCAAAAAATGAGATTTACGGGGTTTGTGTTAGCCGCGCTATTTAGCCTTAATGCACATGCGTTGGATCATAGTGACAGTGTCACTGTTACGCCTTTGCTCAAAACCACCACGAGTTGGGATGGTAAGCCGATTAGCTATCCTTCAGGTCAGGCAGAGGTCACTGGGTTGATTGTTGAAATTGCACCGGGCGGCGAAACGGGTTGGCATCTGCACCCAGTATCATCGTTTGCGGTACTCATAGATGGGGCGCTGGATGTTTCGCTTGAAGATGGCAAAATCAAGCACCTGGAGAAGGGTGATTCTTTAGCTGAAGTGGTTAATGTTTGGCATAACGGACGCAGTGTCGGCATTGTTCCGGCACGAATTGTGGTGTTCTATACCGGCGCGGTAGGGCAGGCGCTAACGATTAAAAAACCCTGATGTGAGTCAGTGAGCACGAAACTGTGACTGATTAGCGGTTAGACATGCGCTTTGCGGTTAATCTATTACGAATTGAATAATTCGCTTAATACTGCCACCATATAGCTGTGATCAAGCACGCCGGCGCTTTCTCTAATGCTATGCATTGCCCACATTGGCGAACCTACATCAACACTGGGAATACCTAAATTTGATGCCACAATTGGGCCAATGGTACTGCCGCAGCCTAAATCTGTGCGGTGCGCATATTGCTGATAAGGCACGTTTGCACGTTCACAAAGTGTAATAAAGCGCGCCGCCGTGTCGGCATTGGTTGAATAGCGCTGATTGGCATTGGTTTTGATGACAGGGCCATGGTTGACCAAGACATGGTGGCAAGGCTCATAAGCATTGGGGTGGTTGGGATGGTAGGCGTGCGCCATGTCTGCACTGATAAAAAAGCTTTGCGCTAATGTGCGTAACCGCGCCTCTTCAGCCAAGCCCGTGCTGGTGGCAATGCGATTGATGACATCGGATAAAAAGCTGCCGCTTGCACCAGATGCACTTTCGCTACCGACTTCTTCATGGTCAAACAGCGCGCAGATACTAGTTGCTTGTTGGTTTTTTGTGGCTAAAAGTGCGGTGACCGCCGCATGGCATGAGGCCAAATTATCCAGTTGGCTATTGGCGATAAATGCTTGCTGGGCACCCCAGAATACCCCTTTTTGCGTATCAAAAACATTGAACTCAAAACTTAACATAGCCGACATTTCCACATTAAGTGCTTGTGCAATGTAAGTTAAGAATTGCTGATCCGCCTCAATACCATCTTCACTTTCGGCAAATAATAATGGTAATTCTGTCTGTTTGTTGAGCTTTAAACCTTGATCATTCACCTCACGGTTCATGTGGATGGCTAAATTGGGTAAACGCATCAGCGCATCATCAAATTTCAGCAACCTGATTTCATGCCCATGTTCAGTCCGAATAGTAACACGCCCGGCAATGCTTAAATCGCGGTCAGTAAATGTGGCTAAAATCGGCCCGCCATAGACTTCAACGCCAATTCTCACCAAACCATTGCTACCAAACGCCGCTTGTGGTTTGAGTCGCAGCCCAGGTGAATCGGTATGTGCGCCAACGATGCGTAGCCCGGTATTGGGTAGTGGTTGCTCACCAAGCGTGAAGGCAATAATCGATGCACCAGCACGCGTTACAAAATAACTTCCCCCAGTTGTAAGCTGCCAAGTTTTCGTTTCATCAAGTCGGGTAAAACCATGACTGAGCAGTCGCTGTTCAACATTATTAACCGCATGCCAAGGGCTGGGGCTTGCATCAATAAAGCTGAGCAGGTCTTGGGCTTGTGCGCGAACTTCGGCTGAGATATTCATGATGGTGATGGATTGAGCTAGAGCCAGTCTTTTTCAATCAAAAAGTCTGTATAAAGTTTTGATTCCGGGCTACCAACTTCGGGTTTCCAGTCGTAACGCCATTTTACGATGGGCGGCATTGATAGCAAAATCGACTCAGTGCGACCATTAGACTGCAAGCCAAACAAGGTGCCACGGTCATACACCAGATTAAATTCCACATAGCGCCCGCGTCGGTAAGCTTGAAAATCACGTTCGCGCTCGCCATAGGGCGTGTCTTTGCGGCGTTGCACAATTGGCAAGTAGGCTTGCAAAAAGCTGTCACCCACAGCACGGTGAAACGCAAAGCTACGTTCGAAACCTAACTCGCTGAAGTCATCATAGAAAATACCGCCGATGCCACGCGGCTCTTGACGGTGTTTAAGATAAAAGTATTCGTCACACTCTTTTTTAAATTTTGGGTAGTAAGCTGGATCGAAGGCATCTAAGGCGGTTTTATTGGTGCGATGAAAATGCTCTGCATCTTCTTCAAAGCCATAATAAGGTGTTAAATCCATGCCGCCGCCAAACCACCAAATATCCTCTTCAGCCTTTGCGCCTGCAACTGCGTTGGCATCGTCTTCAAACGCTTGCCGCACTTGATGGGCTGTCTGCGCGTTTTCATCCTCGCCGCCTTGTTTCGGCTGCAAATGCTGTGAGGATATTGCATCACTTTTGTTTGGCGCTTTTGCCACAAAAAATCGTACATTCATGTGTACGGTAGGAATATACGGATTGCGCGGGTGGAATACGAGTGATACGCCCATCGCCTCCCATGCGCGACCTGCCGCTTCAGGGTGGGCGGCACTGGCAGAAGGTGGTAGTTTGTTGCCCATTACGTGAGAAAAGC
>JBAYTS010000075.1:0-4230 GCA_041675545.1 Methylotenera sp.
CATTGCAGCTAAAGCCACGACCAATAGCATTAATGCTAACCCTGAAACAAACAATGTTGCGCGGTGCTCGGTGGTGGCATAGGCCATTTCAAGTGCAATGTTTGCGGTGAGCACACGTACAGGGTCAAATAAACTATTAGGCACTTGCACCACATTGCCTGCCACCATCAACACCGCCATGGTTTCGCCCAGTGCGCGCGCCGTTGCCAGCAATATGCCGCCGATAATGCCTGAGCGCGCTGCGGGAATCATCACATTAAAAATAAGGCCTGCCTGAGAGATGCCTAAGGCATTTGCGCCACGTAGATACTGGTCAGGAACAGCCTTTAATGCCGCATCAGCGGTAAGGGCCACGGTAGGCAGTATCATAAAGGCTAAAATCAACATGCCCGCCAGCAAACTCGCGCCCGGTGGCTGCCATTTGGCAATAATGGGTACCAGCACCGTAAGCCCCCATAACCCAAAAACAACCGATGGAATACCTGCCAACAGCGCCACCATACGCTTAAAGCTTGCGGCAATCATAGGTGGGGCATAAAACTGGCCAAACACTGCACTGGCAACACCGATAGGCCCCGCAATTAAAATAGCACCAAGCGCGACAGCGAAGGTTGCGATGAGCATAGGCGCTAAATTAAATGCACCTTCCAGCGGGTGCCAGCCTGCGTCTGCAACAAATCTGTATAGTCCGATACGCTGTAACGCGGGCCATGACTCGCGCACTAAAAACGATAGAATCAATAACAAAATACCAACGGCAACAACCGCTACGCTCATGAGCGCTAAGCGCAGAATGTCATCAGCATAGGATCTATTTGCGTGAGCGCGGAACAAAATATTGTGCCTCTACAATGTCATCTACATTTTTTGAACTGGCAAATGCAATAAAACGTTTTGCCAAACCCTGTGGCGCAGTTTTGGTGACTAAGTTCAAAGGGCGCGACAACGGGAAACTGCCGTTGCGTACATTTTCAACCGAGGCGACTACACCATTAAGAGGCAACAGCTTGATTGGCACACCGTTGCCCGCATCAAACTCGGCTGTGCCGATAGAAACATAGCCAATGGCACCAGGATTGCCCGCCACAGTCTTGATACCTTGCTGGTTATCACCAATCACTACTTGTGGTTTGATGTCGCTGTTTTTAAGTTTGTAATAATGTAAAAACAGCTCCAAAGTAGAGCGCCCCTCTGCTTTGTTCACCACGGTAATGCGCACATCTTTACCGCCAACTTGTTTCCAGTTGGTGATTTTTCCAGTGTAGATGTTAATCACTTGCTGATCAGTCAAAGTTTTGACGGGGTTATCTTTATGCAGTATCAAACCTATGCCATCCAGCGCGATGATAAAACTTTTGAGGTCATTTTCTTCTGCCTTCAGCGCGCGGGATGCCATGCCGATGTCGGCCAGACCACTACGGGCATCACTCACGCCGCGAGAAGAACCGCCAGTTTGCACATCGACCCGCACATCAGGGTTTAGTTTTTCAAAGCGCTTGCCAATTTCTGCCGCCAACGGCGCAATAGTGCTAGAGCCTGTGATTACCAGCTTGTCAGCAGCTTGTACGGCATTGATCTGGAATAATATTGCGAAGGCAGACAACAGTACGTTTGCTTTTTTTAATAATGCGATGAATTTCACAGTAACTTCTTTCAAATAAACGGTTCTGATATTGGACGATGCAGGATAAGAAAACTTACAGCCATTCTGCACACATTGACAGTACCCAGTTTACATTCAGTAAGGTAAGTAAAAAAAAGTATCAGCATTAGGTCTGTGCCAATGCTGACCACTTACTGTATAAGACGAACGAACCCGAAGATTGATTGCATAGGGTTAAGAATTTATTGTTTTTTGTTTAGGTTCCAGTTGTAATCGAGAAAATGCACATCGACGTTACCATTCTCTAGTGTCTGTTTAATTTCTGGATTGTTGGTAAGTGACTCTGCATAGTGTGCAAAAAATGCATGAAGCGAGTTCCAGCCATGCCAGCCGCGCTCAAAGTCTTTTTTGTACCAATCGAATATTTTGGATACTTCAAGTTGATTGGTTTGGGTGTTATAGCGATTACGGGCGTTGTCGGCAAGAAAAGCCTTGGTTGCAGCATCAAGTTGGGCATCTAATTTTGCACCACTAAAAGCTTCGTTACGCAAGGCAGGGCAGCCAATCGAGGCGCAATTGGCTGCGAAATGGATACGTGGTTCGTTATATTCACCTGATTTGCGAATCATGCCTTGCTCAATATCGTCCAGTGAGCGCGTTTCGCCTAACAACGACAGAAAACGTTTTTTCCATGGACTCTGAATCAGCGAACCAATGTCTTTAATGGATTTTAGTTTTGGGTAACGCGTGAGTACCAAGTCAACGGTAAAGGCATTATAGGCATTGAGCAGGAATGCAAGCCTTTCGGCTTTTGGCCAACTGGTAAATTCGCCAGCACTTACAGCTGAAAGCCGCGCCAGGTACTTTTGTAATTGAGCACGCTCTTTAAGCATGGCTTCATAATCAACCTGACTGGCTTGACCGTTTTTGATCAGCACTACATTTTTTTGTAGCAGACCATGCCAAATGCCATGGTCAAACTCTGAAGCCGTCGCAAAGTTAGCCCCTATGCCAGACGCAAAAATAGTTATTAGTGCAAGTAACGAAGTTACTAGATTTTTTTTAAAATTCTTCATGCTGAGTCTTAACCTCTTTTCCATGCATGATATTTCTCTACCCAAGCAAGAATACGATGCGGCACATGTGCACGTTTCCACTCACCAGCTGCGTATTTATTGGCCTCCGACCAGGTAGGGTAGGTGTGTATCGTGCCTAGAATTTTGTTGAGGCCTAGCCCGTGTTTCATCGCCAGCACAAATTCAGCCAGCAGGTCGCCAGCATGCTCGCCGACAATGGTGGCACCTAAAATTTTGTCTTTACCCGGCACGGTGAGTACTTTTACAAAACCATGTGCGGCTTCGTCGGCAATGGCGCGGTCAAGATCATCCAAGCCATATTTCACCACTTCATAGGCAATGCCTTGTGCTTTGGCTTCGTCCTCAGATAAGCCGACGCGAGCGACTTCCGGGCTAGTAAATGTGGCCCATGGGATGACTGAATAATCTGCTTTGAAGCGTTTCAGGCTACCAAACAGTGTGTTCACGGAGGCATACCATGCCTGATGCGCGGCCGTGTGGGTAAATTGGTAAGGGCCTGCAACATCACCAGCAGCGTAGATATTGGGGTAGCGTGTTTGCAACCAGGCATCCACTTCAATTGTGCGGTTTTTTGATAATGGAATGCCTAATTCTTCTAAACCGAAGCCTTCGGTACGAGCAGTTCTGCCCACTGCGCAGAGTAGCGCATCAAACGCAATGGCTTCTTCTACGCCATCGTTGTTACTTACAATCAGGCGTTGTTGACCATGCGCATCCCGCTCGCAACGCACGGTGCTGGTGTGGGTCAATACGCGCACACCATCGGCAATTAAGGCTTCTTCCACCAGCGCTACTGCATCGGCATCTTCTTTACCCATTAGGCCGCTACGTGCTACCAAGGTTACTTGACAATCAAGCCTTGCAAAGGCTTGCGTCAGTTCGCAGCCAATTGGCCCGCCACCCAGCACAACGAGGCGATTAGGGCGTTCAGTAAGTGACCAGATGGTATCTGAGGTGTAGTACGTGACCTGATCTAAACCTGGAATGTTCGGTATGGTAGGGCGTCCACCAGTCGCGATGATAATGGCGCGCGTGGTGAGCGTTTGTCCATTGACTTCTACCGTCCAAGGCGATGTGATTTTTGCATAGCCTTGAATCACATCAACGCCTAGTTTGGTGTAACGCTCTACAGAATCATGTGGCTCAACTGTGCTCACTACACGTTGTACGCGTTGCATCACCTCAGCAAAATCATACTTAACCTCTGCTTTGGCAATCCCCAGCTTATTTGCGTGTTTTACCTGGTTTACAAAAGTAGCCGAGCGAATGATGGCTTTGGAAGGCACGCAACCATAATTCAGGCAATCGCCACCCATTTTGTGGCCTTCTATCAGGGTGACTTTAGCACGCGTAGCAGCAGCAATGTAGGATGAAACCAAGCCTGCCGCACCGCCACCGATCACCACTAAATTACGGTCAAATGTTTTAGGTTTTGGCCAATTAGCATAAAGTTGACGCGTTTTATAGGCAGCAACACCCCAGCGTGCCAACCACGGAAAAATAGCTAATAAGGCAAATGAGCCAATCAGG
>JBAYTS010000076.1:0-4199 GCA_041675545.1 Methylotenera sp.
AATACTACTTCCGGCTTTAATGCGGCGATTTTTTCAAAGTCATCTGTAGTTAACGTGTCAAATGACAATTGATTGGCTGTGTTTGATCGCCAATCAGGTATTAGTGTGTTTGGCATCACAATCAAGGACGTTTTGTAGGGGCGATGATTGATTAGTATTGCATCGTCAGTAAAGCCTGTAATCAGGTTTTTTCCATCGGCTTGTGTGAGGTGTAGTTTCATGCTTTGCATTGCTTGATGTAGGGTGAAAAGGTAAGATAGCATACTTTATTAAGTCGGCTAAAAGTTGCTGACATTTCATCTTAAAATTTATGCAAAAAATTGAAAAATCCAACAAGCTTGCTAACGTTTGCTACGATATTCGTGGCCCGGTGTTGCAGCGCGCCCGCCAAATGGAAGAAGAAGGTCAGCGTATTATTAAGCTGAATATAGGCAACCCAGCTGCGTTTGGGTTTGAAGTACCTGAAGAAATCCAGCAGGACGTGATTCGAAACATGGGCAAAGCGGGCGGCTATACAGATAGCAAAGGCCTGTTTGAACCGCGTAAAGCGATTATGCATTACACGCAAAGTAAGCATATAGAGGGCGTTACGGTTGATGACATCATCATCGGTAACGGCGTTTCTGAACTGATTGTGATGGCGATGCAGGGTTTACTCAATAATGGTGACCAAGTGCTGGTGCCGATGCCGGATTACCCGTTATGGACGGCTGCAGTAAACTTGGCAGGCGGTACGGCGCGTCATTATCTGTGTGATGAAGCGACTGGCTGGATGCCGGACTTAAAAGATATTGAGTCTAAAATTACTGCAAACACGCGCGGTATTGTAGTGATTAACCCTAACAACCCTACGGGCGCTTTATATCCACGTGAAATTCTGGAAGGCATCATAGAGATTGCCCGTCACCATAGCTTAGTTGTTTTTGCCGACGAGATTTACGACAAAGTCTTATACGATGGCAATGTGCATACCTCTATCGCCTCGCTGGCAGATGATGTTTTATTTGTCACCTTTAACGGCTTATCAAAAAACTATCGTACCTGTGGTTATCGTGCAGGCTGGATGGTGTTGAGCGGTGAGAAAGAATATGCAAAAGACTACATCGAAGGCCTCAATATGCTGGCTTCAATGCGTCTTTGTGCCAATGTGCCTGGACAGCTTGCGATTCAAACGGCATTGGGTGGCTATCAAAGCATCGATGATTTAGTGGCACCGGAAGGCCGTTTATGTAAACAGCGCGACATCGCTTACGCGTTGCTGAATGCAATCCCAGGGGTGAGTTGCACAAAGCCACAAGCAGCGATGTATTTGTTTCCAAAATTAGACCCTGAAATCTATCCAATTAAAGATGACCAGCAGTTTATTTTAGATTTGCTGTTAGAAGAAAAAGTATTATTAGTGCAGGGCACAGGCTTTAATTGGAAGACCCCGGATCATTTCCGCGTAGTATTTTTACCAAACGTGGATGATTTGACTGAGGCGATTAAACGGATTGCCAGGTTCTTGAAAAATTATAGAAAAAAACACGGTTCAAAATCAGATGGAGCAGAAGCTTGAAACAGTCAGAAATTAAGGTCTTAAGCGTAGGCATATTAGGCTTAGGCACAGTAGGTGGTGGTACTTATAGCGTTTTAACACGTAACGCGCTCGAGATTACCCGTCGCACTGGCGTGGAAATTAATGTTATACAAGTTGCAGATAAAAATATTGAGCGTGCAAAAGCTACGGTAGCTGAAAATATTAGTGTGACTGACGATGCATTTGCTGTAGTCAACAACCCTGCGGTAGGTGTTGTTGTTGAGCTGATAGGCGGCTATACCTTGAGTAAAGAGTTAGTGCTGAAAGCGATTGCGAATAAAAAACATGTAGTGACGGCAAATAAAGCGCTGATTGCGACGCATGGCAATGAGATTTTTGCGGCTGCCAAAGCCAATAACGTGATTGTAGCGTTTGAGGCGGCAGTAGCTGGTGGCATCCCTATTATTAAAGCGCTACGTGAAGGCTTGGGGGCTAACCGTATCGAGTGGGTAGCCGGCATAATCAATGGTACGACTAATTTCATCCTGACAGAAATGCGTGAAAAAGGCTTGAATTTTTCTGATGTTCTGGGTGAGGCGCAACGCTTGGGTTATGCAGAAGCGGACCCAACTTTTGATGTTGAAGGCATTGATGCAGCGCATAAACTGACGATTATGTCAGCGATCGCTTTCGGTATGCCGATGAAGTTTGAGCAAGCCTATACAGAAGGCATTACCAAGTTACAACAGGTTGATATTAAATACGCTGAAGAACTAGGTTACCGCGTCAAGTTGTTGGGCATCACTAAGCGTACTGACAAAGGCGTTGAGTTGCGCGTGCATCCAACCCTGATTCCAGAAAAGCGCCTGGTTGCTAATGTAAATGGCGCGATGAATGCTGTTGTTGTAAAAGGTGATGCCGTAGGCCCTACGCTGTACTATGGCGCCGGCGCAGGTGCAGAGCCAACTGCGAGTGCAGTAGTGGCGGATTTAATGGATGTTGCACGGTTAATCGATGCAACCAGTGCACAACGCGTACCTTATTTAGCATTTCAGCCAGATCAAGTGCAAGATTTACCTATTTTGCCGATTGATGAAATACAAAGTGCTTATTACTTACGCTTACGTGCGAGTGACAAGCCTGGCGTATTGGCGAATGTCACTAAAATTTTAGGTGATCGCGAAATTTCCATCGATGCGATGATGCAAAAAGAGCCTGATGAAAATGAAACTGAGGCAGATATTGTGATTTTGACGCATATTACCGTTGAAAAAAATATGAATGCGGCTATCACCGCCATTGAGTCCTTGGCTGAAATTACCGGCAAAGTTGTGCGCATCCGTATGGAAGAACTCGCTAAATAAATATTTAAAGATTAAAAAGTAATTTATAAACTATGAAATACATCAGCACACGCGGGCAATCGCCTGCTTTAAGTTTTAGCCAAATTTTACTTGGGGGTTTAGCGCCAGATGGCGGTTTGTACCTGCCAGAAAGCTATCCACAATTCACTGATGCTGATTTGTCATCCATGCGTGGTTTGTCTTATGCAGATTTAGCTTTTGCAATTTTGTCGCGTTTTGTGGATGATATTCCTGCCACTGATTTAAAAGCGATTATTGATAAAACCTATCGTGCGGATGTTTATGGCTTTACGCGTAAAGGTCAGAATGCTGCGGATATTACGCCAACGTTCAAGTTAGAGGATAGCCTGTATCTATTAAGCCTTTCTAACGGCCCTACGCTGGCTTTTAAAGACATGGCGATGCAGTTACTGGGCAACCTGTTTGAGTATGTGCTGACCAAAGAGGGCAAGACAACTAACATTCTAGGTGCAACGTCTGGCGATACCGGCTCAGCGGCGGAGTATGCGATGCGCGGTAAAAAAGGTATTCGCGTATTCATGCTGTCACCGCATAAAAAAATGAGCCGTTTTCAAACGGCACAAATGTTCAGTCTGCAAGATGAAAACATCTACAACATTGCAGTAAACGGCGTATTTGATGATTGCCAGGACATGGTAAAAGCCGTGTCTAATGATGCTGCATTCAAGGCGCAGTATAAAATTGGCGCAGTAAACTCTATTAACTGGGGGCGTATCGTTGCGCAAGTAGTTTATTATTTCAAAGGTTACTTCGCAGTGACTGAAAATAATGCGCAAAAAGTTAATTTTTCTGTGCCATCTGGCAATTTCGGTAATGTGTGTGCAGGCCATATTGCACGTATGATGGGTTTGCCGATTGATAAACTGATTGTAGCAACCAACGAAAACGATGTGCTGGATGAATTCTTCAAAACAGGTGTTTACAGCCCGCGTGGTTCAGCAAAAACTTACCACACATCAAGTCCTTCGATGGACATCAGCAAAGCCTCAAATTTTGAGCGCTTTGTATTTGATTTGGTGGGTCGAAACGGCGATAAAACACGCGCACTATGGAGCAAGGTCGATAACGGCAATAGCTTTGATTTAAATGCAGATGGCTATTTTGCAAAAATTGCTGAGTATGGCTTTGTTTCCGGTAGTAGTAATCATGCAAATCGTATGCAAACGATTCGAGAAACCCAAGCCAAATATGATGTGGTGATTGATACACACACAGCCGATGGTCTTAAGGTTGCCCTAACTTATTTTGATAAAAAAACACCGATGATCGTATTGGAAACAGCTTTGCCAGCCAAG
>JBAYTS010000077.1:0-3553 GCA_041675545.1 Methylotenera sp.
CCCAAAAACTGATTCATTGTTGTGGTATTGCACTGCAACTGCTACAGGAAACTTCGATTGGCGTGGAACCTGGACCGCTTCAGCTGAGGTATAATAATGACACCAGAACAAACAGCCATATTGCGAGACAAAATAATCGAGATTGAATCAAAAAAGATTATTGCTTCAATTACTTGGTCATACATCGAGCAGGGATTATTGCTGCTTACCAATGATGAAAAGGACAAAATACTTAAAGCCATTCTTGGTGGCGGCACAAGCTCAGTGCCATTGATTCAAGAAAAGCTTAAGTCGATGGTTAAGCAGCAAGCCATATTGATTGTTGATAATTACATTGCACTCGGGCAGTTTCCAACAGAATATGTTGCAAGCATTATCTGACAAACAAAACCGTGTTAAAATAAAAGAAAACCAACAGAAGGCTAAGGAATGGCTACGCTGACAGACGCACAACAGGCAGGATATGCCAACTTTATCAACAGTGGCAATGCTACGCCCATTGCTGGCGCAACAACCACCCCGGCAGCTACCGCCGCGCCTAACTTTAGCACTTCACCTCAAAACTTTAGTGCCACAACAGCCGCTACACCAATAACCAGCACCGCAGCAACGCCCACGCCTACCGCTACCGGCACAACATCAAGCCCGTGGGTAGATACGTCAGTTGCTAAAACGTATGACGCAGCTCAACTAAAAGACCCTACCAAGTGGAATATCACTCCTGAGCAAACCGTTAGCGGACAAATGGATAACGTCCTGAATAAAGACGGACTGATTATGCAGCAGGCTAGAAGTCAAGGATTGCAGCAAGCTAACTCAAGAGGGTTATTAAACTCAAGTATGGCCGTCGGTGCTGCGCAAGATGCCGTCATTAAAAACGCGCTACCGATTGCAACATCCGATGCCAATGCTAACTTAGGCGCTAATCGACTAAATACAGAATCGACCAATAGTTTTAGCGTTAATAACTTCAACGCAAAAAATACAGCTGAATCGTTTAACGCACAGCAAAAAAACAATACCGAGCAATTCAATTTAACCAATCAATACAATCAATCAGCCGCATCGTTTGATTCCAACGTTCAAGCCTCATTAAAACAGCTCGACCAACAATTTAACTGGGACACGCAAACCCGGCAGATTGCCACTGAAACCATGACGCAAGCGCAGCAAATGAAGCAAGAAATTTTGACTAAGTTGGGCAAAGACTTTGATACCAATACCAAGCAGAAATTATTGTCACAGGTTGATGATTGGGTAATTAATACCACTAGATTAGCAAGCTTGGCGTCTACGGTGCCTGATATGTCAACTTTACTTACCTACTAATAAGGATATTGCAATGAGGCCTGTTCAAACAATTAACGGCAACGGCATATTGAGCAAAGCGCAGCCGCAACAGCAAACGCCGGTAACGCCGATTAACATTTCAACCAATGCCCGTGGCATTTTGGGCGATAGCGTGTACAGAACGCCATTTGAAATTGATGCTAATCAGCAGCGCGCCGACCAAGCAGCAAGGGATGCCGCCAACAAGCCGAAGAAAGGAAAAATTATCTGTATTCGCTGGCATGAATTGGGTTACATGGATGATGAAACAGCGCGACTCGATCAACTGTACGGTCAATGGCTACTGAAACACGACAAAGCCTGGATGCGTGGCTATCTAACCTATGCACCGTACATTGTTAAACAAATGCGTACTGATACATGGCAAGGGCGATTGTTCTTAAAGGCTATTGGCCCATTGGTTAATCCGTGGGCGAATGAGATGGCATTTCGTATGGGCGGCAATAACAAACACAGCGTATTCGGTAGCTTGTTAATGGAGTTATCGACTTTTGTTTTTAGAGCGCTGGATAAAGTAAGGTTGTTGAAATTAAAGGGCGCAGCATGATTGACAAAATATCTGAACGCGAAACAAACGGGATTATTAATAGAATTAATACATCAATTGAGGCATTCCTTGATTCAAGAATTTCACTGCACTCAGATTATAAAGACCTAAATTATAAGGAAAAACAATTAAGGCTAAAAGGATTTGCGACAAAACAAATAATGGATGGCGTTTATGACCTATTAAGCACATACAGCCTAGCGTGGTTCAAAATATTTAACGGTGATTTAGTCGTTACTGTGCGACTAGGTGAAAGGTCAAAAATGACGTTCCCAACAGTTGAGTCGGCATTCAACTTAACAAAGGTAACAAGCATAGAGCTATCTGGTGATGAATTTATGGTGGAAGTTCATGTTAAATGAGTTTGAGGTGATCAAGCACCACTTCATCAATGATGAGCTTTATCTGAAAGAAATGTTAATCCATGACGGCGCGCAAGTAGTAAGCCACAAGCACAAGTTCGATCATGCGTCATTCTTGGTTAAAGGTTGCTGCATAGTTGAAGCTGACGGTGTACAGACAACGCACTACGCACCGGACACAATAATCATTAAGGCCGGAGTTAATCATTCTGTAGTGGCGGTAAACGGCGATGTGAAATGGTATTGCGCTCACGTCACAAATGAAACTGACGAAACCAAAGTGGACGAGGTGTTAATTGCCTGAAATGAATTTTATGGGCCACATGGATGTAAGCGCCCTGGTTGCACAGTTAAAAGCAAATCCCAGTTTATGGGATGAAAACAAGCTACGTACGGCGACTTATAAAGAGTCGCCTCATAGGGATGCGCACGACATTTGGTTGCGTTACCGTGACCTTGCCGAATTCGATAAAGACGATCCGCAAGCGTTCAGCGGTAAGCATGAGTCTGTTTGGTATCCGGCAATTAATGTGCTGACTGAAGCAAAAGAGTTGATTGACATTATTTGCAACGCACAAGGTTGCGCGGAATTGGGCGGCATACTGATTACCAGAGTGCCGCCGGGAAAAGCCGTGTACCCACACTCGGACGCTGGTCACTGGCACCCGGATTACTATATTAGCAAATACTTATTGTTGCTAAGTTCAGCACCCGGTCAGACCTTTTGCTTTGAAAACGAACAACATACTGGCAATACCGGCGATCTATTTTTATTCGACAATAGCAAAGTACATTGGGTAACTAATGATTCTGATGTAGATAGAATCAGCCTGATTATTGCTATGCGAACCCATTACGACAATTCCAAGGATGGAAACAATGAACAGACTATTAGCACCTAGAGACGAGCCGTTCGCTTGGGGCGGCGATAACCAAAGCCGATGGGATAATAAGCACTCGATGCCATTTGCGGCAATTGGTGCTGGATTGGCTGCAACTTTTGCTAGTGGTGTGACGGCAGCGGCAGCGGTAGGTATAACAAGTACAGTGGCTGCGTCTGCTATAGGCGCTATTGCCGTTGTTGCTCAGGTAGCGATGTATGCCGGTTTAGCGATGACGGCGGTAGGTGCCATTACCGGCAACAAAGAATTGATGAAGATTGGCGGTTATGTTGGCTTGGCTGGCGGTATTGGAGGCTTGGCAATTGGGGCGATGGGCGCGGCTGGAAGTGCGTTAGGTGCAACAGCGGCAAATGTTACCGGCTCAGGATTCAGCACAGCAGCAAGCGCAGCAG
>JBAYTS010000078.1:0-3127 GCA_041675545.1 Methylotenera sp.
AATTTCTGCGCCCGTGATTTGATGCGGATGTGCGGTATCTGCCATAAATCTTTTTAATTTTTAATAGTTTATTAGGTAACCCTGAACGATAACGGTTTGAGCGTGTTTGGTCAAGGATGAAAGTGTTAATAATGAAAGTGTTAGGGTTTGTATAACCTTGTTAAATTAAGGGTATTGACGTATGTAAAGGGCGTTGTCCGCCGGCATTGGTCAACGATTTATAACGCTTTTAAGTGGTGAGTAAGTTGGCTATGCCATCTAACCCAACAAAATTTAGCGCGTAGTTAGCTTGTTGCTGTACGATGGATTTTGCATGGTAAGCCACTCCCACCGCGGCGGCCGACATCATTTTAAGGTCATTGGCACCATCGCCAATGGCTATAGTTTGGTCAGGCGTTAGGCCTAAATCATCACGTAGTTTCACTAGTTCATGCGCTTTGCGGTCAGCATCCACGATGTCACCTAATATATGACCTGTTAATTTTCCGTTAACCACTTCAAAAGTGTTGGCAACTGCGTAATCTAGCCCAAGTAGTTTTTGTACATGGTTGGCAAATAAAGTAAAGCCACCAGAAACCACCATAGTTTTAATGTTATTGACTTTGCATGCGGCAATCCATTCCTGTGCGCCGGGGTTGAGATTTAGCCGTTCATCAATCACGCGTTGTAGTGCGCTTTCATCCAGACCTTTAAGTAAGGCTACGCGTTGTTTTAGGCTGGTTGCAAAATCAATTTCACCGCGCATGGCGCTTTCTGTGATGGCTGAAATCTGCGGCTTTAAGTTCATCATATCGGCGATTTCATCAATACACTCAATGTTAATTAGCGTGGAATCCATGTCCATCACACAAAGACCAAAGTTGTTAATGTGCTGCTTATCGTCAACGTAGGCGCAATCAATGTGCTGGTCTGCACAAAATTGTTGTACGCTAGGCAATGGTGGCTGATTAGCTAAGTAGTAGGCATGCTGTGCAATTTGTACAAATTGCACACTAGTATTACATAGCCGATGAATATGGGTTAAATGTGAAATGCTGATGGCTGAACCTTGAACAACTAAACGCATAAAAGAATAACTTTTGTTATAAAAGTTTAATTATACACTTGCACATAAGCTTTACTTTAACCCATCTCAACCCCATTACTTTGCTGGCGCATTTGTCTAAATTGCGAGAAAATGTACCTAACCTTCAATTAGAGCTATTTTTTATGAATTTGCATGAATATCAAGCTAAAACGTTACTACAAAAATATGGCATTCCTGTACCGCGCGGGCAAGTGATTGCTGTGGCTAAAGAGGCTGTTGCCGTAACTACTGAAATTAATAGTGAAGCTTGGGTGGTAAAAGCCCAAGTGCATGCGGGTGGTCGAGGTAAAGCCGGCGGCGTTAAACTGGTGAAGTCGGCAACTGAGGCGCAAAATGTGGCGAGCGAATTATTGGGCAAAACCTTGGTGACTTACCAAAATGCGCCCGATGGTCAGCCGGTTAATCAAGTGCTGATAGAAGAAACGTTACCCATTGCACGTGAGCTTTATTTGTCTATGTTGGTTGATAGAACTTTAGAGCGTGTCGTAGTTGTGGCATCAGTTGCAGGCGGTATGGATATTGAAGAAATCGCGCAAACTAGCCCTGAAAAAATTCTACAGGAGGTATGTGACCCGCTTAATGGCCTAGTAGATTTTCAGGCGCGGAATTTAGCATTCAAGCTTGATTTAAGTGGTGAGCAAATAGGTGCTTTTGCCAAGTTGCTTAAAGGCCTGTACCGCTTGTTTAAAGAAAACGATTTGGCGTTGCTGGAAATCAATCCGCTTGTAGTGACAACCGATGGCAAGTTATATGCGTTAGATTGCAAAATGAGCGTGGACGATAACGCGCTGTATCGCCAAAAAGCCTTGGCCGAGCAGCGTGACTGGAGCCAGGAAGACAGCAAAGAGGCGATTGCGCATCATGCAGGATTAAATTACATTGCGCTAAACGGTAACATTGGCTGCATGGTAAACGGCGCCGGGCTTGCCATGGCAACGATGGATTTAATTAAACTGCACGGCGGCGCACCTGCTAATTTCTTGGATGTGGGCGGCGGTGCAACGGCTGAAACTGTAGCCAAAGCCTTTAAAATTATTTTGGCGGATAGTAATGTCAAGGCGATTTTAGTGAATATCTTTGGCGGCATTATGCGCTGCGACATTATCGCTGAAGGCATTATTGCCGCGGTGAAAGAAGTCGGTATGCAAATTCCGGTGATTGTGCGTTTAGAAGGTACTAATGTGGATTTAGGTAAAAAGATGTTACAGACAAGCGGCTTGAATATTATTTCTGCGGATGGTTTAACCGATGCTGCACAACAAGCTGTGAAGGCGGTGGTAGGATGAGTATTTTAGTCAATAAAAACACTAAGGTGCTTTGCCAAGGTTTTACAGGCAAGCAAGGCACGTTTCACTCAGAGCAGGCGCTCACTTACGGCACAAAAATGGTGGGCGGCGTGACCCCAGGTAAGGGCGGCCAGTTGCACCTTAATTTACCGGTATTTAATACCATGCGTGAAGCGGTGCGCACTACGGGTGCAAATGCGAGCGTGATCTACGTACCGCCAGCGTTTGCGGCGGATTCAATTTTAGAAGCGTGCGACGCGGGGATAGAGCTGATTATCTGTATCACCGAGGGTATTCCGGTATTGGATATGCTTAATGTAAAAGCTGCTTTAAGGGCGACTGGCACTAGATTGATTGGCCCAAACTGCCCAGGCGTGATTACGCCGGACGAATGTAAAATTGGCATCATGCCGGGCAGTATTCATTTGCGCGGCAAGGTAGGCGTGGTTTCGCGCTCCGGTACGCTTACTTATGAGGCTGTGCATCAAACAACGGCGTTGAAATTAGGCCAAAGTACCTGCGTGGGCATTGGTGGCGACCCGATTAAAGGCCTGAACTTTATTGAGTGCTTACAGATGTTTGAAGCCGATGATGAAACTGAAGCCATTATCATGGTGGGTGAAATTGGCGGCTCGGATGAAGAAGCCGCGGCGGAGTTTATTAAAAGCAATGTGACTAAACCAGTTGCCGCCTACATTGCTGGGCAAACAGCACCAGCAGGCAAGCGCATGGGGCATGCCGGGGCGATTATCTC
>JBAYTS010000079.1:0-2579 GCA_041675545.1 Methylotenera sp.
ATCATGTTAAAAGCCTACGCCGCGCACGTGCAAGAACGTGCAGCTCAACAACTACCGCCCTTGCCACTCACCGCTGAACAGGTCGCACAACTTGTTGAGCTCCTCAAAGCCCCACCAGCAGGTGAAGAAAATACCTTACTCGATTTACTTGCCAATCGTATTCCTGCGGGTGTGGACCAAGCCGCCTATGTCAAAGCCGCCTTTTTATCAGACCTTGCCAATAGCAAAGCGGCATCGCCCTTGCTTACTGCAGAAAAAGCGGTGCAATTATTAGGCACGATGCTTGGCGGCTACAACGTACAAGCGTTAGTCGCCTTACTCGACACCCCCATGGCAGAATCTGCGGTTAAAGCGCTATCGCATACCACATTAATGTTTGATGCTTTTCATGATGTGGAAGAAAAAATGAAAGCCGGTAACAGCCATGCAAAAAAACTGATTGAATCCTGGGCCAATGCCGAGTGGTTCACCAGTGCACCAGTGCTGGCAGATGAAATTAAAGTCGTGGTATTTAAAGTCGATGGCGAAACCAATACCGATGACCTAAGCCCCGCACAGGAAGCCTGGAGCCGCCCGGATATTCCATTGCATGCCAAAGCCATGCTGGTAAGTAAAATGCCGGATGGCTTAACCACCATTGAAACCTTAAAACAAACCGGCTTGCCCTTAGCCTACGTGGGCGACGTCGTCGGCACAGGCTCATCACGTAAATCCGCCATCAACTCCGTGCAATGGTACATGGGCAATGATATTCCTAACATCCCTAACAAACGCACTGGCGGCGTCATCTTAGGCACTAAAATCGCCCCGATTTTCTTCAACACCGCAGAAGACTCAGGCGCATTGCCGATTCAATGTGATGTTTCAAAAATGCAAATGGGTGACATCATTACCATCAAGCCTTACGCGGGTGAAGTATTGAATGCACAAGGTGACGTGATCGCCAAGTTTGATTTAGCACCGTTGACCATGCCGGATGAAGTGCGTGCAGGTGGCCGTATCCCATTGATTATTGGCCGCGGCTTAACCACCAATGCTCGTCAGGCATTAGGCTTACCCCCTTCAGACTTATTCATTCAAGCCACCACACCAAAAGATACCGGCAAGGGCTACACCCTTGCACAAAAGATGGTAGGGCGTGCTTGTGGTTTACCTGAAGGTACAGGCGTGCGCCCAGGTTCGTATTGCGAACCTAAAGCCACCACTGTCGGTTCGCAAGATACTACTGGCGGCATGACGCGAGATGAACTCAAAGAACTGGCTTGCTTAGGCTTCAGTGCAGATTTAGTCATGCAAAGCTTCTGCCATACCGCAGCCTACCCAAAGCCCGTCGACATCAAACTGCAACACAGCCTACCTGAGTTTATGAGCAGCCGTGGCGGGGTGAGCCTGCGCCCGGGTGACGGCGTCATCCACTCCTGGTTAAACCGCATGGTATTGCCAGATACAGTAGGTACCGGCGGCGATTCACATACGCGCTTCCCGATTGGCATCTCATTCCCTGCCGGCTCAGGCTTAGTCGCCTTTGCTGCCGCCATGGGGGCAATGCCGCTGGATATGCCGGAATCTGTACTCGTGCGCTTTAAAGGCAGCATGCAACCGGGGATTACCCTGCGCGACCTGGTCAACGCCATTCCTTATGCGGCGATACAAGCCGGTACCTTGACCGTGGGCAAGCAAGGTAAACAGAACGTATTTAACGGCAGGATTTTAGAAATTGAAGGCCTGCCGGACTTAAAAGTAGAGCAAGCCTTCGAGTTTGCGGACGCCTCAGCTGAACGCTCAGCGAATGGCTGTACGGTTAAACTCAATAAAGAACCGGTGATTGAATTCTTAACTTCTAACATCGTGTTATTACAAAACATGATAGATAACGGCTACCAGGATGCACGTACCCTGCAACGGCGTATTGCCAGCATGCAGGCCTGGTTAGCTAACCCTGAACTGCTAGAAGCCGATGCAGACGCAGAATATGCCCACATCATTGAAATCGACTTGAACGACATCAAAGAACCCCTCGTTGCCTGCCCGAACGACCCTGATGACATCAAACCGTTATCCGCAGTGGTTGGCGATAAAATTGACGAAGTGTTTATCGGCAGCTGTATGACCAATATCGGCCATTACCGTGCGGCGGCTAAAGTGCTTGAAGGATCAGGCAATATCCCAACACGGCTATGGATTGCACCGCCAACACGCATGGATGAAGCACAACTACGTGATGAAGGCGTGTATTCAGTATTTGGGGTGGCAGGGGCCAGAACCGAAATCCCGGGTTGCTCATTGTGCATGGGTAACCAGGCGCGCGTGGCGGATAAAGCGACCGTGTTCTCAACCAGCACGCGTAACTTTGATAACCGCATGGGTCGTGACGCCCGTGTTTATTTGGGGTCTGCAGAGTTAGCGGCAGTCTGTGCCAAATTAGGCCGTATGCCGTCACCTGCCGAGTATTTGGAAACGGTAGGCACTAAACTTAGCAATACCGCTGAAATTTACAAGTATTTGAACTTTGACCAAATGACAGAATATAAAGCGGCATTGGATGGTTTAAGCAATGGTAAGAAAGTGATACCTATTAC